>NZ_JBPWGY010000001.1:0-993793 GCF_051780025.1 Bacillus cereus group sp. BceL062 | reverse complement strand
AGCGAAAGCCCAAGAAATAGCAAAGGCTAAAGAAGAAGCGAAAGCCCAAGAAATAGCAAAGGCTAAAGAAGAAGCGAAAGCCCAAGAAATAGCAAAGGCTAAAGAAGAAGCGAAAGCCCAAGAAATAGCAAAGGCTAAAGAAGAAGCAAAAGCCCAAGAAATAGCAAAGGCTAAAGAAGAAGCAAAAGCCCAAGAAATAGCAAGGGCTAAGGAAGAAGCGAAAGCTCGAGAAATAGAAAAGGCTAAAGAAGAAGAGAAAGCAAAAGAAGAATCTAAAAATAACACACAGTCTGCTAAACGTGAATTAACGGTAGTAGCGACAGCATATACTGCTGATCCAAGTGAAAATGGTACATATGGTGGACGCGTTTTAACTGCGATGGGGCATGATTTAACGGCTAATCCGAATATGAGAATTATTGCAGTTGATCCGAAAGTAATTCCTTTAGGATCTAAAGTATGGGTAGAAGGTTATGGAGAAGCTATCGCTGGAGATACTGGAAGTGCGATTAAAGGTAATCGTATTGATGTTTTAATGGGGTCAAAAAGTAAAGCTATGAATTGGGGAAGACAAACCGTTAAAGTGAAAATTCTATAATATATATAGTTATCTAGATAGAAGTCAGTTCTCTTTATTGAGGCTGGCTTTTATTTTTTGAGTTAGTGTGATTCATTGAGAAATTGACAAGAACAGTATGATGGCAACGAAGGGTTAATATATAATGAAATATATAAATTAAATTATTTGCTAAGCACTTTCACTCATATTCGTGTAATTAAGTTCAAAGGATAGGTGTATTGTATGAAAGAAGTAAGAGAAATTATTGAAACAAAGAAACAAGGTGTATTTGAATTGTATATAAAAGAAACCGAAGAAAAGTTAGGTGTTGTTTTCCCGGCACAATATAGAGATCTTTTTAAATTAGTAAATAACGCTGAAATAGGGGAATGCATATTATATCCTATTAAAGATAATAAAAATGTAGCAAAAACTTGGGATGATGTAGTTAGACAAAATATTGAGTTGAGAGATGAATATATATCTGATGACCTTATAATAATTGGTGACGATGGTTCAGGGGATAAATTGTGCTTTAAAATACATAACGGAATAGTTTGTGATGAAATATATATTTGGTATCACGAAGATGCGGAAATGGAAGAAATAGCCCGAAATTTAAAAGGATTTATTATAGAAACTATGCAGGAAGACGATGCTTTTTAGTGTTAATTAATATAATATGGTGGATCACATTTATATAAAGCGAGGATGGAATATGACAACGGAATTATATGGCGCATATTGCAATGAAAAGAAAGGGTATAGAGTAATCGAAGGGAAAGATTTGTATAATCATTATTTCGGCGATCAAGATTGTCATTTACCAGTATGTAAGTTATGTGGTGAGAAGATGCACCAAATCATTTGTTTTGATTTGAATGATGAGCGGCTTGCTGAACTTAAAAGTGGAGAACTAAATATTTTACCATTAGTTTCATGCTTGAATTGTGCAATGGTGTGGGAGCCACAATATTTCCAATTAAGTAATGGAGGTAAAACAGTTCAAATTATACGGCAAGAAAATACAGAAGAATGGGTAATGGAAGAGGAAGATAAGCTTCCAGTTTCAATACCAAAAACAACTGTAAAGCTTATAAATATGAAAAATGAAGATATACCTACTGATGAGGATAGTTACTGGGAAGCTTTTGACTTGTTCGGTTCAGAATATGTTTGTAGATTATTAGGGGCACCATTATATGAAGATCTGCCAGAGGATTTTGCATGTCCAACTTGCTCTAAAGAAATGAAGTATGTTGCTACAATTACACAAGATATTAAGGAACGGAAACTTATTTCAGTAGTTGATTTCCAGTTCGGGGAAATGAATATATATTTTTATTTATGTAAAGATTGTCCAATTATAAAAACCGAAATATAAAGTACATAACGAAAATAAGACTGACATATTCTGTCGGTCTTATTTTCGTATCGCAACATCATTAAGAATCGCATGAAATATATCTTTTTGCGTAAAAGCATCTGTAAAAACAGTCTCCCTATTCACTACAATTGTATCGTGAGGATTGTACCATTTTCGTAATGAATCCTCTCCAAACTCAATTCGTTTTTCTCTTGTATTATGGCGTCTGATCGTTTCCTCTAATGATAAATCGAAGTAGTATGTATACGCGTTTCCATCAAAGTGGTGTATTAATTCTTTCAGCATATTACCGTATCTACGACTGTTTAAAATACCTTCTAAAATAACAAATTCACATTTTCCTTTTCCATACTTTGTAATTTCAAATAGTAAATCATGAGATAAGTTACCCATTGTGTCGTGTACTTTTAGCATATCTCTACGCACGACATCTTGTGAGACTAATAGTGTACCTTGCCCGAAATGTTCTTGCAGTTCCTTTGCGATTGTTGTTTTGCCACTTGCGGAGTTTCCCCGAAGGATAATTAAAGTTGATTTTTGTATAGGATTAGACATCATATATTTCCCCCAACATCTTTGATTGTATAGAAAATTTTAACAAATAAAGTGAGGAAAGTGTATAATCAATATGATAGAAATAAAAAAGGTGAGAGCTAGATGGAAGATACATTAAATAAAGTGCAGCCGATTTGGAATTGAATTTGGTTTCGGTATTTAGGGGCATTTTTAATTGTACAATTCATTTTTATTATTTGTGATGTTACTGAATGGAAACCAAACTTTAGACTGGGCGGAGAGTTTTTTAATAGAATTTTACATTCTCAATTTTTCACGGAATGGTTCACACCATATAAAATCTCGCAATTGAATGTATTTACAATATTTTTTGCGATAACATTACTACCATATGCACTAGTAGGTGCAAGTAAAGATGTAATAGCAAAGAAAAATATACAGGAACAATAGAGGTGTCACATGCTTTTTCAAAAAGGAGAGTTATTGGTTAGGTACGTAATAGAAGATGACGCACCTATCATGTCTAAATGGTTAACAGACCCAGAAGTTTTGCAGTATTACGAAGGACGCGATAATCCGCAATCTGTAGAAATAGTGCTTACTCATTTTATACATAATCCAAACAGCCATGAAAAAAGATGTTTAATAGAATTTGATGAAGTGCCGATCGGATACATTCAAATGTACCAAGTTGATTCTGAATGGAAAGCGTTATATGGATATGAAGAATCGCAAAATGTATGGGGGATGGATCAATTTATCGGAGAACCGACCTTTTGGGGAAAGGGAATCGGAACAAAACTCGTTCAAGCAGCGATTACATATATTGTAGAGAACGTGGGGGCGGAAGCAATCGCAATGGATCCAAAAGTAAATAATGAACGTGCGATAAAGTGTTATGAAAAATGCGGATTTAAAAAAGTGAAGATTTTAAAGGAACATGAACTGCATGAGGGGAAATTAGAAGATTGTTGGATGATGGAATATAAACAACTATAGTGAATATCCAATGGCTTATACAAACAAAGGGGATGAGCGAAATGAAAAAAGCATTAATAGTAATTGATGTACAAGCAGGTATGTATACAGCAGGAATACCAGTACATAATGGGGAAAAGTTTTTAGAAACATTACAAGAACTCATTGAGGAATGTCGTTCAAATGATATTCCGGTTATGTATGTTCAACATAACGGGCCAAAAGATCACCCGTTAGAAAAAGGGACAGATGGCTGGGAGGTGCATGCGGCAATTGCACCAAAAGAGGGTGATAGTATCGTTGAAAAGACGACGCCAGATTCATTCCATAAAACAAACTTAAACGAAGTGTTACAAGAAAAAGGAATTGAACATGTTATTATTTCAGGCATGCAAACAGAGTATTGTGTGGATACGACAACGCGCAGAGCATGTAGTGAAGGGTATAAAGTAACGTTAGTAAGTGATGCACATAGTACATTTGATACAGATGTGTTACGTGCTGAAGATATTGTGAAACATCATAACGTAGTGTTTGGAGCGTTTGCTGATGTTGTGACGTTAAAAGATTTGAAAGTGGCTGCCTCTAAATAAGAGGCAGTTTTTTATTTGAAGATAACATATCAAATATTGTTGGTAAGTCTATATAATTTCATGTACCGAAATGATAGTACAGAAAAAGGAGCCCGCATGATTAAAAAGGGAGCTCCTTCATCAAAATGTTACTTCTTCTTATCTTTATCCAATACATTCTGTTCTTCAGCAAACTCCGTACCATATGCAAATCGACGATTAATATGAATATTATCGTTGTGATGTCTTGTGTGTGAGTTAGAGAAGCGATGTACAATTACTTCTGATAATGTGAAGACAATCGCTGAAAGGATACTTCCCCATGCAATTTGCATGTAGTTGTCTAATAAAATATTACCGAAAATCCAAACGCTTAAATACGCTAATAAGAAATCTGTCATAATGGCACCAGTATTGCCAATACGATTTAAAATAATTTTATCAACGAACATATAAGATACGATTGTCACAAAAAGACTGAATGAAATAATTTGGACGAACGTTGCAGGGAAAAATAAAGCTAGTCCGATACTAAATGCGATAATGCATGATATGAATTTGATAAGTACTACAGTAAAACCATTCAATAGTTACACCTCCGATTTATACATAGTTTTGCAATAAATTCAGGAGTTCATACATTGTAACTAATATATTTAAATAAAACTTTTTCATGTTCGAATTTATGTCTAAATATTAAAAAAACAACAAAAAAATGTTATAGTAAAATGAGAGTATATGACATTTTTAGGTAAGGGGTGAATCCAAATGTGGATTACTTCAGAAGTAGAAATTCCAGATGAGTTAATCGATCATCTTGAACAAGGAAAGTTAGTATTGTTTGTTGGAGCGGGAGTTTCTATGAAAGGGAAATCAAACTTACCGAATTTTGATGATTTAGTTGATGAAATTGCAAAAACTTTATATGTCGAAAAGCGTGAAATAACAGAACCTCATGATTATTATCTTGGTAAAATTGCGAAAACAAAAGATGTACATCAAGTTGCAAAAGATCTAGTTCATATAGAAACGTCAAAACCAAATCCGCTTCATTTTGCAATTCCCAGGTTGTTTCCTTTAGATACAGAAGTTCGCATTGTAACGACGAATTTTGATCGACATTTTACAACTGCGATGAACGAAATGAATAGAGAATTAAACGTTTATTATGCACCTGCTTTACCTACAGGTAGAGCGTTTAAAGGGCTCGCTTACATACATGGAAATATAGAACAAGAAAAGGAAGCTTTAATTTTAACAGATGGTGATTTTGGAAGGGCTTACTTAACGGAAGGATGGGCGAGAAGATTTTTAGTTGATTTATTCTCCAATTACACCGTTTTATTCGTTGGGTATAGCCATAATGACCCAGTAATGAAATATTTAGCAACTGGTTTACCACCAAGTACAAGGCGCTATGCATTTGTCGCACAAGGAGAAAATACGTATCACTGGGAACATTTAGGGATAAGGCCGATTGTGTATCCGAATAAATCAAATAATCATCAGTCCCTCGTCAAAGCGGTAAAACGCTGGGCGGAATTAATGGGGGATAATTATATTACAAAAAGAATGCGTATTCGTGACATTGTAACAGTGCCACCATCAGTAGAGCAGGAACAATTATCCTACATAAAACAGTCCATTAAAAAAATTGAAACTGTTCGATATTTTGTTGAATTTGCCCGAGATTATGAATGGGTGGAATGGCTTGAAGCAGAGGGGAAATTACGAAATTTATTTTTGCTTACGTCAACCTATGATGAAGTAGATGAATTGCTTGCAGAATGGTTGGTGGAACAATTTCTTTTTAGTCATCAGAAAGAATTATTTCAATTGATTTTTAAAAATCATTCTAAAATATCCCCGTTATTATGGAGAACAATTTGCAGCTATTTAAACGAAACGAAGATCAAGATGGACCCGTTGTTGTTTGCAAGATGGACACTCCTTTTATTAGAAACAGCTGAAAAAGATAGTAAATCTATAGAAAAAATCTCTTACTTACTGCAAAAGTGTTCTTTTCCTGAGCATAAAGAAATTGCTTTATTGTTACTAACGTTTATTTTGGATGGAAAACTTAAGTTGAAGCGTGAAAGAAAGTTAGGAAATGATACACAAGAATCCATTGAACTTGAGGAATCGAGTCGGTTACCGGTGTCTACATTTTCTCATGTGGAGCAAATTTGGAATGAGAAGATGAGACCGCATATTTCTTATTACGCAGTTCCCATTTTGATGATGGGATTAGAGAAGATGCGAATGTTGTCATTAAGACAAACGGCACTGAAAAAAAGAAATAAGGAAAATGTAGAGAAAGAGTTTCATCAAAATGACCTTGCGTTTTTAATTCAAATTGTAAAAGAGTGTCTAATCTATTTATGTGAAAACAATGAGAAAAAAGCGAATTATTATATTACAGAAATGATAGAAGCAAATAGTTTGCTTCAAAAGCGAATTGCAATTGATGCGATGAATAAAAATTTATTTGTTAGCGTAGATGATAAAATGAAATGGTTGTTACAGGGAGGGCTTCTTTTAGATGTCACATATAAACATGAGGTGTTTCAACTTTTAAAAAATCATTACGTACATTCTTTAGAAAAAACAAAGGAAGAAGTCATTCAAACTGCAATGAAGCACCTTGCAGAGGAGAGGGCATTTGATGTTTGTTTAGTTTTAGATTTATTATTCACTTGTGATTCAAATAGTCCATCAACAGCACAAGGATACGAGCTAATGAAACAGAAACATCCGCATTTTCATTCTGATCGATACAGTGTACCTAAAAAAAAGGCTATCGAACAAAGTATTACTTGTAATGTAACTGCCGATGGATTACTGCAGCTGAAAGACGATGAAATCATGAACCAAATTCGGCAATTTTCGAATGACGGTGTTTTTGAACAACGTCATTTTTTAGAGATGTTATCAAAGGCATGTAAATTGAATACAGAGTGGAGTATTTCATTTGCGTACCAATTAGTAGGCATGCATGAAATAAGTAACGAAGTGTGGTTTGTTTGTATTAGAGAGTGGCGAAATAACCGGAGACTGACAAATGGGCAAATCCAAAAAATTATTCCGCTGTTACAGAAATTTGTTAGAAACACTGCGTTTCATTGGTTAATTAGTAGTTTTCTATATGAGATTAGTAATCGATTAGAAGAGTTAGAGGAGAATAGTATACGGTTTGTAAAACGTTTTGCTTTTTCGGTATTTCCTCAAGTTATGAAAAGCGATACAGATTTTAAGATTGGAAAACAAGACTTTTATAATGAGTCGATTCAGCATCCTGTTGGAAAAATGACAGCTGTATTATTAAAACTGTTATCATATGATCATTTATACGATCGCAATGTGTATGAATATTTATTTTTATTTGAAGAACAAGTAAGAGTAAGTTCTGAACGGACAAACTTTATGTTTGCGCGTTTAATAGCAGATATTACATTTTTATATCATATTGAGAAACAATGGTGCCGAAAATATTTGTTACCTTACTTAGAATTAAAGAAAGAAAATGAGATTACGAAATATGCTTGGGCAGGTCTATGTTATACGCAAATAAATTTACCTTTATTTACTGAAATGAAGAGGTTTATTAAGTATGCAGTAGAGCATTTAGAAGTTTTACACCCGCATACGAGGGAAGCTTTCTTGAAGTGGCTTAGTTTTGTATTTATAAAATGTGTGCTGTATTGGGAACAAAAAACAGATTGGTTATATCCGTTGCTTATACGAGAAAATGAAGAGAATAAAATTAAATTTATGCAACATTTATGCTATTACGTTAAAACATTAAGTGTAAAAGAACAACAAAAATTTTGGACAGCTTGGCTCAGTATATTTTTACGAGAACGACCAAAAATGGGTGAGATAACAACGAGAGAATATGTAATGATTTTACGTATTATTTTATACATGGATGAGATTTTAGAAAAAGGATTACGTATTATGTCGCGTACATTTATAGATGTAAATGGAGAATGTGCAGGAGAGGAAATGAAACAGTTATTTATTGAAATGCTTGAAAAGAAAGAGAGTATGAAAGCGTATAAAGAAATGTATGCAAATGTGTTTTTTACTTTACTGCAAACACGTCAGGAAGCTGATTTTCTTGAAAATGAAATCATACAAATAAAAAAACGATTAGCCCAGTTTGGAATAGAAAAACACGTATTAAACTTAATAGAAAATGAGATGATTCGCATCGGAATTGTAATGGGGAATTTACAAGAAGAAATATAGGACGAAAGTGGAATTTTAAAAAATATATAAAAAACATATTGACAGTGTTTTGAAAAGCGTTCTATAATACGAATCATACTTATTCAATTTCAAAAACATTTGAATAAACAAAGTGCAATGAAGAGATCACAGTAGTGGTTAGTCTTACTGTAACAGAGAGCTGGTGGTTGGTGTGAACCAGTACAGGGATAATCATGAATTACAGTCTTGGAGCATCTTTTTCGTAGTAAAGATAGGATTGTCTTTATGAAGAAAGAGCGGTCAATTGATCGTTAACAGTGAAGAGAGGTAGACGGAAAGTTAGTCTACAACTAGGGTGGTACCGCGATAAATATCGTCCCTACTGATTTATTCAGTAGGGATTTTTTGTATTTTAGTGGTCCAACTTGAAAATAAAATAGTCATGCATTGAAAGGAAAAGCAGTAGTTGTTGTTTCCCTGTAACAGAGAGCTGGTGGTTGGTGCGAACCAGTACAAAAACAAGAGCGAATTACAGTCCTGGAGCATCTTTTTCGTAGTAAAGATAGTATTGTCTTTATGAAGGGAAAGACGGTCACATTGATCGTTAACAAGGAAGAGAGGTAGACGAAAGAAGTCTACAACTAGGGTGGTACCGCGATAAATATCGTCCCTACTGATTGGATCAGTAGGGCTTTTTTGTACAAAAAAAGTGGTTTTCAGCTAGTAGATAGTGTCTTTGTGGTAATTATTAGTTTAAGATAAGAAGAGGTATCGATTCCACTTTAAATTTGTATAATTAACCAGTTCAGAAAATAGAGAATTTTTCATTCTCTTACTATACTTTTAAAACATTAGAGGAGGATTTCCAAATGGCAAATCATGAATTAGATCAATTACGTAAACAGGTAGATGAAATTAACTTACAACTATTACACCTTTTAAACAAACGTGGTGAAATCGTTCAAAAAATCGGGGAGCAAAAGCAAGTACAAGGTACGAAACGCTTTGATCCAGTACGTGAGCGTGAAGTACTTGATATGATCGCAGAGCATAATGAAGGACCATTCGAAACGTCAACAGTTCAACATATTTTCAAAACAATCTTCAAAGCTAGCTTGGAATTACAAGAAGATGATAACCGTAAGGCGTTATTAGTATCACGTAAAAAGAAACAAGAAAATACAATCGTTAATGTAAAAGGTGAATTGATTGGGGACGGAACACAAACGTTCATCATGGGGCCTTGTGCAGTAGAAAGCTTAGAGCAAGTTCGCCAAGTAGGGCAAGCTATGAAAGACCAAGGCTTAAAATTAATGCGCGGTGGTGCTTTCAAACCGAGAACATCTCCATATGATTTCCAAGGTTTAGGAGTAGAAGGGTTACAAATTTTACGCCAAGTAGCAGATGAGTTCGACTTAGCGATTATTAGTGAAATTTTAAATCCGAACGATGTTGAAATGGCATTAGAATACGTTGATGTAATTCAAGTTGGTGCACGTAACATGCAAAACTTCGATTTACTACGAGCTGTAGGTAAAGTTAATAAGCCAGTATTACTAAAACGTGGATTAGCAGCAACAATTGATGAGTTCATTAATGCAGCAGAATACATTATTGCGCAAGGTAATGACCAAATTATTCTTTGTGAGCGCGGTATCCGCACATACGAAAGAGCAACACGTAACACATTAGACATTTCTGCAGTACCGATTTTAAAGAAAGAAACACATTTACCAGTTATCGTTGACGTAACACATTCAACTGGACGTAGAGATTTATTATTACCAACAGCGAAAGCGGCACTTGCTATTGGAGCTGATGCAGTAATGGCTGAAGTTCATCCAGATCCAGCAGTTGCATTATCAGATTCTGCACAACAAATGGACATTCCAGAATTCCATAGATTCATGGATGAGTTAAAAGGTTTCAAAAATAAATTATCTTAATTCCATATCATATATGCGCTGAAGAGGAAACAGTAGTGCTTATCTCACTGTTAAAGAGAGCTGATGGTCGGTGTGAATCAGTACAAAGATAAGCATGAATTACAGCCTTGGAGCATCTTTCCCGACAACTTTTGGAGGGGAGGACGGTCAAACGATCGTTAAAGAAGAAGAGAGGTAGACGATAGTTGTCTACAACTAGGGTGGTACCGCGATAAACATCGTCCCTACTGAGCGCTCAGTAGGGACTTTTTTGTACAAAAAAATAGTAAAGGGGCAAGAGAAATGAGATACATCACAGCTGGAGAATCACATGGTCCGCAGTTAACAGTTATTTTAGAAGGTGTACCGGCAGGTTTAACATTAACAGCGGAACATATTAATAAGGAATTATTAAGAAGGCAAAAAGGACATGGGCGCGGAAGACGCATGCAAATTGAAACAGATACAGTTGAAATTGTAAGTGGTGTTCGTCACGGGATGACACTTGGCTCACCGATTACGTTAATCGTAAAAAATGATGATTTCAAACATTGGACGAAAGTAATGGGTGCAGACCCGATTTCAGAGCAAGAAAGTAAAGAAATGAAACGCACAATTACAAAACCACGTCCAGGACATGCAGATTTAAACGGAGCTATTAAATACGGTCATCGTGATATAAGAAACGTATTAGAGCGCTCATCTGCAAGAGAAACGACAGTTCGTGTAGCTGCTGGAGCAGTTGCGAAACAAATTTTGAAAGAGTTAGGTGTGGAAATTGCAGGGTATGTGCTTGAAATTGGTGGGGTGCAAGCGAAGCATATTTCCAACTTATCAATTGAAGAGATTCAAACGATAACTGAAAATTCACCTGTTCGATGTTTAGATAAAGAAGTAGAACAAGAGATGATGGATGCGATCGATAATGCAAAAAGTAGTGGAGATTCAATCGGTGGTATTGTCGAAGTCATTGCAGAAGGTATGCCAATTGGTGTTGGTAGTTACGTTCATTACGATCGTAAATTAGATGCAAAACTCGCTGGTGCTATTATGAGTATTAATGCATTTAAAGGTGCTGAAATTGGTGTTGGTTTTGAAGCGGCAAGACAGCCAGGAAGTAAAGTGCACGATGAAATCCTTTGGGATGAAGAAAAAGGATACACGAGAAAAACGAATAATGCCGGCGGTTTAGAAGGTGGTATGACAACGGGAATGCCGATTGTTGTAAGAGGTGTTATGAAGCCGATTCCTACATTATACAAACCGTTAGCAAGCGTTGATATTGATACGAAAGAAGCATTCCAAGCGAGTATTGAAAGATCTGATAGTTGCGCAGTACCAGCAGCAGGTGTAGTAGCTGAATCTGTTGTGGCATGGGAACTTGCAGATGCACTAGTCGAACAATTCGGAAAAGATCGTATGGAATTATTAAAGCAAAACATTACAGAACATAACAAATACGCAAAAGAATTTTAAAAAAGGTGGGTTTAACATGCAAGTAAAAGATCAACTATCATCCTTACAACCATATAAACCAGGTAAATCACCAGAACAAATGAAAGAAGTGTACGGAGATCATTCGTTTGTGAAATTAGCATCAAATGAAAATCCATTCGGTTGCTCGCCACGAGTGTTAGAAGAGTTGCAAAAATCGTGGTTGGAACATGCTTTATATCCTGACGGAGGTGCTACAACGCTCCGTCAAACAATTGCAGAGAAATTACAAGTTCAAATGGAACAAATACTTTGCGGTAGTGGTTTAGATGAGGTCATTCAAATAATAAGTCGCGCCGCACTTCGAGCTGGAGATAACATCGTAACGGCAGGTGCAACATTCCCACAGTACCGTCATCATGCAATTATTGAAGGTTGTGAAGTGAAAGAAGTTGCTTTAAATAACGGTGTATACGACTTAGATGAAATTTCGTCAGCAGTTGATAACAATACGAAAATCATTTGGCTTTGTAATCCGAACAACCCTACAGGCACATATGTGAATGAGCAAAAAATGACTCAGTTCATTGAAAGGATTAGTGAAAATACGTTAATTGTCATTGATGAAGCGTACTATGAATACGTAACAGCAAAAGATTTCCCTGAGACATTACCGCTTCTAGAAAAACATAACAACATTCTTGTACTTAGAACGTTTTCTAAAGCGTATGGATTAGCCTCTTTCCGCGTTGGTTATGCGATTGGCCAGGAAGAGTTAATCGAGAAATTAAATGTCGTACGTTTGCCATTTAACGTATCTTCATTAGCGCAAAAAGCAGCAACGATTGCTTTTAACGATGAAGCGTTTATTGAAGAAATTGTACGTGTTAATACAGAGGGAATACAACAATACGAAAGTTTTTGTAAGGAAAACGAAATTCCATTTTATCCGTCACAAACAAACTTCATCTTCTTACCGGTAGAGAATGGTGGAGAGATTTATGAAGCTTGTGCACACGCAGGGTTTATTATTCGTCCGTTCCCGAATGGTGTCCGTATTACAGTCGGCACAAGGGAGCAAAATGAAGGAGTGATTTCAGTGTTAAAACAACACTTTGAAAATAAGAAAAATAAGTCTCGAGATGAGGCAAATGTGTAAAAAGGTAGTATTAATTGGAACAGGCTTAATAGGAGGTTCTCTCGCATTAGCAATTAAGAAAGAGCACGATGTAACGATAACAGGTTATGACATATTTCAAGAGCAAGTAGAGCGTGCGAAAGAATTACACGTAGTAGATGAAGTAGCAGTAGATTTACAGCGTGCATGTGAAGAGGCACATTTAATTGTTTTTGCTTCTCCAGTTGAAGAAACGAAGAAGTTATTACACAAATTAGCGTCATTTCGTTTACGAGAAGATGTGATAGTGACCGATGTTGGTAGTACAAAAGGAACAATTATGAACGAAGCGGAAGCTTTATTTTCAAAGGAAATTTCTTTCATTGGTGGACATCCGATGGCAGGTTCTCATAAAACTGGGGTTGAAAGTGCAAAAGCACATTTATTTGAAAATGCATTTTACATTTTAACACCGATGAACCATGTGCCAAATGAACAAGTGGAAGAACTAAAAGGTTGGTTAAAGGGAACGGGGTCTCATTTTCTCGTTTTAAATACAGAAGAGCATGATTATGTAACAGGAATCGTTAGTCATTTTCCGCATCTTATCGCAGCAGGGTTAGTCAAGCAAGTGGAGAAACATGCAGGAGATAATCCGCTCATTCATCAACTAGCTGCTGGCGGATTTAAAGACATTACACGCATTGCATCTAGTAGCCCGAAAATGTGGAGTGATATTGTAAAGCAAAATCGTGAGCATTTAATGGTATTATTAAAAGAGTGGATCTCTGAAATGGAAGAATTATATGATACTGTTTCTACTGGAGATGCAGGCGAGATTCAAAACTATTTTGCAGATGCGAAAGAATACCGTGATTCTTTACCAGTACGAAAAAGAGGGGCAATTCCTGCCTATCACGACTTATACGTCGATGTTTTAGATAAAGTAGGGGCATTGGCTCATATTACGAGTATTTTGGCGCGTGAAGAAATTAGTATTACGAACTTGCAAATATTAGAAGCGCGAGAAGGATTGCTTGGCGTATTACGCATTAGCTTCCAAAGAGAAGAAGATCGTATGAAAGCGAAACTAGCGCTTGGAGAAGAAGAATACCAAACTTATGAAACAATTTAAATGAGAAGGTGAAAACGTGAAAGAAAGAACGATACAACCTATAAATAGCGGATTGAACGGCAACATTACAATTCCAGGTGATAAGTCCATTTCACATCGTGCTGTTATGTTCGGCGCAATTGCAGAAGGAAAAACGACAATTAAAGGTTTCTTGCCCGGTGCAGACTGTTTAAGTACGATTTCGTGCTTTAAGGAAATGGGAGTAGAAATCACGCAAAATGGTGATGAAGTAACTGTAGTCGGAAAAGGAATTGAAGGCTTACAAGAACCGAAAGCTGTATTAGATGTTGGTAATTCTGGTACAACGATACGATTAATGTCAGGAATATTAGCAAATACACCATTTTTCTCTTGCGTACAAGGTGATGCGTCTATCGCAAAAAGACCGATGAAACGTGTTACAAATCCATTAAAACAAATGGGCGCAAAAATTGATGGCCGAGAAGAAGGAACGTTTACGCCGCTCACAATACGTGGCGGAGATTTAAAAGCAATTGAGTATATTTCTCCTGTTGCAAGTGCACAAGTAAAGTCAGCTATTTTACTTGCAGGTCTTCGGGCAGAAGGTGTAACAGCTGTTACAGAACCACATATTTCGCGTGATCACACGGAAAGAATGCTTGAAGCATTCGGTGTTAACGTAACTCGTGAGGGAAAAACAGTGAAACTGGCAGGTGGACAGAAGTTAACAGCGACAGACGTTCAAGTACCAGGTGACGTATCATCAGCAGCATTTTTCTTAGTAGCGGGAGCAATTATTCCAAATAGTAAACTAGTCTTACAAAATGTAGGAATGAATCCAACTCGTACAGGTATTATTGATGTTTTAGAGACAATGGGTGCTACATTTACTGTAGAGCCGATTAACGAAGGGGCATCAGAACCAGCTGCAAACATTACGATTGAAACATCTTCATTAAAAGGAATTGAAATTGGTGGGGATATTATTCCAAGACTAATCGATGAAATTCCAGTTATAGCTTTAGCGGCAACACAAGCAGAAGGTATTACAGTTATTAAAGATGCACACGAGTTAAAAGTAAAAGAAACGAACCGTATTGATACAGTCGTTGCGGAGTTAACGAAACTAGGAGCTCGCATAGAAGCAACTGATGATGGCATGATTATATACGGAAAATCAGCTCTAAAAGGCAGTACAGTAAATAGTTACGGTGATCACCGCATCGGAATGATGCTTGCGATTGCTGGCTGTCTAGCAGAGGGAAAAACAACAATTGAAGATGCAGAAGCAGTAGGCGTATCATACCCTACATTCTTTGAAGAACTTCAAAAGTTAGCAAAATAAGGTGATGAGAAGCAGATACATTATGTATCTGCTTTTTTATGTTAGGTTGTTGTAAAATCGATATTTTTTGTTGAAACGTCTGTGTAATTTCACTTACCGAACTAAAATAGTAAGAATTATGATACAATTCAATCAGGGAATGGAGGAGAATTATATGAATGTCATACAATTACAAGAAGATAAATTTAGAGAAGCATTATGTTTATCAGAATACGCTTTTCAATATAAAGTAAATGAGGAACGATTGCAGCAGCAAATCACTCGAATGAAAGAAAGTCATGAAATATACGGCATTATGGAAGGGGAAGACTTAGCAGCAAAACTACATCTTATTCCATTTCATATATACATAGGAAAAGAAACATTTAAAATGGGCGGCGTTGCAGGGGTAGCGACGTATCCTGAGTATAGAAGAAGTGGGTATGTAAAAGAGCTACTTCAGCATTCTCTTCAAACGATGAAAAAAGATGGATATACAGTATCGATGTTACATCCATTTTCTGTTTCATTTTACCGTAAATACGGCTGGGAACTTTGTGCGAATCTTCTCGTATGTCATATGACTAAGAGCGATTTAGTGATGAAAAAACAAGTAAATGGCACCGTGAAACGTTTCAATAAAGAAAATCATCCAGAAGAAGTCGAGAAGCTATATGAAATCTTTGCAAAACGTTTTTCAGGTATGTTAGTTCGAGAGAAGAACTGGTGGTTACAAGTGGTTTATGATGATTTAGCATTAGCGATTTACTATGATGAAAATAAAACGGCAGCTGGTTACATGTTATATAAAATAGAAAACTATAAAATGACAGTAGAAGAATTTGTACCACTGCATAATGAAGCACGAAATGGTCTGTGGAACTTTATTTGCCAGCATGATTCTATGATTAAAGAACTTGAAATGACAGTAAGTGAAAACGAACCGTTGTTATATACATTGCAAGAGCCACGCGTGAAGACAGAAGTGAAACCATATTTTATGGGCAGAATTGTAGATGTAGAGCAGTTCTTAAAACAATATGAGTTGAGCTGGAACAATGTACAGCAAGAAGTGATCTTACATATTACAGATTCATTTGCTCCGTGGAATAACATAACAGTGAGACTTGCAAATCATGAAATAACAATTATGAAAGAAGAGACAATTGATAAAGGAATAAAGCTGGACATTAATGCGCTATCTACAATAATGCTTGGCTACAAACGTCCGTTAGAGCTAAGTAAGCTGGAATTAATTAGTGGAAGCGAAGAGGAGATACGAACATTTGAAAATGTAGTCCCGGTGCGTGAAGCGTTTATTTATGATTTCTTTTAATTGTATATTTGAAAGTGAACTGTACCAAATAAAGTTTTGGTACAGTTCACTCTTATTTTGTTGTCTTTTGTCGTTAAGTCGATATATCTTGAAAATCGCTGATCAAATTTGAGTTGCGTAGATACGGGATTAAAAACACAACGGAACGGTGTAGCGCACTTGACTTTTCATCCATCTAATTTATAATTAAAAGCGGAATGAATTTTCATTCCTGAAAATTGAGGTGAAAAAATGGCTAAAAACAAACAAGAAGACATTTTTGATGCTGCAATACAACTTTTTGCAGAGCGAGGTTATGATGGTACAACAATTCCGATGATTGCTGAAAAAGCAAAAGTAGGTGCAGGTACCATTTATCGTTATTTTGAAAATAAAGAGTCGTTAGTTAATTCTTTATTTACGAAAAGCGTTTTACAACTATCAGAATTAATAAAAACCGATTTTCCAGTCAATGCAAATATTCGTGAACAGTTTAGCCATACGTACAACCGTTTATTTGAATTTGCGAGACAAAATGCAGATGCTTTTCTTTTTACAAATTCTCACTGTGATAGTTATTTTCTCGATAAGCATAGTAATGAAATATTCGAGGACTTTATGGGTTTCTTTATGAACTTAATTGAAGATGGAATCGAAAAAGGTTTTCTTCGTCCATTACCACCAATTGCTTTAATTATCATTGTATATCAACCAATTGAAAAATTAATTAAAGTAATGGAAACAGGGCAATTAGAATATACAGAAGAATTGGTAAAAGAACTGGAAGAAAGTTGTTGGAATGCTATTAGAATCATTTGATTCTATAGCTTTATAAGGACAGGAATGAACATTCATTCCGTTAAAGGTAATTTAATAAGGTTTTAAAAAAATTTAATAGAGTGATAGGAATGAACGTTCATTCCGGAATGATAGTTTTAAAAGGGTAGGAATGAATGTTCATTCCGAATTTAACATGAAACGCTAAAAACGGGAGATGATTGAAATGAGCAACCTAAAAAGTTGGAGAAGTTTATCTTTTCTATTATGGATCGTTATTACTATTACAATGGTCGTAACGATGCCTAATATGGATAAACTAGTGAAGGAAAAAGGGAAAATTACAATTCCTAATACAGAACAAAGCAGTATTGCTGACAAAATGATCAAAGAAATGGATAAAGAAGGGGTTGAAAAATACGAAGTTATCGCCGTATTTAATAGTGGCAATAAAGCAGCTTTAACTACTGAGCAAAAAGAGGAAATAACAAAAACAATCAACGCTTTGCAAAATGAAAAAGAGCAATTAGGAATTAAGGAAGTTGTTTCACATTTAGATAATAAAGAACTGGAGAAACAATTAGTTTCTAAAGATAATACGACGATTTTAACGCAAATATCAATAGATAAAAAGCATGGTGAAATATCAAAAGTTGCAAATAATCTTCATAAAAAAGTACAAACGAAAGGAGTAAAAACGAAAGGAGTAAAAACGTACTTAACAGGAAGTGACTTAATAGCAGGTGATTTTCTTACATCCTCTCAAGAGGGAGTGAAAAAGACTGAAGTTATTTCAATCATTTTCATTCTTATAGTATTAATCATTGTATTCCGTTCACCAATTGTTCCGATTGTTTCTCTTCTTACAGTTGGTGTGTCTTATTTGGTTTCAATGGGGATTATTGCACATCTTGTAGATCAATTTAATTTTCCGTTTTCTAACTTTACGCAAGTGTTTGTAGTTGTCGTACTGTTTGGAGTGGGAACAGATTACAACATTTTATTATATACGAGGTTTAAAGAAGAATTAAGTAAACAAGAAAATGCATTTTTGGCCACGAAAGAAACATTTAAATCGGCAGGTAAAACCGTTTTATATAGCGGGATAGCGGTGCTAATTGGTTTTGCATCACTTGCTTTAGCGAGTTTTAAATTATATCAATCTACTTCAGCGGTAGCAATTGGTGTTTTAGTATTACTACTCGTAATAACCACTTTAAATCCATTTTTTATGGTGCTTTTAGGAAAAGGAATGTTTTATCCAGTTAAAACATTTAAAGGTCATGAGGATAGCCGTTTATGGGGATTCTTTGCGAAAAATTCAGTAGCAAGACCATTTGTTGCTTTAATCATCGTATTCGTGATATCGATTCCTTTCGTATTAAAGTACTCTAATACACTGAATTACAATGATTTGTTTGAAGTGGATAATAAGTATGAATCAAAAATGGGTATTAATGTGATAGAAGAACATTTTCCACCAGGATTTTCTTCACCAAGTACGTTAGTGATTCAATCTAACAAAAAATTAGATGAAGGAACGTCTCTACAAACTTTAGATGAATTAACTGATAAAATTTCGAAAGTTAAAGGTGTTTCAGAAGTATATGCACCGACGCGTCCAACTGGTGATAAGATAAAAGAATTATATTTAAATAAACAAGCGGGAGAACTAAATACTGGTTTAGGCGATGCCAATGGTGGCATAAAGGAAATTAATGATGGCTTAACGGATGCGAAAGATAAAATGGGTAGTAATGACTCAAATAGTCTTGCAAATGTTCAAAAGTTAATTGATGGAACGAACGAAGCGAAAAATGGGGTATCAGCATTAGGAACAGCTTTAAATCAATTATCCACTGGCATAAACGAAGGTGCACAAGGAGCGCAGCAAATTGAGAGTGGGTTAACTTCAGTAAATGAAAATATAAATGTCCTATCGGGTGCAACGTCACAGCTTCATGCTGGTTATGCACAGTTAGAAAAGGGTTTAAGTTCTTACGATCAATACTTCGGAAGTATTTCTCAAGCGATTGACGGTGCGAAAAAAGGATATGAACAAATTGAAGTGTTAATGACTAATTTCATTCAAACGAAACCAGAAGTAGCAAATGATCCTAATGTACAGCAAACGATAGGAATTGCGAAGGAAGCTCAAAAGCAATTAAGTGGACTTTCAAAAGAATTAAATCAATTAGCAGTGCAACATAAAGCTGCGGTGAATTCATTTAAAGAAGCGAATCAATCATTACTGAAAGTAGATAACGGTTTAAAGGAAATGAATAATGGCGTTACCGAGTTACAAAAAGGAGCTGCCGGACTAAAAACTGGATTAAACGAAGGAGCTACAGGTTCAAAACAAATTGCAAACAAATCATCTGAGCTACAATCCGGCTTAACAAAAATAAATGATGGGCAAGGGCAGCTTTTAACTGGATTGAAAGACCTGCAAGAAAAGATGGGGCAATTACAATCCGGCTTATCTAAAAGTACAGAAGGGCTTGGAAAAGTAAGTAACGGCCTAGGGGATGCTCAGAAATATTTAGGCGAGCTTAATGAGTCAAAAAGCTCTGAGAAATTTTATATTCCTAAAGAAGTGTTAGCGGGAGAAGATTTCCAAAAAGCATTGAATACGTACATGTCACATGATAGAAAGACTGCTAAAATGACAATCATTTTAGACGTAAATCCGTATTCAAAAGAAGCGATGCCAATCATTCAAGAAATTAATAAAACGATAGATGGTACGCTAAATGGTACTGAATTAAAAACGGCGAAAAAAGCGATGGGCGGGACAACAGCTAGAAATGTTGATTTAAAAGAAGTAACCGGGCAAGATTTCTTGCGTACAGCTACGATTATGTTGATTGGAATTGCGATTGTATTAATCGTAATTACACGCTCATTACTAAACACAATATTTATTATTGGCTCATTACTATTAGCGTACTTTGCATCACTTGGTATAAGCGAACAAATTAGTGCACATGTATTACATGTAGATTCATTAAGCTGGAATGTTCCATTCTTTAGCTTCATTATGATTGTCGCTTTAGGAGTGGATTATAGTATTTTCGTAATGATGCGCTATAACGAGATAGAAGGGGATTCGGTAACGAAAATTGTAACTGCATCTCGTCATATAGGAGGAGTTGTATTATCAGCGGCGCTAATTTTAGGTGGGACATTTGCCGCATTAATTCCATCAGGTGTATTGACACTTATACAAGTAGCATCAGTTGTTGGCGTTGCACTATTACTATTAGCTTTAATCGTGATGCCGATATTGTTACCTGCTTTAATAGGGTTAACGAGTAAATTGAAGAGTTATAAAGAGAAAATAATAAATACGAAATAAGAAAAAACTGTAGGGAATGTTTTCCCTACAGTTTTTTCTGTATATAAAAATTAAAAATAGGAAATTAATCCAATGTATTACAGAGTGAGAATCGATAAAAACTATCCGATTTCATTGTAGAAAGGTAATCAACCGTTGCTATTCATCCAGCTTCTACTATATAATAGCTATAGTCTACAATAATTGAGTCGTAATATGCGATTTTTTAAGACAATCGGTGAGAAAACGCTGAAATAAGCGGTATTAGTAGGAGGACACAAATGATTACAGTAAGTAACGTTAGTTTGCGTTTCGCGGATCGCAAATTGTTTGAAGATGTTAACATAAAATTCACGCCAGGTAATTGCTACGGTTTAATTGGAGCAAACGGTGCTGGTAAATCAACATTTCTAAAGATTTTATCTGGAGAAATTGAACCATCAACAGGTGACATACATATTACGCCAGGTGAGCGTCTAGCAGTATTAAAACAGAACCACTTCGAATATGAAGAGTTCCCAGTATTAGAAACAGTAATTATGGGTCACACGCAACTTTATAAAGTAATGCAAGAGAAAAATGCTATTTACATGAAAGAAGACTTTAGTGATGAAGATGGTATGCGTGCTGCTGAACTTGAAGGTGAGTTCGCTGAGCTTAACGGTTGGGAAGCTGAGTCAGAAGCTGCAATCTTACTAAAAGGACTTGGTATTGGTGAAGATCTTCATGATAAGAAATTGTCAGAATTAACTGGGGCAGAGAAAGTAAAAGTATTACTTGCTCAAGCTTTATTCGGTAAACCTGACATTCTATTACTAGATGAGCCTACCAACCACTTGGACTTAAAAGCGATTCAATGGTTAGAGAACTTCTTAATGAACTTTGAAAATACAGTAATCGTTGTATCCCATGACCGTCACTTCTTAAATAAAGTTTGTACGCACATGGCTGATCTTGATTTCGGTAAAATTCAACTTTATGTTGGTAACTATGACTTCTGGTATGAGTCAAGCCAATTAGCTTTAAAATTAACACAAGATGCTAATAAGAAAAAAGAAGAGAAAGTAAAAGAGTTACAAAACTTCATTGCACGCTTTAGCTCAAACGCATCTAAAGCGAAACAAGCAACCTCTCGTAAAAAATTATTAGATAAAATTACATTAGATGATATTAGACCATCATCACGTCGTTATCCATTCGTTGGTTTCACACCTGAGCGTGAAATAGGAAATGACTTATTAACTGTTGAAGGACTTTCTAAAACAATTGATGGCGAAAAAGTGTTAGATAATGTGTACTTCACTTTAAATAAAGGTGATAAAGTTGCATTTATCGGTCGTAACGATATTGCGATGACAACATTATTTAAAATCCTTATGGGTGAAATGGAGCCAGATAGTGGTTCATTCAAATGGGGTGTTACAACATCTCAATCGTATTTCCCAAGAGATAACTCTAAATACTTTGAGAACAGTGACTTCAACTTAGTTGATTGGTTACGCCAATTCTCTCCACAAGATGAGTCAGAGAGCTTCTTACGTGGTTTCTTAGGCCGTATGTTATTCTCAGGTGAAGAAGTTAAGAAGAACGTTTCTGTATTATCTGGAGGCGAAAAAGTTCGTTGTATGTTATCTAAAATGATGTTAAGTGGTGCGAACGTAATCACACTTGACGATCCGACGAACCATTTAGACCTTGAGTCTATCACTGCATTAAACAACGGTTTAATTGCGTTCAAAGGTACAATGTTATTCACATCTCATGACCATCAGTTCGTACAAACAATTGCAAACCGCATTATCGAAGTAACACCAAACGGTGTAATCGATAAAGAGGCAACTTACGATGAGTACTTAGAAAATGAAGAACTTCAAAAACAAGTAGATGCAATGTATAAAGGTCAATAATATATGATGAAAACCCCCGCTCTTTGTTAGAGCGGGGGTTTTGTTGAAAAGAGATGAAGACCAAGGTACGAAATAAATAATTATTCAAATATAACATTTATGGTGGTAAGAAGTAGTAATGTTATGATTGCATAGATTTTTGACATATAGATGACATGTAATGTGTTTAGAATTGAAGGAGTTAATTGTAACAGGAGAAGTGTATTTTGAGTAATAAGATTAAAATACACTATTTTTTTATGTGAAAAATGTACCAAAAATGGAGATAGATTAGTTTGCGAAGTAGTGAATAAAGGTTTATAGTATGTGGTGTCATAATTAGTGGATGAAACTTGGGAGAAAACAGGAAATGTTACAAATGTATTTTGTTAAATAGAAACCAAGGTCAAAATGTCTAGAAAGAAATAGTTGAATAAATACTAGCTTCAAATTATAATTACTAATATTCTTCATATAGTTAAATAAAAATAATCTATTTGAAGAAGAAAAAATGAATAGAGAGACAGACTTATAAAAAATAAGCCTTGGATGATCAAAAGAGGTGGAGAAATGAAACAATTCTTATTAAAGAGCAAAAGTGTGTTAAGTAATCATTTTGGATTCTTTCTGTTTGCCGTTATTTTATTATGGCTCAAAACATATGCAGCCTATGTAACGGAATTTAATTTAGGAATTTCAAACACAATCCAAAAATTCTTGCTGTTTTTTAACCCGCTTAGTTCAGCAGTTCTATTTTTAGGACTTGCATTATTTGCAAAAGGGAAACGATCTTATATTTGGGTAATTATTATTAATTTGTTATTGTCGATACTTTTATACGCAAACGTAGTATATTATCGCTTTTTCAGTGATTTTATTACGTTCCCGACATTAACACAAACGAATAACTTTGGAGATTTAGGTGGTAGTATTTTCGCTTTACTACACTTATATGATCCACTATATTTCTTAGATACAATTATTTTAATTGCTTTAGTCGCAACAAAATTTGCAAATCCAAAACCTATTCGTGTTGCGAAACATAAACTATCACTAGTATTTGTAGCGGGTATTTTATTATTCAGTGTGAACCTAGGGCTTGCAGAATCTGACCGTCCTGAATTGTTAACAAGAACGTTTGACCGTAATTATATCGTGAAATATTTAGGGGCATACAATTATACGATTTATGATGGTATTCAAAGTGCGAAAGCATCAACAGAACGAGCATTAGCTGATGGAGATAATATGACAGAAGTTAGAAATTATCTTGCATCAACATATGCAAGTCCAAATCCTGAGTACTTCGGTAAAGGAAAAGGAATGAACGTAATTTATATTCATTTGGAGTCATTCCAAAACTTTTTAATCAATTATCAATTAAATGGTCAAGAAGTTACACCATTTCTAAATTCATTTACAAAAGATGCGAATACGTTATACTTTGATAACTTCTTCCATCAAACAGGACAAGGTAAAACATCTGATGCGGAGTTCATGTTAGAAAACTCAATGTACGGATTACCACAAGGATCTGTTTTTACAAATAAAGCTCATAACACGTATCAATCGGCACCAGCTATTTTAGGGCAACAAGGATACACTTCAGCAGTGTTCCACGGTAACTACAAAACGTTCTGGAACCGTGATGATATTTATAAATCATTTGGTTTTAATAAATTCTTTGATGCGTCATACTATGATATGAACGAAAAAGACGTTGTAAACTATGGCTTAAAAGATAAACCGTTCTTTAATGAATCAATTCCATTATTACAAACGTTAAAACAACCGTTCTATACGAAGTTCATTACGTTATCAAACCATTTCCCTTATCCTATTGATAAAGCGGAAGCAACGATTGAACCGGCGAAAACAGGTGACTCATCAGTAGATACGTATTTCCAAACAGCAAGATATTTAGATGAATCTGTAAAAGGGTTCATCGATTACTTGAAACAATCTGGTTTATACGATAACTCAATTATCGTTATGTACGGTGACCATTACGGTATTTCAGATAATCATAATGCAGCAATGTCACAAGTAATGGGTAAAGAAATGAACTCATTTGAAAATGCACAGTTACAACGTGTACCATTAATCGTTCGTGTACCAGGAGTGAAAGGTGGCGTACAACATCAATATGGCGGTGAAATTGACGTTCTTCCAACGTTATTACACTTACTAGGTACAGATACGAAAAATTATGTTCAATTCGGTTCAGATTTATTATCACCAGATCATAAACAAGTCGTTCCATTCCGTAACGGTAATTATGTAAGCCCAACAGTTACGGCATTGAACGGAAAATATTATGATACAACAACTGGAAAACCTGTAGAATTAACAGATGAAATAAAACAAAATGAACAAATGGTTCAAAACTCATTAAAATACTCTGACCAAGTCGTAAATGGTGACTTATTACGATTCTACACACCAGAAGGCTTCACTCCAGTAGATCGTTCAAAGTATAACTATAACCATCGTGATAAAAATAAAGCGAAGGTAAAAACGACTGAAGACGGGGAAGCTAAATAAATATGAAAAAGCGCTACTCATATGAGTAGCGCTTTTGTTTGTAACTATAATCACATTGACATTATATAGTATCATCTTTAGTTTTTTGTTTCATCTTTCCGAAGAATACCACACCGATGATGATAATAATGATGAATGCCCATTTCATGAAAGGGTTACTTTCGAAAAATCCAGCGAACCATTTCTCATCTACAATCATTTTTGCGGCAGTATAAGCTAAAACAGCTGCTCCAATCGTAATGATGACAGGGAAACGGTCAACCCATTTTAAAATTAAGGTACTGCCCCATACAACTACTGGAATAGACACTAATAATCCGATGATTACTAAAGAAAAGTTACCATGGGCAGCTCCCGCAACAGCGAGTACGTTATCAATTCCCATTAACGCATCAGCTATAATAATGGTTTTAATAGCAGACCAAAATCCTTCTTCAGCTTTAATATCATGATTTTTGCCCTCAGCAATTAATTTGTAAGCAATCCATATGAGGAGTACACCACCAATTAGAAGTAATCCTGGTATTTTTAATAACCAAACGACAATTAAGGTGGCGAGGGCTCTAATAGCGATAGCCCCGACAGTTCCCCATATAATAACTTTCTTTTGTTGATCTTTCGGTAATCGCCTTGCTGCTAATCCAATTACGATGGCATTATCTCCAGCTAACACTAAATCAATTACAATAATGGCAAGCAAGGCAGACAAATATTCAGATGAAAGAAAATCCATATACATATCACTCCTTATGATTAATATGTACTTATAAGCTATTCAGTATTAAGAATTCTAACGATTATTTAAAAGCATAACTGTAAAATATAATCTCTTCAAATAGTAATCGAGGATTATAATTATAGTCGTAAGCACTCAAAAAGATGGCTTCGGTATAATTCCGGAGCCATCTTTTAAGTGCTTAATTTTTAACAATCATTTTATGTTTGAAGATTTACTTTCGTATCTTTTGATTACTACTTTTTTGGGCATGAAACTTGCGATAATCAAAGCTATAAAAGATAAGACTAACATAAACACGTATGCATCACTTGAGCTGAAGATAGAAGATAATTTTGTTACTTGCGTAGCTGTTATATTTCCATTCCCACTAGATAACTGTGATATGTGTGAAGTAGATTGAATTGTATACACCGTGATGATAACTGCTGTCCCAATCGCACCTGCTAATTGGCGAATTGTATTATTTACTGCTGAACCATGTGAACCCAGTTCTATTGGCAAAGCGTTTAAGCCGGCTGTATTTAAAGGCATTGAAATGAAACTTAACCCAATTCGTAAAATAATGGTACGAATCATTAAATACATATAAGTTGTGGAGTCGGTCAAATCAATTACACCCCACATCGAAATAATGACACAGATTAAACCGGTAATAAAGAGTGGTTTCGCTCCATATTTATCAAACATTTTGCCTGTGATAGGTGATAAGAAGGCGTTAATGACAGCTCCAGGTAATAGAAGTAAACCTGATTCAAATGCAGTAAAACCTCGTCCGTTTTGTAAGTAAATTGGTAATAGAATTAAATCTGCATACATAATCATCGTAATGAGTACGTTAATGACGGAAGTAAGAGTGAAAACTTTATATTTAAATACTGATAAATTCAATAATGGATTATTAGACTTTATTTGACGTAAACAGAATAAAGCTGTAACGATGATACCGATAGTAATTGTTATAATAACAACGGGATGATTCCATCCTTTACTTCCTGCACTACTGAATCCGTATATAACACAACCAAAGCCAATTGTTGATAAAATGACACTTACGATATCTAATTTTGCTTTTGTTGTATTTGCAACATTCATTAAATATTTAAGCGCGAGAATAATTACGATGAATATAAATGGAGCTAATCCAATAAATAGCCATCTCCATGATACATATTCAATAATAAAGCCAGATAAAGTTGGAGCGATAGCTGGCGCAAAAATTATAGCGAATCCGATGGTCCCCATAATACTTCCGCGTTTTTCACTAGGGTACAAATATAAAATAATAGTCATCATGAGTGGCATAATAATTCCTGCTCCAACTGCTTGAATCATTCTTCCTGTTAACAAAATGCTAAAATTCATGGCGCATGCACAGAGAACGGTCCCAATAAACAAAGAGAGCATTGAGCTAATAAATAGCTGCCTTGTTGTAAATCGTTTCATTAAAAATGCAGTAATTGGAACTAGAACACCATTTATGAGCATAAAGCCTGTTGATAGCCATTGCACTGTTGCAGCTGTTACATCAAATACCTTCATTAAATTACTCATTGCCACATTTAATAGCGTCTGATTTAAGGTTGATAAAAAACAGCCGGTAATGAGGACAACTAATATAATTTTTTTATTTCTTTCTGATATTTCCTTTTGCATTGGTAATCTCCTTCATTGTTACCTTGATTTATCGACATTGTGTCGATAAAATTAATGGTAACAAAATACGTTTTCTCTGACCATGAACAGTTTTGTTGAAAATGTTCACTACTCGACAGAGTAGATATGTACTGTCGAGAAAGTAAAGAGAAAATCTATAAAGGAGTTTCAAAATGTCTACACTTAAAAAAGAGGACCCTCGTACAGTTCGTTCAAGAGAAATGTTTAAAAATGCTGTTTTTTCTCTTTTATGTGAGAATCCTACTATTTCAAGCTTAACGGTTCAGAAAATCGCAACAAAAGCAGGATTAAATCGAACAACATTTTACTTACATTATCAAGATATTCAAGATTTACTAGACCAAATCAATAGCGAGATTTTAAATGAGCTTTCTAATAAAATTGTTGATTTAATACATGCAAAAGATTTATCAGAAAAACAAAAGCTAACACAATTGCTAGATTATTTATATATCCACCGGAATTTTTTATTTATATTATTTAAAATGAATCAATTTGAAGAACAATTATTTTTATTTTTAAAGCAATTAATAGAAACGA
Organism: Bacillus cereus group sp. BceL062; assembly: GCF_051780025.1. NCBI lineage: Bacteria > Bacillati > Bacillota > Bacilli > Caryophanales > Bacillaceae > Bacillus > Bacillus cereus group sp. BceL062. The sequence continues at coordinate 965,861 of NZ_JBPWGY010000001.1, read as the reverse complement.
GAAGAGAGAATACGAAAAATAAATTACCTGATGATTATGTTGCAGTTGATATTAAAACAGCCTCTTTGGTAGGTATTATCATGTGGTGGATAAGGAATGGACTTCACTTTAGTTCAGATTATATAGCAAATCAAATATATTTAATGTATAAAGGATAATATGTTAGAATCAGTCATGTGTATTAATAAACGAAAATCATTATATTTAAGAATTGAAATTAACAGGAGATAGAAAAATAATTGTCTTGCAAGTAAAGGCTTATATATTTCAAATTTATAAAGTAAAAGTTTTATAGCAAGAAGGGGAGCAATTTATGGATTTTCAAAATGAAAAAGTAGCATTACATTTAGAGGTGGTGAGATACCAATTTAAAGATGCAAAAGAGGAGTGTGATAGAAATTGGCTTATAGTAAAAGCGAAACTGTCAGAAGGAAATAAAGTTTTTGAAACGATGGATCCTTTTCTACAAACTTTCGACTTACAGCATATGAAAAAATGGTTTCAATCATTACCGAATCCTACATATACCGAACTAGATTTCATAGAGCCTAATATAGCGTTTGAATTAATGGGGAAAAATGAAGGTGAGTTTCAAATTGTAGTCCGATTATCTCAGGAACTTATCCCTTCATGGTGTAAGGAAGAGGAGTACGAATTTTCTATAAGTATTACGCATGAGGACAGAGAAAAGATTATTCGTTTTATTGAAGAGCAACAAAGAAACTTTCCAAAACGTTAAAAAAGACTTGATATCCTACTAGAGGGAATCAAGTCTTTTCATTACATACGATTATCATGCCAGAAGTTTAATGGGAAGTGTTCGTTCTCATTATAGGCTTCTAATTCATATCCTTTTTCTTTCAGTCCTTTTATAATTCCAGGTACTGCTTTAACTGATTGTGGGTGAATATCGTGCATAAGGATAACTTCTGTTGGATTTGTAGCACCATGTAGAACGTTTTCTACAATTTTAGCTGATGCAGCATCAACTTGCATTTTGTTGTATCTCCAGTCTAAAGAATCAATTGTCCAATCCCAAACTTTCAACCCGTTTTCCACCACTTTGTTGCGAAGTGCTTCGTTTAATCCTGGCATTGAGCCGTATGATGGACGAGTTAATACGGGTGATTTGCCTAGAACGCCAGCGATTAAGCCTTGATCTTCTTTCATTTCATCTACGTAATGTCCTTCTGTGTATAGTTTCTTATAGTTATGAGTCATACTGTGCATCCCAACATAGTGGCCTTCAGCATCTTCACGTTTCACAAGATCAGGGAAAGCTTTCACGTTTGAACCAATTAGGAAGAATGTTGCTTTTGCATTTTCTTTCTTTAACATATCTAAAAGCTCAGCTGTGTATTTTCCAGGACCGTCATCAAATGTTAAGTAAGCGACTTTTCTAACTTGCCCATTATAGTGTTTTGGAGCTTCTTTCGGTGCAAGAGATGTTTGAATTTCACTTACAAATTGAACAGACTTTGCTTCATCTTCTGTACTTGCTAGAGCAGTATGTACCGATCCTAAAGCGGCCTCATATGTAAATAATACCCCAGCGCAAATCAACATAGCCCTTTTTACTAAAGTTGTCATTCGAATTCCATTGTGCATAATTTTCCTTCTCTCTATAAAAGTTCTACTCTACTATATTAGCAATTATAGGTAGGGAAATGCAAAAAAACTTTTTTACAACTGTAAAAAAGTTTGGTCAAAAATATGCAAGATTTTGTATCAACTGCATTCTTGAAAAATTGGAAGGTTTTAAACTTTATTATGAAAATCTTCAAGCATCAAATTTAATTCTTCTAATAATGATGCGGATGCTTTTTTTGGTGAACCTGTATCAAAAGGAGGCTGTGGGTCGTATTCTAACATGAGCTGAACTGCTTTACTCTTTTCATCTCCGAATTCCCAAGCCATCAACTGGAGAGCCATATCAATACCTGCAGATACACCAGCTGCTGTTATGATTTTTTCATGGCGAACGACTCTCTCTTCAGTTGGAATAGCCCCGAGAGAACGAAGTAAGTCAAAAGAGCTCCAATGACTAGTGGCTTTAACACCATTTAGTAGGCCAGTAGCACCTAAGATTAAAGAACCTGTACATACAGTTGTAGTCCATTTAGTAGTTTCATGTATTTGGAGAATCCAATTGAGAGTTTCTTCGTCCTCCATAAGTTGTTTAAAGTTAGGCGGGCGACATCCAGGAATAATAAGGATATCAGCTGAATTAACTTCAGTAAAATTATAATCGGCATGTAAATAGCCCATTTTTGAATCTAATTTAATTAAGCCCGTAGTTTTAGCAACAAACTTTATGTTGTTATTGCTTTCTGCTGCAAATACTTCGTACGGACCAATAGCATCTAATGCAGTAATCCCTTCATAGAGCATAATAACGATTTCCATTATAATCTCCCCTTAAGTTATTACAAATTTAATCTAGTAACGATTAAAAAAGAATTTATTCAATATTCTTTTTTATCGTTACTTTAAATATACTATACCCCAGATGTGTATTAGTTTATACTACTGTGTCAAACTTGTGACAAGAACTATGAATAGGTTCATTTATTTCGTATAGAGTTACTCTTTCATGTAATGATTGAAAAATTTAACTTACTAGATATTACGACTGAAAGTAAAATGTAACTTCCCAGAAAGAAGAAATATAAAATATAGTAATTAGACTAAAGTCTTAAATAGAAGGGGAATAATCGTACTTTCGTATGACTTCATTTTAGTCACAATTATTGATTTAATTATTTTCGTTTTTTATTAAAATATTGGTAAAGAATCAATTACATTTAAAAAGGGAGTGGGAATATGGTTCATTATATTTGCACGACATGTGGAGTTCAGTATCCCGAAAATAAAGAGGCACCTTCTCGTTGTAAAATTTGTAATGAGGAAAGGCAATATATGAATCCAGTGGGGCAGTCATGGACAACATTAGAAACAATGCAACATAGCAATTTATACAAAAATGAAATAATAAAAGAAGAAACTGGTTTGTATAGCATTACTACTAAACCTAAGTTTGCAATTGGACAAACAGCATTTTTAATACAAAGTAAAACTCTAAATGTTTTGTGGGATTGTATTAGTTATTTAGATGATAAAACGATACAACGTATATATGATTTAGGTGGTATTCAAGCAATAGCACTTTCTCATCCACATTATTACTCTACACAAGTAAAATGGGCGGAAACATTTCATATACCTATCTATATTCATGAAGATGATAAAGAATGGGTGGTCCGCCCGAGTAAGCAAATTAAATTTTGGTCTGGGGAACATTTGATATTATCGGAAGAACTTACATTGTATCGGTTAGGTGGCCATTTTAAAGGTGGAACTGTTATGCACTGGAAAAACGGTAATGAAGGGAAAGGTATTTTGTTATCAGGTGATATTATACAAGTAGTTTCGGATCGAAAATGGGTAAGTTTTATGTATAGTTATCCCAATCTTATCCCATTACCAGCGAATAAAGTTAGAAAAATGGCAGAGAAAGTAAAAGGAATCCAATTTAGTCGACTGTATAATGCGTTTCATGGTGTTGTGATGGAAGATGCGAATAGGGCTGTACAAAGATCTGCTGATCGATATATAAAGGCCCTACAAGGAGAATTATTTCATACGTAATAATATATATGGAAGAAATCGTTATTTTATCTCCATATTTGTATAACTAAGTTTATATGAATTTTATACTAAAGTCCTACTATGTATGAACGAATAGGTCTTTCAACTTAAGCAGTTCTCACACTAATGAGGGATATTAAACTAAATATATGTAACTTATAATGGCTACTATAAAGCTTTGGAAAATGAAAAGGAGGAGATTTGCATGAAGAATTGGGTTCAATTTAGAATTGCAAGACCAACAGATAAATTTGAAGAAGTTATAAGTTTTTACGAAACAGGATTAGGGTTAAAACGTATAGGGGAATTTCACAATCATGAAGGATATGACGGGGTTATGTTTGGATTACCGGGTGAAGAGTACCATTTGGAGTTTACTACGCATGTAAATGGAAGCCCATGCCCAGCACCGACAAAAGATAATTTACTAGTTTTTTATATGCCGAATAAAGATGAAATTGAAATAATCGCGAATCGGTTAAGTGAAATGGGCTACCATGAGGTGGAACCGGAAAATCCGTATTGGATAGAGAAAGGTACTACAATAGAGGATCCAGATGGCTGGAGAATTGTGCTTATGAATGCATTTGAATAAAGAAGTTCTTTTCGTATGTAATAGAGTGCAACAAAATGATTTAGACAAAAATCCCTACAACGTTTGTAGGGATTTTTTATAGGAAAATATAGTTAATAGCGTAATTGAAATATAGAAAGTATTTTGACTAAGAACAAATGTTATAAATATGATGTATGACGGAGGTATAAAAGTATGATAGTAAACCATTTTGAAGAGTTTTCTAAAAATGTTGGAAATACCCCTCTCATTAAATTAGAATGCGAAGAAACGAAGAATCTTTCAATCTATGCTAAATGTGAATGGCACAACCCTACAGGATCGATTAAGGATAGAGCAGCACTTGGAATGATCAATAAATATTTACAAGAAGCGAACAAAAAACAACATATTTTAGAGTATAGTGGTGGAAGCTTAGCGAGGTCAATTGGCTATCTTTGTTATTATTTAGGAATTGAATGCACGTTAGTGTTAAGTTCTGCAACTGGTCAATCTCTATTAAATGAACTCGAATATTATGGTGCTAACGTAATCTTAGTTGATAAATGTAAGGGGTTTTACGCTGTAATTGAGAAGACAATAGAGATTAGCAAACAAAAACAAGAGTTATACTTTTTGTTCCAACATTATAATAATGCAAATTTATTAAGTCATATAGAAGGAACAGGCCGAGAAATTATTGCGCAAATGAACGGAAAATCAATACACGCATGGGTAGCATCCGCTGGTACTGGTGGAACTCTAATCGGGGTCTATAAAGCAGTAAAGAAGTATACAAAAAATGTTGAGCTACATTTAGTAATGCCTGCCGAATTACCATATGGATCTGAACAACCGCCAAATGCTTTAAAGAAATATGCAGGATCAGGTGGATTCGGCCTAGGACGGAAACAACATTTCATAGAAAAGGAAGACAATTTGATAGAAAAGCAATGGACTTATTCATATGAAGAAACCTTGTATGAAATGGCCCGTTTTTATAAGGATACTGGTATGAAAATAGGAACGTCTGCGGCAGCAAATTTATTAGCTGCAAAACAACTAGGAAAAGAAAAAGGCGCGAATTTTAATGTAGTTACCGTTTTTCCGGATGCAGGCTCTATAGAAGAGTGGTCAGATGTAAAGAGTTTAGCCAAAATATAGCGGGGAAAAATTATTGAGAGAACGAACAAAGGTGGTTCCTTCGTTTATTTCTTATTTTATGGAAATTTGACACCATGAAAAACCTGTCTGTTTACAATGTACAGGTTTTTCATGGTGTGATTGCGTAGTATACAAAAAATTTCACATACCGTATTAAAAAAATAAATATAGGAAAATCAAAAAATAATGTAGAATATATCGTACATACCTATATGAAGTCAACAGAAAACATAAAAAGAGGTGGACATATGCTACTAGAAGAAGTCATGCAGCAACTAGAGGAATATGGAACGGAGCAAAATCGAAAAACGTATAAAAATCATGGGGCGAAAGAGCCGCTATTCGGAGTCAGTTTTGCGAATTTAAAATTATTAAAAAAGAAGATAAAAATAGATCATAATTTAGCAATTTCATTATGGGAAACAAAAAATATGGATGCAATGACTTTAGCAACGTATATTTTAGAACCGAAGAATGTAACATCAGATCAGCTGAATAGTTGGATTAGGGATGTTGATTATTATTGTTTAATGGACGTTCTTATGACAGCTATATGTACGTCGCCAATCGCGATAGAAAGAATGGAAGAATGGACGAAATCTGATGATGAATGGATTGGGAGAGCAGGTTGGTCATTATTAGCGAATATCGCAATAAAAAATAAAAAGTTAGACGATAACTTCTTCATGCCGTATTTAGAAGAGATTAAAGTTCATATACATAATGAAAAAAATAGAAAAAGAGAAGCAATGAATAGCGCTTTAATTGCGATAGGGATTCGAAATGAAGCTCTAGAGCAACAAGCAATTGAAATTGCTCGTGAAATTGGAAAAGTAAAAATTGATCACGGTGCAACGTCATGTAAAACACCAGATGCAGAACCGTATATAAAAAAGGCTCGAGAAAGAGCAGAAAAAAGAAAGTAAAATAAGCGAAGGAGAAAAGAAAATGAAACCAATTGAAGCGGCACAAAGCATAATTACATCACAATTTCCGAATTGTGATGTAGCTTTACTGGGAGGAAGCGTTGTACGAGGAGAAGCGACAAAAACATCTGACCTTGATATTGTTATAGTCGATCAAAGTTTGTCATCTTGTTATAGAGAATCCTTCTATAGTAATGGATGGCCCGTTGAAGTATTTGTACATAATTTTGTAACGTATAAAACCTTTTTTAAAATGGATTGTGATCGCGGGCGACCTTCTCTACCTCAATTAGTTTCAGAAGGAATTGTATTAAAAGGGGAAAGTGAAATTGTTGAGAAATTAAAAAAAGAAGCGAACGATTTACTAATTAAAGGACCAGATAAATGGACCGAAGAAACGATGAAACAGAAGCGCTATTTTATTTCGGATACTTTGGATGACTTCATTGGTGCATCAAAAAGAGAAGAAGAACTATTCATTGCTAATTTATTAGCGGAATTAATACATGAATATGTATTAAGAGTAAATGGCCAATGGCTTGGAAATTCAAAATGGTTTATTAGAGTTTTAAGAAGATATGATGACCATTATGCAGAACAATTTGTAGCGGCTTTTGATCATTTTTATAAAAACGGGGATAAAAATGTATTAATTAATTTTACAGAAAAGACGTTAGAACTATACGGAGGAAGAGTGTTCGAAGGATTTTCTATTGGCAAATAAAAAGGGGATAGTAAAATGAAAATACCATTCGTTCAATTAAGGGAATTGACATTAGAGGATGTAGAAGATCGATATCAATGGTCAGTAGATACAGAAGTGACAAAACACTTAGTCGTACCAGATCAATATCCTCCGTTCACTCGTGAAGATACGAGAAAATGGATTGAAGCATGCATAAGTCGAAAGAATGGTTATGAACAAAGGGCTATCGTTACAGAAAACGATATACACATTGGCTGGGTAGACCTTAAAAATTTTGACAAAACAAATAAAAATGCGGAACTAGGAATTACGATTGGGGATAAAGAGTATTGGGGAAAAGGGTATGGAATAGCATCTCTATATAGTATATTACAACTCGGATTCTTTGATTTCGAATTGGAGAAAGTTTGGATACGTGTAGATGAGGATAATTTACAAGCTAGAAAGAGTTATGAAAAGGCTGGCTTTGTTTGTGAAGGACTAATGAGAAATGATCGATTACGTCAAAAGAAGTTCATTCATCGCTATCGTTATAGTATGTTAAAAGAAGAATATCAATCTATAATTAGTGGTTTATAAAAATATTATGTAAATTAAAAAGGGGTAGAGATACATGATTCGATTACTTACGAAAGAAGATGCAAAAAAATATTGGGATTTACGTTTACAAGCATTACAAGTAAACCCAGAGGCGTTTATAACAACTTATGAAGAGGCGATTCGTCAGGAAAATCCTATTGAGCGAGTTGAAGGGAATTTAACATCTACTATTAGTTGTACACTTGGCGCGTTTAATGAAGAAAAATTAATTGGTGTAGTCACTTTACTAACGGAAGAGAAAGTAGCATATAAGCATAAAGGCCATATCGTTGCGATGTATGTAGACGCACAAAACAGACGAAACGGGTTGGCACGTGAGCTAATTGCAAATGCAATTCAAAGAGCGCGGGATATACAACTAGAGCAATTGACATTAGGTGTTGTATCTACAAACGAACCAGCAAAAAATTTGTACGAATCAATGGGCTTTAAAACATATGGAATTGAAAAAAGGGCTATAAAGATTAATGGTGCGTACAGTGATGATGAACATATGGTGCTGTTCCTTTAAAGGACGGAGTTTATCATGAAAGATCTTTATTTAGAAAAAAACATGAATCCGCAAGTAGCAATTTTGTATGCAACGGTTCGAGATACATATATACGATTGCGAAATTTAGTAGAAAGTACTGAAGAGAAGGAATTATCTTTTAAAGGGTCTGAAAATAATGAAAATAGCATCGGACAGCTACTTCAGCATTTAGCAGTTGTCGATTTACATTGGGTGTATCGCTTAAAGGAAGAAGAAGTTCCACTGGCACTAAAAAATAAATATGGGCCTATGTTGAATGAAGTGGGAGAACTGCCAGTTTTAAGAAAACACACGTTACAAGAGTTAATGCAAGATTATGAAGCAGTGCAACAATTGTTTTATCCCGCATTAACGGGCAGCCCGATTGGTTAAACTAATAATCAGTGGGGGATGAACAAAACCCCCACTGATTAAAGTTTCACTTTATGAAGAATGTATGAAACTAACAGAAAATGATTTAACACGGGAAGTTTTTTATGAAAAGGGCGAAAATGCGACAATAAGATGGGGCATATGGCATATAGCTGATCATAATCGGTATCATCAAGCGCATATTGGTCAGTTAAGAAAATTATATAGAGCTAGATTACATGTAAGTTAAAGTGCGTGAATTTTAATTATATTCATTTTGTTGTATAGTAATAAGAAGAAACTAAACAAGGGGTTTTATAATGAAAGCAATTGCAATAGGGATATTGGCATCATTTTTCTTTGCCTTTACCTTTGTTTTAAACCGGGCGATGGACTTAGAAGGTGGAAGTTGGATTTGGAGTGCATCATTACGGTATTACTTTATGGTACCAATGCTACTACTTATTGTCATGTATAGAGGCAACTTAAAGCAACTCTTTCAATATATGAAAAACAATCCGAAAGAATGGTTGGTATGGAGTATTGTAGGTTTTGGTCTTTTTTATGCACCACTTAGTTTTGCTGGCGCATTTGGACCAGGGTGGCTTGTTGCATCAACATGGCAAATTACGATAGTCGCAGGGATTTTGTTAACACCATTTTTTGCGGCAGACCCATTACATAAAAAACTTCCGATGAAAGAACTAGTAATGTCGGGTATTATTTTATTCGGTGTTGTACTCATGCAAGTAGAACATGCTTCTTCTTTAGGAATTCGTGAAACCATTTTATGTGTAGTTCCTGTTCTCATTGCGGCGTTTGCGTACCCTCTTGGAAATCGAAAAATGATGCAAGTATGTAAAGGGGAATTAGATGTATTCCAGCGAGTTCTCGGGATGACATTAGCAAGTTTACCATTCTGGTTTTTACTATCTGGTTACGAAGTATCAACAGGTGGATTACCGTCAAGTAGTCAAGTTTTTCAATGTTTTATTGTAGCAGTTAGTTCAGGTTTAATCGCGACAGTATTATTTTTCTTTGCGACAGACCTTGTGAAAGATGATTCGCAAAAACTAGCAACGGTTGAAGCGACACAATCCGGTGAAGTTTTATTTGCTTTAGTAGGAGAGCTTATTTGGCTTTCTGCTCCAATTCCATCTTCTTTATCTTGGGTTGGAATGAGTCTCGTTATTGTCGGAATGATACTGCATAGTTATGTGGCGGTCGTTGTGAAAAAAGAAGAAAAGATAACAGCGTAATGAGATTAGCTCTTTTTTATAAAGAGCTAATCTTTTTTCATAGAAAGGGGTGAAGATATGAATTTGCAACGTGTTGAACAAATTGGAAGGGATTCAATTTTAAATGTGCTACAGTATGCAGTCGGTCCAAGTGAAACAAGCTTAAAGAAAGCAGTAGTATTTTATCAAAGCAATAAAGGTAGATTATATAAATATGAAAAAAAGGCTTGTATAGGTATTGAAATAATCGGAGCAAATGAAGCGAGAATATGCCACATAGCAGTCGTTCCAGAATATCGTCATACAGGAATTGCGTTTCAAATGATAAGGGAAGTAGTAAGAATGCATCAATTGACTTATGTCGAAGCTGAGACAGACAATGAGGCAGTAGAATTTTATAAGAAAATTGGTTTTAAGGTTAAAAGTTTAGGAGAAAAATATCCAGGGATAGAAAGATTTCATTTGTATTTTAAAAATAAAACATATTGAATTAATCTGAGAATATAATATCCGGAATAGGAATTGAAGAGATAGTTCGTTTTTTATTTATCTGTTCTATTTTTAATAGAAGATCTTTCTTAGTTTTTGACGAAAACTTAAGAAAGATTGGAATGTTCATTTGATGTTAAGGAAGGAAGTAAAATATGGATAGATCAATAAATGATAGAACAATTGAAAAAAAGCGTGCAGTCTCATTGGATTTAGCAAGAGGCACTATGCTACTGTTAATCGTACTTGCTCATGCACCGCTTTACTTGTATGCAGCAGATCCTGGAATTATGCATAGAGTGGAAAGCAGTAGTTTCTTTGATCAAATTGTAAATCTTTTTGGTATATTCATAATTGATAACCGTGCAAGAGCAATGTTTGCCGTATTATTAGGCTACGGTTTAGTTCTAGCATTTGAAGGGCAAATATCAAAAGGGAAAAATGAAATTCAGGCTGTAAAAATAGTAAGAAAACGCTCCTTGTATTTAATACTGTTTGGGATTGTGTTAGCGGTCTTAATTGGAGGGCAAGATATTCTTATGGCCTATGGTTTAGCGGGTATTTTTGTTAGTCCACTATTAAAGTGTAAAATGAAAACATTAATTCGAACGTTTATAATTATCGCTATATTGTATACCATTTTTATTCCAATAATATGGGGACTTAATATGCAATCAATAGGTGATTATGGTTTTTCACCAGATGTTTCGGCAAAAGACACGTATCTTAGTACTACAATGATACGATTACTTTTCTTTCCTATTATACCTGTACTCATCCATTTTATGTTCCCAATTCTTCCTTCTATAATTCTTGGTTTATGGATTGCTAGATATAAGTTATTAATAAAACCAGAGCAACAGTTAAAAAAATTATATTTTATAACAACTATAGGATTAGCAATTTCTTTAATAGGTGCTTTGCCTTTATCTTTTATAGGGACTATATGGTATCCAACTGTATTTACAGCTGGAATGATAAATGGAATCCATATTTTAACTGGAATTGCTGGAGGATTAGCATATGCAACAGGTTTCGGGATAATAGGGAGTAGATTGAAAAATCCAGGGTACTTTAGCCTTGCATTAATCGCTCTAGGAAAACGTTCATTAACATTTTTTGTTTTAAATGAAGCACTGCTTGTTATATTTTTATCACCAGTAGCATTTGATTTAGGAGGGCATGTAAGTAACGCTTTTGCTGCATTGATAGCAATATGTATTTGGATATCGTCTGTCATAGTAGCTTTAATAATGGAAAAAAATAATCTTAATGGACCATTAGAAATTTTATTGAGACGTTTAGTATATAAAAAATAAATAAAGTGAAAGACGACATAAAACAAAATCGTCTTTCACTTTATTTAGGTGTACAGATAGACAATTCGGCTATTATAATATTTCATTTTCATTTAGGGAATAAATAGCATGAAAATATGTAAATATGCATATTGAGTATAGTTTGTAAAAAGTGATATTTGCATTATATAATATAGTTAAATGGAAAAATATAGATAAAAGAAATTAGGTGTATAGCACATGAGAATGGAAAAAAATAAATTTTTGAAAGTCGCTGCTTCAATTGGCGTGTCATCTTTTTTATTAACAGGTTGTGGTGACTATGAAGAAGAAAATGTACAACAAGAAAATACCGCTGTTAAAACGGATGGTGGGAAGCAAGGGAGCGAACAAGAACCATTAAATTGTGATGATAAAGCCCCAACTACTGAAAATGTAGAAAAAGATGAGTTATGCAAGGAAAATAATCCATCATTTTCATCGTATCAAGAAAACTCTCACTTACCGATATTACCGTTCGTAGCAGGATATTTATTAGCAAGTAAAACCTCAAATATGAACTATACAGCCAAACCAAATGTAATGAAGAAACCATATACAAACAATGTTCTTTCTTATCGTGAAAAAGATGAACGGAGAACTGGTGGCAGCGGTGGCGGAGGTTATTACGGCGGAACTACTAGCAACAACGATTCTTCAAAGAAAGTGGATTTAAATAAACAACAGCCCAATCCATCAAATAAAGTGACGCCAGATACAAATACATCTAAATCATCTACGACACAAACGCCGAAAGTAAATTCTGGTTCAAGTGGAATTGGGAACGCAAAAGCGCCGGCCGGATCATAAAGAGAAAGGATAATAGAGACATGTATACAGAACAAGAACAGAAAGAGTATATGAAAATATGGTTTTCACTTGCGGAAGAGGCTGGTAGGAATGGTTTTACGTGGCCGAGTCTATTAGAGAATGAAGAGTGGAATCAGTATATGGCAACAGGGATGTTTCGTATGTCGGTAAACACATATACCGCTATTTCGAAAGCGACAGAAGAAATAATGTATGTGTTATATAGAACGTATCAATATATTGTACATACGACAGAAGATTTTCAAAAGCTCGGATTCCCGCCTGAAACGTGGGAGATTGCGAGAATGAAACATACTGGTTTGTTTTCTTATTTTACAAGGCTCGACTTTATTGTAAATGGTGATGTTATTAAATTAATAGAAGTGAATTGTGATACACCAACAGGATATTTAGAACCTTCTGTTGCAAATGAAGTGTTGTGCCGTTATCACGATGTGAATCACCCGAATCATATTGAGGAGCATATTGTACAGGCATGGGAACAAATTAAACATGACTATAATATTGATCCTGAAGAAACGATATATTTTAGTAGCTATGATTGGCACGATGAAGACCATCAAACAGTCCAGTTTTTAAGAAGTTATTGCCTAAATCAGCCCACGGAATATATAGGAATTCAAGATATTGTAGTTACAGATGATGGAATATATACGCCAAATGGCAAGCGAATTCATTATTTATATCGACTGTATCCAATTGAATATTTAGTTACAGATGTTGATAAAAATGGAAAAAGAATTGGTCTGCAGTTTTTAAATCATATAGCGCAAGGAAGAGTGAAAATTATTAATCCACCAGCCGCATTCGTAATGCAAAATAAAAATGTGCTTGCATTAATTTGGAAGCTTTATGAAAAAGCGGTTTTCTTTGAAGAAGAAGAGCGTGTTATTATTAATAAATACTTCTTACCAACATATTTTACAAATAAGCCATTTAAAGAAAGAAATGAGTCATTTGTTTCTAAACCTTTATATGGACGTGAAGGTGGGGGCGTATCTATATACGAAAATGATGAACTGTTAGCTGAAGATAAAACGGAATATTACTTTGAACAACGGAAAATATATCAGCAATACATAGAAATGCCTGACTATACCATTGATACATGGGATGGTCCGTATACTGGTAAATTATTAATTGGCTCACATTGTATTAGTGGGAGAGCGGCAGGGTTATTTTTACGAGTTGGTGAGAAAATAACGGGAAACTTATCGATGTTTACTGGGGTTACGATTGAAGGATAAAATGAAAAGAAAAGCCCATCATTTTTGATGGGCTTTTTCGTCTATCTATAAAGTGTAAATTGAAATGGTAACTTTTTATTGCTGTGATGTAACACTTTCATCTTTCTTCATTTCAAAGATTTTCTTTCCATCTTCATCTACAATTTTAATAGTGTTTCTAAGTTTTGGTACACCAATATATAAAACGGGATTTTCATCTTGCCCTTTATCTTTTTCAATATGTAATACGATAACAGATGTGTCTTTTTCGTCTTGTACTTCTTTTACTGTAATTTTATCGTTTTTATACTTTTTTCCAAATGCTACATACACCATTCTTTTTCCTTCACTAATACTACCATTTGAGTAATGAATCATAGTTGGATCTTTTTGTGCTTTTTCATATAAATTTAATGGGCCATATCCGCCTTCATTATATCTGGATTTTTCTAATACCCAATACCCCTCATAGTCATTGTTAATAGAAACACATGCATGTAAAGAAATGAGCCCAAATAGTAGAAAAGGAAATAGAATTTTTTTCATTTGTTCACCTTCTTTTATTAATTCAAATGAATATACCATAATTTAACTATTTTTTACGTAATAATACTACCATTTTTTTGTAGTATTGAATACGATCAAGTTAAAAATTAAGAAAAATATGATAATATATTTATATAAAAGTTTAAATTTTAATATACGTGGTTAGTGGGGGAACCGTTATGAAAATGAATGAAATAGTTGAGAGTACACATTTTCCGAATACAACTCAAACAATTACAAACGATTTAAAAGCACTAGGAGTCGAAAAAGGAATGACAATTATTGTTCATTCATCATTAAGTTCTATCGGCTGGATATCTGGCGGAGTGGTTGCAGTAGTAGAAGCTTTAATGAAAGTCGTTACAGAAGAAGGAACAATTATAATGCCAACACAATCTTCGGATTTATCTGATCCGAAACATTGGTCAAGACCGCCTGTACCTGAAGATTGGTGGCAAATTATACGTGATAGCGTCCCAGCATTTGATCCACGTATAACACCAACAAGAGGAATGGGGAAAATAGTTGAATGTTTTCGTACATACCCGAATGTAGTACGAAGTAATCATCCATTAGGAAGTTTTGCTGCATGGGGGAAACATGCAGAGGAAATAACAATGAATCATTCGCTATCGATGAGTTTGGGAGAGGAATCACCATTAAAAAAAATATACGATTTTGATGGGTACATATTATTAATTGGTGTTGGCTATGACTCGAATACGTCTGTTCATTTATCTGAAGTACGTTCTGGTGCATGTGAATTAATAAAAGTAGGAGCACCAATTATAGAAAACGGTGAAAGAGTATGGAAAGAATTTGTTGAAATGGATTACGAATCAGATACGTTTGTAGAAATTGGTGTAGAGTTTGAGCGAAAAGGAACTGTAACAATGGGGAAAATAGGTAATGCAACGAGCCGTCTTATGAAGCAACGTGATATAGTTGACTTTGGAACAGAATGGTTTCTTAAGAAAAATCAGTAAGGGATGGTTACAATGAAGGGGAAAAAGGTATTAATTACGAGCGGTGGTTGTTTAGAAAAATGGGATCAAGTACGCGGACATACGAATATGGCTAAAGGTACGATTGGAAGAATAATCGCAGAAGAACTTATAGCTAAAGGGGCACACGTTATATATTTACACGGTTATTTCGCTGAGAAACCGAACGATGTAAATAGAGGATTAGAGTTACATCCATTTGAGGGAATTGTTGATTTGCAAGATAAAATGAAAAGTATCATTACGCATGAAAAAGTCGATGCGGTTATTATGGCAGCGGCTGGATCAGATTGGGTTGTGGAAAAGATTTGTGATCAAGATGGCAATGTTCTTAATATGAATGGGAAAATTTCAAGTGATATAGCACCAATTATACATTTTCAAAAAGCTCCAAAAGTTTTGAAGCAAATAAAACAATGGGATCCGGAAACAGTACTCGTTGGTTTTAAGCTTGAAAGTGATTTAAGTGAAGAAGAACTGTTTGAGAGAGCGAAAAATAGAATGAAAGAAGCGAAGGCGAATGTAATGATAGCAAATTCACCACATTCTTTATATTCGCGCGGGGCTGTACACTATGTAATTGGACAAGATGGTAAAGGAAAGTTATGTAAAGGGAAAGATGAAACAGCGAAAGAAATTGTCAAAAGCTTAGAGATATTATGTAATCGTATTACTGCTTTGTAAAATTAAGTTTTTAGATAAGAATGAATCCGCATAGTATATAGGTAAGCGAAACTTTAATTAGTGGGAATTTTACTTTTACACGAATGTGAAGCATAAACCAATCAAGAGCTATACGCAGAATAATTGGTGAGGAGTGGATTCTATGGAACATTTATTAAAGCAAGCTATTAAACTTAGAAATGAAAAGAAATATGCGCAGTCTAGAGAAATACTTATAGGATTAACAAACTTTACAAAAGATGCAGAAGTACTGTACCAATGTGCATGGATACACGATGTCATGGGATTAGAAACAGAAGCAGTTCCGTATTATGAGCAGGCGATCGCAAATGGACTTGATGGTGAATCCCTTTGCGGTGCCTATATCGGTTTAGGGAGTACATATCGTTGCATTGGAGAGTATGAAAAGGCAATTGTGGTACTAGAAGCTGGAGTAAAGAAATTCCCTGAGAACGATCCGATGAGAGTATTTTTATCATTAGCAAAGTATAATGTAAACGAACATGAATCCGCAATGAAATTATTACTTGAAACAGTCGTGAAAGTAGATGAAGTAAAAGAATTTGAACGTGCCATTTCATTTTATAAAGACCACTTAAACGAGGTGTTTAAATAGAGGAGTGAACGTATGAGTGTCACACTATCGCGAAGGCGAAAAGGTATTTGGATTGGACTCGTATCTTGCATTATGTTATCCAACTATTTATTGTATGCCCTTCCCATTGTACCAGCTGCTCCAAAAGAAGTAGTGCTTGGGTCATTATTAGATTGTATGTTTGTAATTCCAGTCATCACGTATTTCTTTATTATTCGAAAAAGATACTCGTTAACGTATATCTTTCCTGTCGTAATAGCTGGATATATATTTGCGAGATTTATAATTCCAAGCGACTATTTACAAGCTTTTTCATTCGTTTCTTATATAGTAGTGACGGGGGAAATTGCATTTGTAGCTTTAGAACTGTTCCTTCTATATAAAATCGTGACAATGCTTCCTAAAATAATTAATAAATATAAAGCATATAAAAAAGAGTATTCTTCATTCTCTTATTCAATTGATGCAGCATTTGATGACACTATGAAAAGAAGTAAAGTTATAAATATCATGCTTACTGAGTGTAAGCTAATCTATTATGCGTTATTATCTTGGCGTGCAAAAGTACCAGATGACGAATTTACCTATTCCTACCATAAAAACACCGGTGCTATAGGTGTTTATATCATGATAATTCACGCAACAGCAATTGAAAGTATCGGTTTTCATTATTTACTTCATCAATGGAATCCAGTAATAGCTTGGATTTTACTTATTTTAAACGTATATGCGATGATTTATTTTATAGCTGAAATACAAGCGATACGTAAAAATCCAATTATCATAACAGAAAAACAAGTAATGATTCAAATCGGATTAGGAAAGAAAATCGTTTTGCCATTTACACAAATTGATAATATTACGTTTTACAAGGGGGAATCACAAACGGCAAAAGAAGAGAAAGAGGTATTGGATGCAACTGTTATGGAGTTCATAAAAGAACCTGCTACTTTTGAAATAACGTTAAAAGAGCCAGTAAAAGCGCAGGTGTTATATGGTTTTTCTAAAACAGTAAATCGTGTGCACTTAAATGTTGATGAGGAACGGAAATTTTATAATGCGATTTCTGAAAGGTTAAAACTTATAAGTCATGAATAGTGAAAAACTCCTTCTAAAATAAGAGGGAGTTTTATTGTGTAATTGTAGAAAACAATATAAACAACTATATACTTCTTAATTGATATATAAATGGATATAATTAAGGATAGAAACAGCATAAGGGGAACAAAATAATGAATCAATTACGTACATCAAAAATTGAAATTACAGAAAGAAAAATTCGGTATGATTCGACAATAGTGGATTACGATTGCTTATTGCTGAAAAAACAATCGGAAAGTATCGTGTTATTCCACGAGGTCCAGTATTCATTTACAATGACGGCACACGATACAAAGTTAACTATTCAAAAAGGAAGTTACACAATTGCATACTACTGGGAAGATCGTCCTTACAATTTATACGTATGGAGAGATAAGGAAGAGAATTATGTAGGCGCCTATTTTAATATCGTAAAAAATACACAAATAACAGAAGAAGTAGTTTCCTTCGAAGATTTAATTATCGATATTATGGTACTTCCAAATGGAGAATATTTCATATTAGATGAGGATGAATTACCGGAGCCGATAGAAAACTTTGAAGATGGATTTGTAAAAGAAGCTCTTCATACATTGACGGATACAATTCAAGAGTTGCTTCCTAAAATTATAATAGAAACTGCTACTATCTTTAAAAATAAATAATGTTCATTAAAACCTAGTTGACTTATCGGAAATATTTGTATAATATGTAGTTAATTCTATAACAAGTGGCTGATTGGAGAAACCAAAGGCATTTTATCTATTGATAAAATGCCTTTGGTTTTTTTATTAGTTACATAACAGCATAATCAATTAATCCAAATGATTCATAGTAGGGAGGATGAACGTGTGACAGTTTCGATTAAAGGGGTATCTAAGAAATTTGCGAAAGCAGCAGGTAGTGTTCAAGTTTTAGAAAATATTCAATTTCAATTAGAGAAAGGGGATTTTGTTACAATAATTGGTCCGAGTGGGTGCGGAAAAAGTACATTACTAAAAATTGTTGCAGGTCTAGATAATGATTTTGAAGGTGAAGTTGTTATTGACGGAGAGCCTATCTTAAAACCGAGTAAGAAACAAGGTTTTATTTTTCAAGAACATAGGCTTTTTCCATGGTTAACAGTTGAAGAAAATATAGCGGCAGATTTGTCGTTAAAAGATAAGTATGTGAAAGATAAAGTGAGAGAATGGGTTGAAATCGTTCGGTTAGATGGCTTTGAAAAATCGTATCCGAAAGAAATTTCAGGTGGGATGTCACAACGTGTTGCGATAGCAAGAGCTTTGTTAAGAGATCCGAATGTATTATTACTTGATGAACCTTTTGGAGCGCTGGATGCGTTTACTCGAAGTCATTTACAAGAAGTATTGCTAAATATTTGGGAGCAGAAGAAAACAACAATGATATTCGTTACACATGATATAGACGAAGCGATATATCTTTCAAACCGAATCATCATTATGAGTGCAAAACCAGGGGAAATACATAAAGTGATTGAAAATAAGTTGCCTTATCCGCGAAATAAAACTTCACAATCGTTCCAACAACTTCGAACGAAAGTATTACAGCAGTTTGAATATGGAGGATTGATTCAAACAAGTATATAGGAAAAGGGTGATTTTATATGTATAAAAAATTTATAGTTCTTTCTTTTGCTTTAGCTATATCAGTATTTTTATTAGGATGCGAAAAAAGTACAGCAAGTAGTAAGAAAGAAGATGTAACAATACAAATTGGTATACAGCAAGGATTAAGTCCACTATTACTAGCAAAGAAAAAGGGGTGGTTTGAAGAGGAGTTTAAAAAAGAAGGAGTTAAAGTGAAATGGACAGAGTTCCAAAGTGGACCTCCTTATTTTGAAGCAATCGCATCAAACCGATTAGATTTTGGTGAAGTAGGGAATTCTCCAGTCATTTCAGCGCAAGCAGCAGGTATTGGATTTACCGAAATCGCCAATACAAGTTATGCGAGAAAAGGAACTGGAATTCTCGTTCAAAAAGATAGCAAGATTGCGAGTATAAAAGATTTAAAAGGTAAAAAAATTGCAGTAGCAAAAGGAAGTAGTGCCTTTAATTTATTATATCGAGCACTTGATAAAGAAGGTATTGATGCAAAAGATGTAAATGTCATTCAATTACAACCAGATGAAGCGCAGCCTGCATTCGAATCAGGATCAGTAGATGCATGGGCGATTTGGGATCCATTTATTTCGTTACATACGGTAAATAAGGGCGCGAAAGTGATTGCAGATGGTGAAACATTAGATGTCTCTTCACCAGAATTTTTAATTACGAGAACAAAATTTGCGAAAGAACATTCAGAATTAGTTGAGAAATTTCTCAAAGTTTATGAGAAAGCACGTGTATGGCAAGAGGCTAACTTAGATGAAGCAATAAAAGTATACACTTCTGTAAAAAAGATAGATGCGGAAATCGTAAAAGAAGTTTTTAATCACGACAAACCAATTTTAGTTCCGGTAACGAAGGAAATAATAGCAGAACAACAAAAGACAGCAAAATTTCAATATAAGCTCGGTTCTATAAAGAAAGAAATTAAGACGGAAAAAGTTGTAGATAATTCTTTCGTAGAAAAAGCGTTGAAAGCGAAGTGAAAAGAGGTTTTGTAAAGTGGAAAATACGAAAGCTGTTATGAAACCAGCGAGTATAATGATTGAGAAAAACAGCGTAAAGAAGGTGCGGAAGTTAAATATAAAAGTTTTAGTAAGGGCGATTACTATACCGGTTATTATATTAATAATTTGGCAGTTGGCTGGCGTATTCGGTCTTGTCACTAAAACAGTTTTACCAACACCATTAGATATTTTTCTAGCTTTCCAAGAGCTTATTAAAACAGGAGAGTTATTCGGCCATTTAAGTATTAGTGTATTCAGGGCCACAGCTGGTTTCTTTATTGGCGGGGGCTTAGGGGTTATTTTAGGAACGATTGTTGGATTTTCAACGAGAAGTGAGCAATATTTAGATCCATCTGTGCAAATGTTAAGAACTGTACCTCATTTAGCTGTTGCGCCACTTTTCGTATTATGGTTTGGTTTTGGCGAAACATCGAAAGTATTATTAATTGCGGACGGTGCATTTTTTCCTTTATACGTAAATGCGTTTTTAGGGATACGAGGTGTAGACTCAAAGTTATTTGATGTTGCGAGAGTATTAGAGTTTAATAAACGAAAATTAATTACGAAACTAATTTTACCAGCTGCATTGCCTAACCTTTTACTAGGAGCAAGGTTATCGTTAGGTGTTGCATGGGTGAGTTTAGTAGTAGCAGAACTTATGGGATCTACAGAAGGTATCGGTTATATGATTATGGATGCAAGGCAATTTTCAAATACAGATATCGTATTTGTCGGTATTATAATCTTTGCATTCGTCGGGAAGTTTTCTGATTCACTCGTCCGTTTACTAGAAGTGAAGTTTTTAAGGTGGCGAGATAGTTTTAAAGGTGAGACAGGGAATTAATATGTAAATTATTAGGGGTAATTTATATACAGATTTTTAGTTTGCGTTTCAAAATAAATAAGGGGTGTGCAAGAGTATGGAAATATTATGGTTTATTCCGGCTTATGGAGATGGTCGATATTTAGGAACGACAAAACGAGGAAGAGCAGCTGAGTATGGTTATTATAAACAAGTTGCTGAGGCGGCTGATTATTTAGGATATACGGGTGTTTTACTTCCAACTGGTCAAGGATGTGAAGACCCTTGGGTGTTAGCTTCAGCTCTTGCTGCTGAAACAGAAAAACTAAAATTTTTAGTAGCAGTGAGACCAGGATTAATGTCACCTACAGTTGCAGCGAGGATGGCATCTACATTTGATAGAATTTCAGATGGTCGATTACTTATTAATGTAGTAGCTGGAGGAGATCCCGTTGAACTACAAGGAGATGGATTGTATCTTGAACATGACGAAAGGTATGAAGCAGCGGATGAATTTTTAAAAGTTTGGAAATCGACCTTGCAAGGTGAAACGATCTCATTAGAAGGAAAACATATTAAAGTTACAGAAAGTAAAGTCGTGTTCCCGCCAGTCCAAACACCGTATCCTCCTATATATTTCGGAGGGTCATCAGCTGCTGGAAAAGAAGTTGCAGCTGAACATAGTGATGTATATTTAACGTGGGGAGAGCCACCTCAGCAAGTAAAAGAGAAAATAGAGGAAGTAAGAAAACTTGCAGAAGAGAAGGGGCGTACGGTACGATTCGGTATCAGGTTGCACGTAATTGTAAGAGAAACAGAAGAAGAAGCATGGGAAGAGGCAGAACGTTTAATTCAATATGTAGATAATCAAACGATTGAGCTTGCTCAAAAGACATTTGCAAGATATGATTCAGTTGGCCAAAAACGGATGACATATTTAAATAAAGGAACAAGGGAGTCGTTAGAGATAAGCCCAAACTTATGGGCTGGAATCGGACTTGTAAGAGGTGGTGCAGGCACTGCACTTGTAGGAGATCCGCAAACGGTAGCGGAAAGAATAAAAGAATATGAAGCGTTAGGAATTGATACATTTGTTTTATCGGGATATCCTCATTTAGAAGAGGCATATGAAGTGGCAGAACTGTTATTCCCTTTATTGAAAGATGAGAAGAAACAAGAAAATAAAATTGTTGGTGAAATGATAGCTGATGCATTTGCATTAAAAAAATAATGAGAAAAAACCCGCAAGCGATTCGCATGCGGGTTTTCATCGTAAACTATCAGAAAATATGGTAAAATTAAATAGTAACTTAAGGTACGGTTGGTTGTTCAATTATCACTTCTCCGAATAGGAGGGGGGTGATAATACATGAGTGAAATAGCGTTGCTACTGCAGGGTGGACTGTTTCTCGTTGCATTGTTAACGTTCGTCGTCGTTTTAATAGACAAGCTCAAAAAATAACAACCCACCTAAGCCAATAGAATGTGGGTTGTTTTGTTTGTAAGAAACAAATAGGATAAGTGAACAATCCAATCTGCTAAGTTACGTGGACTAGTGTGTAGCCGCACACTAGTCTTTTTTATTTATATACAATTTATAATTAGTTTATGTGATTGTATTGTTCTTTTCATACTCATTATAACACAGTGTCTTTTCATGAAGAAAGGAGACCGTATGTTCTGATTTTGATTAAATAGTAGATGATGTTTCTTTAAATAACCCATCCATATACTGTTTTAAAGTTTGGACATAAAATTCTTGCTTATTCACATTATTTACGCCGACAATTGGCGATGCAAGTTCATATCGCTTTTCTGATAAATGAACGACAACATCAAAGATGTCAAACAAACGAATGAAGCAGAATAGGCCGTCTTTATCGCTAAGTAAAATAAAGTAATGGTTTTCACTATTTGTATTTAATGTATTCCATAATGAACTTTTGCTTAAGTCACGAACAATACTCTTTTCTTTTAATTCCATGAAATCGGCATTTGATAGAATATTAGAAATATCAATTGCATCTGGATCTTCAAAGTAGCCATCAATTGTTTGTACAGCGAAAGCGTAAGCCATTTTTAATACGCTCATTTTGTATTTACGGTTATCTAAAAGTAATTCACGTTGAATAGAGCTAGCTACTTTCGTTACACGTTCTTCTTTCCAAATTTCATTATGTAGAGAAATATCGTGCTTTTTACATAGTTTCATAATTAATGCATTGGAATAAAGTATTTCATCACTTACTTCAACAACATCTGTCTCAGCCGCCGCAAGTTCCTCACCATGCTCATTTGTATAGAGAGGGGAGTCGATTTGTTTTTTCATTTGCTCAATCTTAAATTGACTTAATTTATGCCTAATTAAAGGGCGATCAATATTTGTTGTCATTTGTTCATGACAAGTATCACAAATTGAGTTTGTGAAATAATAGCCACATAATATTTCTGGGATGACATATTGTTCACTCAGTTCTTTCGTATCTTTTCTGCAAATGATGCATTTTGTCATTTTTATCACCTTTACCTGCAAATTTGTATGTATTCTCATTGTAGTGTATTTATTGGTATTTTGGAATATTGTAAAGGAAAATATTATGTGAAATTAAAGTTTAATTTGGTACAATAAAGAGAAGTGCTAGTTTAAAGGAGGACGTTTGTTTGAAATCGAAAGTGCACTTTTGGACATTAGAAGTGCTAATGGTTGTAGGAATCATATTTATTTGCACAAAAATATCGTTTCTATTTCAACCGATTGGTATCTTCATATCAACATTGTTTTTCCCAATCTTAATCGCGCTTTTTTTATACTTCATATTTAATCCTGTATTAGTCTTTTTGGAGAATAAAAAAGTACCTAGAAATTTAGCGATTCTACTGTTATATCTTTTTATCATCACATTAACTGCGGTTGGCGTTGGAGTAGTTGTTCCGACGATTTCACAACAGTTAATGGATTTAGTGAAAAATATGCCAGGGTATATAAAAGAGGGAAAAGTATACATACAAGATTTATCACATCACAGATTGTTTGAATGGTTATCTACACAAAATTACGTATCCATTGAAACAATTGAAAAAAATGCAATTGAATACTTAAAGGATATACCAAATACAATTACGTCGAGTGCAACGGCTTTATTTGGTATCATCACGAACGTTGCGTTAGTTATCTTTACAGTACCGTTCATTTTATTTTACATGTTTAAAGATGGGCATGCCTTTCCAGGAAAAGCGGTTAGCTTATTACCAGAGTCTTACCGTGAAGAAGGGCTTCGTATCATAAAGGAAACGAATGAAACGTTATCTGCATATATTCAAGGGCAAGCGCTCGTTTGTATATTTGTTGGTGCTTTTACTTTCATCGGTTATTTAATTATCGATTTACCGTACGCTTTTGTTTTAGGAATTATTGCAGCATTTACAAATATCATTCCTAACTTAGGTCCATTTATCGGTGCGGCACCAGCTGTTATTGTAGGTTTGTTCGTATCTCCGATGCAAGCATTGTACGTAATTATTATTGTTACAATAGTACAACAGTTTGAAAGTAATATTATTTCACCACGTATTATGAGTTCGAAATTAAATATTCACCCGTTAACAATTATTATCTTAATTTTAGGGGTAGGTAATTTCGCGGGAATTATCGGAATGATTTTAGCAGTACCAGTTTATGCAGTAACAAAAACAGTTGTTTCAAACTTAGTAAGATTGTTTAAAACGAAACGAAATAATCGAAAATAGTATATGTTGAGGAAGATACACCGCTTTTTAAGTGGTGTATCTTTCGTTTGTTAATCAATATAAAAAAGTGTATTAATGCGATTTTATTATATGTTTTTTATATATCAAATTTAACGGTAAACTTGTGGGATTTAAGGTCTATAAAACTATGTGGAATCCCTCTGAACTATCCAAATCATTTCTTTACACCGTACTATCAACATCATAATCGACTCCTTTCAAGTTAATTCATATAAATTATAGGTGAGTGTAATATTTACTTTTACAATCACGAATTTCATCAATAATTTGTTTATACTGTTGCTCTTGTTTTAATTCATTTTGAGAAATCGTTTCTTTTTGAATCGTAATAGTTAAAAAGAAAAGGTGAAACTTCATATGTGAATTCCTCCTTTCAAATGGGAATTACAAATGACTACAGTAATGACTCTGTCTTTCTTTTACATAATCCATAGCCTGATTAATTTGACGTTCGTGAAGCATTTCAGTTTCAGAAAAATTATGTTTTCGAATGGTAATGCTTAAAAAGAATACTTTAAATTTCATTAGATTTTTACCCCTTTATAAGTTATTTAGAACAGACGATTGTAAAAAGAAGATTGAAGCTCTTTTACTTCGTCCATAGTAGTTTGAACGTGTTGATCGTGTAAAACCTCATTTTGTGAAAGTTTACGCTTTTGAATGGTAATGGTTAAAAAGAATGCTTTAAATTTCATTGAATTATTACCCCTTTAGGATTTATTTAGAACAGACGATTGTAAAAAGAAGATTGAAGCTCTTTTACTTCGTCCATAGTAGTTTGAACGTGTTGATCGTGTAAAACCTCATTTTGTGAAAGCTTACGTTTTTGAATGGTAATGGTTAAAAAGAATGCTTTAAATTTCATGAAGATATTGCTCCTTTAAAATATATTTTTAATACATTTGTGTATAGTATGAAATTTTAATGTCAGTTATTTTATCAGTTGTTTGTTTTACTTGTTGTTTACGAATGATTTCATCTTCTGATAAAGTGTTTTTCTGAAGTACAGTCGTAAAAAAGAAAATATGAAAAGTCATAAATGAATTCCTCCTTTCGAAAAGGAATTACAGGTGATCACAATAAAGCACTTGGCGCTCCTTAACATCATCCATAGCTTTTTCAATTCGCTCATTATGAAGCAGTTCCGTATTGGAACGTCTATTTCTTTGAATCGTAATACTTAAAAACAATACGCTAATAGTCATTGAATGTTGCTCCTTTCTTTAAAAAATAATGTAAGAGACTAAAAAACCGCACAAAAAAACCACAGGAAGATACAGTTCTCCTACGGCTGGGCGTGAAAAAGCCACAGGAAAGTATACGACCTCCTGTGGCGAATTTATGAATTAAAAGAAATAATATACGATCTTCAATTCTCCATTAGGGTGGTCGAATTCATATTCAATTGTCCGAAAAACAAAGGTGCAGCTAACGCAAAAGTTAATGCATGTAATTGTAATTTCATCATTTTCTTCGACCTCCTTTTAGAATTTTTTTCTTACGTTAGTAAGTATATACAATTAATGGATAATTGTAAACATAAAAATTGAAAATTTTTAATTTTGATTAAAATGCTTATGTTTAAAAGGGATTTGAAAAGCAGTATAGTAAGTAACGAAATATCGCTAAAAATGGGGGATGCTAAATGAAATATATGCATCGTAATGTGCTCGTTATGCTAACAATTTTTTTATTTATGACGGCTTGTTCTAACGGAGAAAGAATAAAAGATATATCTGATGTTAGGTCAGATGATTTTAAGAAATATACTGGAGCGTACGTTGGTAATAATTCAGATGTGGTTGCAATTGTTAAAAATTTACCCGGTGGTGGAACAGTTCAAAGTATAAGTTTAGAAAATGAAAGTATAAAAGTGAACTATGGCGTAAAAGAGAGTGGGACTCTTACAGAAGAAATGATTGAGACGTATTGGTTTGATGGGAAGGATACGATGAAGAAGAATTTTCTCTTTAATGCTATATATCTAGTGATTTTAGTACCAAATGCAAAAGCGTATGAGTTTCAAATAGAAAATAAAAACTTTAAGATAACGAGGGAAGAAATGTTATCAATTTTGCATAGGAAATTCGATGATTTTCCAAAAGAAAAAGATATATGGGATAAAAATAAAGTTATAAAGTTTTTTAAGGGCAATGAAGAAAAAATTAAAATGCTTGTGAATGATAAAGATTTTAGGCAATCTTTATTTGCTAAATATCGAGTGAAGCAGTTGGAATAATTGTTGAAACTACGAGTTTTTTTAGGGAATCATTCTTAAACGAATGATTCCTTTTTATGTATAAGAAATTTATGGAAAAAACATTTGTAATGTGCTATGGTTAATTACATGAGTAATGAACCTATGAACCTAAGGGGGTGAAATTGTGAAACCTACTCTGGAGCAAAATAAATTAATATACTTACAAATTGCGGAAACAATTGAATCTGATATTTTAAAAGACATATTGCTTGAAGAAGAACAAGTGCCATCGACAAATCAATTTGCAAAGATGTTACAAATAAATCCAGCTACTGCAGCTAAAGGGGTAAATGTATTAGTGGATGAGGGGATTTTGTATAAAAAGAGAGGGATCGGGATGTTTGTTGCAAAGGGAGCGAAAGAATTCGTATTAAAGAAGCGTCAAAATACTTTTATGACCGAATATTTACCTAAAGTGTGGGAAGAAGCAAAAGTACTAGAAATATCAAAAGACGAATTGATGAATATGATTCAAAAGATTACAAAGGAGGGGAAAGAGGGATGATTGCACTTGAAACGAAAGATTTAACGAAAAAATATAAAAAGAAAATAGCTGTAAATGAAGTAACTATTTCATTGGAAGAGCATAAAATATATGGTTTGCTTGGAAGGAACGGAGCAGGGAAAACGACACTATTAAATTTACTCGCAGGGCAAATTATTTCAAGTAGTGGAAGTGTATCAATATTAGGTGAAAATGTATTTGAAAATAGTAAAGCGATGCAAAATATTTGTTTCGTTAGAGTGAAAGAAGGAGCTCATTTAAGTTATAAAGTAAAAGAAATTTTTAAGATGTGTAGCATGTTTTATAAGAATTGGGATGGAGAGTACGCTGAAAAACTTGCTGATAAATTTCAGCTTAATATGACAGAGAAATACCATAAACTATCACATGGTATGCAAACAGTCGTTGGAATAATACAAGGACTAGCAAGTAGAGCACCAATTACTATTTTTGATGAACCAACTACAGGTTTAGACGCAGCGCATCGTGAGTTGTTTTATAGTTTACTATTAGAAGATTATGGCGAGCATCCTCGAACAATTATATTATCAACACATTTAGTAGAAGAAGTAACTCATGTAATTGAAGAGGTAATCATCATAAAAGAAGGAAGATTAGTTGTTCAATCATCAGTGGAAGATTTATTACAACAAGGACATATTATTTCGGGAAAAAAAGATAAAGTGGATGAGTTCTTAATTAATAAAAAAGTTTTAAATCGAGAAGTTTATGGAAATAAGGGGATTACTATTATATGGGAAGAACTTTCTAATGAAGATTATTACTCTCTTGAAATAGAAGGGTTAGTAGTTGATAGAATTACATTACAAAAATTATTTATTCACATAACTGGTGGTGAAGTGGAATGACAATGTTAATGAAGCAGTTGAAGTTACATATAAATTTTCATTATAAAGCAATTTTAATATTTTGGATTACAGCTTTACTTATAAAAGGAATCGCAAGTGTAATGGATTTTAAAGAAATAAGAGAAGGATTTTTACAACATATATTAAATAACCCTTCGATTGTAATTACATTGTTTATAGTAGTAAGTACTTTTATTATACAGGATGATGTGTTTCGTTTAGCAGTTTCATTTGGAGTAACGAGATTTCAGTTTTTCATTGGATCAGTTTGCTATATCATATTACAAGCTGCGGTTTTCTCATTCCTTCAAGTGATTATTTTACAAAATACATTGTATAGAACAGTAAATATTAGTTTAGGAGAACACTCAGTTAAACAGTTTATTGTACAACTATTATTGTATGTTACAATTGCAACTTTTTTTCAAGTAGCAGTAGTGATTAAGAAACGTTTTAAGTGGATTGGTCTTATGATAGGCGGAACATTTTTTATATCATTGAATAGTGTACTTTATGCAGAAGTAGGAATACAGGATTTAAATTCTACATCTAATCTATCTTTAATAGATATCCCATACTTTATTGTCATTTCAATTGTTTTAACTATCGTCTATATCGTGACTAGCGGTATATTTATTCGAAAAGTATCATTTGAGCAAACCATTTAAAGTGTAATTAAGTATATATTTTGGGAGAGTAGGAAAAACAAATGGGAGACACTTCTTCACTAATAACCGTCTTTGTATGCATTGCACTACTAATATTTTGGCGTCGTTACCGTTCTATGTACAAACCGATAAAAGGAACAGGAAAACGAATTTTGTGGCCATTACTATTTTTAACGCCAGGGATAATATGGTTTTTTGGTCCCGTACATCCAGCTATTTTACAAGTAGTTTTAGCAGCATGCATTGGGATTCTTTTCGCCGTACCACTTATAATTTTAACAAATTACGAACGAAGAGATGATGGGAATATTTATACGAAAAAAAGCACAGCTTTTCTAATTACTTTTATTGCACTTGTTGTTTTAAGATACGGTTCAAGGCAATATATTGTTGATTTGGATCCACAAACGATTGGTTTATTATTTTATGTCGTTGCCGTTTCGTATATTATTCCATGGAGAATTGCTTGTTATATAAAATTTAGGAAAGTTTGGCGGGAAAATAATAATCCTGCTATATGAAAACTTCTCATTTGAGAAGTTTTTTATTTTTAGATGTAAGCAAAACAATTTGTTGAAGTACAGGCTGCCATACAATATGATAAATATAAAAAATCAAGGGGAAGTAGGGGGATATAAAAATGCGTACCATTTTACTTTTTCTAAACAACATGTCCATCCATGAAATAGAGGACATTAGACTAGAGCATGATCCTTTATTCGGATTAATCCCACCGCATGTTACAATTGTATTTCCATTTGAAAGTCCTATTTCAAATGATGAGTTGAAATTACATATTTTGAATGTATCAAAAAAGATATATAATATAGAAATTGAATTTGCGAATCAAATAACGAGTGAAGGAGCATATTTGTTTTTACGAGTTGAAAAAGGGAAAGAACAAATAGAAGATCTACGTAATATCCTGTATACAGGACCTTTATTACAGTTTTTGAAAGAAGACATTCCGTACATCCCGCATGTAACAGTCGGGAGAAAAGAAAGTGCCGAGCTAGCTGCTGAAGTAGTTAAAAGTATTCCTAGTTTTCATGAGAAATTAAATTGTGTGATTAATAGAATTAGTGTGGAGCGAATTGGAGAGAACGAAGAGTCAATTATTGAATTTGAAGTACCATTGCAAAAAAGCTGACAAAAGTCAGCCTCTTTATTTTGTAGCATGAAGTAAAGCGCCAATCGCACCACTATAACCATTATCTTGTAAAAAGATTGGTGTTTTATTTTGATATTTTGTGTAACTTCTAATAATATTTTGAAGGTGTACATTATTACATAGAGTCGAACCGATATAAATAATATGGTCAATGTTTTTTGCTTCGGCGAATTGAAGGCTTAATGCAGTAACGACTTCACCGACAAGTCCTTGTACAGTAGCAATTATATCTGAGCTACTATAATTTGAGTCTGTAATAGCGGCTTTACCAAAATTGCTTGCAGTTAAACTATTATCAATAGGAGAGAGAATACCACCATAAATATCTCCCACCGTAATATCTAGTTCTTTTCTAGAACCTATTTTTGTAAGAGGGATTACATCTTCAAAATGATCAATATTTGTTAATAATTTTGAAAGTCCCATAATAGTACCTCCGCCAACTCCAGTTCCTCCAGCTCGAATATAATGGTCATTATAAACGTAATGGATAGAAGTACCTGTACCGATATTTGTTAAAATAAAGTTGTTTATAGAATGTTTTTCTTCTTTTAATATGTATCGTACACCTGCAAGAGTAGCTTCAAATTCATTTAGCTCTACTATTGTATATGCATCCGAAAGTAGTTGTTGTAATAGTTTCGCTTTACCACCTGTAATACATATTTGTTTCATTCTATTATTGCTCTGAAGCCAATCTATAATTTTATCTTGTTCATGTGAATAAAACTTTTCAAAAGCTAATTCCTTTTTTTCATTAATATAAGCAATTTTCGTTAATGTTCCTCCAGCATCGATACCGATAGTTCTTTCCATTTTCCTACTCCTAACTACGTAATATATTTATCTTATAAGCCCAATTGGCGTGGGATAGATATCCCGGGCGGATCAAATAGTGATTAATCTGCTTGATATATTAATAGTTTTTTTATAGTTACAATAGGGTGGCTGTTAACTGTTGCCGTACCTGTACCGAGAACAAACCCTCGACGGTTACGTGTTAGCTCATAATGTAAATCAAGTTTATCACCAGGGTATGCTTTCTCATGGAACTCAACTCCATCTAATGAGGAGAGAAAGCCTAATCCTTCAGAGTCACTTGTATTTACAAATGCACTAAGCTGAGCAAGTGCTTCTACAATTAACATATGAGGCATATGTTTTTGCGTATCATTTATAAACCATTCGTTATTTGTAATGAGTTTGTATCCTGTCACGGATTCACCTTGTTTTATACTTGTTACTTTATCAATCATTAAAAATGGATAACGATGGGGTAGTGTATCTTTAATGTGCATATGAAAGTACCTCCAATAAATAATACCCCTGCTAAAGTTAAGCAGGGGAGTAGTAACTAATTTTTAACTAATTCCTCTATTATTTCAAGAGAAAAAATGCCGCTATTTCTAATGTTTTCAACGACTTGTTGTAATACCGCTTTATCTTGAACAAGAGCAATACGTACAAAGCCTTCTCCGTGAGGTCCGAATGCATGACCTGGTGTTACAACGACATTTGCACGATCCATTAATGCATAAGCGAATTCTAGAGAAGTCCATCCTTTCGGTATTTCAGCCCATACGAACATACTGCCAGCTGGCTTATCGACATTCCAGCCAAACGTTCGGAACCCATTGACTAAAGTATCTCTACGTTCTTGATAAATGGTGCGGTTTTTCTCGCAAAACTCCGCACCATTTCTTAGTGCTGTAGATGCTGCTTTTTGAATAGGCAAAAATACACCGTAATCTGTATTAGACTTAAATTGCGTAAGCGCTCCGACAATTTCCTCATTTCCAATCATATAACCAATGCGGCTACCTGCTAAACTATAACTTTTTGATAAAGAGTTTATTTCTACGCCAACTTCTTTTGCACCAGGTACAGAGAGGAAGCTAATTGGTTTGTTGCCATCGAAATAAAATTCAGCATAAGCAAAATCATGGACAACAATAATATTATGTTTTTTCGCGAATGCGATTACTTCTTTAAAGAAATCTTCATGTGCCATTGCTGGAACTGGATTCCCTGGGAAGTTCAAAATCATCATCTTTGCTTTATCGGCGATCTCTTCAGGGATAACTTGTAAGTTAGGTAAGAAATCATTCTCTTTCTTTAATGGCATGTAGTACGATGTTGCACCAGCCATTTGAATACCTGTTTCATAAGCTGTATATCCTGGATCAGGAATTAATATAATATCTCCTGGATTTGCATAAACCATCGGTAAATGAACGAGTCCATCCTGTGAACCCATTAATAATAAAATCTCTTTTTCAGCATTTAATATAACGTTATGAGTGTTATTGTAATATTCAGTTACAGCTTCGTGAAATTCTTGAATACCTGTTAATGTGTATCCATAGCTTTCTTTTTCACTTGCTGTATGTACCATTGCTTCTCTTACGAAATCAGCAGGAGGCATATCAGGATTTCCGATGCTTAAATCAATCATTTTATGACCTGCTGCAATTTTCTCTTTTTTATAGGCCCCTAATTCACTAAATATAGAAGATTGGAATGCTTTCATTCTAGTTGCTAACGTGTAAGTCATCAAAACCCCTCCTAAAAACAGTGCTTTCTTTCTACGTATTTAATTATTCTGAAAACACATGTTTACATTTTATCACTTTTTTATGAAAATTAAAACGATTGACAAATTTAGAGGAAGGGTTAGTCTATTTTGAAAGAGGAAGCTGTATATAGGCTAGAATGGTTAATTGAAATGTCTATTATATCTTTCTACGCGGATTAGGATGACGGGACAAATTGTTGATATAAGTAAGGAACTTAAACTTCTCATAATAAGCACCTCACAGTGAAATTATTTAGATTATTAAGTAATTATACATTCAAATTAAAAGATTAAAAAGAGGGAAATGTTTTTGAGAAAGCTTTCTAAAGTGAAATAACGCAGAAAATATTTCCTGCGTCTCATCTGAAATGTAATCATTTCTTTTTATATGTACATAATTTTTCAGTTGTCAAAAAATATACATTTAATGTATCATCGACAACCTTTAAAGTTTGATCTGATGTAAATGAGTTGCCATAATCAATGTGATATACAGTAGAATTTTTGACAAATGAACCTTTATATAAATCTTCTTTTTTATTTGTAGTTTGCATTTCTACTAAATTTTGAACAATTTCCTCTTTATTTTCTTTTTTGACAACTGTTTCAAATTTATAATATACAGGACATTCACCGTTTTTATTGTCAACGACTTCCCAAGAACCGTATATATCATTCTTGTTGCAGCCACTAAGTAAAACGATCAGTATAGGAAATATAAGTAGATATTTTTTCATTTTGTGCTCCTTTCTTATTATGGCTAATAAACGTGCGAATACGATAGAAATATTGTAATAAATAAAGTTTAAATTTTTTTAAAGAATTACTTAATTTCACATAAAAATTGGGAAAAGCATAGCAAAAATAAAAGACATGAATTTACCGTAATACTAGTTTTTCATGCCTATCAGTATAATTTTTGCTATGCCTTTTTGAGGATAAATGAGGAGGAAAGTAGGATGACTATTCCATTTAAAATATATACACTTGCAATAATAAAGGCTAACGTACCTACGCTAAATCCACTTTTATCGAATAAAGAAGCGAATGCTGTAGTAGTCAAAAAGACAATGGGAGTTAACAATAAGAAAACGAAACCTGCCACAATTCGCCTTTTAAAGCTATGTTGAGAAAGGGAAATGGTTAAAAAGTTTAGGATGCTAAATATAACTATTACAAAAATAAAGATAATAAATAACTGCATGCCATCATACATTTTCGCAACTCCTTTATTTATTATTTATATACTATATTCGAAAGCGAAAGGGGGACTCCTTTAAATCGTTTCACTTAACATATTAAATGGTTTTTTATAAAACAAAAAGGCATGGCCCAGTATAAAACTGAATCCATGCCCAATAATGTTTACGTTATAAATTCGCAGATTGCGAAGGTTGTTTTTCATAATGTTTCTGTTTAGAAAGGGAAATAGAAATAATCAACAACGAAACGACTCCGAAGATGAGAACCATATATTGCAACCCAATCGTATCTAAGAAGAAGCCAGTTCCAAGTAAGACAATTTGGAACATAACTCTCTCAAACATATTACGGAATGAGAAGAGGCGGCCGTGATAGCTTTTTTCTACTTTCGTTTGGAAAATTGTCGACATAATAGGGAAGAAACAGCCGACACTAAAGCCAAACAAACCAAATGATGTAAGAGCCATCCATTTTATATCGCTAAAGAACAATGAAAGGTGTGCAAAAGCGGTACAAACTGCGAAGAAATATAGTAATTTTTCAGGTTTAAAATGATCAGATAAACGTTTAATAACGAAGGCACCTAACATAAATGCAACACCTTCAATTGTATATATGAATCCTTTAATCGTTGGATCATGTTGCATTTCACTAATGTTAATAACCATTAAATTAAAACCAGCAATAAATAATAGTGGGATGATACTTAATATAAGTGCTGTGAAAGCAATAGGAATTCCTTTTAAAATACGAAATACTTCCATAAAACTATTATCTTTTGCAGCCTGTTTACTTGGCACTGTTGATTTTTTATCTTCAAATTGTAGAAAGAAAGTTGAAAGGAACAATAGAGCATATGCAGCCATTGAGAAGGCATACATATATTGTAAACTCATTACAACTAAAAGAATTCCACCTAGTGAAGTACCTGCAATACGAGCGATTGTACCAACATTCATATGTACACCGTTCATTTGTAATAACTCATGTTCACGTACGATGAGTGGAATTACAGATTGTAATGCAGGGAAATAAAATGCGGCTGAAATTTGAAGTGCAACCATAAAGGCGATCATAAAGGCTATACTTTCAAATTGAATAGCGAAAAACATAAAAATAACACTTAAAACCCGACCAAACCCAGCATAAAGAAGAACTTTTTTCTTATCATACTGATCGATGACCCGACCAGCCATTGGACCAACGATAACACCTGCTAATAGTCCGATAAATAATATAACTGATTTCATAAAATCAGAAGGGACATATTTTTGCATAAATTCTAAGTTGCCAAGAATACCAAGCCATAAACCTAGACCAGCAATAAACTCCCCAATTAAAACGATCCAAACATTTTTATTACGCCACATAATGTAAAACCTCTCCGTCTTTTAAAGTGAAAAACTCGTATATAAAACCTCCTTATTTACGTAGTATTTTTTTACGAACTTTTTTCGAGTCAGAGTCTATATTACGTGTTTCATTAGTGGATTTCAATCTTTTTGATTTGGCGAAAATTGGATTTATGAGTTGATGAAATAAGCATTAAAAATAAAATGAACTTTGAATTAATTACATATAAAAAATAAAAAAAGCAAGAGCGTAATAGTACGTCTCACTTTTCTAAAATACACTTTGTAAATAGAGTTGCTTAATAACTATTATGACCTTGTCCAATTGCTAATGCACTAAAGGTGAGGGGGCCAATAACATCTGCACTTGCAGCACTTGTTAAATTTTCCACAGTTAAAGTGTATTCGTGAATCCCACAGCTTATATTTTTATTAATTGTTTGAAATGTTTCAACGTAATATTGTTCAGAATCTGTAGATCTAATACTTACTTGTGTGTTGAAAATTTCAATGTTGTTACGGAAAACCCTAAACAATATTTGTGATATATCAGTTATACCTTTAACTCCAACTGTAGCAATTAATTCTACTCGATTATCACGTGAATCTTTTATTGGAATTTTTAATTCAATATTTGCTAGAATTGCTTTGTTTGGGGAATCGGGAATTGTAAAAGTAGTTGCGTCAGTTTTATTTATTGGCTGAATAGCTTGGTAATCAATGATATGAGTTATGGTTGTCACCTCCTCATATATTAAAATATGAAGGTAATGACGGATTAGATTGGACGTATATTAGAAGATAGTAATAGAATAGGGTTGAATATAGGGGAATAATATAAAAGTATCAAGAAGAGAACCACGAGTATGTGGTTTATTTCTTGATGCCCTTCCTACATTAAGCAGAATATTCTTCTTTACGAACTTCGAAAAATTCATTACGTCGTAAGTAATTATAAATTTTTTCTGAAACCTCTTCTTCTTCAGACACTAAGTAACGATGATCAAACGCATAGAATGATTTTCCTTTAATTAATTTTACGTAATAGATTTTGCACGCCTCCTCTATCGAATGTATTACTTGCTTTATATTATGGTGGCCTATATACCTGTTAATCATACTTTGGGTTTCAAAAGG
Source organism: Bacillus cereus group sp. BceL062 (assembly GCF_051780025.1). NCBI lineage: Bacteria > Bacillati > Bacillota > Bacilli > Caryophanales > Bacillaceae > Bacillus > Bacillus cereus group sp. BceL062. The sequence continues at coordinate 929,409 of NZ_JBPWGY010000001.1, read as the reverse complement.
TAGAAGTAAAAATGTTAGCATGTTGAAATAGCTTACAAATCTGTAATGTTTTTGTCACCTTTTCCGATAGTTAAAAATAACCAATCTCTTCTATACTACAAATAAGTTACATAAAATAAGGAGGGAAAAAGATGGATGAAGTAATTGGAGAAGTTGTAGCAGGTATTTGTGAATTTGTGGTAGAAGTAACGGCAGATGCTATAGGAAATTTAGTTTCTGGAAATGATGAGGAAAAGGAAACATTGTAATAGGTTGTAAAAGTATAAAGGTAACTAAAATATAAAGGCTGATTCCTAAAGGGAAGTCAGCTTTTTTATTTTTTACATTTTATTAACTTTATTTAAATATTCATTTGTTATGATATTAGTGAAGCTAATTAAGGGGGTGAAAAAATGAATATGCCGAATTTGGGGACTGATATATCTGATTTTCGTTTGATTGTGGCGAATGTAGATGAAAGGGAATATCATTTTATTGTTCGGGAACATCCGATTTTAGGGAAAATTATATCGCTATTTGAAAATGGAAAAGAATATGGCTTAATAGACAAACAAATCGCTATTAAAGATAAATTTATTAAATCGGAGCTTACTAAGTTAGATGGTTTTAATATCGATATACTTCATCATACACCTGGATGGATATGGATTGGCATGAATCAATTTGGTTTACATGCTCGAGAGGCTACTTATAATGAAGTAGAAGTTATTATGAAGTTGAAAGAGGATTTATATTACATAGATATATATAAGGAAATAAAAATGTAATAGATATTTAGTTGGGTTAGGGGATTAGTTCCCATAACCTTTTTTGTTTTAAAGTAATATTCATATCATTTTGACGACGGTCTGTCTGTATTACAAGAGGTGAGCTGAAAAGAGGATTTGAAAATACATAAAGAGAACTTTAATTATTATATGAATCATATATGTTAATAACAATAGAAGGAAGATGATAAAATGAGTAAGGAAGAGCTTATGAAACAACAGTTTGGTAATAATGCAGAAAAGTATGTAAAAAGTAAAATTCATGCTAAAGGATTGGATTTACAATATGTAGTTCAACAAGTTGAACCTCGTCATAATAATCGTCTTCTTGATATTGCTACTGGTGGTGGACATGTTGCAAATTTATTAGCACCATTGTTTAAAGAAGTAGTTGCATTAGATTTAACTGAAAAAATGTTAGAGAATGCGAAAAAATTCATTTTAGGTAATGGGCATGACAATGTATCTTTTATCGTTGGACATGCTGAAAAATTGCCATTTGCTGATAAAGCATTTGATACAATTACATGCAGGATTGCAGCACATCATTTTACAAATCCGACGCGATTTATTTATGAAGTAAATCGAACGTTAGAAGATGATGGATTATTTATTTTAATAGATAATGTTTCGCCAGAAAATAATGAATATGATACATTTTATAATTTTATAGAAAAAAAGCGTGATCCGAGTCATGAAAGAGCTTTGAAAAAGACAGAATGGATTACTTTATTAGAAAAAAATGGTCTGCAAATGCAGTCATGCTTCACTTTTGATAAAAAGTTTGATTTCGACTGGTGGTGTGACATGCTGGAAGTACCTATGCAAAAGCGTGAAAAATTAACAGAGTGTATGATGAAAACACCAAACGAAATGAAGGAATACTTTCATATTCTATTTGAAAATAATAAAGTAAAGTCGTTCTATACTGAAATGGCTATGTTTATTTGTAAAAAAAGTACAACATTAAAAAGATAAATTTCTTGAAGTCTTTTCAAAGTGCGTTATACTTAGTACTGAGAAAATGAGAATTGAGGAATTGCAATAATGATTCGCGTACGTATTGAAGGAACTGAAGAAGAAATGCTTGAATTTATGGAGAAAATGCCGGACATTCCTGGATTTGAAAAAACGCATATGAGAGAACCGAGAAAAGGAAACAATCCAAAATACGATTCAAGTAAGAATGTATTAGCATATTTGTCTTATAAAAAGATTGAAGTCGCCAATAAATAGGCGGCTTTTTTAGTTTGCATCGTTTCACCGCCTTGTCTTTTTCACATAATAATAATAGTAGATTATGCTGAAGAGAGGTGAGGATTGTTAATAAGAAAATTATCTTTTTTGGAGACTTTGGTATTGACGATGCAGTTGCGTTAATTTATGCAAATAAAACTTGTAAATTAGATATTATAGGAATTGTCGCAGAGTATGGGAATGTATCGCGAGAAATCGTTACAGAGAATGTATATTTTTTAGAAAAATACTATGCTACAGAAGTGAAAATCATCGAAGGTGCAGCTAGACCAATGACAGCTGAAAAGCCTTTATTCTTCCCGGAAATTCATGGGGATCACGGTTTAGGGCCAATTATTCCACCTGAAATGAGAATTTGTAAACGGGAAAATTTTTGTGAATTAATTAAATTAATTGAGCCTTGTCCAGAAGATATAGTTATTGTGGCGACAGGAAGATTAACAACACTTGCAACGTTATTTTTATTATATCCAAATGTAATGAATCGTATTTGTTCTTATTATATTATGGGAGGCGCTTTCTTATTTCCAGGTAATGTTACACCCGTGTCTGAAGCGAATTTTTATGGCGATCCAATTGCGGCGAATATTGTTATGAAGTATGCACAGAACGCTACTATATATCCGTTAAATGTAACACAGGCTGCGCTTATTACTCCTGAAATGCTTGATATTATTAATAAAGAAGGAACGGGACAGGCGAAACTCATTAAACCAATGATCGATTTTTATTATGAAAACTTTTATAAAAAGGAATACCCGGGTATTACTGGGAGTCCTATTCATGATTTACTGCCGTTTATTTCGTTTATAAATGATGATATTTTTGAATATAAAAAATCAGCAGTTTGGATTAGTACGACGAATGATGTAACGAGAGGACAAAGTGTTGCGGATTTTAGAAAAATAGCTAAGCCAACGACGTTTGATAATAGGCCTGTCCAAAAAATTGCGGTTGGTTTTAATTATCCAGCTTTTAAAGAAGAATTTATGAGGACGATATTAAAGCCTGATTGTCCTTAATATGTAAAATGTGAAGTTGTAAAATCATTTGTCCAGTGAGCTTCGTTCTCAAATAATCTAATAGTTAAGCTGTATGAATAACTTATGAAAAATGAAACATAACTAATGGTAAGCAATTGTTCCTGATTATATTTTGATTGGTGAATTATAAAGGAGGTTATCATATGATTTGGTCTTTAATTGTCGGTGGTATATTAGGTTGGTTTGCAAGCTTAATTACTGGAAGGGATGTACCTGGCGGTGTAATTGGTAATATTATTGCTGGTATTGTCGGTTCTTGGCTTGGTACAGCGTTGCTTGGTAAATTTGGACCTATTATAGGTGGATATGCGATTGTTCCAGCCTTAATAGGTGCGATTATTTTGATTTTCATCGTAAGCCTTATATTCCGGGCAATGCGAAAATGAATACAGGGGGCTGTTTACATTTGTAAGCAGTCCCTTTGAATTATATGGCCTAATCTGTTATGCTACTGTTATACAATCAGGAGGTGTCAGCATTGAAATCATATACAGTAAATTTCCATCAAGAAGATAATGCAAAAGCGACAACAGTACATAAATTAAGTGAAGAGGACTTCAATAAAGCAACAGAAAAAGGTACTCGTCATCTATTTGATTTAGATACAAACGTTGGTTTCTTCGTATTCTTTGACGCAGAAGATGCAGAAGGAAATGATCAATACTTAATGTTACAATATGAAGGAGATCACGAAGAGCCAAGTGCTTGCTACGGATTTGATTTGAAATTATACTATCAATTTTTAGCATTATACTTAAATGATCTTGAATTCCAAGGTGAAACAAATGAAGAAGAGGAAGAATATGGTCCAATTCATCATTTAGCGCACTTACTTTATCATATTGTAGAAGATGGTAAGTCAATCGAAGTGTAATATACATATTTGAAGCTGTCCAATATTGGACAGCTTTTTAATTATATAATAAAGGTACATGTATGTTGTATGCTAAAAAGTTGAGGGAAAATGGAATTTTCCGAAGGGTTGTTTATTTCTTCCATGTTTCAATCGGAATACATCTGTTATAATGAGCATAATTAAATTCATGGGGGCTAATTCAATGCTTGTAGATGTAAAACATTTTATTAAAGCGGCAAGTTTAACATGTATAACGGCACTGAGTGGAGATAATACATTTGCTCATAATTTTGAAACTGTAAAAAGTACGATTTCTACATACGTAAAGAAAGTAAGACTTACCTCTTAGTTTTGCTTTTAAAGCTTATCTACATATGTTATTTTGGAAAGAATCTGTATTATTTCAGGTTCTTTTTAATTTATACTAAAGTATAGATAAGTTCATCTATTATTTTAAAATCTTTTTATATAAATGTATTATTATAAAGGTCATAAATTTTAGAAAAGAGGTGAATTTCGTGAAAAGTTTTGGCATGCTAGCAAGCTCTGCTTTGTTTTCTCTGTTTCTGTTATTATTTAATGTTCAATCGTTTTATAATAAATACACAGAAGAAAATACATATTATTGGATAAATGGTGTATTAGCAGTGATATTCCTTATATCGTTTATCATACATATAAAAGATATTATAAAGAAAAATTATACAACTTCATTAAAACAAGAGTAGAGAGAATCATATGTTTACTAATAAGAAATGATGTAATTAAATTTCAAACCTTAAAAATATGAGACCAGCAGGGAAATGTTACGTAGTTTCTGTTGGTTTTTTGCGTTTTTGTGACGTACTTTATTCAAGGTGACAGAAGAAGGATAAAGCATGTAAGAAGAGAAGGTGTATAGTAAGGAAAAACAACACATCTCAACCTGTTTGAAATCAATGTAAGATAAAAATCATGTTATAGAGTGTTTACGAATGGGAGGTAGTAAAGAATGAAAGCGCATTTGAGAATATTGTTCACTTTAACATGTGTATTAACATTGATGGCTTGTACGAATAATGAGGAAAAGAAACAGACGAACCCAACATCTGAAAAAAATACGGAACAAAAGAATGAAGGAACTGCACCTCAAAAAGAGAACGAGTCAGCGAATAACCCCAAAAATCAAGATTCAACAAAACCTTCGACAGGGCCAGATTCAAAAAGTCCAACTCTTAACCAAAAATCAATTAACTATGTTAAAGAATTATTTGAACTAGCGAAAGAAGGGAAAGTACCTAATGTTCCATTTGCTGCTCATACAGGAGATATCGAAGAAATAGAAAAAGCATGGGGGAAAGCAGATAAAACAGAACAAGCAGGGAGCGGAATGTACGCAACCTTTACAAATAAAAATGTTGTCTTCGGTTTTAATAAAGGATCACAAGTTTTTGATGTACGTTCGTATCAAACAGAACTAGAATCAATTACATTAAAAGAAATTGAAAAGGCGTTAGGAAAACCAACTTCAGTTAAAGTAAATGGTGAAGATCAAATATATGTATATAAAGTAAACAATCAGTTCGAGTTAAAATTCATCATTCCAAAATCGATCGGTAAGGTAGATCATATTTCGGTATTTTCGCCAGAGGATAGTATTAATAAAATGGCAGGATAAAAAATCAAATAATCTCCAGAACACCTCACTTATTTTAAAAGTGAGGTGTATTCAATTGTAAACAAGGTATGTTTCCGACCTTATGATACATACTTTCATATGGCGAAATAATTCAATTATATTTTTGAAAAAAATACAAAGCAAGTAAAAAAACGCTATCTGCCTATAGATTTATAGGGAAGGATGACGTTTTTTATAATTCATCCAATAAGAGATATCGATTTATTAAAAAAGTAGCATCCTATAAAACTTGAGGGGTATGTTGCGAATTATCTTTTTGGACATTTCCCTTTATTTTTTTACGTTCTAAATTTTGAACAAAAAGTGCCTGAACAATACCTCCAACTATTAAGAAACATGCACAAATATAAAATAGCATATTACCGTTTAGTTTACTTAATAATACTGCACCAATAACAGGACCGCACGTTCGAGATATATCCCAGTGTATGCCATAAATCGAAAAATACAATCCACGTTTATCTGTAGGAGCGATCTCTGAAACGAATCGCAATAAATGGTTTAAAGCAATACTTTCTCCAATGACTAAAAATAGTAATGTGAAAAATAGTGACGAGATTGTTGCTGAAAGCCCGTAGCCAATTGCGGCTATCGTATAGCAGGCGTAAGAAATAAGGATGATTTTCGTCATGGAAAATCGTTCAGACCATTTTACGAGGAAAATTTGTAGAATGATTTCCAAAATGGCTTTGCAAGTTGAAATAAATGCGAGTATGAATACGAAATTCGGAAATACATGTTCTGCGAAAATACGATAATTTGTTTCCGTTTGTGCATAGAAAAAGCTAATAGGAAGTGTAGAAGCCATAAGTCCAAATACAGCGTAATGTTTGCGTACAAATTGTTTTGGAGATGATGCTACTTCAAGTTTTTGTTTTGGCGTTGTAATTGCTGGAGCAGTTTCTGGGAGCTGCGTCCAAACAACTATTGCATATATCATAAGTGTAATACTTTGCATCATAAATAAATATTCAGGGTGAGTAGTATAAAAGATAGCACCAATTAAAGGACCGATTACGGATCCAATTGCTCCCATCGTTTGCAGGAGAGCAAAAATTTCTGCTTGCTGCTTTTGTTTTGTTAAATCGGCAATTTGCGCACGTTGAGCTGGAATGTATAAAGAACGACCAATACCATTAATAACGTATAACAGTGCAAATATAAAAATGGATTGAGCAAAAATAAAACTACCGATTGCAACACCTTGCAGCAATAGGCCGAGTAACATAATTTTTTTTCTCCCATATTTATCAGTAACGCCTCCAGCAATAAGTGTAAAGACAATGTCTGAAAGTGGTTGTAGTCCGAAAATAAGCATAGTCATCATTATATTGCCGTTTAACATCTTATTAACGTATATAATCATAATGAGGGCTAACATTGATTCCGTTGTTCGGGTTAATAATTCACCACACAGTCTAATGATAATAGGTTTATTGTAACGTAGTAAGAGATGCTTCAATTTGATTTCCTCCTTTCTATATTGAAATGATAAGATGAAAGGAGAAATGGAAAAAGGGTAGAAATAAAAGGGAGTATTTTTCACCTTTTAGGGGGATTATGATGTTTATTTTAGATCAATACATTGAATTATGGTTTGCCTATGGGAAAGGGAAACGAGAAGGAGAACAATTAGAGATAACAGTGCAAAATATATCTGAAACTTTATTTTGTACAGAGCGTAATAGTAAATTAATTATAAAAAAATTAGAAGAGTTACATTGGATCGTTTGGTTTCCAGGTCGCGGGAGAGGAAATCGTTCTAAATTAATATTTAAAAAGAATCCGGCACCATTGATTTTAGATAGAGGAAAAGAAATAACGAAAAAAGGGGATGTGAAAAGCGGGATCTCATTTGTGGAACGCTATAGCGCACATTTTCCATCAGTAAAGGGAGAATACCAGTCTTGGGTTGATTCTATATTTGGTCATAAAATTGAAATGACTTCTGAAGGGAGAAAAGATGTACTCCGTTTACAAGTACAAATGAATCTGGACATCGCTTTAGATCCAGTTTACGCTACAATGCGCTCGGAATGTCATATGGTTAAACATATTTTTGATACACTCGTATATATCAATGAAGAAAGAACTGCTATTGAGCCGAGACTTGCTTTTCACTGGGAATATAATGATGAGGAAAAAATATGGACATTTTATTTACGAAAAGGAGTTCACTTTCATAATGGAAAACGCCTTACTGCACATGATGTTATATATTCATTGAATCGATTTATGACAGCTGTAGACAACCCGCACGCATGGATGTTACAGCATGTGGAAAGTTTTCATGCAGTAGGTGAATATGTTTTAGAAATTAAATTACATACGGAAAATATGATGTTTTTACATATGCTAAGTTTAGAACAGTGTTCTATCGTAAGTGAAGATGAAGCAGGAAAATTAATGGGGACAGGACCTTTTCAGTTATACAAAAGTAATGAAGATCTGTTTATACTGGAAGCGCATCATTTATATTTTCGTGAGAGACCTTTTCTAGATCGCGTTGAGTTGTGGAATGTAGAACAAAGTGTAGATACATATGATGTTTTAGTAAAGGCACAGTATAAAGATAAAGAGAAACATAATAAAGAACTGTCTCGACTTGAGTCGAACGTGACTTATGTAACATGCAATCTTACGAAAGAAGGACCAATGCAAGATAAGTTATTTCGGAAAGCGTTATATAAAATCATTCATGGCGATATAATCGTTCAAGAACTCGGTGGAGAACGTGGAGAAGTGGCAAAGGAACTAATATCAGCAAAGGCCAGCATAGTAGAGATAGAGGAAGATATAGAAAGTTTAATGAAAAGAAGTATTTATCATAATGAAGTGCTACAACTGTATACATTTAAAGGACGAGATCACGTTGAAGATGCACAATGGATACAAAAAGAGTGTGCGAAGTATGGAATTTGTGTAGAGATTAATTTTCTTGAAATAGAAGAACTATTGCAAATAAGTACGATACAAAAAGCTGATATCATGCATGATAGCGCAACAATTAGTGAACGAATAGAAGATAGTTTGCTATATATGTTTCTGACAAAAAACAGTTTTATTCATGGGCATAGCAGCATGAACTTTCACGAAATGTTGTCCCCTTATTTTAAACAAGAACAAGTAGAGAAAAGAGTTGCACTGTTACGCGATCTTGAGGACACATTGTTACGTCAAATTCATATTATTCCTTTATATCGTAACAAACAAGAGGTAAGTACACATGAAAAAGTACAAAATATAATGATTAATTCGCAAGGTTGGATTGATTTTTATGAAATATGGTTTAAGTCTTGATATATAAAGGTTCTTACGCATTTTTCAGAAGATGTGTCAGAGCCTTTTTTCTATGTAAAACAAGTTTGTTTTACACATTGTTACGCTACTTGTAGTCTAATTCTATTTACAGCGTAACAGTGTTATGTTACATTGTTGTTAGGAAGGAGTGTTACACAGTTGAGTACAGATTTAATTTCAAAAAAAGATTTATTAGAGCTTACAGGTATTTCATACGGACAGTTATATAGGTGGAAGAGAAAAAATTTAATTCCGGAAGATTGGTTTGTACGAAAGTCAACATTCACTGGTCAAGAGACATTTTTTCCGAAAGAAAAGATTTTAGAGCGTATTGATAAAATCCAAACGATGAAAGAAGATTTATCACTAGATGAATTAGCAAATATGTTTTCACCGAGTGTGACAGAAATCCTTTTAACGAAAGAAGATCTCATCCGTAAAGGGATTACATCAGAACCTGTTTTACAATTTTTTATTGAGCAAACGAACAAAACGGCAGACTTTCGATTTGTAGATATTCTTTATGTGTATATGTTAGAAGAGTTACTACAATCAGGAGAAGTTAGTTTAGAAGAAGGTAAAATGGTTCTGCAAGTTTTACGAGAAAATTATGAAGCAATCAAACATAAAAATTGTGATTTAGTTATGATTCGAAAAATAGGAATTTCTACATGTTTCTTAGTATCAAATATTGAGGATTTAATTTTTGAAAAGGGAACGAAGATTGTTTTACGAGAAGCGATTATGAAGTATACCGAAGCATTAAAAACTAAACTGTTGTAGTGGAGGAGAAATAATGCGTACAGAAAATTTAATTATAAATGGTTACGGTTCATCCAATGGCGGTGAATTTCATAAAGTACAACTAAATGGAAAAGGCACTGTAAACGGAAATGTTGAATGTGATGAATTTCAATGTAATGGTTATGGTGCAGTAACTGGTGATTTGAACAGTAGCAATGCAAGAATTAGTGGATCAGGTAAAGTCGATGGTACAGTTAATGCAGAAACGATACGAATTGATGGGAAAGCAACAATTACACAAGATGTAAAGGCGAATAGTTTAAAAATTGCAGGAAAAGGTACGATAGGTGGAAATGTTAAGGGTGAAGAATTTAAAATCAACGGTCAAGCGACGATTGATGGGAATTGTGAAGTTGATATTTTTTCTTCAGAAGGACAATTTACAATCGGTGGTTTATTAAGCGCAGATGAGATTAATATAAATATTCACGGTACATGTAGAGCGAAAGAAATTGGCGGCCAAACGATTAAAGTAAGACATAGATTGAGTACATTTAGTAGACTGTTTAAATCAGTATTTGGCTTGCAGTTAGAAGCTGAATTGTTAGAAGGTGACAATATCGATATTGATTATGCTCACATAAAAACAGTAAGAGGAAACAATGTAACAGTAGGACCGAACTGTGAGATTGAACTGATCGAATATAGCGGTGTTATTACTGTTGATAAAAGCGCAAATGTAAAAGAAATTAAGCAAGTTTAACGGAGGGGAGTAATCAGTATGGAACATCAACATAGTCTCACAGTAAATGGTTCCGGTAATTCAGCGGGCGGAGATTATAACAAAGTGAAGATTCGCGGTGAAGGAACAATTACGAATGATATGAGTTGTAATGAGTTTAAAACATACGGCACAAGTGATGTGCGTGGCAATATGAAAGTTATAAACTATGTCGTGTATGGAGATAGTGAAGTACAAGGAAATGTAGATGCAGCATACGTAAAAGTATATGGTAATACACAAATGCATGGTGATGCTCATATTGAAAAAACAAAAGTTAGAGGTATGATAGATGTTACAGGGAAGTTTTCAGGTGATTTCATAGATGTGAAAGGTGCTTTAAATGTGAAGGGAGATATTGAAGTAGAAGAATTATCACTAACTGGTGGTCTTGAAAGTGATGGTTTGCTTAATGCTGAACATATTGAAATCTCACTTCGTTATGAAGGAAGTAAAGTAAGAGAAATCGGTGGCAAAAAGATTACAGTGCGTAAGAAATCAAGATTTATTCCTTTTACTAGTCATGCTGGAAACCTCCAAACTTCAATTGTAGAAGGGGATGATATTTATTTAGAACATACAATTGCTGAAGTAGTAAGAGGAAACAATGTTACAATTGGTCCTGGCTGTGAAATTAGTGTTGTGGAATATCATACTAGTTTTAACCAAAAAGGTAATGCAGTCGTAAAAGAACATAAACAAATATAAGTAATGCGAGGGAGAGCAAGAGATATGGTTGAGAAGAATAATAAGCTTGGCTTTATTGTGGCGGGCTTATTGCTAGGTATTTTAATGGCATCAATGGATAATACCATTGTCGTAACAGCGATGGGAACGATCGTTGGTGACTTAGGAGGTCTTGAAAACTTTGTATGGGTCGTTTCTGCCTATATGGTCGCAGAAATGGCAGGTATGCCGATTTTCGGTAAACTATCAGATATGTATGGAAGAAAGAGATTCTTTATTTTCGGTTTAATCGTCTTTATGATTGGTTCGGCACTTTGTGGGACTGCTGAAAATATTACACAATTAGGCATTTATCGTGCCATTCAAGGTATTGGCGGCGGGGCATTAGTGCCGATCGCGTTTACTATCGTGTTTGATATTTTTCCACCTGAAAAGCGCGGGAAAATGGGTGGATTATTCGGAGCAGTATTTGGATTATCAAGTATTTTCGGGCCATTACTTGGCGCATATATTACAGATTATATTAGTTGGCACTGGGTATTTTATATTAACTTACCGCTTGGCATTTTAGCACTTATTTTTATTACATTCTTTTATAAAGAATCACGAGTTCATAAAAAACAAAAAATTGATTGGTTCGGCGCAATTACTTTAGTTGGTGCAGTAGTTTCTTTAATGTTTGCACTTGAACTTGGCGGACAAAAATATGATTGGGATTCTAGCTTTATTTTAAGTTTATTTGCTGGATTCGCTATTTTAATAATCGCATTTATTTATATCGAACGAAAAGTAGAAGAGCCAATCATTTCATTTGAGATGTTTAAACAACGTCTGTTTGGAATGAGTACAATTATTGCATTATGTTACGGAGCTGCATTTATGTCAGCAACTGTGTACATTCCGTTATTTATTCAAGGTGTATATGGTGGGACTGCAACAAACTCAGGATTGTTACTTTTACCGATGATGTTAGGGTCAGTCGTAACAGCACAGTTAGGCGGATTTTTAACGACAAAGCTTAGCTACCGAAACATTATGATTATTTCTGCTGTTATTATGCTAATCGGATTATTCTTATTAAGCACGTTAACGCCAGAAACAAGTCGGGCATTATTAACGGTTTACATGATTATTATCGGATTCGGAGTTGGTTTCTCATTCTCTGTACTAAGCATGGCTTCAATTCACAACTTCGGTATGGAACAGCGCGGATCTGCGACCTCAACGAGTAACTTTATTCGTTCATTAGGTATGACACTTGGTATTACCATCTTCGGAATGATCCAAAGAACAGGTTTCCAAGATCAATTAGAAGAAGCATTTAAAGGTATGAGCGGGGGAATGAATTCAAATGCTGTAGGAGATTCAAGAGCCATTTTATCAGAATCGGCTAGATCTCAAATTCCGCCACAAATATTAGATAAAATTATTGACGCTCTTTCTAGTTCAATTGTTCAAACATTCATGTGGGCATTGGTACCAGCTGGTTTAGCATTCGTATTCATTTTCTTTATGGGAAATGAACGCATGGTATTTCAGAAAGAACAAAAGAATATAAAGAGTGAAGCATCAAAATCTTAATGAAAAAGCTCCTTTCAAATTTGAAAGGAGCTTTTGTCGTATGTACGGTGTTAGATTAGCCTTCGATGATTTCGTATTCTTCGTCTGCTAATAATAAAATTTGTGTTTTTTTACCTTTGTTTTGAACTTCGATTACATCATATGTACCTAAGTCTCTTAGTTTGCTTTGAGAAGCATTAACCATAACTTCCATAGAATCAATTAAGATATCTTCTTCAATGTATGATTCAGGCAATGCCATATCTTCAGTTTCTAATACACATGCGTATAGATTTTGTAAGTTTTCAGCAGTTGGGTTTTGTTCCTCAACATCAATGATGTTTTTTACTGCGTCCATATTTTCTTCTTTTGCTTGATATACTTTAATTTTAGCCATTGTTTTAATCTCCTTTATAACGTAATCGTAGAGGCTACACCTTTATTATAACGTTTTTTTCATGAAAGATGAAATTGTTATATGTATTTATAGTAAAAAATATGTGTTATTACTTATTATTGGTGTAAATCCCTTATTAACCTAATGAGTAGCTAACTATCTCCTTACGTTAATATTATATTGTCCAACCTTTTCTTATCTTCCGCTCATATTATATGTATTAGATAAAAACATATAGGGAAAGGATTGAATGTAAGTGGATTGCGAGCCGAAACGAAATTGTGGGTGTTGCCAAAATAGTATATGTGAATTTTTACAAAGTCTAGAACCTTTTACTCAAGTTGAAAGTATCGTAATAGCTGGAAACGAAATCGATGTATCTTATTTTCTTTCATTTAACAAGAGGAAGGGCATTGTATCATTTGTACAAGAAGACAATGAGGTAATATTTGTAGACTGTTCAAAAATTGATGCGATTCGAATAGGAAAAGTGTGTAGTTGTAAAACGAAAGTTAAATTTATTGAAGAGGACTTTAGCTTGCTAGGAAATGTTTGCCCGCAATGTTTAACGGCGGGTAGTACAATCTTTTTTGATTTTAACAATCCTGAATTAAATGTGTCTTTCCAAGCAACCACAATTAATCCACCTAGATGTACTGAATTTACAGATGAACTCGGGAATGTAGTAAAGCAAATTACTATAGTAGGTGAGGCAATTGTTTCTAAAGATTTCGTTCAAGTGCCTGAACTGGTAGGTTTTCGACTGCTTTTATCGCATCCAGCTGGAGATCCTTTAAACTACGGATTGTTATTTATTAATTTTCCTGATACGATTTTTATTTTTATATTGGCATCAAGCGGATACCTTTCCATTTCGAACTGCTTAAAAATAGAGAGTGGAACTGGTAATGCTGAAATAGAAGAGCTGAAAAAAATGATAAACGATGATGATAACACGTACAAATCAGTTGTTAAATTGACTAAAGTATATAAAAATGGTGAGACGGAATCCTTTATTTCTAAGAAGGAGTTATAACGTATCTATTGATTAACCCTCTTAAAATACAGGAGGGTTTTTACATATAATAGGAGCGTTATAGCGGCGGGAAAATCACTTTTGTCATATGTACGGTGTTAGAAGTAAATAGAGTGGTTAGTTGTACTATGATTTGTTATGGATAATCTCCTATAATGCGGTCTTTTGCAGCAAAATATGAAAGAAGCCATTACAGAAAAGCTAGGGGAATAGTATGTAATTGATTTAAATAAAGTGACGGAAGAGCATACAATATTGATAAAGCAATTAAGAAAAGGGCTATTGAAGCAGCCCTTTTCTTAATTATGTACATAGCTGTTGCTATTTTTATTGTGTTTACATAGCTATCCAAACTTGATAGCATGTTTAATCAAAAGTTGAGTAATTTATTTACTAAATTCCTTTTGAGCTCCCATATAGCTTCCTATGATATTTTGATAACTTGGAAGGTGTTTAGCAAGTAAAGCTCCAAAGCCTTCAACATCATTTCGCCAGTCACGCTGTAATTCTGCTGCAACGCTAAACCAGTTCATTAGTTGAACCCCGCCATGAGCCATACGCATAAGAGCGGCATCACTTTTTGAAAGACGAGAATAGAAATCAGTCATTTTATAATCCCCCTTAAAAAGCTTATTTATAAATCAATCTTACAGTGATTCGACTGGATTGGGTATATGTTAAAATTTCATCAATAAATATGTTTTATTTGGATAATAAGATATATATTTTAAAATTGAAAAAGTGAATTTTTATTTTTTGATTTGATGTTATAATGATTTTGTATTTGTGAATAATTTATAATTATATGAAAGTTAAGTCTAAGGGGTGTTTGCTTGTATGCCGAATAAATGGATGTGTAAAAAGGGTATAAGTTACCTCATGAAAATGTAGAGTTATATTGATTTGTAGAAAGCAGGAATGTAAATGATATATGAAGCGAATATACATACTAGAAGAAAATTAGTTTCCATGTTCGAAGATTTTAATAATGTTATATTACTTTCTTATTTACAAGGACATATGGGAAGAGCCTGGGTAAACGATCTTGAAAATCCAACAGTAGCACAAGTTACAGTAGGGATTTTCACATTTTATACTGGAGATCCAAATGTGAAAGAAGCAGAAGAGTTATTACGTAATATTCCTGAAAAAATGTTAGTAATCGTAAATAGTGAAGAATGGAAAAAGCGTTTAGAAACATTTTATGAAAGAAAAATAGATAAGTTTTTACGCTATAAATTCAAACGTAATTCGGAATTTTTTAATCGTTCAAAATTACAATCTTTTATATCAACACTTCCAAAAGGATACGAGTTAAGAAGAATAGATGAGCATATTGCAAATAATTCTACACTACATAAGCTTTCTGAAGACTTTACAAGTCAATTTCAATCGGTAGAAGATTATTTAAATCGAGGTATAGGTTATAGCATTTTGTATAATGGAGAAGTTATATGCGGTGCATCCTCGTATAGTATTTACGATAAGGGGATAGAAATTGAAGTTGCGACGGATCTGAACCATAGAAGAAAAGGTTTGGCGACCGTAGTGAGTGCAGCGTTAATATTGGATTGTTTAGAAAAGGGAAAATACCCAAACTGGGATGCAGCGAATACGACATCTGCCAAACTAGCAGAAAAGCTAGGATATGTTTTTGATAAGGCGTATGATACTTATTTTGTGGATAATAGATGAATGAGCAGAGATTGTAAGAGTTGTACAAAATAAAGAATTTAAAAAGGGAAAGACAAATGACTGGAATGTTTCGATAGCATTGTTAAAAACTCCTATGGAAATATTAGGGGATAAAATGATTATTTCAATAATAAGGAGATTTTATAATCTATTGAGTACAAAAACCGGCTTTTTTAGCCGGTTTTTATTTTTTATAAAGGGGACAATAGTCGTGATGTTCTGTTTTGTGGATAGTATTAAGTTGGCAGATGGTTCTTATTAAATGTATTCTTTGTTAGATAGAATAAAAGACTCTTGAAAAATTAATTTTGGAACACCTATTAGCTCTATCATAAAAAAGTCGAGAAATTCTATTTTATATAGGTAGATATCAGTATAGGCTCCATATATTAATTTATGTATTTTTAACTATCAAGAGGAATTGAAGCTTTTACTATGCAATTGATAAAAGTGACTATGATACAAACCCACGCATTAATAGAAAAAGTACATATACAGTAAAGAGAGTTAAAAAACTCTAAATTTTATTATAAAGGAGATTATAAAATATGAGTGAACAATGTCCAATTAATGTACCATGTCAGGTAGTAGGACAAACCCAAACACCATTAAGTGATGCACCTGCAACGCCAATTACTACTCCGGGAGCACCAATTGTAAAAATACCGGTTGTATTAGCAGAAAGAACAATTCAAATTGTTGTAGAATCTGATATTTCATTAGATCCTCCAGCGGTTGAAATTAAACGTATCTTAAAAAATGCATTTTTAACACAATGTAAGTTAGTTCCTGTAGCATTCGAACCAGTACCAGGTACACCTTACCGTCGAGTTACAAGAGCAAAGTTATTTGTACAAGGATATATTCGTAAAAATATTGAATATGCAAATGACGAGTGTAATGGAGTGCTATATGACCGCATTGCTAATGTTCCATTTTCTGGTTTTGCTGATTTAACAGCTGGTGATTTTCTATCACTAGCTATAGTGGCTGCTTCCTCAGATACTACTTCTCACTTTATTAATCCTAAAAATGGTGATCTACCACGTTTAGACAAATACTTCTTCGAAAATACAGTTTTTTATAATGAACAACCGTATTGCGAATTAGTCAGCGCTCAATTTTTTGAATTAGACTTTTCACCTTGTCCAACAGACCTAAACGAACCATTTGATACTCTTCGTGAAAAAATTGTACTAGATCTTACTTTAAAAGTTTTACAAGTACAACAAGTACAAGTATAAAACTAAAAAAGCATTGTCTTTGATAAAAAGACAATGTCTTTTTTATTATTATAAAACATATATAATGATGAAATGGTCGCGTACAAAAAACATATTTTTATGAATTTCATTAGACGGGGGGATGGTGATGAAAAATCCATGGGTTGGTCAGGAAATATGGAACAAAGTTTATAAAGGGAAAAAGCTGAATGTTCAAGATGATGCACGCGAAATAAGAAAAAAGGAAAAAATTGAAGAAACAGAATCAGAGAAAGAAGATAAAGCATTTGAATTAAAGAAAGAAAGTAAAAAAACAGAATCAAAAAAGGGAGATAAAGCGATTGAATTAGAGAAAGAAAATAAAGAAACAGAATCAAAAAAGGGAGATAAAGCGATTGAATTAGAGAAAAAAAGTAAAGAAACTGAGTCTAAAAAAGAAGAAGAAACAATTGAATTAGAGAAAGAAAGTAAAGAAACTGAGTCTAAAAAAGAAGAAGAAACAATTGAATCAGAGAAAGAAAGTAAAGAAACAGAATCAAAAAAGGGAGATAAAGCGATTGAATTAGAGAAAGAAAGTAAAGAAACTGAGTCTAAAAAAGAAGAAGAAACAATTGAATCAGAGAAAGAAAGTAAAAAAACAAAATCAAAAAAAGAAGAAGCAGTTAAATCCGAGAAAAAGAGTAAAGAAACAGAGTCACAGAAAAAACGTCAAGATTCAGAATCAAAAATAGAGACCTTAGTACGTTCAAAAGTAGTAAAAACCCCATTTTCTATTATTTCAGATGTGACTAGTTTTATAAAATTCCCTAATATGAATGTGAAAAATCAAGAAGTATTTGTATTTCGGAATCAAAAAGATGAAAGGGGTCGTGAATTGGATACTAAGTTATTAACTACAGTGCAACATTATCAAGGAGAAGTTAATTGTAATTTAGTTTCTTCAAACCTTTATGAAAAGAGAGTGCTTTTAGAACTTTCTAATCAAAAAATAAAAAGTAATATGGAAGAGAATTGGGTAGGAACATCTTCGTGGATTCCTATACACGGAATAATTTTAGATAAGGAAGATGAAGGAGGAGTAAATAATTATATACCTGCGAAATTACCAATAGAAATAGGGAAGTATAAAGGTGAAATTAATTTACGAGAAAAAGTGGTATTTAAAGAAAAAGTTATAGAAATAAAAGAGGTGTCACAGGAAATTATTTTAACAAAAAAAGAGTTTTTATTACCAAAAATAATAAGGAAAGGAAATAATCCATCTAAAATTGAAAAAGGGAGCTTACTCGTAGAAGGTTATATTTTTCAATGTATTGAATTTATATCGGAACGAAGTACACCGCATGATAACGCGTATCAGTTAATACAAAACCTTGTATTGGAATTAACTGTGCAATTGTTACAAGAACAGGAAGTTTGGGTGCGGATTAGATAATTAATCATCTCTACATCAATTAGTTAAAAATTTCTTCAGGAAAATGTATTAGAGAAACTTAAAAATAATGCTAGCAAGTTTGTAAATGAGCTTGCTAATAAGCGTTTGGGAAAGATATGAAATACAATTGATGGATCGCTTTAAAAAACTAATTCTTTTAATAGATGAAATGGATAAATATTTGTTAAAACATGAGGTGTAACACAAAGTGTATCCACCCCCATTATAGAAAACTTACAATTTAAACAGTAATACATGTTTATCATAATGTTTTAAACACCAATTATATTTTTTTAGAATAATTGGATGGACAACTTCTTTCGTAGTATCGACCTCAGTATAGCCATATTTCTTATAAAAGTTTTCTAGTTCCTCAAAAGGAAGACAATACACATTTTGTACTTGTAATTTTTTCGCAGTTTCTACTAAAAATGAAACAAGTTCCCCAGCTAATTGTAGACCTCTAAAATTTGGGAGAATAAAAATCCCACCCATTTCTATAGTATTATCATCTATTTTGACTAGTCGTCCAACACCTGCGTACTCATTGTTGTATGTAATGATTGCAACTTTATCTCGCTTTAAATCGCTCCGTACAAATCCTATTGATTCGTATTGATTATTAATCCATTCTAGATCATTATATGTAGCCAGTTGAATACTCATATGCATCCTCCTTCAGAAAACTTTTACTATTTCCATTATACATAATATATTTTCAGGAAAAAGTGGTTAAAATGGCATGATTTTTATTAACAGTTCAAGTTTTGGAGAATAGTGCATACAATATAAAGTGTTTTCCTTTCTTCATTTAAGTTTTACGTATATAATTTAAAAGTACTATTTTTATTTTATTATTTTATATTTATAACAGAATAGAGGTTTAAAAATGGGTGTTAAAATCATTACGGATAGTGCGGCGGATTTACCGGTAGAATTGCTGCAAGCATATGATATTGATTTAATTCCACTCCGTGTATATGATGAAGCAGAAACAGAGTATTTAGATGGAGTTACATTAGAGTCAGTTACATTATTGCAAAAAATGAGAGAAGGCGCTGTTTATAGAACATCATTGCCTTCACTTGAAACTTTCCAAGAAAAATTTGTTTCTTATGCAAAAGAAGGTAATCCTTGTATATATTTAGCTTTTTCATCTGAACTGTCTGGTACATATCAATCGTCAATTGTCATTAAAGAGGAAGTAAAAGAAACATATGCAGATTTAGATTTAGAAATTATCGATACGAAATGTGCTTCGCTTGGTCAAGGGCTTGTCGTTTTAGAAGCTGCTAAAATGGCGAAAGACGGCGCATCAAAAGAAGATATTTTAAAACGTGTCGCTTTTTTAATGAACCATATGGAACATATCTTCACTGTAGCTGACTTACAGTACCTTGTTAGAGGTGGACGTTTAAGTAAAGTAGCAGGTTTTATCGGCGGTTTATTAAACATTAAGCCGATCTTAAATGTGGAAGAAGGAAAACTTGTACCACTTGAAAAGGTAAGAGGGAAAAAGAAAGTACTTGGCCGAATTGTAGATATTATGGAAGAGCGCGGGAAAGAACTTAAAGGTCAAACAATCGCAATGACTCATGGCGACGACTTAGAAACAGCTGAAGCGTTAAAAGCATTAATTACGGAAAGATTCGGCTGTGAAGTATTTATCGTAAATACAATTGGAGCAGCAATTGGAGCACATACAGGACCTGGCGTTATAACATTATTTTTCTTAAATGAAGTAGAGTAAAGGATTGATCTTTTGATCAATCCTTTTTTATTTTTAATCTGTGATAATTGGGCGATATGGTATTGGTGAAGTGATACTTATATCAATCATCGTGTAAAGAAATAATAAAGTCGGTTAAAAAATGCTAGTCATGCTATTCAACAATCGAGCTATATAACGGAACGATTTCTTGTCAAAATTAAAAATATTTGAAATAATTGTTATTAAGTTAAAGGAGGGCGATTACAGAAAAAGGTGATACGACTTTCTCTTACTTAAAAATTGTGGAATATTTAAAAAAATCGATTAATTATATTCCGAAAGGGTGTGTGTAATATATTATCAACTAATGTTTTTACTTATAAATCTAAGGATGGAAAAACAGTAATAATTAGAGAAGCTAAAGAACAGGATGCAGAAAGAATGCTAAATGCTGCTTCAAAAGCTTTAATAAATGCTCCATACATGCTAAGTACGGTTGAGGGTGTAAAAAAGATGAGTGTTGATGCTATTCAAAAAACGTTAAAAGCTTATCATGAAAATCCAAATTATGTACAGTTTATTGCTGAAGTTGATGGTAAGTTAGTCGGTGCAATCGATTTTAAGAATGGAAACAAAGAAAAAATTAGTCATCAAGGGGCTTTTGCGATGACCATATTACCTGAATATCGAAATTATGGTATTGGAAGAGCTCTTCTAGAAACGTTAATCAATTGGGCTAAAAATAACAGTAAGATTGAAAAAGTTTGTCTTGAGGTAATGGAAGATAATCTAGGTGCAATCCAGTTATATAAGAATCTAGGATTTTTTGAAGAGGGTAGAAAAGCAAAGGGTGTAAAATTGGATGACGGCTATCAAAATTTAATATTAATGGCTTTATTCGTTTAAAATTGAACATTATTCAACAATAGGCGCTATTGTTGAATAAAACTTAGATTTTCAAACGACTTTATTGTTATATTTTTAAGTACAGTGAAGTATCTTATATCGAAAATTATACAACTATATTTTAACCCCGTCCAAAATTTAGAACGGGGTTATGCTTGTTTTAGGTTTAAAAGTAAATAACTTTATTGTCTTTTTTACACATCGTATCATTCATGTGTTTATGCTATTTGTGATTGAGTGGTGAAAGAAACGAATATAAATCTAGTCCTGCTCATCAAAAAACGAAATATTTAAAGATATTAAAAAATTGTAGTTTCATATATAATTGGGTAGGGAGAAATATCTGTAACTATTTGTAAAAATAGGAGGCGGCTATAAAAATGCATGAAATTGCTAGGTGGGATTTAGATCGATTATATTCGTGTGAAGATATTATATTTCCGATATTAGAGTTGAAAGAACAATATATAGTGACAAAGGATGTGGAAATCCTTTCAAAACTTATACAGGCTATTGAAAAGGCAGAATACTATTTGTATTGCCGATCGGCTGAAGAAAGTGTTTCATCTGATAATACTATATTGACTGTGAAAGTAAAGGAACTAAAAAGTGAAGTACAGCAAGTAATACAACAAAGTGAGGTGGAACTTTCTGATAATATTAATACTAGGTTCATAAAAGATGAACTTAATGCGTGGGAAAATATGTACATACAATTAAGAAATAAGATAGAAATAGAGCACAATAATAAACAATTATCATTTGGTCAAGCAAATCATATTGCAATGAATAGTGATAATGAAAAGGAAAGATTAGAAGTATTTGTGCTACTAATAAATGCATTACATAAGGAAAAAGAAGTCTTTGCTACTGTATTAAATCAAATAGGGAGATTGCGTAATACAAAGAGTAATGAAAAAGAAGATAGAGAGATTTTAACACAATCTCTTCATGTGAATGGTATTTCTGAAACTGTATTATTACAAATGTGGAATGCGACAGAAGAAAATCTTGATAAATTAGTTAGTGCTTTAAACATGTATAAGATAGGGGAAGCTTCGATTACATGGCATGAACTTATGACAATGAAGGAAAATAATGAGGCTATTATTCCTTTTGCACTAGCAGTACAAAACATATATGATGCATTAAAAGCTATTGATGAAGAATTAGCAGAATTTGCACGTAATGCGATAGAAAGTGGATGGGTAGATGCTGAACCGAGAGAGAATAAACCACCAGGTGGGTTTTGCGCTCCTTTTTTCAGTGAGAAAGAATCCCGTATTTCAATGCGTTATGACGGAAGTATCGATAGTGTAAAGGTACTTGTCCACGAACTAGGACATGCTTGGCATTTTTATAATATGAGTTTTGAACAAACTACTTCTTTCTTAGATGATTATTTGCCAATGAGTACGGCTGAATCCGCGTCTATTTTCTTTGAAACAGTACTCATAAACTATTTAATTGAAACAACAAAGTGTATAGATATGAAAAAGTCATTACTTAGCTGGAAAATAAGAAATACGTTTAATTATGTTATGGCCATTCGAGCATCATTTCAATTTGAGAAGAATTTTTATGAAAAATGTAAAGAGGGTCCTTTAAGTGTTGACGAAATTGAGACGTTATCTATAGCAGCGCAAGAAAAAGCATACGGACATGCTTTAAGTGAATATCAGCCGTTCGTGTGGATGAAATATATTCAATTTTATATTGCGGATGTTCCTTTTTACAATTATCCGTACACATTTGGATATTTAGCAAGTTTTAGTTTAGTAGAAATAGCGAAGCAAAACTCAAGTACATTCCATTTAAAGTATAAAGAATTTCTACGAGAAACAGGAAAGGCTCCAGTAGAAGAGCTCATGAAAAAACATTTTCAAATAGATATAACAAGCTATGAATTTTGGGATAAAGCTTTTATACAAATTTCTAAAGATATTGATGAATATTTGCAGCCTATGTAAGGAGAGGACGACATGTTTCAAGCACTAATTTTTGATATGGATGGAACGTTATTTCAAACAGATAAAATTTTAGAAGTATCGCTAGATGATACTTTTGATCATTTACGGTCACTACAATTATGGGATACAGTAACACCAATTGATAAGTATCGTGAAATTATGGGTGTGCCGTTACCGAAAGTTTGGGAGACGTTATTACCAGACCATTCTATTGAAGTAAGAGAACAAACAGACGCATATTTTTTGGAAAGATTAATTGAAAACATAAAGAACGGAAAAGGTGCTTTATATCCAAATGTAAAAGAAATATTTACGCACATAAAAGAAAATAATTGTTCAATATACATTGCTAGTAATGGCTTAAAAGAATACTTACAAGCAATCGTATCTTATTATGCTTTGGATCAGTGGGTTACTGAAACATGTAGTATTGAACAAATACAATCGCTAAATAAAAGTGACTTAGTCAAAACCATTTTGAACAAATATGATATAAAAGAGGCAGCGGTAGTTGGAGACCGACTATCTGATATAAATGCAGCAAAAGATAACGGTTTAATTGCGATTGGATGCAATTTTGATTTTGCACAAGAAGATGAACTGGCTCGTGCCGATATAATAATAGATGATTTAATGGAGTTGAAGGGGATATTGTCTGAAGTGCAGAATACGCATGCTACGAATTGAATAAGGTAACAACCATAAAAATGCTCAGAATAAATGATTCTTGAGCATTTTTATATATTTTTATATTAAGGGAGGGAATTTACTTGAAAGATATACATATTCAACAAATAGACAATTTAATGAAATATGAAATTAGTCATCTCGTTCAAGACAGTAAGGAAGGAGGTTTTAACTTCCTAATAAAATTAATAAATGAATATGAAAACAAAATAAATGTATTTAATAAAACTGGAGAATGTTTATATGGTATTTTTCAAGGGGAAAAGTTAATTGGAATAGGAGGGCTAAATGAGGATCCATATACAGAAAATAATAAGATTGGTAGGGTAAGGAGATTTTATATTGCAAAAGAATACCGAAGGAAAGGATTAGGGAGGTTACTGTTAGTGCGAATTTTAAGTGATGCTAAAAAATATTTTAATATCGTTGTCTTAAATACAGATACGGAACAGGGTGACAAATTTTATACTTCGGGTGGATTTGTGAAAGGGAAAAAATATGTAGGAGCGAGCCATTATTTGAACTTATATAAAAGGATGTAGTGAATTATTATTTATCCACTCTGACAGAACTTTCGTTCTATTTTTATGTGGATTGATGATATAATTCATTTGAATCTATTATTAGAATGGGGAATTGGATGATGGGAGAAAATAAAATTATTCATGATTTCAATGAATATTCAATTTGGTTAAATACATTGAAAGGTATGAAAGAAGAATTGTGGGTGGCACCAATATCAGAGGGGAAATGGACTATTGGTGAGATTGTATCTCATATTATGAATTGGGATGAATGTCTTTTAAGTAAGGTCTTACCATCAGTGAGAGAAGGACAGGGAGTGGAGTTCCCTGACTTTAATACATATAATAAAATAGCATCTAGTTATGCCAAATCGGGTATATCTAAGATGAAACTTCTTGAAGAAGCAAAAGCAAAAAGAGAGTTACTCGTAAAAGAAATTAGATTATTGCCTGCTGGAAACCTAAAGAAACCTGTAACTGCCAATGGAGTATCACATTGTCCTCATACTGGAACGCCGTATTCTCTTATATATATTATTAAAGAATTTGTAGATCATGATAACCATCATAAAAGACAGGTTATGCATTTTTTAAATGAAAATCAAGTTGTTAACCAATAAAGAAAGATCCCGCAAATGATATTTGTGGGATCTTTCTTAAATTATAATGTAACATTCATTTGTTTCAATAATCTATTTGGATCACCTTTCACATAATAAAAATGCGGATTATTCTCATCATCATATAGCATAATATAAGGTTTTTCATTTTGTGGGAGCAGTATAAGCACTTCGTCTATTGTAGTATGTAACCATTGATTGGCAATAGAAACAGGTTTAGTTAAAGGGATTTTTATCATATGTCCATCTTTCGGAACGACATTTAAGTTTTTAAATGGTCCAGTTATTGCTTTAGCGTATTGAACAGCTTCTTTTTCGATTGTTGGATCTAAAGATTGTTTTTGAATGACCATTTCTTTTTTGCAATCAAACACTTCAATTTGTTGATTTGTATTTGCGAGCGCATTTGTTGATAATAGGAAGAAAAGAAGAGAAATGACCCCGATTTTTTTTATCATAATACAACACCTCATCTTTACTATACCCTCAAAAGGTTTAAATATTTTTCTGTCACATACATGTAACAAAGAAGTTGTATGATACAATTGGTTTTTGTTTAAAAGCAATGGAGGATAAATTATGAAAGTATTGATTGCAGATGATGAACAAGATATGTTGAAAATTTTAAAAGCTTATTTTGAAAAAGAAGGCTTCGAAGTTTTACTAGCAAAAGATGGAGAGGAAGCACTTCGAATTTTTTATGATGAGAAAATAGATTTAGCTATTTTAGATTGGATGATGCCGAAACATAGTGGTATTACAGTCTGTCAGGAAATAAAAAAGAATTCAAGTGTAAGAGTGTTAATGCTTACGGCGAAAAGTGAAAGTGAAGATGAATTAGCAGCGCTTCAAAGCGGGGCAGATGAATATGTGAAAAAACCATTTCATCCAGGAGTGCTAATTACCCGAGCGAAAAAGCTTGTACAACAGGATGATGTAATTCAAGTGCAAGATGTAAAGATAAATTTCGCCAAAAATAAAGTATATAAAAATGATATAGAATTAGATATTACAAAAACAGAACTAGAATTAATAAAGTGCTTTTTAAATCATAAAGGAATGATTTTAACGCGTAAAAAATTGTTAGATATCGTATGGGGATTTGACTATTTTGGAGAAGAGAGAACGGTTGATACACATGTGAGGAGATTGCGTAAAAAAATCGGAGAGAATATTATAAAGACGCATCGTGGTTTAGGTTATAGTCTGGAGGAACAAAGTGAATAAACTTGGAAAAAAGCTATTTTTCAGCATTTCTTTAACGGTTATTCTTATTTTTATGATCTCTTTATTATTAATTAATTATCTTTTACCGAAATATAATATTTATAAAACACGTGAAAACTTAAATAAATTTACAACGCAAATACAAGATACATCAGTAAAAGATTTAGAAGATGTTATCCATACAATTGAAAATGAAAGTAATGTTTCAATTGTGTATACGCCAATCAATCAGTCAATAGTTGATATGAACGAAGCACTACACACAAAACTTATGAGAAAGAAGGTAACATTAAATAAACTGTGGATTACGAAAGACGAAGTCATAAAAGTGAAAACGGAAGGGCAATCGAATAAACTATATGATCAAGGAAAGGTAAAAGCAAGCTTTTTTGCTAAGTATATTGCGAAAGATGATACGATAATTTTAATTGGGACTTCTATTGCAAATTCAAATGAAATTATTAATACGTTAAATACATTTTACTTATACATTTTGTGTTTCTCACTCCTTCTCATTATTTTACTTGTGTGGATACTTTCAAAAACAATCACGACACCATTGAAAGAATTAAGTGATGTCGCAGAAGGAATTTCACGTTTGAAGTTTAAAAGAACGAAAGTGAAAACGAACGATGAAATAGGAGACTTAGCCAATAGTATCAATATTATGAGTGATAAATTGCATGAAGCACATCAAGATTTAACAGATCGTAATGAACATTTAAAACAATTTATGGGTGATATGACTCATGAATTAAAAACACCTATAGCATTAGTAAAAGCATATTCTATGGGAATAAAAGATGGGTTAGATGATGGTACGTACGTAGATACAATTATTAAACAAATTGATCACATATCAAATCTAATTGAAGAGTTATTACGATTTTCTAAACTAGAAAGAGATATATTACAAAAAGAAGAATTCCCTATTGAGCCACTAGTCCAAAGTATAATAGATAAACATAAGATTGAACTGGAATCGAAAAAAATCAATTTGCAAGTGAACAATACTGTTGGTGATACAATCATTTATGCAGATTTAAATAAAATGGGAATGGTGTTTCAAAATTTAATTTCTAATGCGATTAAATATACAACGAATCAAAATGTGAAAATTTATTTACAAAATAGAAACGATGGTATATATTTTCAAATTCAAAATGGTATTCATGCTGAACAAATTAAAGATATCGATAAAATTTGGGAACCATTTTACGTCTTAGAGTCTTCTCGTAGTAAAGAAAAATCAGGTACAGGATTAGGACTAGCGATAGTAAAAAGTATTTTAGAAAGACATGGTTTTGAATATGGAGTTTCTACTATAGATGGAGAGATACAATTTGATATTTATATGAAGAGGGGCTAATTAAAAACTAAAAAAACATCGTCTATTTTCAATAGGAGACGATGTTTTTTATGATTATAAGACAGTATTAAGTGGCACTATATAATTTTGAAGGCTCGTAGGGAGAGTGTTCTACAAATTTCTCAAGTTATTGCATAAAATATAAACTGAATTTTCAGTAATTTCGTTGTATAGTAAGAGAAGGAATATTTGGGGAGGGAAGGGCATGGGGAAAAAGAAAATTGCAATTACACTATCAGCTATTTTATCTTTATCAATTACATCAGGAGTTTCTACTATGACTGCGTATGCAGAAAATAAAGAAACAAACAACAGAAATGAAAATGGCGTTAAGTTAAATGGAAAAGTTTCAGAAGCATTACATTCGAACACGAAAATTGAATTAGAAAATGGGATGACAAAACCTATTTACTCACTTGATGAAGCGATTATTGAAAATTTGTTTGTAGAAACAGAAGTTGATAGTGATCGCGATGGTAAAAAGGATCGTGTATCAGTAAAGGTTATGCGTCCAAAAACTGATCCGAATGTGAAAGTTCCTGTTATTTATGAAATGAGTCCATATCGAGCTGGATTAAAAGATGTTCCTGTATATAATGTAGATGAAGAATTGTATGCGTATGAAGGAAAACCGTATGGAGCGGTTAATCTTGGTTCGTACGGAAACTATTACGTGCCAAGAGGTTATGCAGTTATTTTAGGAGAAAGTATCGGTACTGGAAAATCAGATGGCTGTCCTACGACTGGAGACGCACAGGAAATATTGGGGACGAAGTCTGTCATTGATTGGGTAAATGGGCGTGCGAAAGCATATACAGAAGATGGAAAAGAAGTAAATGCAAATTGGTCTACTGGAAATGTAGGTATGACAGGGGTTTCTTATAATGGTACGTTACCAAATGCTGTTGCGACGACTGGAGTTGAAGGGTTAAAAACAATTATTCCAATCGCAGCGATTAGTAGTTGGTATGATTATTATCGTGCAAATGGCGCAGTCATTGCGCCAGGTGGGTATCAAGGGGAAGATGCAGATAATATGGCAGAAGCAGTACTAACAAGGGAAAACCCTGAAGTTTGTGGACAAGTTATAAAAGAGCTCACTGATGGACAAGACCGGAAAACTGGTAATTATAATGATTTTTGGGATAAACGTAACTATGTGAAAGATGCTAAAAATGTAAAAGCGAGCGTATTTGTCGTTCACGGTTTAAACGATTGGAACGTAAAAACGAAGCAGTTTTCACAATGGTGGGATGCGCTTGGAGAAAATGATGTACCTCGTAAAATGTGGTTACATCAAGGTGGACACGGCGGAACATCAAGTAATAACTGGCAGCAAACACAAAATAAATGGTTAGATTATTGGTTGTACGGAATTGAAAATGGAATTATGGATGAACCAATGGTTGATGTTCAACGAGAAAATAAAACATGGGAAAGGTTAAAAAATTGGCCAGATCCAGCGGCTGTGCCGTCAAAAATCCGAATGTATTTAAGTAATAAAGCAGTCAATTTGCCATTAAGTATGGGATCTGCTAATAAGGTTTTCTCATTCGTAGATGATGCAAAAATGAAATCGAACCAATTAGTAGCAAACCCAGAACTCGAAGTAGCCAATCGATTAGTGTATACAATGCCTGTATTGCAAAAAGATACGCGTATAAGTGGTACACCAAAGATTTCAATTACGGGAAATATTGATCGATCTGTATCAAATTTAACCGCTTTACTTGTTGATTATGGAGGAGCGAAGCCAGAGGTCGTAACGAGAGGCTGGATGGATCCTCAAAACTTAAAGAGTATAGAAAATTCAACAGCGATTCAACCGGGCAAAGATTATACATTTACATGGGACATGCAGCCAGATGATTATGTCTTTAAAGCGGGGCATCAAATTGGAGTGGTTTTAATTGCTAGCGACTATGATTATACAATTAGACCGAAAGCGGGTACGAAGCTTACAGTAAAATTAAGCGAATTAATATTACCGATCGTGAAATAAATGATTTTTAATGAAGAGCTTACTATATAGTAAGCTCTTTAAATTTTGGGGTGTAATTGTTTATCAATACGAGGAGGCAATTATGAATTTCTATTAAAAGTACTTACAACAAATAAAAAAATTGCATTTAGGATTAAAATGCCACTGGCAATTTTCTATATTCGCCTATACTTCTTTGCAATAAAGAAAATTAGAGCATTAAAAGTGATAAGAAGAAAAAGAAATCCAATTAATGAATTCATCATATCATCCTTTCAAAATAAGTCTGAATTTTCGATTTCTATATATTCATTTTGAAGGAAATATTATACAATGTGATTATATTCTATGGAAAGCGAGTGATATAGTATGACAGTCAGCTCTTTCGAATTTTCATTAAAATTAAAGGTACAGGAAGATTAATTGAATTGAAATCTTCCGTACGTATAAAACGGAGGAGAAAATAAATGTTTAGTTTTTATAGTACACTTTGTACGGAACTTTATGATTACACAAAGCCTGTCGGTTATTCTTTAAATGGTGATATTGAGTATTATGAAGAACGTTTAAAAAATTGTAGAGGAAGAATTCTCGAAGCAGCGGTAGGATCAGGGCGTGTCATCATCCCACTTCTAGAGGCTGGATTTAAAGTAGATGGGATAGACTATTCACCTGAAATGCTAGAATCGTGCCGTATACGATGTAAAGAGAGAGGATTACATCCTAATCTATATGAAGGAAGCTTACAAAAATTTTCACTGCCACATAAATATGAGGCAATTATCATTCCTACTGGATCTTTTTGTTTAATTGAAAATCGTGTGGATTCTATAAACGCATTGAAATGTTTTTATGAGCACCTTAAGCTAGGTGGTCGGTTAATCGTCGATATTATGCTTCCGCATGACTGGAAGACTGGAGAGATTCATACATCAAATTTTTCTTTGCCGAGTGGTGACGGAATTACATTAGAAAATAAATCAATTGAAATAGATTGGCTGAACCAAGTTACTCTATCCTATTTAAAATATGAAAAATGGAGTAAAGGAAAGTTAGTACAAACAGAACTACAACGCTTCGCACTGCGCTGGTATGGAATAGAAGAGTTTAAACTTCTGTTAGAAAGTATAGGATTCTCTAACATTACTTGTTCGGCTGACTATGTTTATGAAAAAAAATCGTCAAATGCAAATCAAATGTTTACTTTTGAAGCTGTGCGAAAAAAATAGTACAGAAACTATTAATAAAAATAAGGCAATCGATACGAAATCGACTGCCTTATTTTCTATTTTATGTAATTGTTTATAGAGAGCGATAGGAGGGAAATAAATGAAATTCATATTAATATTTGGCCCACAAGCAGTTGGGAAAATGACAGTGGGGCAAGAATTAGCAACATTAACCGGTTTAAAACTTTTTCATAACCATATGACAATTGATTTAGTAAGTCCAATTTTTGATTACAGTACGAAAGAAGCAAAAAGACTAGTAAGTTTATTTCGTAATGAAATATTTGAAGAAGTATCTAAAAGTGATTTATCTGGAATGATTTTTACTTATGTATGGGCATTTGACCTCCAATCCGATTGGGATTATATACATCATGTAGTAAGTATTTTTGAATCAAAAGGTGGGACGGTATATTTTGTAGAGCTGGAAGCGGAATTAGATGAAAGATTAGAACGGAATAAAAGCCCGCATAGATTAGAACATAAACCGAAAAAAGAGATATTGAATGGTCTGAAAATAATTTAAAAGAAACGATGAAAAAGCATAGATTAAACTCTCTTCATGGTGAAATTGAAAAAGAAGAGTATATGAAAATTAATAATACTTACTTGAGTCCAAAAGAAGTAGCGGAAATGATTAAAGAGAAGTTTCGATTGTAAAATTTTTAAATGCTGATACGTTTTCATTGTCCAAGCATTCTTCTACTACCTACATATACTATTTATGTTAAAATCGGTCACTATTTTAAACAGGACTGCTATTTTAATATATATAACTATTCAAGGAAAAGGGGAGAATAAATTTGGAAAAAGAAGAACAAGGAAGAATTGAAAATCAAGTGTATTCTAATCGGGTAGTTAGATCAGAATTTGATGAGAATTGGGAAACGTGTATTTCAAAAAGCGGTTATGTAATCTATGTAGCTACAAGTGATCATGCGGAAGTAATAGTACTTCTTGCAGATGGTTCAAGTAAATTGTTAATCTTTGGAAAAGGAGGTAAAGTAGTAGTAGGTGGCGGCGGAACGAGTCATTACAGCAAACCACATATTGCAAGAAATATATAAGGTAGAACGTGTTTATTAAAAAGACACTCGAAAACGGTTAGCCACTCATGTTTAGAACATGGGTGGCTAACCGTTTTTATTTGTTTAAGTGATTTTAGAAAAACTTAATTTATTATTAACTTATGCATCATTCATATCATTTCGTCAAATGAATGTCACATAAAGGCTTTATAGTGTGAGTAGGAAGTGAAACATACACAAAGCAGGAGATGAAATGATGAAAAAAGCGTTACAATATATATTCATATTACTTACGTTAGTAACAGTAACGAATGCTCTTTATTCAAAATATGAGAAGTATAAAGAGATTGAAAATAATAAGAAAATAATTGGTGAAGTTGCTAAGAGGTATGATATTCCAGATTGGATTCCACTATCTATCGCAGACCATGAAACAAAATTGAATCGAAAAGCGATAGGGGATAAGGGCACATCATTTGGATTATTCCAATTGCATCGGGGCGGATTAGCACCAGCCTCTTTATCTGAAGAAAGTTTAATGGATTCACAAATCAATGCAAAAATAGCAATCACTAATATGGTCAAATCATATGAGCGCGGTGTGAAAAAAGGATTAAAAGATTGGAAGTTATTAAAATATGTCGCTAATACATCAGGATGGCCAGGTAATTTAGGAGAAGACTGGACGGATAAAAACACGAAATATAATATAGGTTTGGAAGAATCATATAAGCAATATAAGAAAGTGAATTAAGAACAAGCATTTCCTATTTCGGGAAATGCTTGTTCTATGTTATAGTATAATAGTGTTTTAAAATGATGTTATTTTAATATACTTCAGATTTTGTTAAGTATTATTTTCATATTAAATAATCATTTAAAGTATTTTTTTATATAAGGAGCAATAATTAGAGAAATGAAAAATATAGACTTTATACTAGAAAGTGATGAGACATTAAAACCGTCAGAACGATTAGTACTATTATTATTAGAAAAGCATAGAATGTTATATACGAACGATCTATTGGCATTGTCTAATTTATCATATAAAACATTAACGGATTCATTAACTGCGCTTGTTTTAAGATCATATGTGTTAAAGGAAACAGGTAAGGGGAGAAGGCAAAATTGTTATAGATTAGTATGATAAGTCTGCTCATATTAGAGGGTTTATACGTATTTTTTCAAACGAAAGGTTAAAATTCATTTTAGCTTTCAAATGACAAATGTTTAATAGGTAGCTATTTTTTGATATGCATAATGCGCTCGGTTTTTAATATATATTTTTATTTCATTATTATAAATCCAATTCAGTTAAGGTAAAAACAATTAAATTATTTAAAAAATTATAAAAATGAAACATAAAAACAATCCATTTGTTAGATGGATTGTTTTTTATTGGGATAATAAATTATAAAAATAATAGTATTATGTAAACAATTTAAATGGAGAAGTAATGCGCCGTTAGTAATAGAGTTTATCCCGCTATTTGCCGGGAAGTAAAACTCCCACCTCAAAACTCGGCTGGGGCAAAGAAGTTAGGTGGGAGTGGGGCTGGACCGATTGGTGAGGGCTGATAATTAGTGGGGGTGAACATAACCCACATTGATTAAAGTTTTACTTTATAAAAATAAAAACATTATATATTAATAAAAAGATGTAATTGTAGAATGATTCATATTAATATTAAAAGTAGTTACAGGTTGGCATAAAATTCAACTTGTAGTCTGTAGTAAAATGGAACGATTGAATTAAATAATAATTTATTTTTAATAAAGGTGTGAGATTAATGGATGAAACGCAAGTAATGGTTTATTTCAATCTGTCTGGAGATGAATTTCCAGTAGAGGTTGTTTCTGAAAGATTGCAAGTAAGCCCAACTAAAAGTTATAAAAAAGGGGACATAATTAGAAAAACAAACGAAACTGAAAACATAACAAGAAACTATACATCTTGGCAACTAAGTACAGGATATCAGGAATCATTAGATGTAGGAGATGTAATGGAGCAATTAATTCTAAAACTAAAAGATAAGTCAGCCATTATTAATGAACTAAAAAGAGAATTTGGATTAGAATGTAGATTCACTATTGTAATTAAAATAAATGATAGTCATACACCAGCTTTTCATTTAGATAATCCAGTAATTGATTTTGCTAACAGTATTAAAGCTGATTTTGATATTGATTTATATGCGAATCCTTATGTTGAGGAGATAAAGTAAAGTGCTAAGTAAAAAACTCTTCTACAATAGTAGAAAAAGAATAACATAAACTACTATTTTATTGCAGCATACATAAAAAATCTCGATGCAAATATGGAAATGTCGTCGAATGCTATCTTTAATTGGTTAATTTGTGAGATATTTTTGTGAAGGAACTTATTTTATAAGAATAGAATTTAGTTTAGTAAGAAAGCGTGCCTATGGTAGTGAAAAATATGGGTTAGGGGGACTTGAAATGAGGAAACTCAAAAGAGTAAATGTTCCTAATATACCAGAGCAACTATCACAACCTAGTGACAATCGTACTATAAACAAAAAGAAGTTAAGACGACTTATTTTAATGGTTCTTTTTATTGCAGCGACTACTTTGTATGTTCAATATATTTTAACGAAACAGCAAGAGATAATAATGAATAAAAAAGATACGATTACAAATCAAAAGAAACAATTAGTTACATTAAAGAAGGATCAATCGTTTCTAAAGACTAACATTGAGAATTTAACGGATAATGAAGAGGAAATTTTGAAGTTTGCGAGAAAAGAGTACCAATTTTCTAAGTCAAATGAAACGATTTTCGTATTACCAAAGTAATGAAACAGTTAGCGTTGGCTAACTGTTTTTTATTTGTAAATGAAGTACGAAAACAGAAAAGCTAAATTTTTGCATGGTACAAGGAGTTCTAACATAATGTAAGATGTACAGTTGAAGCCATTACATCAATGGAATTCACAATTATCCATAATTATGGAATATGTGTAAAGATAAATGTTGTTAAAATTCTGATAATTTTATATAATATTCATAAGCGGATACATTTTTTAATGAACGTTGAGTTTATCGCTCGTACGACTATTAAGAAACCCGTTATCCTCGTATAAGAAAGGAAGATAGCTGTGTATGCTTCAAATACAATTTATGTCGTAGGGGATGCGAAAGCGCCTCAAAATAATCCCATTACGGAAAAGTTTAAAAGCTATTTTGTAGCATTTATACTTGTGAAGGAGACAGGGGAAATTGTAGATGCAGATTGCTCAGCGACAATTGCATTAACATCTCAATTCGTTAAATATTTATTTCTACATAAAAATATTAATGATCCAGCGCTAGTAACAGAAATAAAAGATCGTTATTTCGGTTCATCTCAAAAGGCATTATTAGTAGCGCTAAAAGATGCGCAAAAAAAATATAATCAGATTGCTGCTTTGTCTACTCAATCATAGACAAAATCCAGCCGTAAGGAAGTTCTTGCGGCTGGATTTTTTTATTGGACAACGAAAGGATGAGCGAAATGAAAATTACGGATATAAAGGTGAAGCGTCGTTGTGTAAAGCTTCATACTCCATTTAAAACCGCACTTCGTACCGTAACTGAAATTGAAAGTATTGATGTGTTTATTCATACAGATGAAGGAATTGTTGGAAAAGGAGCTGCGGTCGCAACACCGGTTATTACGGGAGATTTCGCTAGTGGGATTGAGGAAGCTATATTAGGGCCGCTGCGTTCATGCTTAATTGGTCAAGATATAATTCAATTTCAGCAGTTATTACAGCATATCCAAATGAGTTGTATAGGAAATACAAGTGCGAAAGCAGCGGTTGATATCGCTTTATATGATGTGTATTGCCAATATCAAAACGTTCCACTTTACGCATTATTAGGCGGTAAGAAAGAAATCTATACAGATATTACAGTAAGTGTAGATGATCCTATTATTATGGCAAAAGAGGCAAAACAACATGTAGAAAAAGGATTTCAAACTTTAAAAATTAAAGTTGGTAAATCTGTGCATTTAGATTTAGAGCGTATTGAGGCGATTCGAAATAGCGTACCAAAAAATACAACGTTACGATTAGATGCAAATCAAGGATGGAATCCAAAAGAAGCGGTTTCTATTGTTAAAGAGATGGAAAATCGTAATTTAAATATAGAATTCATTGAACAACCAGTTCACGCGAAAGATTGGGATGGATTAAAGTACGTGAAAGAAAATGTACAAACGCCTATTATGGCTGATGAAAGTATATTTTCAGCAAGTGACGCATTAAAACTCGTGCAAGGAAGCTACGCGGACTTAATTAATATTAAATTAATGAAATGCGGTGGTATACGTGAAGCGTGGCGTATTGCAGATATTGCAGAAGCGGCAGGTGTGAAATGTATGGTTGGCAGTATGATGGAATCTTCACTTTCCGTTAGTGCTGTAGCACACTTAGCTGCTGCACATCCAAATATTCATTATTTCGATCTTGATGCACCGCTATGGTTAATGGAAGAACCGGAAGGAATGACTTACTCCGGCTCAAAGGTAAACCTTCATTCTAAAGTGAATATGTAATCTTAGAAGAAATGACTAGTAACTTACCTTTTAAGGAGGATATATATGAAAAAAGTAGGAACTGCATTATTAACAACTTTATTTATATTTTCATCGTTTACATTGGCAAATGCTGAAGAGAAGAAAGATAGCAAAGCGTTTATAGATGTATCTGCCGCAACATTATGGACTGCACCTGATTCGTTACGGCCAATTGATGCACCGAGTGCAACAAATCCAGTTGATTTATGGAAATGGACGAAATCAATGACGCTCGATGAAAAACTATGGTTAACAAATGCAAATAAATTAGAAACACAAGCACTACTCGGTCAAGAAGTAACGGTTGTTGATAAGAAAGGTGACTGGGTAAAAGTGTTAGTACACGGACAACCGACACCGCGAAATGAAGAAGGTTACCCGGGATGGATGCCGGAAAAACAATTAACGTATAATCAAGAGTTTGCAGATAAAACAAACGAACCGTTCGTATTAGTAACGAAACCGACCGCAATTTTATATATAAATCCTTCTGAAAAACAAAAAGCACTTGAAGTTAGCTATAATACGCGACTGCCGCTACTAAGTGAAGATACCATTTCATACCGCGTATTGTTGCCAAATGGACAGAAAGCATGGCTACGAAAAAATGATGGAGCGGTTTACCGTTCTCAAGATGATATTCCAACACCGACAGCCGATGATTTAATCAACACAGGGAAAATGTTTTTAGGTTTACCATATATATGGGCTGGTACAAGTGGGTTTGGATTTGATTGCTCTGGATTCACACATACGATTTATAAATCGCACGGTATTACAATACCGCGCGATTCTGGACCGCAATCAAGAGCGGGGATTGCTGTTGATAAAGAAAACTTACAAAAAGGGGACTTAATCTTCTTTGCGCATGATCAAGGGAAAGGTAGTGTCCATCACGTTGGGATGTATATTGGTGATGGTAATATGATTCACTCACCAAGAGCTGAAAGATCAGTTGAAATAATCCCGTTAAATACACCAGGATATATAGAAGAATACGCTGGTGCTCGCCGTTACTTACCGTAAAAAATAGAGGGGGTTTGGAAATGAAAAAGGTAGTTCGCTACTCGTTAGTTAGTACTCTATTAGTTTCTTCATTTTTAGTTGGTTGCGCAAAAGAAAAAACAGCTACAAAGCCGAAAGATGAGAAAAAAGTATTGCAGCTACTAGAAACGGGTGAAATTCCATCATTAAATTCAGGGAAAGTAACAGATGCGATATCATTTAACGTTTTGAATAACGTAATGGAAGGGCTATTCCGATTATCGAAAAATGATGAAGTAATTGAAGCCGGAGCGCAAAAATATGAGGTTAGTAAGGATGGAAAGACTTATACATTTCATTTACGTGATGCGAAATGGTCTAACGGAGATCCAGTAACGGCTCACGATTACGTATACGCTTGGAAGCAGCTTATTAATCCAGATACAGCTTCTCAATATGCATATATTGCGTATGATGTGAAAAATGCGGAGAAAATAAATAAGAAACAACTAGGATTAGATGAATTAGGAGTAAAAGCAAAGGATGATAAAACATTTGTCGTAGAGCTGGAACATCCTGTACCGTATTTTACGAAACTACTCATTTTGCCATCTTTCTATCCGATTAATGAAAAATATGCGAAAGAGCAAGGTGATAAATACGGATTAGAAGCAAATAAAACGGTATATAATGGACCGTTTACATTATCAGAATGGAAACATGAAGCTAGCTTTACAATGAAGAAAAATGATAAGTATTGGGATAAACAAGAAGTGAAGTTAGATGAAGTAAACTATCAAATTGTTAAAGAAATTTCAACTGCGGTAAATTTATATGAAACAGATAAGGTTGATAGAGCGGTCATTTCTACAGAATTTGTAGATAAATATAAAACGAATAAGGAACTGAAACAATATACAGATCCAGTCATGTATTTCTTCCGTTTCAATGAAAATGTACCGATTCTTAAAAATAAAAATGCGCGTCTGGCACTAAGTACAGTGTTTGATAAGAAGGGCCTTGCGACTTCATTTTTAAATGATGGTTCTGTTGCTGCAAACTACTATGTACCAAAAGGGTTTTTAAAAGGGCCAGATAAGAAAGACTTTAGAAGTACAGCGGGCGAATTTAATAAGACAGACGTAAAACTGGCAAAAGAATATTGGGAAAAGGCAAAGCAAGAAACAGGAACGAATGAAGTAACGCTTGAGTTATTAAACTATGACTTAGAAAACTTTAAAAAAGTAGGCGAATATATTAAAGAACAGCTTGAGAAAAACTTACCTGGCTTAAAAGTAAATGTGAAATTACAACCACATACGCAAAAACTAGCGTTAGAGAAGAAAAAAGAATATGAAATGTCGTTGTCGCGCTGGTTACCTGATTATCCAGATCCGATGACTTACTTAGAAGTATTCCTTTCAGGAAGTACTGTAAATAATACAGGGTATGCAAATCCAGAATATGATGCGTTAATTAAGAAGATAAAAACTGAATTAGGTAACGATGAAAAAGCACGTTGGAAAGCACTGCAAGATACTGAAAAAATGCTTCTGGATGATGCAGTAATTGCACCGGTATTCCAGCGCGGTCTATCTTACTTACAAAAACCATATGTGAAAGACTTATATGTGCATCAATTCGGTCCAGCTACAAGCTTAAAATGGGCAGATGTACAAAAATAAAGTGATGGAGAAACAGACTTCACGTATGTGGTGGTCTGTTTTTTTCTTATGTAATACATAATCGGATGAATTATAGACATTTCATTTGTTTTTTCGACGTTTAAAAATAAAATTATTACTAAAATTCCAGTGTGAAATTTATGTAGAATCTTGTATAATTAACGTGTTTCTATGGAAACATTTGCTTGCGCTATTTGTATAGGACTTAATAGAACAAGGAAGGAAATACATACATGTATATAATAGATAAATAGAATGGAACATGTATAGAGAAAAAGGAGAGAAAAGATGACGTGTCAAAAACAAGGGTTACAATTTAATAGTAATGGAATGAGGAATATTTAATGAAGATGAAGCATGCTTTCGGACCAATTATTTTAGCCTGTGTACTTTTTTTCATTGTATTGCTTATTCCGTCTAAAAGTTTAGTATCGCTAATTAGTGATAAAAAGATAGAAGATGCGGCAACGTCCTTACAAAAAGAAAAACTACAAAGTGTTTTCTTACAACAGAAAATGTTAGAGAATTCGCAGTATTTACCGATGTACGGTTCATCTGAATTTTTACGAATGGATGCATACCATCCATCTAACTATTTCAAAGTAAATCCAGCAGGTTTTACACCATTTTTAATTGGAACTGGCGGTACGCAAAGTTTAGCTCATATTTTAAATATGACGTCTACAATGGATGATTTGGAAGGTAAAAAAGTCGTCTTTGTTCTTTCGCCACAATGGTTTACAAAAACGGGTGTATCACAAGGAGATTTTACTAATAATTTCTCCAAACAACAAGCATATCATTTTATTTTTAATGATGACATTAAACCTGAAATGAAGAAGCAGATCGCGAAACGACTATTAGATTATAAAGTTGTGCAAAAAGATGATATATTAAAAAATTCATTAGAAGGTATTGTTTATAATGATACGAAACATAACATAAAAGCAGGTCTAGCCAAACCACTTGCTTATATGTACCGAAACATTTTAGATCATAGAGATTTATTTAATTCTTTATTTAAGATTGAACCGATGAAAGAGAAAACAAATATGGGACTACGTTCAATTTCTTGGGAGAATGCACGTAAACATGCGGAACAAGAAGGGCAAGCGGAGTCTACTACAAATACATTTGGAATTGAAAACCCGTATTACTATAAACATAATTTAAAGAAAAAATTAAAAGGCCTAAAAAATTTTAGAGCAAATGAATCGTATGATGAATCACCAGAATATGATGACTTACAAATTGTTTTAGATCTTTTCAAAGAAAAAAATGTTAAGCCACTCTTTATCTCTGTACCTGTAAATGGACCTTGGTATGATTACGCTGGTTTCCCGAAAGAACGCCGTGAAGTGTATTATACAAAGGTTAGAGAGCAAGTTGAGAAAGCAGGGTATCCAGTAGTCGATTTCTCTAGCCATGAATATGATAAGTATTTCTTAAAAGATACGATTCATCTAGGCTGGAAAGGCTGGATCTATTTTGATGAAGCTGTGCAGAAGTTTTATTCTGAGAAATAACAACTAAGAAACAGGAACGGCTATGAGCTGTTCCTGTTTCTTAATAAAGAGGATTTTGATGTGGGCAATTCGGAAATGCGTGTATATCTTGAATTTGTCTGAAATCATAATGTTTCATCGCGAACTGAGATTGGTAAAGGTATTCATACACATATAATTGGCCATCATGTGCTGAACATAATACCCCAGTAGTTCCTTGCCCATTCATGAAGGAAATGCCGATAGGGCGTCCAATTAAGTATGGTATTTTTTGTTGCCAGTGCATTGGGGGAATCACTCCTTTTTGGGATAATATACGAAAGGAATGCCTAAATTGTTGCTTATCCATGTAAATATGGGGGCTTTTCATACAATTTCTAGAAGGTGTTATTAGGAGTGGGTTATAAATGGCAGAAAGGAATGAAAAATGAAGAAAGAAAATATTATGGATGAAAAGTTAAGTTTAATAGAATGATGTTAAGCATTGAAAGAGATATGCGATGATATATGGTTTAAGCCATTAAAAAAAGGTTCGTGGAGAATTGCGGATGTGATTTCACATTTTATCGTTCGAGACGAGTTTGTAATGAAATATCGAATTTCTTATTTTCTAAGTACTCAATCTGTACCTAATGTTTCGATAGATGTAGAGCAAATTGAGCGGATTCCCACCCGATATTTTTATAATGACTACTAATTTGATACAAAAAAGTGAGATTAAATAATTACTTTTCATTACTCATTCAGCATGACTTGAAGCATAAAGAGGAAATAATACAATTTTTAATACATAGTCGAGCCTATAATAAAAACCGCTATAATTCTGAATGAATTTTTAGCGGTTTTTTTATTATCTTAAGCAAGTTTTTTACGTTTTTTTGTCCACTTTTTTATTACGAAATATAAAAGAATAAGTACGACGCCACCGATAGCGAATGATTTCACATACGGTCCAGCAATATCATTAATATTCTCCCAGTTTTCACCTAGTTTTTCACCTAAATAAATAAAAAT
Source organism: Bacillus cereus group sp. BceL062 (assembly GCF_051780025.1). NCBI lineage: Bacteria > Bacillati > Bacillota > Bacilli > Caryophanales > Bacillaceae > Bacillus > Bacillus cereus group sp. BceL062. Next base: position 887,929 of record NZ_JBPWGY010000001.1, on the reverse strand, counting down.
AATAGACCAAGGGATGATTGCAAGTGCCGTTAACGTAGTGAAACGTAGTAATGGCATTTTTGTAATACCAGCAGGGATTGAAATCGCATGACGCACTACCGGAATGAAGCGAGCTGTGAAAATTACGCCAGTTCCGTAACGATTAAACCAATCTTCGGCAGCATCGATTTGTTTTTTATGAATGAAAATATATTTTCCGTAACGTTCTAATATAGGGCGTCCACCGTATCGTCCAATCCAATAAATAAAGATTTGAGCAATAACGCCGCCAATAGTACCAAATACAACTGCGCCTATAAATGAGATGCTACCATTGAATACTAAGTATCCTGCATAAGCGAGAACAATTTCGCTTGGAATAATCTCGATCATAAGTCCAAGCATAATGCCCCAATAACCTAATCCTTCAAAAAACGTTAATACTGAGTGAATAAAACTACTTAACATTGTTGCACCTTCTAATGTATGGATTTTTGAATGTAGGCCCTTTTACTTAACAAAATAAAAGGTTCACTATATGTAGATTATACCTTATTTATATAGGGGATTGCTATTTCAATTCTTTTATGTCTCGTATAAGTATTATAGTAAAGGATATAAGCCAAGCTTTCATGCAGAAATAATGAAAAGTTTATTAAAAATTTCTCATATGTTAATGAAAATAGACTGAAAATTAAGTATGATAATATAGGTTTTAATTTATAAAATAGGAGGAGAATGTATGCATGTTGCAGATCCAATTTATGGCCCAATCTCTATTCATGATAGAGATATCCTTCAATTGATAGATACAAAAGCATTTCAAAGGTTGGCCTATATTAAACAACAAGGACATACTTATTTTTTACATGAGAACGCAATACATACGAGGGAAGAACATTCGATAGGTGTATATGTACTAGTAAATAAAGTGATCGAACACCTTACTGAGATTGGTGATATACATTTATCGAAATATGAACGAAAGCTAGTATCTACTGTAGCTCTTCTACATGATGTTGGACATGGTCCGTATTCACATTGTTTTCAGCAAATATCAGGTGAAGATCATGGTGAGTGGACGATACGAATCATTCAGGAGGATGAAAAAATACGCGCGATTTTAAACCAAACTCCTGGATTATTAGATGATATAACGAAAGCTTTAACAGAAGATGGAGTTTTTCCAATTATAGATGAACTATTATTTAATTCATTAGGAATGGATCAATTAGATTTTTGGAATAGAGATTTATATTATTCCTCGCTTGAATTAGAAGGTTTACAGATAGAAGAATTGATTGCTAGTATGCGTTTTATTAACGGTAAACTTGTTATTGCAGAACAAGGAATCCCATACATTGAACAACTAATGAAAATGAAAGAAGGGCTTTACAATAATGGCTTTGGCCATCCGTTTGTAGTAGGGAAAGATTTATTGTTGCAATCCATATTTCAAAAGATAAAGGAGAAAAATCTTTCGTTCCATACTCCTGAGCTACAAAATTTCTTTTATAAAAGAAAGAAGATAGAGGACTTTCTTCCATTACAAGATGAAATGATTATAAATGAAATAAAGTGCTTTGCAAAATCAGATGACATAGAAATAGCAGCATTAATCTATCTTTATTTCTCAGCAACTAAAAGTTTGTCATTTGAAAAAGGAAAAGAGGGCGATTATAAAAAGGAAAATAGCACCGCAGTGGTAATAACTGAGAAAAAGGCTTACAGTTCATACGTAGGTGGTATTTATGTGTATAGTGAGGGACAGCTAGATGACATTTTAGAAAAATCGAATTTTATTCAAGAGATAGTAAAATTGCCTAAAAAAGAATATGTGTATTTTTTTAATTAGGTGTAGTAATTTGAAATGTAGATGAGGTAAAAATATGGAGTGGCATGAACGTTTATTACAAATAGATGATTTATCAATTATATTAGAATGGTATAACAATGAAGAATTACATAATATAGCAGATGTGAAATCATTTAAGCGATATACAATTGAAGAGCTTCGGCAGTATTGGACTGAAAAATTGTCGCGGTCTTATGCGAGCTATCATGTAATAGTAGTAGAAGATGAAGTAATAGGGAGAGTCGGATTAAAAAAGAAGAAATATGAAGATGCGTACGTGATGGAATACTCTATCCTCATTGGTGTTTCGAATTTATATTCAAAAGGGCTTGGAACGGAGATTACAAAGTATTTTATTAGTAAATCATTTTTAAATCCTGATATAGAAGCTGTTGTATTACAAGTTAGGGAAGATAATAAGAGGGCCATTCGTTGTTATGAGAAAGCTGGATTTAAAAAAGAAAAATCGTATATAGAGAATCAAGTGAAAGTGTATGATATGCACAGAGTTAAGAAAGAAGAAACAATATAGAAAAATACATGCAGTTAATTCGGAATATAATGTTAATTTAGGGGGATGAAATACATGAAACATAAAATTGCTGTACTGGCAGATGTACATGGAAATGCAACTGCTTTAAAAGCAGTTATCGAAGATTCTTTGAAAGAAGGTGTGACTGATTATTGGTTTTTAGGAGATTTAATTATGCCTGGTCCTGGATCGAATGATTTATTTGAAATGTTAGATAGTATTAACGTTGATACTTATGTACAAGGAAACTGGGAAGATAGCTTTCTTGACGTTCTTAATAAAAACATTGATATTGATAACGCAACTGATATTTATGTTTCTAGATTAGTTCAGTATCAATGTGAAAACTTGGATAAAAACTATATTAATCATATTAAAAATTTACCATTACATATAACAAAACAGGTTAATGATTTATCAATCAGTATTAGTCATAATCTACAAAATAAAAATTACGGAGGGGATTTATGGCCCACTAATAATCAAGAACAGTTTGATCGGTTATTTGATCGTGATTATGATATTGCGATTTACGCTCATACCCACCATCAATTGTTGCGCTATAGTAGCGATGATCAATTAATTATTAACCCAGGAACAGTTGGACAACCTTTTTACAAGTGGAATAAGCTAAACTCTGACTTACGTGCTCAGTATGCAATTCTTGAAATTGATGAGGCAGGGATTACCGATGTGAGGTTTAAAAAGGTTTTTTACGATGTAGAAAAGGAATATAAAAATGCCACTAATAAACATCTTCCTTATATTGATTTATATCGAGAGCTGTTAGAGACAGGAAGAACTCATACGCATGATATTGAATTATTACAAGAAATTAATGAAAAATATAATTATAAAGATGAAGTAATTAAGTTTATCGAGAAAATCTGATAGGAATTTAATAGAAAGAAATGAACATTGTAGAATGAATGATAGGTTAGTAATGATAATTACATAATCAAGAGCTATTGTAAAATGAAACTTAGATGTAAAATGATTTATTTATTTTATATTGATCGAAAACAAGCATCCCCCTGTCATATATGTAGGACAGGGGGATGCTTGTTTTTTACGATTTCACATCTAAGTTCTGTAAAAATAAAGTTGCTGTTACGTAACGTTTCGCTAACATTTGTACATATGCGGTATGTACAGAAAGGGTCGCAATAATAATAGCGTTACGAATTGCTTCGCGTTGTTCGTTATTAATTTGATCGAACTTGCTTGCGATTTTATCAGCTTTTTCTTTTACGATGTTTTCAATTGTATGAACGGTATCTGTTGCATTTAATTGTAAGCAATTCCCTTGATTGAGTTCTTCAAATAGAGAAGAGTATGCTACATATAAATGAACAGGATTGATTAAATCATCACTTCGATCGGCTGGGTCATTTACGATAAGACGTAATAGCTTACGAATGGATTCAAAATCAAGTGCTGTTTTTAAATCTTCGACAATAAATAGTAAGGCTGCTTGTTCAATTGAATATTTTTTCCCTTTTTGAGGAGAGCCAATCATTTCTTTTATATCTCGTTTCACCCAGTTTTGCATAGCAGTTACAGAGAAACTTGTGTTTTCAATCTGATTGCCAAGCGCAACTATTTCATTTAAAGAAAAACCGACATCAGTATCGTCAATTTTAATCAGCTTTTCAAAAATAGGTGAAAGTGCGGTAGTAATAAAAGCTGTAACGCTTTGTCCGCTTTCAATATCTTTTTTATGTGACTTTGCCCAAGCTTCTTGTAAAATACCGAGAGGCTTTTTCGTATTCCATCCTCTTAGTGATAGAAGAAGGGTAGCCATTTCGTTTCGTGTGAGATGAAATGTTTCCATCTTTTCACCTCCAAAATAATAAAAAGTTCTTATGAACTTATAATATGTTTTGTTTCATTTAAAGTCAATTCTGTTTTGCTTAATTTTTCCTTTGTGACCAAACTGTTGAAAGTAAATAATACTTGCATATTTCGACAAAAGTTCATATAATAAGTTCATAAGAACCTTTAAAATGTTCTTAAAAACAAATCTATCATTCTAAATTTAAAAGAAAGATAGATTTCACATATATCTATATAAAAGGAGAATGGATATAATATGTTGAAAAAACTTGTAGCAGTAATGACAGCATTCATGGTTATCTTTGGAGCTAGTAGCTTCATGTTTGTAGATCACGCAGCAGCGAAGAGTTACAAATCTGGTAAAAAATCTTTTACACCAAGTTCAGGTCAAAAGTCAAAAGTTGATTTAAACAAAAAAGACTCAAACGTGAATTCTCAAAAAACGAATCCAGATTCAAAAACAAAAGCAACAAACACAGCGCCAAAAAGTAATAAAGGAAGCTTTATGAAAGGTTTATTACTAGGTGGTCTTGGTGGTTTACTAATGGGTAGCTTATTTGCAAATATGGGAGCTCTTGGTTCTGTATTAGCGTTTATGGTAAATATGTTAGTAATGGCTGGTATCGTAATGTTAGCAGTTCGTGCATTTAAATACTTCAAAGATCAACGTAAGAAAAAGGCAGATGAAGTAGCATGGAAACAATAAAAATTTCTGAGCAAGAGCTTATAAATGCGCTTTGCGTATATATCGCTGAAAAAAGACAAGTGGGTCCAGAAGAAGTATTAGTTGAACTAATGTATGATGATGAGTATGGTTTCTCTGCTGAAGTAGAGGTAAATGGTCGTCAACAAATTTTAATTCAAGCGAACTTAATCGAGGCACTACGCTTATTACTTGACAGAGAATACAATGTCAATTCATTCGCAGCAAGATTACAACTTGAATTAGATGATGAAGAAGGCATTTATGCATTAGCGAAATTTAATAACTCGGATGAGTAGTGAAAAGAGCTGTTGAGAGTAATCTCAGCAGCTCTTTTTAGTATGTGCATATGTGGTGGAATAATCACACCAAATTTCATTCATCTTTCGTCTACCAGCATCAATCATTGGATTAAACTGAATCGCAGCATGATGGCGTACGGTGTGAACATGTTGGATTGCTTGTTGTAAGTGTTGTTCAACTGAATTTGATTTTATATTAGCTTGTTTTACGATTGAATATCCAGCGACACTCCCTTGCGCCATCGCGATTTTCCCACTTTCAATCCCAGTAATATTTCCGGCTACAAATAAACCTGGAAGAGAGGTTTCCATTGTTTCGGAATGAAGAGGGACGTGTCCACCTAATTCTGGGATGTAATGGAAAGGGCATCCAGCTACAGCAGCAAGCTCAGCAAGCGGATATAAACCTCCAGCGATACAAACGAAATCTGCCTCATATATCTTCTCTGATCCATTCATAATGTTTCCTTTAGAATCAATAGTAGCAACACGAACACCTTCAACTTGATCTGTTCCAATAATTTCAAGTGCAGCTTTCCGAAGATGAAGTGGTGTCCCGTTTATTTTCATTCCGTTATTTGGATAGAAGGTTAATCCGGCTTTTCGAATCCAATCATATTTCATAAAACGGCTACCTATACGCAAAAAAGCAGAAGGAGCGAGATGAGCTGCATTTAAAAGGGAGTTCAAAACTTCTTCTGGTTCACCCGCTTTTTGGCTTAACTCACTTTTTTCAGGTAGTACGATATGATCCACTTTAATTCCAGCTAATTGCAATTCATTTAAAATGGCGAATGATAAAATGTTAGCACCAATAATGATTCCTTTTTTTCCGACTTGCACGCGATGAACATTTGTCATAACTTGAGCCGCTCCAATTGACATAACTCCTGGAAGTGTCCAGCCAGGAAGTGGGATAGAATACTCCGCAGCGCCAGTAGCAATTAATACGAACGGAGCTTCTAACGTACCGATATTTGTATGTACGAACCAAGAACTATCATCTTTATCTAAATTATAGACGGAAACACCGCACCGAATATCGACTGACAGTGATTCGGCTTCTTCGTAAAGATGTTTTGCTTCTTCAATTCCGTTCCACCATTCTCCAGTAGGCTCTTGATGTAACTGTCCTAACAATCTCCCGCCAGGTTTCATAAATTCATCAATAACGAGTACGTTAAGTCCAAAACGTGCACAAGAGATGGAAGCTGATAATCCTGCCGGCCCTGCACCAATAATAATTACATCGATCATCGCTTTTTCACCATCTCTCTCACGATATTTGGATGCTGTTTTCCGCTTTCAACAATCATATCGTTTTCTACAACTGTTAAGCATGCGCGTACATTCGTTTGATTATTTACTGTCACACGGCATTCTGAACAATGACCGATATTACAATAAATACCTCGCGGGTTCCCGCTATCTTCATGTACGCGTAGCGTTCGTATTCCATTTGCTAGCAGGGCAGCAGCAATTGTTTCATGCCCATATGCTTCATATTGTTGCCCGTTAAATTGAAAAGTGATGCGCTGACTATTATGTAAACTACCTAAAATAGGGTGATGTGTAATTCTACTCATTTATTATCACCTACCGCTCCAAAGGTAACAGCACGTATTGGTGGTTGATATTTTAACGGTATTTCATTAGGAGTTACGTCAGGATTTGCACTTTCAATCATTCGATCTAACATCATTCTACATGTGCGGCCACCGCAAAATCCCATACCGGCACGTGTTCTTAGTTTTAATTCTCTTGCCGAGCATTTATATTCAGCAATTGTCGATTGAAGTTGTCCGTATGTAACCTCTTCACAACGACAAACAATTAAGTTCTCTTTATTCGTCATATGTATTCCTCCTCTAGTTCGGTTTGCACAAATTATAATGCAAAAACTATGCCAATATAGAGGAGTTAAGAATTATCCCGCATTAACGGGCAGTAAGACCCCACCGCAAAATCCAGCGAAAGTAAAGAAGTTAGGAGGGGGATCAACTGCCCGTAAAAGCCTGATTGGTGAGGACTGATAATCAAGTGGGGATGAACAAAACCCCCACTGATTAAAGTTTCACTTTATTGTAACCCAAGTTTTTTTAAACGATTATATAAAGTGGCTCGCGTTACCCCAAGTTTTTTCGCACATTCTAATTTATTCCCCTTTAAAATGTGTAAAGCTCTTTCAATGACTTTTTTCTCATGCTCATCCATCTCTTCTTGTAAAGAAAGAATCGTATGATTATTGCTGAGTAATAGGGAATGAGACGTATGATTGTCTAAAGTATCATTTGTATGAAATGGCAAATATTCTTGTTTTATAATACCGTCTGTCGCAAATACGACGAGTCTCTCAACTACATTTCGAAGTTCACGAATATTACCAGGCCAATCGTAATGAAGTAGTTCATGCATAATGCTTGAAGGTAAGTCACGAATAGGTCTGTTATAGTTAATCGAAAAATCGTTTAAGAAAGAGTATGTTAATTCAATAATATCTTCTCGTCTTTCTCGCAGCGGTGGAATCTGTAAGCTAACTACATTTAAACGATAGTATAAATCTTCTCGGAAAGTTCCTTTTCGCATTTCTTCTTGTAAATCACGATTTGTAGCAGCGATAATACGGAAATCAATATTTATTTCTTTCTCTCCACCAACTCGGTAATACTTTCTTTCTTGCAATACACGTAAAAGTTTCACTTGCATATCGAGAGGCATTTCACCTATTTCATCAAGGAACAAAGTACCACCTTGAGCGAGCTCTATTTTACCTTTTTTTCCTTTACTATTCGCTCCAGAAAACGCCCCACGTTCATATCCGAATAATTCACTTTCAAATAACGCTTCTGGAATTGCGCCGCAGTTAATTGAAATGAAAGGCGCCTTCGCTGCCTCACTTGCTTCATGTATTGCTTTCGCAAATACTTCTTTTCCGACACCGCTTTCGCCGAGTATTAATACGGTTGATTTCACTGAACAGACCTTTCTAGCTAATTGAATAGTCCTTTGTATAACAGGGCTTTTTCCATTCATCGCGAGGAAAGGATCGGATGTGTCTTTATATTTTGCTACTTCTTGCTCTAATCGGTGCATTTCATGTGACATATTAAATAGTTTTTCATTCAATACAACTTGATTTGTCACATCTGTTTCTGAAACGACTGCTCCTATAATTTCATCGTTACAGTAAACGGGGTTTGAATTTATTAATACGAACAAATCAGGACGAGGCTGATGGAATTGAGCGATTATACTTTTTCCGTCATGCAATGATTGCAAGATTTCCAAGTCTTTATAATCAAAAAAACGAGTAATTGGTTGTCCAATAATTTCATTATGATTAACCGAAAAGATTTTTTCAGCACCATCTGTCCACGTACGGACACATTCTTTTTCATCAATGACTGTAACAGAAGAATCAGTCGTTTGAATTACAGTGTTATAAAAAGATTGTAGCTCAGTGTAAGACTTATAAAGAAACGGAATCATTTGCTGAGCCGTTATACAACATATTGGCTCTTCGTTTTTGTTAATGATGACAACGGCTAATGCATGTGAAAGTGCATCAATTAAAGTAGTGAACGAGTCGTCCTCATATATATAGCCGCAACTATATTCTTCTGTAGTAGAAGGGAGGTAATAAAATGTCCCATCTACTTTGTTAATGTGTTTCATGCTACTTGTATAATCGATAGACAAAATTTTCATAAACTCTTTGATTGTTGGAAATGAAAATGTCATAGCGTCCTCCTGATATGTATAAAAATTTAGACAGTGATAAAAAAATAATACACCTATTTACGATAAATTTAAAATATTTTTACAAATAAAAATATTATTTATAAAAAGTGTATATATGTAGAGTTGGCACGTCAATTGCATAAAAGAAAATGAGAGATGTAAGTGAAAGGAGGGGTGTTTTGTGAGGCACTGTGACGTTTTAATAATAGGTGGTGGAATTATAGGATGTTCTATTGCATATTACACTTCAAAATACGGAAGAGACGTAACAATCATTGAAAAAGGTGAGTTTGTCAGTGGGACGTCTTCACGGTGTGACGGAAACATTTTGGCGATTGATAAAGACCCAGGGTTTGATAGTCAAATGTCATTAGTAAGTCAAAAATTAGTAACAGATTTAAGTGAGGAGTTGGAGCACTCATTTGAATATAGGGCGCCAGGAAGTATTCTAGTCTGTGAATCAGACGAAGAGATGGAGGCAGCGCAGCAATGGGTGAATCGTCAAAAAGATGTTGGGTTACCGTTTCGAATGCTTGATAGGCAAGATATAAGAGAGGAATCACCATTTTTTGCGGATGATTTATTGGGTGGTTTAGAATGCGCAACTGATTCTACTGTAAATCCATATCTCCTTGCATTTTCACTTCTAGCAGAGTCGAAAAAAATGGGTGCGAAAGCGATTAATCATACAGAAGTAAAAGAAATGAAAAGAGATATAGACGGCTCCTTTATTGTAGAAACGACAAATGGGACGTTTACTGCGAAGCAAGTTGTGAACGCAGCCGGTGTGTGGGCTCCTAAAATCGGGCAGATGTTAGATGTAAATATTCCAATCGAACCGAGAAAAGGGCATATTATTGTAGCCTCAAGGCAACAACATGTAGGTTGCCGTAAAGTAATGGAATTTGGTTATTTAATTTCTAAATTTGGCGGAAAACGAAAAGTGGATGCTTTAACTGAAAAATACGGGGTAGCTCTTGTATTTGAACCGACAGAAAGCCAAAATTTTTTAATTGGTAGTAGTCGAGAGTTTGTAGGATTTCATACGAGAATTAACAACGAGGTTATTAAATGCATTGCGAACAGAGCAATTCGTTTTTATCCGAAAATGGCAGATATGATGGTGATTCGTTCATATGCCGGCTTACGTCCGTGGACAGAAGATCATTTGCCAATTATTTCACGAGTGGATCATATTCCGAATTATTATATTGCAGCTGGACATGAAGGTGATGGAATTAGTCTTGCGGCAGTTACTGGGAAAGTGATTGAAGAGTTATTAAATGAAAAAGAAACAATTATTCCTATTGAACCACTTCGTTTGAGTCGTTTTACAGAAAGGGTGTTAAACGGATGAGGTCACAAAGAGTCTTTACGACGATTGATACACATACGGGCGGGAATCCAACGAGGACATTAATTAGCGGACTTCCTAAGTTAATTGGAGAGACGATGGCAGAGAAGATGTTACATATGAAAAAGGAATATGACTGGATTCGCAAATTGTTAATGAATGAGCCGCGTGGTCATGATGTAATGTCTGGAGCATTGTTAACAGATCCGTGTCATCCTGAAGCTGATATAGGCGTTATATACATAGAGACAGGTGGATATTTACCGATGTGTGGTCACGATACAATTGGTGTGTGTACAGCTTTAATTGAATCAGGTTTAATTCCAATAGTTGAACCGATTACTTCTTTAAAGCTTGATACACCAGCCGGCTTAGTTGAAGTGGATATTACTGTTCAAAATGGAAAGGCGAAAGAAGTTTCATTCTGTAACATACCAGCTTTTTTACTGAAAAATATTACTGTACAAGTCGAAGGAATTGGAACTGTAGAGGCTGATATTGCGTATGGAGGGAATTTTTATGCCATTATCGATGCGAAGTCAGTAGGTTTAGAGTTAGTACCAGAAAATGCATCCATAATTATTGATAAGGCGATTCATATTCGAAACACAATAAATGAGAAGTTTGAAATTATTCATCCAGAGTATTCGTTTATAAAAGGATTAACACATGTTGAATTTTATACAGATCCCACTCATAAAAGTGCGCATGTGAAAAATACAGTTGTTGTTCCGCCAGGAGGAATTGATCGATCTCCATGTGGTACAGGAACATCAGCGAAGTTAGCTGTATTATACGCTCATAAAAAAATCGACATCGATGAAGAATTTGTTCATGAGAGTATTGTAGGTTCACTATTTAAAGGGTGTGTCATGAATACAACATATGTAGAAAATATTGAAGCGGTAGTAACAAAGATTACCGGCTCAGCTTGGCTTATGGGGATGCATAGATTTTTCTACAATGAAAAGGATCCACTGAAAGAAGGCTTTTTGCTAATTCCGCCGATGGAACATGAAACGGAGGATGTAAAATGAACATTCAAAAAATGTATACAGCAGTAGATGTGCACGTAGCTGGCGAAGCGTTTCGTGTAATAAAGGACGTACCATGCAAATACTACTACAGTTTAGAACATTTAAATGAACAATTTTCAGGCGAATTAGCAGAAGAAATGCAGCTTTTATTAAATGAACCACGTGGTTTTATTGGGTTAAATGGATGTATTGTCGTTCCTTCTATTCATAAGGAAGTGGATGCAGCTGTGTTATTTTTTAATCATGAAGGAACCATTCCTCTTCATTATGGAGGTATTGTGGCAGTAATAACGATGTTACTAGAAAGTGGATATTTAAAAAAGAGAGAGTCTAATCAATACAAAATTGAAACACTATCTGGAATATTTTCAGTCCATGCCTATGTAGTGGATGATGAAGTGATATCGGTGTCGTTTGAAAGTAAACTATGTTATATGGTTGAGAAAGATTTGAAGATTGGTAATATACGTTACTCTCTTATACAGGCTGATAAAGTATATGCAGTTGTAGAAAAGGATGCGTATTCACCAGAAATTGGTATTAAAAATATCTCTGAATTAAAGAAATGGGGAGAAGCTACACTTCAAGCGATACAAAAACAGTCGCTTATAAAAAGACTTATTTTAGTAGATTCTTCGCAAACAGAAGAGAAACATATAAAGTCGATTACATTTCATGAAGATAACTTTATTGTCCGTTCTCCCGGTTTTGTTTCTACTATTGTGTCCTATGTACATGCGTTATTTAATAATGAGTATATAACGGATAAACCTTTTAAAAATGAAAGTATATTTAATAGCTTTATAACAGTAGAAAAAGTGAAGAGAGAAGAATTAGGATATATTTTCCGTTTTGAGAGTAGAGGATTTATTACAGGGATGCAGACGTTTCTATTAGACCCTACTGATCCATTTCCAACAGGTTTTTTATTAAAATAAAATGTTAAAGGGAGAGATAAATATGCAAAAAATTAAAGGGGCATTTCCAGTATTAATAACACCAATGGATGAATTTCAAGAGATTGATTGGAAAGGTGTAAAACAAAACGTAAACTACTTTATTGAGCAAAAGGTAGCTGGAATTATTATTAATGGAAGTACGGGGGAGTTTGTTAGTTTATCAAAAGAAGAACGATTTAACATGGTAGAAACAGTATTAAAAGAAGTCGATGGCCGTATTCCAGTCATTGTTGGAACTGCAGCAGAAACGACGAAAGAAACGATTGAATATACGAAACATGCAGAAGCACACGGAGCGGATTGCGCATTAATTATAAACTCTTACTATTGTAAACCGAAGGAAGAGGAAATTTATTTTCATTTTAAAGAAATCTCACACGCTGTAAATATACCAATTATGTTATACAATAATCCATTTACTTCTGGTGTTGATATGAGTACAGAGCTAATGCTTCGAATTGGAAAAGAGTGTGAAAATGTTACACATATTAAAGAGTCTAGTGGAGATATTCGTAAAGCAAGAGATTTAGTAAGACAAGGCGAAGGTGCTTTTCAAGTTTTCTGCGGATCTGAAGATTTAGTTATGGAGTCTTATTTAGTTGGTGCCTCGGGATGGGTTTCAGTTGCAGGAAATATCGTACCAGGACTCGTTACGAAAATGTATGAGCATTTTCAAAATGGTGAATTAGAAAAAGCATGGGAGATAAACGATACGATTTTACCGCTTTGTGAATTTCTTGAAGGTTCAGGGAAATATGTGCAAATCGTTAAACGGTCAATGGAATTACACGGGCAAGTTGGAGGACCTTCTCGTTATCCGAGATTAGGATTAACTGAAGTAGAAGATCAAAAGCTTCAAACGATATTATCTGAAATCGCAGCTCATGCAGCTGTTTAAATAGGGAGGCGTGTATATATGTTAACGACAAACATTGAGCTAAAACCAAAAGTGAAAGCGTTTTTAAATGAAGAAGTTAAAATGTTTATTAATGGTGAATTTGTTCCTTCTATTAGCGGGAAGACGTTTGAAACATATAATCCAGCAACAGAGGATGTTCTAGCTGTCGTATGTGAAGCACAAGAAGAAGATATTGATGTCGCAGTAAAAGCTGCGAGATTGGCCTTTGAATCAGGCCCTTGGACAGAAATGACTACTGCTGAAAGAGCACATCTTATATATAAACTAGCGGATTTAATTGAAGAAAATAAAGAAGAATTAGCACAGCTAGAAGCATTAGATAATGGAAAACCATATCAAGTAGCACTTGAAGATGATATTGCAGCGACGGTTGAAAACTACCGTTATTATGCAGGTTGGGCTACAAAAATTATCGGACAAACAATTCCGATTTCAAAAGATTACTTAAATTACACACGCCATGAACCGGTTGGTGTTGTAGGTCAAATTATTCCGTGGAATTTTCCGCTCGTTATGTCTTCTTGGAAAATGGGAGCTGCACTTGCAACTGGTTGTACGATTGTATTAAAACCTGCAGAACAAACACCTTTATCATTGCTATATACAGCAAAACTTTTTAAAGAAGCTGGTTTTCCAAACGGTGTTGTAAACTTTGTACCAGGTTTCGGCCCTGAAGCAGGAGCTGCGATAGTAAATCATCATGATATTGATAAAGTTGCTTTTACAGGATCTACTGTTACAGGAAAATATATTATGCGTCAATCTGCAGAAACAATTAAACATGTAACGTTAGAGCTTGGTGGTAAGTCACCAAATATCATTTTAGAAGATGCTGATTTAGAAGAAGCGATTAATGGTGCATTCCAAGGGATTATGTATAATCATGGCCAAAATTGTAGTGCGGGATCCCGCGTATTCGTTCATCGGAAGCATTATGAAACGGTAGTAGAAGAGTTAGTAAAAAGGGCAAATAATATTAAACTTGGAGCTGGGATGGAAACAGATACAGAAATGGGGCCACTCGTATCTAAAAAACAACAAGAGCGTGTGCTGCATTATATTGAACAAGGAAAGAAGGAAGGTGCTACTGTTGCAGCTGGTGGTGAACGTGCATTTGAAAAAGGCTATTTTGTTCAGCCAACTGTATTCACAAATGTTACTGATGATATGACAATTGTTAAGGAAGAAATCTTTGGACCGGTTGTCGTTGTACTTCCATTCGATTCAACAGAAGAGGTAATCGAAAGGGCAAATCACTCTTCATATGGACTTGCAGCAGGCGTATGGACACAAAATATTAAAACAGGACATCAAGTTGCCAATAAATTAAAGGCAGGAACAGTATGGATTAATGATTATAACTTAGAAAATGCAGCTGCACCATTTGGTGGATATAAGCAATCTGGTATTGGGCGCGAACTAGGTTCCTATGCGCTTGATAATTATACAGAAGTGAAGAGTGTTTGGGTAAATATTAAGTGAAAAACTAGTTTGTGAGAGTCTTGCAGACGATGAATAGTGAGATAAAAGAATGATGAAATAGTATGAGAAGCGGACAACTGGAATGTGGGATAAAGGTTGTCCGTTTTCTTATATAAAAAATTACTTTTTTAAAAGAATGATAAGGGGGATTTGGATGGAAAAGTTAGTAGAGTGGTTAGTGGGGCAAGTATGGAGTATAGGTTTAGTTGTTTTCGCATTAGGAGCAGGAGTGTATTTTACCATTGCGACTCGTTTTTTACAGATTCGTTATTTTAAAGAGATGATTAAGCTACTTTTTGAAGGAAAAAGTTCAGAGACTGGAATATCATCCTTCCAAGCATTTTGTTTGGCTCTATCAGGAAGGGTTGGAATAGGTAATATCGCAGGGGTAGCAACAGCAATAGCTTTTGGGGGACCGGGCGCTGTATTTTGGATGTGGGTGATGGCACTTTTAGGAGCCGCTAGCGCATTTGTTGAATCAACATTATCTCAAGTATATAAAAGTAAAGTAGGAAATGAATATCGTGGTGGTACACCATATTTCATTGAGAAAGGTTTAAAAATGAAATGGTTTGCAGTCATTGTAGCGGTAGTTGTAACACTTTCATACGGCGTTTTATTACCAGGTATTCAATCGAGTAGTATCGCTGTTGGATTTGAAAACTCTAACGGTATTAGTAAATATGTAACAGGTATATTTTTAGTTGTGTTACTAGCAGCGATTATTTTTGGGGGAGTAAAAAGAATTGCTGGTGTGTCACAAATGTTAGTACCTTTTATGGCAATTGGCTATGTAATTGTTACATGCATCATTTTAATTGCAAATGTAACAGAAATTCCAAGTATGTTTGCTTTAATTTTCTCAAGTGCATTTGGTGTAAATGAAATGTTTGGCGGGATCGTTGGTGCAGCAATTGCATGGGGTGTAAAGCGAGCGGTGTTTTCAAACGTTGCAGGTGTTGGAGAGGCAACATATAGTTCGGCTGCTGCAGAAGTATCGCATCCTGCAAAACAAGGTTTAGTTCAAGCGTTTTCTGTATATATCGATACAATTGTAGTTTGTACAGCGACAGCGCTTATGGTATTAATAACAGGTATGTACAATGTTATACCTGAAGGGAAAAGTGCAATTGTACAAAATATAGGCAATGTAGAAGCAGGTCCTATTTATACACAACAAGCAGTTGAAACTGTTATGACTGGATTTGGTCCAATATTTATTTCAATCGCAATCTTCTTCTTCGCATTTACAACTTTGCTTGCTTATTACTATATCGCAGAAACGACTCTCACTTATTTAGATCGTGAATTGAAATATGGATGGTTAAAACCAGTTTTAAAAATTGGATTTTTAATTATGGTATACATCGGTAGCGTAGAATCAGCTTCACTTTTATGGAATCTTGGAGATTTAGGAATCGGTAGTATGGCATGGTTAAACCTTATTGCAATCCTATTATTAAGCAAAACCGCATTAAAAGTGTTAAAAGATTATGAGGCGCAGAAAAAAGAAGGGAAAGATCCAGTATTTGATCCTAAAAAAGTAGGAATGGAAGGTTTAACGATTTGGGAAGAGCGAAGTAAAGAGGGAGAAAGGAAAAGTTCTAAAGAAAAAATGTCGGTGGATGATGGGCTGAAACTGTAAACGTGTAAATTTAAAAGTTTAATAAACTGAAAATTCTTTCTATTTTTAAAGTGAGTATTTGTATATATCATTCATTTTATCTCATACTAAAGTAAGTGTAAATAAAATGAATGGAGGATATACGATGGAAAATCAACAATTTGGCTCTATAAATGATGTATTACTTCATTACAAAGAAGGTATTGGGAATTTCACAAAACAAATTCCTGAAATTGCAGAAACCTATAACGCTTTTACACAAGCGTGTTTTCAGGAGGGGGCATTAACTAAAAGAGAAAAACAGCTTATTGCATTAGGGATTAGTTTAGCAACACAAGACGAATATTGTACGATTTATCATACAAAGGGATGTATTGACCAAGGATGTTCTGATAAAGAAATTTTAGAAACTTGTGGTGTTTCGGCCGCGTTTGCTGGCGGAGCTGCAATGAGCCAAGCAGTAACTTTAGTACAAGAGTGTATGGTGGAATTAAAAAATCAAAGTCATTAAACTAGAAAACCCTCCTTAAAATAATATTTTAAGGAGGGTTTTCTAGTTTATCCTAATTTTTTTGAAAAAGTTTCAATTGCTTCATATAGTCGATAGCTTTTGTTTTATTTCTTTGCTTAGAAACATATTGTGCCTCGTTTAAATATCTATAATAATTTTTAAATATTTCTTCAGAAAGAATTCCATCAGACATGGCTTTTTTAACCGCGCATTGTGGTTCATTTGTATGTGAACAGTTAGAAAATTTACATTTCCTAGAGATATCAACTATATCTTCATATCCAATATTTAAGTTACCTTCATGATTTATTAAGTCAAATCCTATTTTACTAATAAGTAATCCCTCCACTTTTAAATGAGTTTTTTAGAAGCATACTTACAAATTGTATCGTTTTTAAGTTATGCTTGTTTTAATATTCTGTATGCTTATAAATTGATTTCTCTACATCAGGGAGAAGGGTGTATATGCTCTTCCCAATTAAAGATTCTAATTCATTCTTAATTGTATAGAATCCTTTCCAATGTAAAGAAGTATGAGAGGTTGTGCCATGACGTAAACCAACAGAAACCAATCTTCTTTCAAGCGTAGTAAAACCATCTGCATCAGCGAGAGCGTCGCAAAGAGTAATTACTTTATTGTATAAGTCATAGTCACTATGTTCATTCAATATTTCAATTAACCGGCTTTTCATATAATCAGGAACAAGGCTCCACTCTGCTGCGATATCTATATGCTCATTTTTGCAAGGAAATGAATGCGTCACACATATAACGGCGTTTCCTGTATACCCTAAATCATTCATATACATGTAACCATCATAGGAATGAATAACAGATTTAGTAAAACCTTTATATCTTCCTATATCATGCAGGAGAGCGGCATTGTATGCTATATCAACATCTAAGTCATACCCGTTTTTTATAAGTTCTACAATTATTTTTTCAGTTGCATTGGCAACATGAATTGAATGTTCGAACCAAGGACCTGGGTTTTGTTCATATGCCCAATCCAGTAATTTTCTTGCGTATTTCCTGTCTAATATATATTTCATATAGTGATCCTTTCTCTAAAAAATCGTATCTTAATTAATTTCATCTTAATATTTAATTATTCCTGCTATAAAAATTGTTAAAATGAAAACAAAAGGGGGAAAAGTAATGCGAAATTTAGTAATTGAAGAAATGAAGCAACTAGAAAATGAGATTGAAGATCTTTCTAAACTTTTGACAACGGTTGTAGATGATGGGGCATCAATTGGTTTTTTACCTCCACTGGAACAAAAAGAAGCAACAAATTATTGGCAAACGGTATTAGCACCAGAAGTAATATTGTATGTTGCTAAAATAAACAATGAAGTGGCAGGAAGTGTTCAATTACATTTAGTTACAAAGCCTAACGGGACCCATAGAGCTGAGATTTGCAAGTTAATGACTCATCCGAATTTTAGACGTAACGGTATTGGACGTTCACTTATGCAAAAAGCAGAGGAAAGAGCGAAACTAGAAAACAGATCTCTTTTAGTATTAGATACTAGAGAAGGAGACCCTTCCAATAGATTGTACAATTCATTAGGCTTTCAAGAATCCGGTAAAATACCGGGGTATGCAATTTCTCCGGATGGTGAGTTAGATGCAACGGTTATTTATTATAAAATGATTTAGTTTTTTCTTTTCATTCTTTAACTTCAAATTGAACGTTCAATTTGAAGTCCAGTTTATATAAGAGTTTAACAGGTTTTTAAGAGGTAGTATTAAAATAGGGATTTTGAAGCCATTTGGTGAATAGTAAATATTAATCTAAAAGATGGAGGTTGCTGTGATGTTGAAACTGTTTCAATATAACTGGCAAGTTCGTGATGATTGGTTTACATGGTGCGAAGACATGTCGGCTGAAGAACTGGTAAAGAAACGGGTCGGTGGGTTCGGCAGTATACTACATACCCTATTTCATATTGTAGATGTGGAATGTATGTGGATCTTAGGGTTGCGCGGTGAATCAGTCCCTGAGGAACCAGTGTTTGAAGAGTATGCCAGCTTACAAAAAGTGAAAAATCTTTCAGCTCAATACCACGAGAAAGTGAAGCCGTTTGTGACTTCTTGGACAAATGAAATGGATTCTCGGAAACTTTCAAAAGCTGACTTCAAGGAAGAGCCGATTAGCTCAAGAGACGCACCAATTAGGCGCCGAGTCATTGAATGTACACACGGAGAGTTAATACGTCATGTCATTGTCCACGAAATCCATCATATCGGCCAGTTGTCTATATGGGCACGTGAGATAGGAAAGGAGCCAGTTTCCGCAAATCTGAGAGGGAGAGGGCTATTTGATAACTAGACTACCTTTGCCAAATTCGTAATTGCACGCTTTAATGGCACAAGGATCAAGTAATAATCAACCTTTTTCAAAACCCACTTTTTCTATTTATTATTTTATCTAGGTTTATAGAGTTAATGTAATCAAACTTTTTTAAGCGCTACACTGTGATATATAATTGTAAGTAGTTAACAATAAAACGACAAAATAAATAATAGATGTGATAACTGGTAATTAAAATGCGTGAAGAATTGATATTGTTGTAGTTAAACGAATTTGAGAAAGTTTTTAGAGGGTTCTTTTAGTAATGCTCTTCCACTTATAATGGATGTAGAGAAGATGACTAGGCAACTATAGTTATTTTCGTTTCATTTTTGGGAAGGGGATGAAAGAATGAAAAAGACAAGTTTACAAAAGATGAAAAAGGTTATGTTAAGTGGTGGGATATTACTTACGGGATTATTAACATTTGGGTTTTCAGAAAAGGCTTCAGCTCATGGGTATGTAGAATCACCAGCGAGCCGATCTTATTTATGTAAGCAAGGAGTAAATGTAAATTGCGGTCCAGTTCAATATGAACCGCAAAGTGTAGAAGGAATAGGCGGCTTTCCGCAATTAGGACCTTCTGATGGACAAATTGCAGGTGCTGGTCATTTTCCTGCTTTAGACGCTCAATCAGTGGATAGGTGGAAGAAAATTACGTTAAACGGCGGGACGAATACATTCAAGTGGAAACTAACGGCTCCTCATAGTACGAAAGAATGGAAATACTACATTACAAAGAAGGATTGGAATCCAAATATGCCTTTAACAAGGTCTAGTTTAGATATAGTGCCGTTCTATGTGAAAAATGATGGCGGAGTTAGACCGGGGACAACAGTAACGCATGAAGCAAATGTACCAACTGATCGTAGTGGCTACCATCTTATTTTAGCTGTTTGGGAGATTGCGGACACTGGAAATGCATTTTATCAAGTTATTGATGTGAATCTTGTGAATAATGGTTTAAATTCCAATGTTGCATTTAACAATGCAGTGCAAGTTCCTACACTATTTTAAATTAAATATACATTTTGATCATCTAATTCATTTTAGATGATCTTTTTTATGAAAAATATAGAGGAAAGTACAATTATTTATAAAAAATTCGGCTTTAAATATTGTCATATTTGCTTCTTTAAGATATCCTTTTCATGAAGAGGTGGAAAACATGGAAAAAGTACTAGTTTTCGGGCATAAAAACCCAGATACAGATGCAATTTGTTCTGCAATTGCTTATGCAGAATTGAAAAAAGAATTAGGAATGAATGCTGAGCCTGTACGTTTAGGCGAAATCAGCGGTGAAACTCAATTTGCGTTAGACTATTTTAAAGTAGAAGGACCGCGTTTTGTTGAGACAGTTGCAAGCGAAGTGGACAACGTTATTTTAGTTGACCATAACGAGCGTCAACAAAGTGCTAACGATATCGAATCTGTTCGTGTGTTAGAAGTAATCGATCATCACCGTATTGCTAACTTTGAAACAAGCGATCCTATTTACTACCGTTGTGAGCCAGTTGGATGTACAGCTACAATCTTAAACAAAATGTACAAAGAAAATGGCGTTAAAATTCGTAAAGAAGTTGCAGGTTTAATGTTATCTGCAATCATTTCAGATTCTTTATTATTCAAATCTCCAACTTGCACAGAACAAGACGTAGCAGCAGCTCGTGAATTAGCGGAAATCGCTGGTGTAGATGCAGATAGCTATGGCTTAGAAATGTTAAAAGCTGGTGCTGACTTAAGCGGAAAAACAATGGAGCAATTAATCTCTCTTGATGCTAAAGAATTCCAAATGGCTAACGCGAAAGTTGAAATTGCACAAGTAAACGCTGTTGATACTAACGACGTTCTTGTACACCAAGCGGAACTTGAAAAAGTTATCTCTGCAGTAGTAGAAGAAAAAGGTTTAGACCTATTCTTATTCGTTGTAACTGATATCTTAACTAACGATTCTGTCGGTCTTGCGATCGGTAAAGCAGCAAACGTTGTTGAGAAAGCATACAACGTATCTCTAGAAAACAATACAGCTACATTAAAAGGTGTTGTATCTCGTAAAAAACAAATCGTACCAGTATTAACTGAAGCATTCCAAGCTTAATACTATTCAGTACTGATTAGCAAAAAGGACAAGTAGTCGGATGGCTACTTGTCTTTTTTATTTGTTACATAGGATACTGGTATGAAAATAAGGACAGCATTAGCTATCCTTATAACTGTTTATTCCGCATTAACGGACAGTAAGAGCATTACCTCAAAGTTCAGCGAAAGTAAAGAAGTTAGGTGAGGGATCAACTGTCCGTAAGAGCCCGATGGGTGAAGGCCAATAATCCGTGGGGGATGAAGAAAACCCTCACGGATTAAAGTTTCACTTTATTCGTAAGACTTTTTCCTGTTTATATAAAATGTAATAACAGCAGTAATGAGGAAAATGGGTATTGCGTACGCTTGCCCAACAAACAACTTCCAACTAATAGAATTATAGCCTTCAGATGCTGGAATAATCATAACAATAACACAAACGATAAAATAGACGAATAGTGCAGGGATAATATTTTTCATTATTGTTCACCTCCTTTAAAAAAACAATAAAATAAATATATTCATATATTAAAATTTTTATGATTCGTTTTGAAGATTAAGCTCACAAAATGTTTATGAAGTAGTATTATATTTGTAAAGAGTGCAGTGTACTACGTAGATGTAGAACGAAAAAAATTGGACTATGCTTCTGAAAAGAAGTGAAATATGAGTGGAAATCGATATAAATATGGTAAAATATTCAATTGTGACGTTTGGAATTATTATATAGTATTTTGCGAGGGAAATGTATGAAATAATTGATTTAACATAAGGAAGAAAAGAGGTAAAAAATATAGATGAAAAGATTATGTATAATCCCATGTGGAAAGAAGAAAATCTGGGATAAGTATGTAGATTATGGACCTACTGAGGCGAAGAATGTATATATTAGTCCTTTCGGGAAAGCATGTCAGGCGTACGCAACTGAGTTTTTTGATGATTGGGTTATTTTATCAGCAAAGCATGGATTTTTAAAGCCGAATGATATTGTACAAGAAAACTATGATCTTGCATTTGATTCGAAGAGTGATGAAGTTATTAGTATAGAGCAACTACAAAAACAGATGATTGATAAAGGTTTAATACAGTTTGACGAAATTGTTTTGCTTGCGGGAAAGAAGCATAAAAAAGTAGTCACAAAGTTATATCCAGAAGAAATCATTACATATCCGTTAGAAGGATGTAAAGGGATCGGGTATATGCTGCAGAGGTTGAAAGGAGCTGTGGCGGAGGTAAAGGAACTATAGTAGTGGTGTTTCATATTTAGTTAACGTAGTAGTTACCTATTATTATGAACGAGAAGTAAGAAAATATACATGAATGTAAAGCCCAAGCATTGGGCTTTTTTATTTGCAATATTTCCTACGAATATTTAATAGAAAATTTTTAAGAAAGTGTAATACTTAAAAAACTATTGTTTAAAAGTAGAAAATAGACTAGTAAACAAGCCTTTTTCTACTTTTAAACATAGAATATGATGAATTCTATTGAGGAGGAAGCATATTCATGGGGAATCATTGTCATTGTGGACGTTCATTTTGGGATGATTTAATGTTTGGAAGATGTAGATGTAAACGCAGGGACTGTGACGAATGTTGCTGCAAAGAGAAACCGAAATGTGATTGTGACGAGTGTCGTTGCAAGGAAAAGCCGAAGTGTGATTGCGAAAAATGTCATTGTAAAGAGAAACCGAAATGCCATTGTAAACAGGAAGGGTATTAATAATAAAAGAGTACTTTACGTACTCTTTTATTTTATGAGTTTATATTCCATCTTGAACTAATTTTTTTTCAATTTCCCATGTATCTCGCTTTTTAATTTTTATAGCTACATTAGTTCCGCCAGATTCTTTATAAAAAATATAGCCATTGTTTGCGTTTACGTATGTTATTGGTTCACTTATGCAATCTCGTGAACAAGATGTATTAACGAGCTCAAGTAAGGATAGCTCGCTCGGGTCGGTTTTACTTTCAGCTATAACGGCATCAATGTTTGTTTTACGATAACCTTGTAAATTCACATGGAAAATCTGTTCAATTTCTCCTGTAATGCTAGTATTCATTACTTCTACTGAATTCTTTTTTTCTTGAAGAAATCCATTTTCATAAAGTAATTTTGTATATCCAAGCCAGGCGATTAAAACTAGCATGATAAACATACTAGACATTTTTAGTGTCCGAAGTCTTTTACTAACAATTGTTTCTGAGTATTTCATTCAGTCTAATCCTCCAATGTTTTTAATTTAAAGTATGCCTGGATACATACCTTTAGAAGAGGATGGAAGGCAACAAGTTGTTGATTCAAAAAAGAAAACATCAGAAGTTAGATGCTTTCTTTTTGAATGATTATTGTTATCTGTTCGTTACTTGTTTCATAAGCGGTCTTATTTCTTTAACAGGTGGTTTTTTATCATAGGCATCAACGTAAGAAAAGTAATAATTTAAATTTCTAAGAAGTCCTTTTCCTATTTTAGCGCTTAAAAAGGGGAATACTTGTCCAGTATAATCATCGAGAGATTTACAGTAGTATTTTTCATCTAAATATATACTGTATTTACAAGTGAGTTCTACTAATGAGTTACCTTCATCATCAATTACCTCTTTAGAATCAATAATGTCTATTAATGCAAATTTTTCATTCAAATACACTTTCTTCTTTTTCTCGTGTTTATTTGTGAGTATAAATACGAGACCGATGGCGTTAATCAAACTATTTCCTCCTATAAAAAACGGATATAAATAAAATATATCGATATACGTTAAATGTAAAGAGGAGAGGCGAAATAACATTGAGAGAAAGCTAAATAAGCCGATTTTTTTTTGAAATCGGCTTATGCTTATTTTTATCCCGCACTGACGAGAAGTAAGAATCACACCTTGAAATTCAGCTTAAGTAGAGAAGTTAGGCGGGAGATAAAATGCTCGTGAAACCCTGATTGGTCTGGGTTAGTAATCGGTGGGGATGTACAAACCCACCACTGGTTAACGTCTCAGTTTATTGAAATACTTGCGGGAATTGTTTTACGATTGCGTTTGTTATCATGTCGGCCATTTCTAATGCTTCTTTTTCAATTTTATCGTAAAGTTTTACCCCTGCTTCATAATCTTTATTTAGGAAGGCAAGCGCTTCTGCTTTCGTTAGTGCTAAATGTTCATAAAACATTTTTCTAAATTCCTCTTTATCTATATGTGGATTGATACTGTGAAGAAATTCAATAATTTCATCACCATTAGCGTACCATTTCTTCTCTATAGCGGCAGCTGCATTTTGATCACCAGCTTTTGCGGCTTTCACAAGATCGGCTGCAATTACTAAATGATCTTTAATTAATGCACTATATTTCTTTACTGCATCCTCGCCATAGAAGGGCTCAAGTGATAGTCCCATATGTGTTGCGTTTTGTAGAAGCCGTCCAACAGTAACGTTAACATCGGGTAAATTAAAGACAATACTTATAATAGCCAATCTCGTCCAAGCGACGTGTTGTTCCCATAAAGAACGCATATATCCTTTTAAAAAATTCTCGTTTTTACTTATTCGGTAGTTACGTACGGATAAATCATAGTTTACATAAAGGTTATGATAGGGGGAGTAATACGATTGCCAATAAGAATACATAAAAAGTAACACTCCTTTGAACATGTATAACTCAAAGTATGATAAAGATTTATTTTTAGTTACGTGTCCTAGATAATTTTCAGGTAATTTGAAATGGAGAAATTCAATGAATGATATTGTGATATATATAAATAAGTTGAATATAAAGTAAAAGAGGCTCTGCAAGGGAAGTTGCAGAGCCTCTAAAGGGTATTGCCGAGATGTCGGACTCGACTACGTAATATTATCATAAAATTCTTTAAAAAAAACCTGGTAAATGTGTCCAAATGAAAATGGAACTTTAATAAAGTCAAAGGGACCTGCTTCCCGCGGCAGGCCCCATTAACTAGATAATGTAGATGAGCAAAAACTCATCTGGAGTACTTTTATAGTAACAAGTAAAATGCGTTTTGTGTATTGAGAAAAAAGAATTGCATAATTACATGTGAACAATTTATATTTTACTTTTTATGATTATCATGAATTGTTGGGATTTAAATCTGGTTATAAAATGGAGAAAAGACTTGGAAGTGAAATTGAAGTGCACAGAAATATGTAATCATGAAAAAGACCTGCTAATATGAGCAGGTCAACTTAAGGGGTTTATCCAACAGATTATTATATATGGTAGCAACTGAATTGTAGTAAGTCTATACGTTTCATATTGAGAAAACTTCTGTGAATGATCTATTTTTTGCGCATATATTAACGTCTAAAAAGTTGAGAAAGAAAATTCAAAAAATTCCTATAAGAAAATAAGGGCTGGTACTTATAATATGATTCATATTTCCACGCATCATTATTAGAGAATTGGAGTTGTTTTGTTTTTGCTTTGATGGAACTCATATTACGATGCTTCATATAGTAACCTCCTGCATTTATATGTATACGATTAGTAGTATTCAAGAAAGGGCAATAAAATGAATATTTAAATTGAAATGCTTTCTTCATGTGTAATGGATGTATGTTTTAAATGTTGTGAAACATACAAAACACCGATGCTAATTAATATTAAATACGAGGTGAAATATAGAATAATGAAAAAATAATAAGCATTTATTCATCGCTTTCAAGTCGCATAAGTGATGATATAATAGAAGTAGATGAAAGATAAAGAAAAGCAGGTGAATCTTTTTTGTTTACAAAAGCACAAGAACTTTTAGCGTCTTATTTCGGTTATTCGTCATTCCGAAGAGGGCAAGATGAAACAATTAAAAATGTATTAGAGGGGAAAGATACAGTTTGCATTATGCCTACGGGCGGAGGTAAGTCAATTTGTTATCAAATTCCCGCATTAGTATTCGAAGGAACGACGTTAGTAATATCACCTTTGATTTCACTTATGAAAGACCAAGTAGATACACTAATACAAAACGGTATATCCGCTACGTATATTAATAGTTCTATTTCAATGACAGAAGCTAATCATAGAATTCAATTAGCGAAACAAGGGCATTATAAGTTACTTTATGTCGCTCCTGAGCGTCTTGATTCAATGGAGTTTGTTGATCAACTTATCGATATGAAAATCCCGATGATTGCGATTGATGAGGCGCACTGTATTTCGCAGTGGGGACATGATTTCCGTCCAAGTTATTTACATATACATCGTATACTAGATTATCTCCCAGAAAAACCGCTCGTATTAGCGTTAACAGCGACAGCAACTCCGCAAGTACGTGATGATATTTGCAAAACGCTTGAAATTAATCAAGAAAATACAATTATGACAACTTTTGAGCGTGAGAACTTATCATTTTCTGTCATTAAAGGACAGGATCGTAATGCTTATTTAGCGGATTATATTCGTCAAAATCAAAAGGAATCAGGGATTATATATGCAGCTACTAGAAAAGTAGTTGATCAGTTGTATGAAGATTTAATGAAAGCGGGAGTTTCGATATCAAAATATCACGCTGGTATGAGTGATCATGATCGAAATGAGCAACAAGAACTCTTTTTACGAGATGAAGTAAGTGTAATGATAGCGACATCTGCATTCGGAATGGGTATTGATAAATCGAATATTCGTTACGTTATTCATTATCAGCTGCCAAAAAATATGGAAAGTTACTATCAAGAAGCAGGACGTGCTGGTCGTGACGGATTAGATAGTGAATGTATTTTGTTATATTCTTCTCAAGATGTGCAAGTACAACGCTTTTTAATTGATCAATCAACAGGAGAATCACGTTTTTCGAATGAACTTGAAAAATTGCAAAATATGACTGATTACTGTCATACAGAACAATGTTTACAATCATTCATTTTGCAATACTTTGGAGAAGAACCGAAAGAAGATTGTGGACGCTGCGGTAATTGTACGGACGACCGTGAGAGCATCGATGTGACGAGAGAATCACAAATGGTTTTATCCTGTATGATTAGAACGAACCAACGATTTGGAAAACAAATGATTGCACAAGTATTAACTGGATCGAAAAATAAGAAAGTTATTGAATTTAATTTTCATACTTTACCAACGTATGGCCTTTTATCAAACCGTAGTGTAAAAGAAGTGAGTGACTTTATAGAGTTTTTAATTTCAGATGAGTTAATTGCAGTTGAACATGGTACGTATCCGACATTAAAAGTAACGGGAAAAGGGAAAGAAGTATTACTTGGTAATGAGAATGTTCTACGAAAAGAACGAGTAGAGACGAGACAAATCGTCCAAGATCATCCTTTATTTGAAGTGTTGCGTGAAGTGCGTAAAGAAATCGCACAAGGAGAAGGTGTACCTCCGTTCGTTATTTTCTCTGACCAAACATTAAAAGATATGTGTGCAAAAATGCCGCGAAATGATTCCGAACTGTTAACAGTAAAAGGTATTGGAGAACACAAACTTGTGAAGTATGGCTCGCACTTCTTACAAGCAGTTCAGCATTTTATTGATGAAAATCCAAACTATGCAGAAACAATTAAGACAGAAGTTGTTTCTGAGCGTAAAAAATCAGGAAAAGCTTCAGCGAATTCTCATTTGGAAACGTATGAAATGTATAAACAAGGAATTGACCTAAATGAGATTGCAAAAGAACGTGATCTATCAAGACAAACAATTGAAAACCATTTAATTCGCTCTTTTGAGGATGGGATGGAAGTAGATTGGCAAAGTTTTGTACCAAAAGAGTATGAATCTCTTATAGAAACTGCTGTACAAAATGCAGAAGGTGGTTTGAAATCTATTAAAGAACAGCTTCCAAATGAAGTGAGTTACTTTATGATCCGTGCTTATTTACAAATAAGAAAGTAGAGACATATAAAGGGGATAGGGATTTATGTATCATGTTTTCGTTTATGGCACGTTAAGAAGAGGGCAAACGAATGCTCATTATATGCAAGGTGCAACATGCATCGCAGACGGAGCATGGACGTATGGGGAATTATTTGATACAAACGAAGGATATCCGGCCATGATTTGTTCTAATGAAGTAAAGGTATATGGGGAAGTTTATGAAGTAAATGATGATGTTTTGCATAAGTTAGATGAACTAGAAGAATATACAGGTAATGCAGAGACTGATTTATATGACCGAATAACGCAAACAGTGTATGTTGCTGATACGGAAATACATGCGTATGTGTATATTGCTCAGGATAAAAAGATGTTAAAGAAAGTGATTGATTCTGGGGATTGGCTTTTATATCAAAAAGTATAATAGAAGTAACTATATAAAATTGGAAAGCAGATAATGAAATATTTCATTATCTGCTTTTTATTGTTTCTTTTAATTGAACTTCTCAAATTAATAAAGAATGTTTTAAATATGTTATATCGAATTAAAGCAAAGCAGAGTAGGGATTAATGGTTACTCTTTTATATTTTAGAAAATTCTCACTAGAACTATTGACTTTGCGAATGGATTTTTAATACAATTGTATTTCGACTGAAAAATTAGAACGGACAGGAGGGAATCGTCGAAATGAGCAACATATTTGAAGATGAGTTACAAAAAATGAGGGATACTTTACATACGATGGATGATCAATTAGAACAGCTTGAAAAAATCCCGGTTTATTATGGAGAAGATTTTAAAGAGCAAATTCTTGAAAGCATGAGGGAGTCAAATAGACAGAACTTACGTATCGGTGTGGAAGAGCCGTATTTTGGAAGACTAGACTTTCAAGAGGATGGAAAAGAACAAGTTATGCCGATTTATATCGGTAAAGTAGGTGTTTCAGATAAGGACACGATGAAACCAATTGTTATCGATTGGCGAGCGCCTGTCGCAAGTATGTTTTATTCATTTACCGGTGGAGAAGAACTAGCGTTTTATCAATCACCAGATGGGTTAGTTGAAGGTGATGTGTATTTAAAACGAAATATTTCCATTCGTAAAAGAGAACTTGAACGTGTTGTTGATACATATGTGAAAGGAAATGAAGATGTATCGCATGCCGATGATTTTCTTCTATATCGATTAGGTGAGAATAAAGATAATAAACTAAAGGATATTGTTTCAACGATTCAATCGGAACAAAATGATATTATTCGAGCGGAAAGAAATTTACCATTACTTATTCAAGGGGTTGCAGGGAGTGGAAAGACAACAATCGCTTTACATCGCCTTGCTTTTTTAATTTATGAATACCGTGAACAGTTAGAGGCAGAAAGAATGATTGTATTTGCTCCGAACAGCTTGTTTTTAGATTATATTTCGAGTGTACTGCCTGAATTAGGGGTAGGGAATATTAGTCAAACAACGTTTCCAGATTGGGCATTGCGTACGTTAGATGATTCAGTGAAACTAAAGCAAACAGAAGAGAAATTGAAGGAAGCATTTTCAATTAATCGTCATGAAAGTAAGGTAATGCTCGGTAAATTAAAGGGTACACTGGAATTTAAGGCGTTTATTGAAGAGAGAATGATTCAATTTGAAAATGACTTAGTTCCGACAAACGATTTTGAGGCGTGGGATAAAGCGATTATTCCAGTGGAAGACATTAAAAAATGGATGCAAGTTGAATATAAACATTATCCACTAAAGAAAAGAAGAGAACGTTTAGTAGGCCGCATGAAGCGCTGGATTGAAATTGAACTTAAAAAGTTTGGGGAAACGAACGAGAAAAAATTGCTCAAAAAAGAAGCGACTAAGAGATTGAACACATATATGAAGTTTTGGCCAAAAATGAGTGCTCTTTCACTGTATAGTTCAATATTGAAAAGTAAAGAAATACTCGAAGTTTTACCTGAAGAACTTGTTAAAGAAACAGAAAAGAGTTGTCGTAAAAAAGAAGTGTATGTAGAAGATTTACCTGCCTTAATTTACATCCATCATCGCATAACAGGTATTGAAATCGGTCAGAAGTTTCATCATGTCGTTATTGATGAAGCGCAAGATTTTTCGCCATTTCAAGTGTATGTATTAAAAGAAATTACACTAGGTAATTCTTTCACTATATTAGGTGATTTATCACAAGCGATTTATGATTACCAAGGAATTGAAGATTGGAACGCATTTAAGGAAGTATTCCAAGAAACAGGTTATTTTGAATTGACTAGAAGTTATCGTTCTACAAAAGAAATTATTGAATTCGCAAATGAAATAATTAAAAATGCAGAAATACCAGTGGGGCTCGCAACACCAGTTTTCCGTAGCGGTGAAGACGTAAAAGTAATCCATGCAGAAGATCAATTTACTGAAGTTTTGAAGACAATAAAGCATTTGCAAAATGAAGATGTGAAAACAATTGCGGTAATAGGTAGAACAGATGATGAATGCCGCGGTATGTATGAGAAATTAACGAATGCAGGATTGACGGTAAATGTCATTGAAGCAAATCAAAGTAAATATGAAGGTGGTATTTCAGTAGTACCTGTATATTTAGCGAAAGGTTTAGAATTTGACGCTGTAATTCTAATAGATGTTGATGAAGAACATTATAAAAATACAAAGCATGATGCGAAGTTACTGTATGTCGCATGTACGAGATCACTGCATGATTTATGGATTTTCCATAGCGGTGAAGCGTCGCCTTTAATTGAAGGATTAAAATAAATGTAAAAAGAGGATTTTCTAGTAGGATATGAAAATCCTTTTTTTTATATTTAAAAGCTAGATGAATTAACGACCTGAGCGGTTATTTAAATAATATAATAAAGTAAAAAAAGTGCAATGGAGTTATATGCATTAATATGTGCGTTTAAGTATAAATCTTGGTGATGGAAGTGTTTCTTGTTCTGCTTCAAAATACGCAACTTGATTTGTAATTGAGTATAGAATAGAAGGCATTCCCATTCCAACAGCAGCCTCTAATGCGTCCAGCAAAGGGAGTGTTTTTCCATCGATTTTTGTGTCCCAAAATATGGCGTAACAAGAATCAACAGCCCCATGTTTTTTTAACAGATCTCCTATATCAATTGGACAAGAATTAGGCTTAGGAATTTCAATCATATATTCTTCACGTAACGTAGTTCTGTAATTATGGCAAAGTCGACCGATCGCATCTTTACGTTTTTTTGAAGAAGAAAGCTCAAATAGTACTCTATTTTGAAGGCGCTTAGTAAAAAATGATTTTACAATGATCTCTTCTAATTTTTTATCCATTGAGATTCTCCAATCAACTAATCATTTGTTGGAAATTTTAGTGTTATTATATCATTACATATATTAAAAAAGGGGAAAAGCTATGATTACAAAAGTAATAACAAAAAGAAAATGGGAAATCGCAAAAACAATTGGAGAAATTCATGAAGAGTCACTTATAAAAGAGGGGTTTATTCATTGTTCATTATTTGAACAAGCTTTAAAGGTTGCAGAAAAACATTTCTTTCATGAAGAAGAGGTTTTATTACTTACAATAAATCCATCCTTGGTAAAAGCAGAAATAGAATATGAACTTGCTTCAAATGGTCAAGAATACCCGCATGTATATGGAGTAATCAATGTTGAGTCGATTGTAGGGGTTATCCCATTTCCTAAAGAAAAAGGAGAGTTTATATTACCAGAGGTACAAAGTTAAGCGTGTTATAAATATATAAGTTAGCTAGAAAAGCACAAATCGTATAGTTCGTGCTTTTTTTATCCGTTTTTTGGTAAATGATAATTGTTTTTGTCACACGAATACTGTACGATACATAGTATAAAACATATACTGTATGACATATAGTAATAAAAATGAGGTGGGTGAATGGATACTTTATTAAATTCATTAATTACTGAGTTAAGAAGAGGGACATTGACATTAGCGGTTTTAAGCCAATTAAGAACGCCGCAGTATGGATATTCACTTGTCCAATTATTGGAGCAATCAGGGATTACAATTGATCAAAGTACTTTATATCCACTACTTCGTCGATTAGAAAAGCAGAAACTAGTTACGAGTAGTTGGGATAAAACGGAGAGTAGACCTCGTAAGTATTATGTTTTAAGTGAATATGGACTAGAGATATTTTTACAATTGAAAAAGGAGTGGATAAAGGATTCGAAAGAACTTTATAACCTATTAAAGGAGGAGGACGAGAATGAGTTTGAGTTTGATTGATATGTACGTCCAAGAAGTGGCGAAGAGATTACCTGAAAAAAATCGTGAAGATATTACGCTTGAGCTACGGTCGACAATAGAGGATATATTACCAGACGATTATAATGAGGATGATGTGAAGAGCGTTCTCGAAAAATTGGGAAGTCCGGTTTCATTGGCTAATGGGTATTTGGATAGACCGATGCATTTAATTGGACCACGTTATTTTGATGTATATACGACGTTATTAAAAATGATTATACCAATTGCAGCTGTTATCGCACTCATTGCAATGGTTGCAGAAAATTTTATAGGCTATACTGGTAATCAAGCAGTATTAGATGTTATTTTAAAATTGATAGGTAAAGGCATTGGGGAAATTGTTGAAGTAGGCCTCCATGTGTTTTTCTGGTTGACACTTGTATTTGCTGTTTTAGAAAGAACTGATAAAGAAAAGGATCCACACCCATTAACAACAAGTTTAAAAAAATGGACGCCAGATGATTTGAAAAATATCTCGTATATCCCGAAGAAAAAGGCAATCTCAAAGTTTGAAGTTTTTGGAGGTTTAATGTGGACAGCAATATGGGCTACCCTTTACTTTTATGCAAACCATCTTGTAGGCGTATATAATGGTACGGAAAACGGACTGAAGTTTATCGCGCCAACGTTTAATCAAGATGTTTTACTTCAATATTGGCCGATTATTTTGGTTGTGATTGTTTTTGAAGTAGCTATATCTCTTTATAAGTTAGTACAAGGACAATGGACGAAAAGATTGGCAATTGGAAATGGTATTCTTCAAGTAGTCGGAACGATAGTATTCATTGTAATTGTAGTAAATCCATATATATTTAACGAAGGATTTATTACGTATTTGGCAAATGTGTTTACTATTTCCCCAGAAGGATTTAAAACGTGGTTAGTTGGCGGTGGAATTATCATTTATACGTTGTCCGCTGCGATTAATATATTTGATGGTTTCCGAAAATCAAGTATTCGTATGTGGAAATAAAACAGAAATTTCGGTAAAATAAAATTATTAAAAATATAGTGAAAGAAGATAAGCATTAGGGAAGGAAGAAAACAATGATCAGGGAAGCAACGAAAAGAGATGTAGCATATATTTTAGACATTTATAATGATGCGATACTTTATACAACAGCTGTATAAAGTATAAACCTGTAACCCTTGAAAATAGAATAGATTGGTTTGAACAAAAAAAAGCTGATGGCTATCCAATTTTCGTATATGAACTAGATAATAAAGTAGTGGGATTTGCGACATTCGGCTCATTTAGAGCGTGGCCTGCTTACAAATATTCAATTGAACATTCTGTGTATGTTGATAAGGAATATAGAAAAAATGGCATTGGCTCCTCTTTGATGGAAGAATTAATCGCAACCGCAAAAGAAAGAGAATATATGACCTTAGTTGCTGGAATCGATGCGGAAAACGAGAAAAGTATAGCCTTGCATCAAAATTATGGATTTGTTCATGCTGGAACAATACAAAAAGCTGGTTATAAGTTTAATAGATGGCTGAATTTAGCCTTTTATCAATTGGAGCTTAACGGGCCTGAAAATCCTATAGAAGAATAAAAGTCTTTCGTGAAAATGAACGTTTTAGGTAGCAAGGAGTAATTCATGCTACCTTTTTCTAATTGTCATTACAAATATAACCTGTCAAAAAGGTTTTTTATATTCCATATTGAATTATTAGGAGGTGATATAACGATGTGAAAAGAGGAATGGAAATGGAAACTGTCATTTAAAAAATGAAAGAGATACATGTTGGTCATGTAGGAGTAGCTATTTATTCTACAAAAAACGAATGTATAATTACTTCATATAATAGTGAATTATATATTCCATTAACATCGTCAGCAAAAGTAGTAATTGGATTTGTAGCAGCACAAATGGTGAAGGAAAATAAACGTAATTGGAATGATATACTTCATCACATTAAATTTCATCCACACGAAGATAGTGCACAGTTATATCCGCATCTACAAGGAAGAAGTACTTTAACACTTAGTAAAGCAGTAGAAGTGATGATAGCTTGTCACGACAGTTATATTGCTCACTCGGTTGTAAAGCACTGCGGTGGATGGGATGCTGTGAAAATAAATGCCCAAACGTATTTTTCAAAAATTTATATACATGAGAATGCTAGAGATTAGAAAAATGTTGGAGAATTAAATCAAGTTCTTTCGCTTTTAGTACATATTTTTCAAGAATATAAAGTAGAACCAGCAGTATGGGAACCAATTATTAATGGAATGGTAAGACAACAAGGGGATTATGAAAATATACCGTATTATCATTTAGCTCATATGACAGGTGGATTGTCTACAGCTATAATAAATATTGGTATAATGGGAATGTTTAACGAATTCCCGTTTCTTTATGTAATTGGAGGAAAAGATTTACCCGAGCGAGTTCATAATATAGAGGTTGATGAAACAATTACAACAGCTTTGAAATACATATACAAAGCATATAGTGAAAGCATGCTAGGAGTGAGCGATTGAAACGAAACTTAAAGACTTCAACAATTATTATTTTAATTGTAACGATTATTGCTCTTGAAGTTGGAATCGCACTATATGATCACAATTTGTCATTAGATACCATTTACTTTGCAGCGATTCTTATTTGTATTGTATCGCTTTTTGGTACACGTGTTTCTGAAGAGAAAGAACGTACATCGAAACAGAGACGAAGAAAAACGGCTCTAATATTTTGGCCATCTATAATAATGTTAATTATTAGTTTTGCAGTTATAAGTTATGTACGAACAGGCTAGGTCTCTGTACCTGGGATAATTGGTTTTTCGTGTTTTGTTACATATGGTGGATTTGTATTCATTAGTATTTTAAAAAGGCGAAATAAAAATTAGATGTAATTTACTAAGTTGAAAGGAAGAAATATATATGAAACACATAGAGAATGGTACTCGTAATGAAGGAGAATACATTAGAAATAAAGTCATTCAATATAATATGTCCATCTTAACAGATGAAGTAAAGCAGCCGATGGAACAAGTAAGCCTTGTAGTGAAAGATGAGGAAGGGAAAATCTTTGGCGGCGTAACAGGAACGATGTATTTTTATCATCTTCATATCGATTTTTTATGGGTTGATGAATCCGTTCGTCATGATGGTTATGGAAGTCAACTGATACATAAAATCGAAGACATTGCGAAGGAAAAAGGATGTAGACTCATATTACTAGATTCATTTAGTTTCCAAGCACCGGAATTTTATAAAAAGCACGGCTACCGAGAATATGGTGTCGTTGAAGATCATCCGAAAGGGTATAGTCAACACTTTTTAGAAAAGAGATTATATAATAATATTATGTATACTAGTTGATGGGAGAAAGAATATGTACACGTATAAATTACAACATGAACGACCAATTTGTGCAGAGAAAATAAAGAAGCTTTACGACTCTGTCGGTTGGTGGCCAGAAAGAAAAGAAATCGATATTGAAAAAATGTTAAAGAATAGCATAGCAATTAGGGTATGGAAAGAAAATGAGTTAATTGGGTTTGCTAGAGTCGTTTCAGATGGTGTTTTTCGAGCGTACATAGAAGATGTTGTCGTACATGAAAGTGTAAGAAATAAAGGCATTGGAAAGAATATGCTTACAATGTTACTGGAAGAGATATCTCATATTGATATTGTTAGTCTATTTTGCGGAGAGAAACTCATAAAGTTTTATGGGGAACAGCAATTTAAAGCGACGAAGCAAATTGTGATGCATCGTAATCAAATAGTGAAAGAATAAGAGGTGCCATTTAAAATGAATGCAACGAGAGCATATTGTTTATCAAAAAGAAAAGCGACAGAGGATTCTCCAGATGGCTGGAGTGCAACATGTATGAGACTCAATAATAAAATATTTGCGATAGTGAACCATGAAGAAGGTGAAAAAGCTGCGATTACATTAAAATGTGATCCTGAGCTCGCTTTACGAATAAGAGAAGATTATCCAGACACAATAATTCCAGGGTATCATATGAATAAGAAACATTGGAATACAGTGTATATACATAAGGGAGTAGAACAGGAGCAAATTAATAAAATGATCGATTGGTCGTATGAGTTAGTACTACAATCATTTTCAAAGAAAAAGCAGCAAGAGTTAATGGATTAATATGTATTAGGGGTGGATATAATGAAAGACGCAGTCAAAGATACGTATGATAAATTAGCGAGTACATATAAAGAAAATGTAGATTTGGCAAATCCATATAATAGTTATTATGAAAGACCTGCGATGATGGAGATTATTCCAAGGGAACTAGAAGGGAAGAGAATACTAGATGCTGGATGTGCCGCTGGATGGTATACTTCTCAATTCGTAGGAAGAGGGGCTAACGTTACAGCAATTGACATAAGTCCTGAAATGGTAAAAGCCGTAAAAGAAAGTATGGGAGAAAAAGCAACGTTCCTTTGTCACGATTTGCAAGAAACACTGCCATTTGAAAATAATACGTATGATATCATTGTAAGTTCGTTAACTCTTCATTACTTAGAAAATTGGACGCAAGTATTTCAAGAATTTCAGCGCGTATTGAAGCCGGGTGGAGAACTTATATATTCCGTTCATCATCCTTTTATGGATTTCACAAAGTTTACATGTGAAGATTATTTTGAAAAACAATTATTAGTAGATACTTGGGTTAAACCAAATATTACAATAGAAGTTAGTTTTTTTAGGAGGTCGCTCCAAGACATAATCAATGAAACAACAAACTATTTTGTATTAGAAAAAATAGTGGAACCGAAGCCGATTGAAAAGATGAGAGAAGTAGACAGAAAATCATATCATTATTTAAGTACAAATCCACATTTTCTTATTATGAAAGCAAGTAATAAATAGCTAGTAAAATGATTGTATTTTACTAGCTATTTGCAGTTTTACATGATGAATTAGGAGCTTTTGAAATGAATATAAAACGAAATCAATTACTATATGTAATGTTTACTATAGTTGTTATTATGTTAGGTCTTAGTTCTAGAAAGTTTGCTTTTGCGTTACCTCATTTATTAAATGATTACTTAGGTGATGCTTTATGGGCATTAATGATTTTCGTTGGATTCGGATTTTTGTTTCCTAAAATAGAAACGAAGAAATTAGCTTTTATGAGTTTAATATTTTGCTACGGGATTGAAATTAGCCAATTGTACCATGCACCTTGGATTGATAATATTCGTGCAACGACTATAGGGGGACTCGTTTTAGGTTACGGATTTTTGTGGAGTGATGTAGTCGCTTATACAATTGGTGTTGGAGTGGGAATGCTTTGTGAATTTATGTTACGGAAGAAATAAGTGAATTTTAAAAGGGGTATTTGTATATGGAGGATATATTAGAAATTGCAAAGTTTTGGTTTCAAGATAAAGATGTCACAACTACTGAAGTTCAACCAAATGTAACGAAGATTCATTGTAATAATAAAGCGTATATTTTAAAGGAAATGAGATCGATAAAACAGTTTCTAGTTGAACTAAATGTATTAGAACAGCTTGATGAAAAAGGAGTTAAAGTACAAAAACTAGTAAAAACGAGAAATGATGAAAGGTACGTATTTTATAAAGAGAAGTATTATTGTTTGTACGAATATATTGGTGGAAGTGTTTTAGAAATAAAAGATACAGAAAAACTAAAAGAGCTAGGAAGTACAATTGGAGAGAAGATAGCTAATTTACATCAAGCAC
Organism: Bacillus cereus group sp. BceL062; assembly: GCF_051780025.1. Taxonomy (NCBI): domain Bacteria; kingdom Bacillati; phylum Bacillota; class Bacilli; order Caryophanales; family Bacillaceae; genus Bacillus; species Bacillus cereus group sp. BceL062. The sequence goes on along the minus strand of NZ_JBPWGY010000001.1, from coordinate 849,868 downwards.
TATATTCAGTGAAAAGTGCTAACGAGTTAATAAAAAGAGAATTGTATAAAGTGGTATACGAATGGGCCTTACCAATTTTAGAAAAGAATGCATCTGTCCATCGGAATGTCGTTCGAAAAATGGATCAAATACGTACGGTTTTCAAGGAAACGGTTCACCCACTACCGAAACAAATTATTCATCGTGATATGCACTTATCGAATGTAATTTTTCATGACAATGAATTTCAAGGATTTATAGATTTTGAACTTTTAGAAAGCAATGTAAGAGTATTCGATTTATGCTACTGCTGTACAAGTATATTAAGTGAGCTATTTAGTGATGAAACAGGAAGAGGGAAATGGTTACATATTGTCAGCAAAATCTTTGAAGGATATTATAAACAAAGCATTTTAACGAGAGAAGAACTACAATCCATTTGGTATGTCATGCTTTCTATTCAAGTTATCTTTATTACTTATTTTGTTCAGTTACCAAATTTATTAAAGTTGAATGAAGAGATGTTCTTCTGGATTTTTGCAAATAAGGAAGATATTGAAGAATCTATAGTAAGGACCGTATGAATATGAAAAAAATCATATTAATTGGTTCTGGTGGTTCAGGAAAATCTACATTAGCAAAGAAGTTAGGAAATAAACTAAATATTAAGGTGCATCATCTTGATGCATTGTTTTGGAAAGCGAACTGGGAAGGTGTTCCTCGAGAAGAACAAAGAAAAGTTCAAAAAAACTTAATTAAAGAAGAAAAGTGGATTATTGATGGGAATTATGGCGGGACGATGGATTTAAGACTGAATGCAGCGGATACAATTATCTTTCTTGATATTCATAGAACGATTTGTGTTTATCGTGCTTTTAAAAGAATTGTACAATATCGAGATAAAACAAGACCGGATATGGGTGCCGGATGTGAAGAAAGACTTGATTTACAATTCTTTAAATGGATATGGGAGTATCCGAATAAGAAAAAACCTGCCATTTTAAAAAGACTAGATCAATTAAGTAAAGGAAAAGAAGTGATTATTTTAAAATCTCCAAATGAAGTGAAACGGTTTTTGAAGAAGTACGATAAGATAAGTAGTTAGATTTTAAAAAGAAGTAATATGGGGGGATACTATTGAATACATTCATTCGCTCGATTGATTCTAATATGATGGAAATTCCAGCAGGAGAGGTAGTATTAAGAGATGATCGAATAAAAAAAGAATGGCAAGTTCAAATAAAACCATTTCTTCTTGCAAAGTATGCTGTAACAATGGAAATATATAATGCCATTACAAATCCTACATTAAATAATGATAAAGATAGTAATAAACCAATTGTAAATATTTCATGGAATGATACAATTGCTTTTTGTAATTTACTTTCTAAACAAGCGGGATTAACAGCGTATTATTCTATTAGTGATGATGGAAAAAAGGTTAGTTGTAATATAGAATCTGACGGCTACCGATTGCCATCTGAGGCAGAGTGGCAATACGCATGTAAAGCAGGTACGACGGGATATACATATGGGGAACTTCAGAAAATAGCGTGGTATAATGAAAATTCAATTGGACAAATTCATGACGTCGGTAAAAAAGAGCCGAATGCATGGGGACTTTATGATATGTTAGGAAACGTTTGGGAATGGTGCTATGATTTGTATGATGAAAAAGTGTACGGATCGTACCGAATTTTTCGTGGTGGTAGTTGGGCTGAAGCAGCTAGGGGTTGCGGTGCGACTTGTCGCCGTCGTAGCCATCCTACATTTCATATAGACGATCTCGGTTTTAGGCTTGCTAGGTCAATTGAGCAGGAAAATGATACATAAAATACCGTGAAGAGTATGGAAAATATCCATACTCTTTACAACATAGAAATTTTAAAATGTAAGGAGTATTTTGAATGGCACGTATTTTATTCATTAACGCTGGATCAGAAGGACATATAAATCCAACATTACAAGTTGTAGAAGAACTGATTTCTCGCGGTGAAGAGGTCGTATATTTTTCAATAGAGGCTTTCAGGGAGCGTATTGAGAAGACAGGTGCTACTGTACGAACAATAGATGATCAAAAATTTATACAAGCATTTCTTTCCGGTGGTCGAAATTATTTACAGGAAAGAATAAACGGCCTTCTACATACAGCAGATATTGTAATACCTAGTGTTTTAGAGCAAATTGAAGGAGAATATTTTGATTACATGATCCACGATTCTATGTTTGGCTGTGGTCATTTAATTGCCCAAATTCTTAATCTTCCGGCCATAAATTCCTGTACATCTTTTGCGCAGGATGAAAAATCATTTAAACAAATGTTAGACGATCTTTCTAAAAATATCCCAGTGGAAGTGCAGAATAGAATACATAATGATTTTCAAAACTTAACTAGAGAAATTGCAGGAAAATATGGTGTTGAAATAAATTCACCGTATGAAGTTTTCTGTAATCCAGCACCGCTTACTATTGTGTATACGATTAAGGAATTCCAACCTTTTGGTAATACGTTTAATGAAACATTTAAATTTGTAGGTCCATCTATTTCTGCACAAGGGGAAAATGAAGATTTTGATTATACTTCAATTGAAGAACAAATCCTGATTTACATTTCACTAGGTACTGTTTTTAATGAAGCAATTAATTTTTATAAACTTTGTATGAAGGCATTTGAAAATAGTAAACATACAATTGTTATGTCTATTGGTAGTAAAACGAAAATATGTGATTTAGGTGATATTCCTAAAAACTTCATTGTGAAAAACTATGTACCGCAAGCTGAACTACTTACATATACAAAATTATTTATTACACATGGCGGGATGAACAGTATGCATGAAGGGCTATATAACGGGGTTCCACTCGTTGTAATTCCGCAAAGTGCAGATCAGCCAGTAATCGCAAAGCGAGTGGAGAGTCTCGGAGCAGGAGTTAAATTGCAAATGCAAGGATTAACTGCGAATCAACTTAGTAAAAGTGTAGAAAAAGTATTAAGTAATCCATCATATAAAGAAGCTGCTTTGAATTTGAAGGAGTCTCTCCGAAAATCAGGTGGGTATACGCAAGCTGTTGATGAAATTTTTAAATTTACAGGCCGGTATTAAAACTATATATGTAAAAGGGTGTCTATATTAAATGATGTAGACACTTTTATGTATATGAAGCGAGGAATTGATTATATGGAAAGAATGAAAATATTAAATGTGAATTTTGAAGATATGACAGCTACACCATTTTTTCAAGTGGAGGAAAAAAATAGAATTAGATTCGATATAGAATTATTTGAGGGGAATTTGAGGGAATTAAGAGGGATACTGACTGAACTTTTTAAAAGCCCCGATACAATTGACGTTTCATTTATTTCCGGATATATAACATATGGTAAAAGTAAGAGAGTAAAGGAGAAAACAAAAATTGGAAGGTTCATGAAGATTAAAAATTGGACCGAAACGCAAGTAGACATTGATGATCTTGAAAGTACAATCATATTTACTACGATTAAAGGTGTCCATGAAGATGAAGTATATAAGTATTGCAAGTATGTCGTTAATGGTGGTCAGCAAGCTTATATTTCTTTTTATAACGATACTTATTTGTTGTATATAAGTACAGACGTAATTGAAATTATTTCACCAGATACAAGTTTAATAGAAAAATTAAAAATCCAATACTATAAAGAGTATGACAAGTTTTATGAAACTATTTTGAAACATTAAGGATTATTCGCAATACATAAGTAATTTCACGTACCCAATAGAGACATATATTGAATATGGAAATGCAAGGGTGTTACAAAAAAATATAATCTTACATCGCTATGCATATCAAGTTGATTAACAAATATTTCGAGAAGACTTGGTGCAATCCATCCGCGTATACAAAATGCTTTTATATGGCCTTTTTTTACAAGATTTATAATTGCTATTACGAACTTTTACTTTATAATTTTAAGATGTAGTTTTATGTGTTAGTAATAATTTCACTGTTTCTGCACAACTTCTGCACGTGTTTAGGTAATTTCTATGTCATGATATATTCAGTAAGTGAAATATATCACATGGAATGAAATATTTCTTTACTACGGTGTATGCATAACTTACGCATACAACACTACAATATTGTCTCGTGTTATTCTTTTACATCAAAGCCCACATTACACTACGAAGTATAACAAGAAGGGGACATGAACATGAATAATCGAATTTTAAAACATCTACAGAACATGAAAATGAACAAAAAAAGTCTAGGAGCTGTTGCATTAACAGCGGGAATTATCGGCACGACACTTATTCCTCAAAATGCTTACGCGCATGGTTTTGTTGAAAAGCCTGGTAGCCGTTCCGCTTTATGTAGTCCAACTTATGGTGCACTAAATGTAAACTGCGGAAGTGTTATGTATGAACCACAAAGCTTAGAAGCACCAAAAGGATTCCCGCAAGCTGGTCCAGTTGATGGACAAATCGCTTCTGCAGGCGGAAAATTTGGTGGTATTTTGGATCAACAAACAGCAGACCGTTGGTTTAAAAATACAATCACTGGCGGAGAAAATACGTTTACTTGGAAGTTTACAGCGCCACATTTAACAAGCAAATGGCACTACTACATTACTAAAATAGGCTGGAATCCAAATAAAGCACTAACAAGAGCAGACTTTGAGCCAATTGGAACTGTACAACATGATGGTTCCGCAGCTTCAAATAATGTAGCACACAAAATCAATGTACCTACGGATCGTAGTGGCTACCATGTGATTTTAGCTGTATGGGATGTAGCTGATACAGCAAATGCGTTCTATAATGTAATTGATGTAAATCTCATCAATAATGTGAAACCAGACACAGAAGCGCCAAGTATTCCAAATGGAATTCAGACACAAAAAGTAACAGCGAATAGTATAGAACTAACATGGAACACTTCTACGGATAATGTAGGAGTAAAAGGGTATCAAATCTTCCGTAACGGAGAGATGATTGACACCGTACCAGGCACTCATTTTATTGATAAGAAATTACAACCAAGTACAGAATACTCTTATACTGTAAAAGCAATTGACGCAGCTGGCAATGTATCGAAAGAAAGTACAGCGCTTACAGCAAAAACAACAGTTGAGGCTCCTGATACAGAAGCACCAACACAACCAAAAGGATTACATAGTATGGGAACGACAGCGTCAAGTGTGGACCTAATGTGGAGTCCATCTGACGATAATGTTGGTGTAGACCATTACGATATTTATAGAGAAATAGAAGGAACAATGAAAAAAATCGCAACATCTAATACGACTTCTTATATGGATAATAATTTACTCGCTAATAAGACTTATAAATATGTAGTGAAAGCTGTTGATGTAGCTGGAAATGAATCCGTACAAAGTGATATATTCACAATTACTACAAAAACTGAAAGCGTTTCATATGGAGAGTGGGATGCAAAGAAAGCGTATAAAAAGGGTGATAGAGTCCTATACGAAGGAAAAGTGTATGAAGCAGTACAAAATCATCAAGGAAATGGGGATCCAAACTGGATTTATGCTTTATCCTTATGGAGAGCAGTGTAAGTTTTACCTCAAAATGAAATAAAAGATAATGGGCTTTGATGCAAAAAAAGGAAGCTTGAGAATTCACTTTTCTGCTTATAAAAAAGACGACGTATTCAGCGTCGTCTTTTTTATAAATTTTACTTTCCTCCATTAAATGATGATAAGTCCCGTAATTAAACAAAAGCGTTAATATAATAAAAAAGGAGAAATGAGAAATGTATAGAAAAATCGTTGAGTATGATTCTAAAATGTTTTTAAAAATGTGGTGAGTGAAAAAAAGAACCCTTTATAAAAGGGGTTCTTCTGGTGAGTGAATCTATTAATTGCAATCTTGATAATATTCATCACATGAATCGTTATTCTCGTTACAGCAAATACAAAATATTTTTTGGACAAATAAACTAACTATACTAGTAGAACCTTCCTGTTTTGTAAGAGTAAGACTTTGAAAATCTTCAACTTGAAATATTTTTGTTTGAACAGGTTGTAATGTTGTAGTAATTGGGCGGCTAGATTTTCTTGTGAGAATAGTTACTTGAACGGGTGCACTCATGCCGACGACGAATAACTGAATTAATGTTTTATTATGATTGTTTGTAAAATCCTCGAATACAGTTTGTGGAGCAGTGGTTTCAAGGAAAACAGATACAGGTATATTTCCATTTGCATTTTCTGCAGAACCAGCAATTGTATGGGTTTCAATAAAACAGTTATTTTTTTGATTGTCCGAATGTGATTGTTTTTTATAATATTTTTTACCATCTTTATAAAAATAATTTGCCATACTTATGTTACTCTCCTTTCTTTGAGATATCAATATATATTATTAAACAAAAGGAAAGAGTGCTTGTACAAAAGGTTAACATCCGCTATCGTAAATAATTGAAAACGCTATTTGATATGTATATAATTTGAGAATGTTTTAGTTTTTAAGTAAAAATAAAGCACACATTAAAGTGTGCTCCTATGAAAGCTTTAAATTTGTATGACTAAATAGTCACCATACAATAAAATATGCTTATTTAATATAAATGTGTGTCGAATCTATAAAAATATATTTCGGCTCACATTGAGTTTTTATTACCGAATTTGTGCAACCGTTAACGCTGCCGAACGAATGTCTACAGTACCAATTACTTCAACGGGTACAATTTGAATTAAATCACCAGGGTTTAAGTTAATGAGAATGACACCACTGGATACATCAACTTCACCAGTGCCAAAAATATTAGAACGGACTGCGGTTCCAGATCCTGCAATAATATTAGTTGATGAGTTTAGTGTCAAGAAAAATCGTGCTGCTTCCGGTGCTATGGGAACATTATCAAGGCTAATTGTTAGTGTATAACTAATTTGATATATACCAGCTATTTGAATTCTAATACCAGTTCCAATACTAATTGTATCATTTATTACGGGAACGGTAATATTAGGATTTGGCCCTGTACTAGGTAATAGTAGTGGGGTGAATAATGTTGCAAATTGAGGTGAAGTAGCATTGAAAGCAAAACCAAGGGCAGGTAGTGTACTAGGGGCTTGTGCACCACAATTAAAGTGCGTGAATTTACGACTAGATGAGAGCATATTTTCACTCCTTTCTTTCATTTAGATAACGTAAGTAATAATCTCACGTTTTGGACAAGCATAATACAATATATGAAAATTTATAGTACAAAGTGCAGAAGTGTTACTATTACGGATAATTTTTAATTTTATATAGAAAAAAAGCAGCTAGCCGAATTAGCAAACTACTTGGTAGGTTTTTAAAGAGAAAACAGGAGAATATTGACGGGATATAGATCTTTATTCAGAGGGTTCAAATACCATTAAAGAAAAAAATATAGCATACCGCATTCCAAATCATGCAATCTAAATAATTGTAAAGGTTATATATTATAAAATCTATATAAATAGTCCTCTTGAAAAATTTTGAAATTGGCTAGCAATACAGGGATAGGTGTAATAGTATCAATTTTAAATTTTATATAGAAGTCACTATTAGGTACATGAATGTATGACTCTCAATACATGGTGATTAAATTTTTTGTACAAGAATTTCATCTTGCGGGTCGTTGTTTTTAATAACTCGAAAGCGGTAGGAACATTATACTGCCAGCAAATTGAAAGTTTATAGACATGATATTAGAATATCCACCAAAAATAATTCAAAACGAATAAGATACAAAAAAGGTTACTATAAGAATACTTCATGTAAATTCATATAGTAACCTTTCTATTATGATAATACTTTCGTCATAAGTATATGTGGAATGCTATCTTCCATAAATACATTGGAAGAAGTTTGATAGTCTAATTTTTTATAAAATCCTTCAGCTTGTGTTTGCCCGTGTAGTTTCACCTTTGTAGCTTTTTTACTACGGGCAATTTCTTCTAACGTTTGAATAATTACTTTACCTAATCCGTATGTACGATAATCTTTTAAAATACAAATGCGTTCTAATTTTCCGGCACCATCAACAAATCGTATACGACCTGTACCTACAGGAAGCTCATTATAATAAACTAAAATATGTTTACATTCTTCACCGATTTCATCAAATGTATCGAATTCATCTTCAAGAGGAACACCTTGTTCTTTTACAAATACTTCTTTTCGAATGTGAAAGGCAGTTTCTAAATCTGTAAGTTTTGTTATGAGTTTGGATTGCAAATTGTTCAGTCCTTTCTAGTGTAATCAGTTTTTGTTTTCATAGTATATCATAATAAATAGCTATAAAGAGAAGAAGAAAATAATAAAAAGCCGACTTTAAAAAGTCAGCCTTCATTATAGTTCCTTTATCCCGTTTTTAGTACCGATAATGGCTTTCCTTGTCATATTTATAAACAATCCTGAATCAACTACACCAGTAATCATTTTTAATTGTTCGTGTAAATTAGCAGGATTAGATATATGATTAGGAAATATACAATCGATAATCATGTTATTATTATCGGTAATAAAGGTTTCATTATTTTTTATACGTAACGTTGTTTGACACCCTAAAGATTGAATTTTACTTTCGGTTTGTTTCCATGAAAAAGGGATAATTTCAATAGGCAATGGGAAATTACCTAAACGAGCCACAAGTTTTGATTCATCAGCAATAATAATGAGTTCTTTAGAGGAGGAGGCAACAATTTTCTCACGAAGTAATGCGCCACCGCCGCCTTTTATAAGCTGTAAATCAGAATCAATTTCATCCGCTCCATCAATTGTAAGATCAAGACTTTGTACGTCATTTAAAGAAATCAGCGGGATGTTTAGTTGCTTTGCTAAAGCTTCAGTTTCCTTTGATGTTGGAACAGCTTGAAAGTATAGTCCTTCTTGTACAAGTTGACCTAATTTTTGTATCGTCCAATATACGGTAGATCCTGTGCCTAGTCCAATGTTCATTCCATCTTTTACAAAGTTAGCAGCATATTCGCCAACAAGTTGTTTTAAATTCATCATTTTACTCCGCTGGGCGTGGACCGGCAGCTAATCCTGAATTTTCAACTGTAAGTACCGGACGAACGACTATATCTTTATGTACACGCATTTGACAAGATAATCGTAAATGATCTTCAATCCCTTTTTCTGTCATCGCATTTTTTTCATTCGCACTCGCTTCACAGAAATCACCCGCTATAATTTCTACTCTACAAGTTGTGCAACGTGCATTTCCACCACAACGATGAAGAATGTTTACACCGTTATCTTCAATTGCTAATACTAACTTTGTTCCTTCTTTCACATCAAAAGTGCCAGCACCTTCAATTGTTAATTTTGGCAAATTTGTTCCTCCTCACGTAAAATTGTACATAACATATTTATGACCGCGAATTATTGAACATAAACATTATTTTTTTATAAGTCCCGTAACTTTTTCGTTTCATCAATCGTTTATTAAGTAAGCGCTGAAAAGGAGTGGTTATTTTGTGCACAAAAGTAACGCAATTGTTTAAGAAACATATCGATATGAATCATTCAAATATAAATTTTTTGATTGAAAATTATGCAGAGTTAAAAAGGTATTGTACGTTTTTAACGAAAAACAGATGGGATGGGGAAGATCTCGCCCAAGAAACAGTTTGTAAAGTTCTTCAAAAATATAGTAATAAAGATATTTGCATGACACTTGTATATAAAATAGCTAGAAATCGTTGGTTAGACCAGATAAAGTCAAAATCAGTTCATGAAAAAATAAGGGAACAAATTACTTTCGAAGAACCACATGAAAAAATTGCAGATTTGCATGAAATGGTAGGGAAAGTATTATCTTCATTAAATGTACAACAATCCACAATTTTATTATTAAAGGATGTTTTTCAATATAGTATTGCTGATATCGCTAAAGTATGTTCTGTATCGGAAGGAGCAGTGAAAGCTTCTTTATTTCGGAGTAGAAATAGGCTGAAAACTGTAAGTGAAGAAGGGCTTGAAATCGTTGAATTCACAGAAGATATTGATATTGTTGTAACGTCTATTCGTGAAGAAAGGCCGGAATTGTTAACTAAGCTTCTTCCAACAATAGATTTTACGAAGTTACCAACTAAACAACCTGTCTTATTACTCAGTGCGAAAAACTCTTCTTCCTACAGTTGTATGCTTTGTGCGGCATAACAATTATTGGAGGGATTTAAAATGAATGCAATTCCATATGTAGTAGAGCAAACGAAATTAGGAGAACGTTCCTATGATATATATTCAAGGTTATTAAAAGACCGAATTATTATTATCGGTTCAGAAATTAACGATCAAGTAGCGAGTAGTGTTGTAGCTCAATTATTATTTCTAGAAGCGGAAGATGCAGAGAAAGATATATATTTATACATTAATAGCCCAGGCGGATCAACGACAGCAGGTTTTGCAATATTAGATACAATGAACTTAATTAAACCAGACGTGCAAACACTTTGTATGGGATTTGCAGCATCATTTGGTGCGTTGTTACTCTTATCAGGTGCAAAAGGAAAACGATTTGCATTGCCTAACAGTGAAATTATGATTCATCAACCGCTTGGTGGTGCGCAAGGGCAGGCAACTGAAATCGAAATAACAGCAAAAAGAATTTTAAAGCTAAAGCATGATATTAATAAAATGATTGCAGAAAAAACAGGGCAACCGATTGAAAGGGTAGCACATGATACAGAAAGAGATTATTTTATGACTGCAGAAGAAGCGAAGGAATATGGGATTGTAGATGATGTTGTTACGAAAAAATAAGATAAAATAGGCTAGAGAATATGCGAATTCTCTAGCCTGTTTTATTAATCTTTTATCCATTCAGCAACTAACGATTGATTCTTTTCAATCCATTTTCGTGCTGCTTCTTCTGGATCTTTCGTTTTATTTAGCATGACCATTAATGTACCAAGCTGCTCATCGTTCATTTTCCATTTATCAAAGTATTTCACAATATCCGGATGATCTTTTTCGAAACCTTTACGAACGGAGTAATAAATGTCATCTTTTTCACCATATACTTTCTTAGGATCTTTTAAATATTTTAAATCAAATTCTGAAAAACCCCAATGAGGATTCCAAAGCGTAACAGCGATTGGTTTCTTTTTCGTATATGCCTTTTTTAATTCACTCATCATCGCAGCTTCTGAAGATTGGACAAGTTTTAGTTTAATATCATATTCCTTCATCGCCTTATTTGTTAAATTCATTAGGCTGCTGCCAGGTTCGATTCCGACAATTTTGTTATCTAGTTCATCTTTATGTGCATTTAAATCCTCGATACTGTTTATGTTTTTCAAATAAGAAGGAACGACAAGGCCAAGCCCTGTACCTTCATACCATTTTGATTTTAAGACAATGTCATTTTTATATCGATCATTTAATGGTTTATCCGTAACAGGCAGCCATACTTCTAAATTTGCATCAACATCACCACGAGCGACACCAGTCCAAATTGCCGCTTTTTCTAAATACATGAGTTCAACTTTGTAGCCTTTTTGTTCTAATAACACTTTCCACATGTTTGCAGTTGCAATATTTTCTTTCCAACTTGTTACACCAAGTTTAATTTTCCCTTTCGAATTTGCATTTGTTGCATTACATGAGGTGAAAATCATAGTAATAAATAATGCAAGGCATATAAGCCATATTTTCTTTCTCATTGAAAACCTCCTAAGAAACGTTTGCCTTTTTAAATAAATGTATAAGTAAGCATTCTTATTATGAACGGAAACGAGAATTTTAAAGAAATCTTATGAATGTCATTTTTATGTAATATTTCTTTGTAAAATCGCAACACTATGTAAATAGATGGGTAGAAAAGGAGTAGTGACATGGATAATACAAAGGTGCGTGTTGAAAACGTAACAAAAGTATTTGGGAAACACCCGCAAAGAGCCCTTTCTTTATTAAAAGAAGGAAAAAGCAAATCCGAAATTTTAAAAGAGACCGGAATGAATGTTGGTGTGAAAAAGGCAACGTTTGAAGTATACACCGGAGAAATTTTCGTTATTATGGGTTTATCCGGTAGCGGGAAATCAACGCTAGTTCGAATGCTAAATCAATTAATCAAACCGACAGCGGGGCATATATACATAGATGGTGAAGACATCGCAACGATGGGAAAAGAAGAGTTACGAAGAGTGAGAAGAACGAAAATGAGTATGGTGTTTCAGAAGTTTGCTCTATTTCCGCATCGTACTGTTTTACAAAATGTTGCATACGGATTAGAAATACAAGGAGTTCCAGTAGAGGAACGAGAGAAAAAAGCGTTAGAGTCACTTAAGTTAGTGGGACTCGATCATCATAAAGACAATTATCCAAGTCAACTTAGTGGTGGGATGCAACAGCGAGTTGGTATTGCGAGAGCGCTTACGAATGATCCGGATGTTTTACTTATGGATGAATCATTTAGTGCATTAGATCCGCTTATTCGAAAAGAAATGCAAGATGAATTGTTAGAGCTGCAAGATAAAATGGAGAAAACAATAATATTTATTACTCATGATCTAGATGAAGCGCTTCGAATTGGAGATCGTATTGCATTAATGAAAGATGGAGAAATTGTTCAAATTGGAACGCCGGAAGAAATTATGATGAGCCCTGCTAATGAATTTGTAGAGAAATTCGTTGCGGATGTGAATTTAGGAAAAGTAATTACGGCGGAGTCTATATTAAAACGACCGGAGACTTTATTAATTGACCGTGGACCTCGTGTGGCACTACAAATTATGAGGAATGCGGGCGTTTCTACAGTATATGTTGTAAACAAAAAGTATGAGTTTTTAGGTATATTAACCGCAGATGATGCAAGTAAAGCAGTACAAAAACAGTGGCCGATTGCTGATTTATTACTTAATGATATTCCGCACGTTTATTTAGATACTTTACTTGAAGAGACGTATGCAAAAATGGCAGAGATGAAATATCCGTTACCCGTTATTGATGAGAAGAAAAGGTTAAGAGGAATTATTAAACGTGAAAGTGTCATTCAAGCTCTTGCAGGTAACATTGAGGAAGAGGTGAAAGACGATGAATAGTATACCGCGTATTCCATTAGGGGAATGGGTCGACTCGTTTGTTGCAAGTTTATATGAGAACTTTGAAGGTTTGTTCCGAGGATTCTCGTATATTATCGGCGGATTCGTTGATTTACTCACTAATTTTTTAACAATAATACCAGCCATATTGATGATTATTATCCTATGTTTCTTCATTTGGTACACAACGAGAAAATTATCTTTAGTTATTTTTACACTCATCGGATTGTTATTTATTTTAAATATTAACTATTGGGCACAAACGATGCAAACATTAGCACTCGTACTTACGTCTGTTATTATTTCGATTATTGTCGGAATTCCAATCGGTATTTTAGCATCTCAAAATGAGCGTTTCTCAAAGTTTTTAAAACCAACATTAGATTTTATGCAAACAATGCCAGCATTCGTATATCTCATACCAGCGATTACATTTTTCGGAGTAGGTGTAGTACCTGGCATAATTGCATCAGTAATCTTTGCGATGCCACCAACAATCAGATTTACAGACTTAGGAATTAGACAAGTTCCGGAAGATTTAATTGAAGCAGCGAATGCATTTGGATCCACAGCATCACAAAAACTATTTAAAGTACAATTACCACTCGCAACTGGGACGATTATGGCCGGAGTGAATCAAAGTATTATGCTTTCGTTATCGATGGTTGTAACAGCGTCACTTGTAGGAGCACCAGGACTAGGAGTAGATGTGTACCGTTCTGTAACACAAGTTAATATCGGAATGGGATTTGAAGCGGGACTAGCCATTGTTGTCATCGCGATTATATTAGACCGCATTACACAAGGATTTCATCAAAAAAGAAAATAACAAAAAAACACACTTTATTATACAAAGTGTGTTTTTTTGTTCGAAAAGATTACATACGAACGATAACAGAACCGCCAGCTGGTGCACAAACTTGGTTTTGTTGTTGTTCCATTGATTTTATTAATTGATTATTTTCTTCGATTAATGAGATTAATTTAGCTAACTGACTTTCAAGGCTAGCGATGCGCTGCATCATATATTGAGAATCGTGATGCAGTGTATTTCTTACGGGATGGGGGGAGTAAGCATATTGTTGATTTATATTTGGATTCCAATGAGGATACATTTGAATCGTTCCTCCTTCAATGAATAACTGATCTTTCTTATAGTAAATGCCTATGTAGATGTAATGGTGACTTGAAAATTCTTTCATATAAAGAGGATTAAATAGGGGGAATGGAAAAGTAATAAAGTACATTTTTTGGAAATTTTCAAGTGGGATAGAAAATATATTAGGAAATAGCAACATTCATGTAAATATTATATTGGGAGAAATGATGAGAGGAGATGCTATTTTGGCTAATAATAAAAAAAGAAATAATGCAATGACAATTGGTGTCGCTATAGGCGTTGTAATCGGCGTAGTACCTGGCTTATTTACTGATAATGTAGTAATTGGAATTGCGATTGGGATTGTAATTGGAATGGGGATTGCGGTTTTGAAGAAGGAATGAGGTGCAAATTATTAAAATGAAATAATGTAAAAATTCCTAATTAAAAAGATTGAATTTTCGGAATAAAAAAATGTTTTTTCCTTTTTTTATGATATTATATATAAAAAGGATGGTGATGGATATGTCAATATACAATCCAGCAGAACAAAACTGCTTCATTTGTGAAAAACATAAAGGAAACATTATAGTTCCAGGTGGCGCTATTTATGAAGACGATCTTATATACGTTGGACATGTCCATTGGGATACAGAAGAAACATATCTCGGTTACGTAATGATTGATATAAAAAGACATGTACCTGGTCTTGCTGAATTAAATGAAGATGAGGCGAAAGCATTTGGACTTATAACAAGTAGAATAAGTAAAGCGCTAACAGAAAACGAAGGTGCAGAACATATTTACACGTTTGTTTCGGGTAATGGTGTACCGCATTTACATAAGCATATTATTCCCCGTTATCCGGATACACCAAGAGAATTTTGGTCGCCTACTGAAGTAGAAAATTGGACTGGTGCACCATATGGAGGTTCTGAAGAAATTAAAAAACTATGTGAAAGAATACGAAAGTATATGGTAAATGAGTATGCATACAACAAATAATAACCAATATTCATGGGTTGGAAATACGGAAATGTGTTTAGGGGAAATCTCAGTTAAGCAATATGATGACATTGTACTTGGTAAATACGGTGGGAATATAAGTGCCGGAGCAAAAAAGAATGAAGACGGTGCGTTAGTTTGGTCAAATGATGATTGGGAATTTGCAGCTATTTTAGACGGGCATAATAGCGCAGAAAGTGTTGATTTAGTTATACATACAATCGAAAAAGAATATGAAAATATAAAAATAATGATGAATGAACGAATTGAAACAGTTTTTCAATCAGTTGCAAATCATATACTTACAATTTTTCAATCCTCTTCATTTAAAGAAAAGTGCAAAAGAGTTAAAGGTGAAACAGCTTTTTTACTATGTGTAAGAAAAGAAAACTACATATGGTGGCTATCTATTGGAGACTGTCTCGTTTATGTATTTCATGATGAATTACATAAATTAGGGCAATACGCACTAAATCAACGTCATTTTTACGAATGGATTGGCAATGTAAATACATTTGAATTACCTGTACCTTGCTATTCATCAGGAATTCGTGAATTACGTACTGGCAACAATCGAATTGTAATGGTGACAGATGGGGTATTAGAATGTGGGGAACGTCGTTATGAAACGTCATTAAATCTGTATAACGATATGAATGAAAATAAGATAGAGCTTAAAGAAAATGTTCACAATGTTTTAGAACACGTGCATCATCAATTGGGGCGAGATAGTGCAACAATTATTAGTTGGGATGTTGAAAATAAAAAGAATGCTACGTATCCGAGTGATCAGCCGGAGAAAATGAAAGTAAGAAAATAAAAGGAGGGGGGTTCGTCAATTACAAAAATGGCGCTATTAATTTTATAGGTACTATCCATATTCGCTTATGAAAGAATAGCAAGAAAAAAGTTAAACATCCTGAAACAAAAAGGATGAGAAATAGATTGTTGTTGTACAATACATAAAACATGTCTTGATAAAACTACTACTTAAGCATAAAGAAAATGAAAACATTATCGAAACATGGAAAAATTATATAGTCTACTTTATTAAAAATATAATTAATTTAATAGGAGGGAATGCAATGGGCAACTCTACTATTTGGATTATAGTTATTAGTATGATAATTGGAGGATATTTTTTAGAAAAGTTTTTAAGAAGAAAATTAAATATGCCAAAGGGCAATGTTTGGATATATAAGCATGTAAATAGTTTACATGTAAAATTAGAAATAGGTCTTTTTATCGTATATCTTATATTAAGTTTTATTTATCTGTTCAAAGCAGAAAATGCTAATATAGGAATTGTTGTACTTATTTATTTTGGAGCAATTTCCTTATTACGCGTATGGATGGAATGGAAGTATAGCAGAGAGACAAAGGAATATATTCTTTCTATAATTGGATTCTTTGCATTTGTTTTTATGGTTTCAATGTTGTTTTATTTTGATCCTCTTTCTACATATTGATATCGTTTGGGTTTTTAATGATGAATATTTAATAAGAGTAGCTACCATTATTTATCTTGATAGTTACTCTTTTTATTTACATCTTCCTAAAACTCCTCAAAACAAGAAATTCCCACAATCTCCAAGGAAGAATCTTCTTCGCAAAAATCATAAATTTTACACCTTTTCCAATTGGATATCGTAAATTAGTACGCTTTGCTTCAGCAATTTCAACGATTTTATTAGCAACATCTATCGGATTACCAAATGTATCACTGCCGCTATTAATATGTTTTTGTATTTTATCCATATATTCTTTGTAAGGAGATGCTGTATCAGATTGGTTTCCAGCTAGTTGTTTACCAACCTCCCATATGTTTGTGTTATAAGAACCTGGTTCAAGTAAAGCAACATCAATTCCGAAAGGTTTTACTTCTAAGCGAAGGGATTCACTCCAGCCTTCTAATGCATATTTTGAAGATACATAAGGAGATAAACCAGGGAATCCAACTTGGCCGCTAATGCTACTTATATTAATGATTTTTCCACTTTTTTGTTCTCTCATATATGGTAAAACAAGCTGAGTGATTGATATAGCGCCAAAAAGATTCGTTTCAAATTGTTTACGATATTCCTCTACTAGAATTTCTTCTACAAATCCTCCATTTGCATATCCTGCATTGTTTATAAGGAGGTCTACTCTATTAATTTCTTTTAAAAACAATTGGAAGTTATGTATAGAGTTTTGATTTGTTACATCTAATTGTTGAATTTTTATGTTTTGTTGTAAGTTTAGTTTAGTAGCTTGAGATAGTAAGTTTACTTGTTTTTCAAGGTTTCGCATTGTAGCAATGACAATATAGTCTTTTTTTGCTAGTTCAAGTGTCGTTAATAGTCCGAATCCACTGGATGCTCCTGTAATAACCACGATTTTTTTATTCATTGGTCGCTCGCTTTCTTTTTCTTTTATCATAACGAGTTATAGGAATAAAATCTATTAATGATACATGTTGTTTTAATAAGATTATATGATAAAGTGCTTTAGTTTTTTCATTTATATATGTATTGGAATGATTTAAAAAGGGAATTGTGTAGACTCAGCGTATATAGAGAAGTAAGTATTATATAAGCCAATGAAATGAGGGAAGAAAAATGGTCCATGTGAAAGACGTATTAGCAGATCAATTGTTAGCAAATGCGAATGATCCTAGTTGGTATATGCCATTTTCAGATGCAGTGAAGGATTTATCTGAGAGAGAAGCTTTCTGGAAACCGAATGAAGAGAGTAATAGTATAGCAGAAATTGTACAACATTTACTGTATTGGAACTCAACGTGGCAAACTAGGTATAAAGAATCAAATGTTAATGCGGTACCCGCTATTGGTGACAATAACAAAAGCTTTATGCTATCAGATAATCAAACATTCGAAGAGTTAAGGGAAAAATTATTAGAGAAATTGTTACAATGGCAAAATCTCATTAATGAAGACAAGGTTGAAAGTGATGTAGTTGGATTTCCTGTATCCGCGAAGTGGTGGGAAGTGCTAGGTAATGTAACTACTCATAATGCGTATCATATTGGTCAAATTATTTACATCCGGAAACTACAAAAAAGTTTTGATAGTGAATAAGGGAATGATTCTCTAGTAAGGTGAACAAAAGTGGACAAAACGAGACAGCTGTCTCGCTTTGTCCACTTTTTTATTTTTAAAAAGAAGAGAAAGTCTATTAAATCAAGGTTAGAATTTGGCACGCTTCTTGCAACATAAAAGATGAACAAGAAAATAGGAGGGCTGGACATGTTAAAAACAACTGAAAGTAAAGGGAATGAAATTACGAAAGAACAAGCTCGCTGGATGTATGAAAAAATGTTAGAGATTCGTAAATTTGAAGATAAGGTACATGAATTGTTCGCGCAAGGTGTTTTACCAGGTTTCGTTCATTTATATGCTGGAGAAGAAGCGGTAGCAGTTGGTGTATGTGCCCACTTAACGGATAGTGACAGTATTACAAGTACACATAGAGGTCACGGACATTGTATTGCAAAAGGTTGTGATTTAAATGGTATGATGGCTGAACTTTTCGGGAAAGCGACAGGATTATGTAAAGGTAAAGGCGGTTCCATGCATATTGCCGATTTAGATAAAGGAATGCTTGGTGCGAATGGCATTGTAGGCGGGGGTTTCCCACTTGCTTGCGGTTCAGCATTAACAGCTAAATATAAAGGAACGAAAGATGTAAGTGTTTGCTTCTTCGGTGACGGAGCAAATAATGAAGGAACATTCCATGAAGGGGTTAATTTAGCGGCGATTTGGAAGTTACCAGTTATTTTTATCGCTGAAAATAATGGTTACGGTGAAGCAACTACATTTGAATATGCTTCAAGTTGTGATTCTATTGCTGATCGTGCAAAAGCATATAACATTCCGGGAGTTCAAGTAGATGGAAAAGATTTACTAGCGGTATATAAAGCAGCGGAAGAGGCTGTTGAACGTGCACGTAATGGCGGTGGCCCAACTTTAATTGAATGTATGACATATCGTAATTACGGCCATTTCGAAGGAGAAGCACAAACGTATAAAACTTCAGAAGAAAAAGAAGAACATTTAAATGAAAAAGATGCGATTGTGAATTTCCGTAAGCATTTAATTCATGAAGGTTTATTAACGGAATCTGAACTTGTTGATATGGAAAAAGCAGTAGATGAAGCAGTGCAACGATCAATTGATTTTAGTGAAAATAGTCCATATCCAGAGGATGAAGAATTATTAAAAGATGTATACGTTTCTTACAAATAAGAGGAGGGTGAAAAATAATGACTAGAACAGTAAGTATGTCAACTGCTATCAATGAAGCGATGAAAATATCAATGCACCGTGATGAAAATGTAATTTTAATAGGTGAAGACGTTGCGGGTGGTGCACAAGTTGATCATTTGCAAGATGATGAAGCGTGGGGCGGTGTTCTTGGCGTTACGAAAGGGCTTGTACAAGAATTTGGCCGAAATCGTATTTTAGATACACCAATTTCTGAAGCTGGTTATATGGGAGCTGCGATGGCAGCGGCGGCAACGGGATTACGTCCGATCGCTGAATTAATGTTTAATGATTTTATCGGTAGTTGTCTTGATCAAGTTTTAAACCAAGGTGCAAAATTCCGTTACATGTTTGGTGGAAAAGCAAAAGTACCAGTTACAATTCGAACGATGCATGGTGCTGGATTTAGCGCAGCAGCTCAGCATTCTCAAAGTTTATACGCGTTATTTACGAGCATTCCAGGTATTAAAGTTATCGTTCCGTCCACCCCGTATGATGCAAAAGGCTTATTATTAGCGGCAATTGAAGATGATGATCCAGTAATCTTCTTTGAAGATAAAACACTTTACAATATGAAAGGTGAAGTGCCAGAAGGATATTATACAATTCCTTTAGGAAAAGCAGATATTAAACGGGAAGGCTCTCATATAACGATTGTCGCAATTGGGAAGCAAGTTCATACTGCGCTTGCGGCTGCGGAGCAATTATCGAAAAAAGGACTTGAGGTAGAAATTATTGATCCACGCTCTTTATCACCGCTTGACGAAGATACAATTTTAGCATCTGTTGAAAAAACAAATCGTCTTATCGTTATTGATGAAGCAAACCCAAGATGTAGTATCGCAACAGACATTGCAGCAATTGTAGCTGATAAAGGGTTCGATTTATTAGATGCACCTATTAAACGAATTACAGCACCACATACACCAGTTCCGTTCTCACCACCACTTGAAAAACTATATTTACCAACGCCAGAGAAAGTAATTGAAACGGTATCAGAAATGATTGGGGACCGTTCTTTATTGAATGTGTAATGAAACGATGAGAAGGGAGAGAGAAATATGGCTGTAGAAGTTGTAATGCCGAAATTAGGAATGGCGATGAAAGAAGGTATTATTACGAGTTGGAATATTAAAGCTGGTGATAATGTAGCAAAAGGAGAATTAATTGCTAGTATTAATTCTGAAAAAATCGAGACAGAAATAGAAGCACCCGCTGATGGGACGGTACTGGATATAGCTGTAAGTGAAGATGAAGGAGTTCCACCTGGTACTGTAATATGTTACATCGGAAAACCCAATGAACAGGTATCGGTAAATGAAACCGTACATGCTACAGAAGAATCAATACCGAAAGTAGAACCTCAAAATGTACAACATCCTGAACCGTACGCGGAAGAAAGATCAAAGAAACAAAGAATAAAAATATCTCCTGTAGCAAAGAAAATGGCAACAGTTGAAAATCTTGAGATTTCCACATTAATAGGAACAGGTCCTGGTGGGAGAATTACAAAGGCAGATGTATTAAAAGTGCTTGAAGAAAAAGTTGCTATCCCAGAAATGTTTGTAAAAGAAGAAAGTAAAGTAATTCCTATTACCGGTATGCGGAAAACAATTGCAAATCGTATGCAAGTAAGCCTCCAAAATAGCGCACAATTGACATTAACGATGAAAGTAGATGTTACGGATTTAGTTGCTTTACATAAAGAAATAGCGGAAGTTGTACAAAAACGGTACGATAACAAACTAACCATCACTGATTTCGTTTCTCGTGCTGTTGTATTAGCGCTTCAGGAGCATAAAGAAATGAACAGCGCTTATATAGATGATGCAATCCATCAATTTGAACATGTTCATTTAGGTATGGCAGTAGCGTTAGAAAACGGCTTAGTCGTTCCGGCTATTCGCTTTGCAAATAATCTATCTTTAGTAGAGTTATCTAAAGAGATTAAAAATGTGGCACAAAAGGCACGAGCAGGTAGTTTAAATAGTGATAATATGCAAGGAACGACATTTACAATTAGTAATTTAGGAAGCTTTGGTATCGAATATTTTACGCCAGTATTAAATACACCTGAAACTGGTATTTTAGGTGTAGGTGCAATTGAACATGTTCCAGTATATAAAGGAAAGAAAATAAAAAAAGGTAGTATGTTACCTTTAAGTTTAACATTCGATCATCGTGTATTAGATGGTGCACCAGCAGCTGTATTTTTACGCACAATTAAACAATACTTAGAAGAACCTGTAACAATTCTTTTATAAAGAGAAGGTGAGAGAATGAATAAATTAGTGGTTATTGGAGGCGGACCTGCTGGATATGTGGCGGCAATTACCGCAGCTCAAACTGGGAAAGATGTTACTCTTATTGATGAAGCTGATCTTGGTGGAACTTGTTTAAATGTCGGGTGCATGCCTACGAAATCTTTGTTAGAAAGTGCTGAAGTATACAATATTGTTAATCATGCGCAACGTTTTGGTGTACTAGTAGACAAACAAAGTATATCAATTGATTGGAATCAAATACAGACGAGAAAATCACAAATTGTTGTGCAGCTCGTACAAGGAATACAATATTTAATGAAGAAAAATAAAATTAAAGTTATAAAGGGGAAAGGAAAATTTGAAACGGATCATCGTCTACGAGTTACGCAGAGGAATAAGGAAGCGATAGTGGATGGAGAACAATTCATTATAGCGGCAGGTTCAGAACCTACTGAATTACCTTTTGCTCCATTCGACGGGGAATGGATTTTAAATAGTAGTCATGCGATGTCCCTTGAAAAACATACCAGCTTCATTACTTATTGTTGGGGGCGGCGTAATAGGTTGCGAATTTGCTAGTATATATAGTCGTCTTGGAACGAAAGTAACGATTGTTGAAATGGCACCGCAATTACTACCTGGTGAAGATATCGCAAGCATTTTAAGAGAGAAATTAGAAAATGACGGTGTAGAAATTTTCACAGGAGCAGCTTTAAAGGGATTAAACAATTATAAGAAACAGGCTTCGTTTGAATACGAAGGAAGTATGCACGAACTAACTCCAGAATTTGTTCTCGTTTCTGTTGGCAGAAAACCTCGTGTACAAGATTTAGGATTAGAAAAAGCAGGAGTTCAATTTTCAAATAAAGGGATTACTGTAAATGAGCATATGCAAACGAACATAGCACATATTTACGCAGCCGGTGATATTATTGGAGGAATACAGCTTGCTCACGTAGCCTTTCATGAAGGAACGACAGCAGCATTACATGCGAGCGGAGAAGATGTGAAAGTAAACTATCATGCTGTACCTCGTTGTATATACACAGCTCCAGAAATAGCTAGCGTCGGTTTAAGTGAAAAAGGTGCAAGAGAACAATATGGTGATATTCTTATCGGAGAATTTCCTTTTACAGCGAACGGAAAAGCTCTTATTTTAGGAGAACAAATGGGAAAAGTAAAAGTCATTGTGGAACCTAAATATCAAGAAATTGTAGGGATTTCTATTATCGGTCCTCGTGCAACTGAATTAATTGGTCAAGGCACCGTAATGATTCATACAGAAGTTACCGCTGATATTATGAGAGATTATATTGCAGCACATCCAACTTTATCTGAGGCAATTCATGAAGCTTTATTGCAGGCGGTAGGACATGCTGTACATGTTTAAATGAAAATATAATAAACCACTATTCTCTAAATGAATGAGAGAATAGTGGTTTGAATTTTTACTATTTAATTTCAATAGCTGAAGTTATATCGTTCCAATCAGCAGCTAAATTAGCAGTTTTACCATACCAATCAGCGTGTTTAAATAAAACACCTTTTCCATATCCTTGTGTAGAAGTATGCTCCCAAAGTGTCGTTGAATAACTTGCAGAAGGTGACGCTGTACTTACAGAAGAAATTCTGTCGTTCCAGCTGGATGGTAAGTTTTTAAAGCCGCTGCTCCAGTAAATATATTGGCCACCTTTATCTTTATGTTCATAAAAATCAGTACTACCAGCACCACTACCTAAAGGATTAATTTTATTTTTAAGTACTTTTTTATCCTTTTCAATATAAGCATCCAATGTTTCTCTACTAGTAAAACCATAAGCTAGCCAATCTCCATTTTCATTTTGCTCTGGTAATACCATAGTAATTTGGATGTCTTTCTTATCCTGATCACTTAATTTTGCAAATGAAGTAACATTCTGTTCATCCACTTTTAAATAATCAAATGACTTAATTGTGTTACCTTTTTCTTCAGCACTTGCTACGCCTAGTCCGCCAGTTAATGCAAAACCCGCTACTAATGTTCCTGCTACTAATTTCTTCAACATATAACCATCCCTTTTTGTTTAGATTTTTGTACAGGTGAATCTTGTACAACTAAAATGTATTCTAATTTCTTATTTTTGTAAATATTCTGAAGTTTTAGAAATAATAGGCGGAATATTTACATTTTTACATTTTTTCTTTAGAAAAAATGGTTATTGGAATGATATAATAAGCGGATACATTGCTTTTCTTGGATGATAAAATGTTTTAGGAGAGATGTAATTGAAATATTTCACAAAAGATTGGTATAAAGAAATGCAAATTTCAGGATTTGTGCATTTCATAGAGTCAATAGAAGAATGGAAAGACATAGATCCCGATTATATACAAAGTTTGAAAGACGAAGTAGAAGAAAGGAAAGAAGTTTTATTACACTATCTTCCTGAAACACTACATCCATACATTCATAACAACATGTTTGATTCAGTATATCTACCTAATGAATTAAAGAAACTTTTGTTAGAGTGGACAGCAGATTATGAGGCAAGAATGGCACAATTAGATCAATCATACTTAAAACATTTTAATTCCATTAAGAAAAAACTTCCGTCTCATGTCGCTCAGCTACATGAGATGTCACTACATGATAGTGTGATTAAAGTAGTAAAGAGAAAATCAGAAGATACTTTGTCTATCGTATTAGATTGCAGTGGTACTTTTAGTGAATTTGATAAACTTGAATTGACTTTTATAGGAGTAACCAAGTGTTCTATGCTAGAAAACTTTGAAAGTGCTTGGTGGCTATATCATGAAATAGCTCTTACTGAAGATGGTTTTGAACTAGGTGTTTTATTTGACTGTCCATTTAGAGAAGTGACGATTTGTGCAGCAGATGTATTCCTTGAGAAAAAATGATTAAGTTACATGTATATTAACTAATAATAAAGAGAGTTTCTTTAGATGGTATTTACAAGTTCAACAATAAAAAAACAGTCAATAAAGACTGTTTTTTTATTTTGATGCTAGATTCCCAAGCTTCCAATATGTATTTGTTAATGGAGCAACTTTACTATCAATATACAAATACATGTTATTTAAGTCTTTAGGAGAAGTTTTCATTTCAAATACAACGTCAGTAGTTAAAGAAAATTTGTGTGGAACATTTTTATAGTGCTCGTCATCTATCGGATGAGCTTCACCTTCATATTTCTGACCAGTTTTTTCATCTTGTATGAAATATTTTATTTTCGAAAGATCAATAGTTTGTCCATCGTCTCGAACATTATTAATCATAACACGAGTAGTAAGGCGCCACTCTTTGTCTATTTTTTCAAATTTTGCATTTTCAACTGTTGCTCTATAATATTCATTTTTAACTATTTCTCCATAGTGCATTGCATTCTTTTCGAGAGCGCTCTTTTCTTGTTTTGGTGTAGTATTGCTATTACATCCTGTTAATATTCCTGTAAATAATAATGCTGTACATGTCGTTTTGATTAATGATTTCATAGTAATTCCTTTCTGTATTAAAAAGTAAAACATAGGAATAATTTTACATGAATAAGGAAATAAATAGAAGTCTTTTAGTAGAATATGCAAATGTGCATTTATTTTATGTAAAGTTAACAAAATAGAAAAAGAGAGAAAACCTGCATAAGGACGGAAGAAAAAGGATTGAAAATATTGTGAAACGGAAGAAACGTGCATATAATTAACATAAAGTTCAAATTTCTGAATCTTCAATAACGGTGGTGATAACATGTTTACTGAAGAACGTCGGGAGAAAATTTTAGAACTACTTAGTACAGATGGAAGAGTAATCGCAAAGGATCTTGCGGAAAGATTTGATATGTCTATTGATTCTATAAGAAGAGATTTGTCTATTATGGAAAAGGATGGTTTATTAAAAAGAACGCACGGAGGTGCAATTGAACTTACGCGAGTGAGGAACTTAGCTGAGGAACCAGCTAAACGTTATAGTGATAGCTCAATATATGAGGACACAATTGCAAAGGTTGCGGCATCATATATACAAGAAGGTGATTCAATTTTTATTGGTGGGACTTCCATTCATAATGCTATGCTGAAATATTTACCGGAAGTATCATTTACAGTTATTACGAATTCTATAGAAATAGCGGGTCATCTAAGAGAATATAAGAATATTGATACGTATTTAATTGGCGGAAAAGTAAAACCTTCAGGAAATATTACTGATACACTTGCCTCTGAATTGATAAGTAGATTTTCTATTGATCTTTATTTCTCTACAGGTGGAGGCATTTCATTACAAGGTATTAGCACTGCAACACCTGAAGTTGCTTATTTTAGTAAAAGAGTAAGTGAAATTGCTAGAAGAAATATTTGTTTAGCTCCGCATAATAAACTTGGAATAGATTGTTTTATAAGAGGAGAGTCTCTAAAAGAAATTGACCTTATTATAACTGACGAAGAGGCTAGTAAAGAAACTGTTCAGGACTTTGAGAAACAAGGTAAACAAGTTGTAATAGCGCCATTATATTCATTTGAAAGGAGTTTGACATGATTGTAAAAGAGCAAAAGTTTCATATAAATGGATTAACTTATACAATTCGTTCTGCAGCTGAGAAAGATGCTGAGCAGTTATCGAAAATTAGAGTTCAGATTGATGGAGAAACTGAAAATATGGATAGAGATGCTGGAGAGGGATTTATAGATAATCTAGGGTTTCAAAAAATAATAAAAACAGATATTGAAGAGACGAGGAATCTCTTTTTAGTTGTAGAAGTGCACAATCGAATTGTTGGATTTTCAAGATGTGAAGGATCAAATTTTAAGAGATTATCTCATAAAGTGGAGTTTGGCGTTTGTATTTTAAAAGAGTTTTGGGGATATAGAATGGGTAAGAGCCTATTACAACAATCTATTAAATGGGCTGACGAAAATGCAGTAAATAAAATATCTTTACAAGTATTAGAGACAAACGAGAAAGCTATTCATCTTTATAAAAAATTAGGTTTTGAAGTAGAAGGCGTTTTGAAAAATGACAAAAGACTATCTGATGGAAAGTATTATAATACGGTAGTGATGGGAAGGTTTACTGATACTTTTCATAAAAGAGGTGAAGAAGTATGTTTTACAGAAGGAAGTACTATGTAGTGAAAAATGAATTCATAGAAGTATTTAATGATCATTTCAATAACACGAACTTACCTAATCAGTTACAGCATGGTTCTAGGCTGATAGGACGCTGGATGAAAGATAATAAGAATGGTACGTCTGAAGTATTTGCCATATGGGAATATGATAGTTATGAACAGTATAAAGAAATAGAATCGAAAATTAGAAGTGACGAGATGCATGTTAGAAGAATACATGAATGGTATGAAAACTATGGCGGGAAAGAATATGTTTTACAAGAGTACATAGTAGAGATGAAAAATGAAGAGTTAGTATGTACTGTAAAATAATAGGAGTTAAGACTAATGCAGGTCAGAACGAAATTATATATTAGTTTATCAGCCGCTATTTTATTTGCAATAGCCGTGATTGTTTTCTTTATAAATGGTAATCCACAAAAGTGGTTTTGGTTATGTATTTTCTTTGCGTCCATTATACAAAATATAGTAGTGCTACTAAAAAAGAATAAAGAAGTGCATTAAAATATTCAAATTATTAACATATTTGTGTCGTCTTTCTAGTTGTATTGAAAACGCTTTTATTCAGTTTTATAATAAAAGTATGTTTTATAAAGTGAAACTTTAATCAGTGGAGGTGTTATTCATCCCTCACTAATTATTAGTTAAACCAATCAGGCTTTTACGGGCAACCGGACCCGCACCTAACTTCTTTGCTCTAGCTGAATTTTGAGGTGGGGGTCTTACTGCCCGTTAATGCGGAATAAATCTCCAAAACAATTAAAAGGGAGATGATACAATGTTAGCTTCACCGTTTTACTTACATACATGGAAAAAGATTATTGATAAAGGAGTCCTTGATTCGAACCGTATAAACGAAAGAATTTCAGAGTCATGGCATCGATGTAAACAAGCAAATGTGAATCCTCATATGAATAAAGGTCAGAAAATTTTGTCTTCTAATATTTTTCAAGAACAAAAGAAAAAGAGTGAAATTTTCCTTGATATAGCATTACCTCAAATACAAAATATGAGAAAAACCATTGATGAACTACAAATGATGGCATTATTAATCGATCCAGATGGTTATGTTCTATCCTTAAGTGGAAATAAACAAACGTTAAAGCGAGCGAAACATATTAATTTTATTGAAGGTGTAAAATGGACGGAAGCAGCTGTGGGGACAAACGCAATAGGAACAGCATTAGAAATTGAAGAAGCTATTATGATAAGTGGTACTGAACATTACTCCGTGGCATCTCATAGCTGGAGTTGTGCGGCTGCTCCCATTCATAACGATGACGGGAAATTAATTGGTGTTCTAGATTTCTCCTGTCCAATTGAATTTTCGCATCCATATATGCTCGGTATGGTAACTTCAATTGCACATGCGATAGAACGTGAATGTAGCATAAGAGTTCATCAAAATGAATTACACTTAATTCATCGTTTTTTAGATGTCATTGATAGTGATGAACAAGTAGTTATTTGTAATCATCGTGATGTTATCGTTTCTGCGAGTAAGAGCGTTCGGGAACGAGTAACTAATTGGTCAAGAATGAAACTTGAAGATTTAATGCGCTATGGATTGGAAACTAAATTAGAGATACCAGTATATAGTAATGAAAGAATAATCGGGAAACGTATGTATTTAAAGGAAAACAAACAAATGAATACATATTCTGCTTTCACATTTATAAAAGGAATTACTTTTTCAGGAGTTACCGGGACAAGCAAAGCATTTCAACACACACTAGAAGAAATTAAGCTTGTTTCACCGACTGATGCTAGTGTGTATGTATGTGGTGAGACAGGAGTAGGAAAGGAATATGTTGCGAGAGCGATTCATGAAAATAGTCCAAGAAAATACGGGCCCTTTATAGCTGTTAACTGCGGTTCTTTGCCTAAAGAATTAATGGAAAGTGAATTGTTCGGTTATGCTGAAGGTGCGTTTACAGGTGCGCGACGTCAAGGATATAAAGGAAAATTTGAACAAGCGAATGGAGGAACGTTGTTTTTAGATGAAATTGGTGAAGTACCATCAGAGATGCAAGTAGCATTATTGCGTGTTTTACAAGAACGCACAATAACTCCAATAGGAAGTTCAAAAGAGGCACCAGTAAATATTCGTATTATTACTGCCACACATAAAGATTTACTGCGGTTAGTAGAAGAAGGGAAATTCCGTCAAGATTTATATTATCGTTTGCACGTTTATCCGTTATATGTTCCATCGTTACTAGAAAGAAAAGAGGATATTCCATATTTTATACAACACTTTTGCGAACGGAAGAATTGGAATGTTGTATTTCCGAAGAGTATTTGCAATCAATTTTTACAACATACATGGCCCGGAAATATTCGAGAACTAGTAAATGTATTAGAACGCATTTACATTTTGTCGCAAGGACGGGAAATATGCGAAAAACAAGTCGCTTTTTTGATACAAACAATGATGGGAAGTGAAAGACAATCCCAGTTGCAAACAGAAAATAATGAAGAACATACATTAAGTTTCCGTGAAAGAATACAGCATGATAGTATGATTGAAGCGCTTCAAAAGACGAACGGAAATGTTTCGTTAGCCGCAAAACTATTGGATGTACCCCGTAGTACATTTTATAAACGAATGCAAAAATTTAATCTATAAAAGTAGATTTTTGTAATCTGCTTTTTCTTTTTGAGCTCATGTTCTGTCGGAATGTGCGCTTCCCAGGGAAATAATAAAATAGTTAGACGGGAAATTCCCTAAAGGAGGTTAGTATGTGAAGTATATTGAAATTGGTATCGGGAATAGATGGTTCGTTCGAACAGAGACCGAAAATACAGACGGTACTGAATTTGAGGAAAAAGGAATTGTGAGACCTATTTATTTTGAATCATTTTATGTCCGTGTTTGGTTTCGGAAAACGTGTTTTATTTTTGATACGAAAGAGGGCTTTAAGAAAGTAAGGAAAAGTAGAGCTGAGTATAAGTTTATTATTGGAATTGTGAGTAGGTTAAAACAATAAAATAAAACAGGTTGTATTCTTATGATTATAATAATCACATACATACTCGCAATTATTATAATAGGCTATTCCATTTATAGTTAGAATGATGATTTTAAGAAAAAATAGCACACTTTAAATATGTGAAGTGCGCTATTTATATAATCCCGTTGTATACATCTCCGTTAATGTATACACTATTTCTTCTAGTTTTACTTCTTTGTTATTTTGTACAATAGTCCAAAGAAACATTTCATTCATTGCGAACCAACCGCGTGCCACGAGCTCTTTATTTAATTCAGGATGCGCTAATCCACTTTCTTGAGAGTAAGTAATATCCTGCGAAATACTGTTTATAAAGCGTTCGCGAATCTCACCCCATTTTTGACGTATCTCTTTTGATAATCCGATTGCTTCTTCGACAACTTGCAAAATAGCTCGTTCTTCTTCTGCTAATTGTAGGAATGCTCTAACTTGATTTTGAATCAAGTCACGTGCTGCTGCTTTCGTTTGAGGGAAGAAAGAGCGCCCAGCAATATTATAAAAACGATTCATAACATCTTCCATTAACACGATAAGGAGATCATCTTTGTTTTTAAAGTATACATATGCTGTTCCATAACCAGTTTCTGCATGTTTAATAATTTGCGTGATTGTCGTTTTCTGAAATCCATTAGTAATAAAAATAGTGTAACCCGAATGTAATAGTTTCTTTTTTGTTTCTAAGGAGCGGTGCTTTCTTGTTGAAAGAGTAGTGTTTTTCAAAGAATCACCTCTTTATACTGAAATATCTGAAAATATAATTGTATTGTAAAAGAAGATAGTATGTAAAGTCAACTGACATAATATCATTGACGTTATATCAACTAAGGTGATATATTTCAATTAGTTAGAATAAAAAGAAAATTAAGAGAAGGTGACACCATGTATAAAGAACCATTTCAACCAACTTATGAGTATGCGCTTGAGTGTGATAAACATGATGAACTGAAAGATTTTCAAACTGAATTCTATAAAAAAGAAGGAACTATATATTTAGATGGAAACTCATTAGGACTACTTTCGAAAAGAGCAGAAAAATCGTTACTTACTTTACTAGATTCATGGAAAGAGTATGGCATCGATGGTTGGACAGAAGGCGAACATCCATGGTTTTTCCTTTCGGAGAAATTAGGTGAACTGACGGCACCTCTTATTGGAGCTTTACCAGAAGAAACTATTGTAACCGGTTCCACGACTGCGAATATACACCAAGTTATTGCGACGTTTTATGAGCCGAAAGGAATACGTACAAAAATTCTTGCGGATGAATTAACTTTCCCGTCAGATATTTATGCACTTCAAAGTCAAATTCGTTTAAAAGGCTTAGAGCCAGATGAGCATTTAGTAAGAGTGAAAAGCCAAGATGGTCGAACACTTTCTGAAGAAGATATTATTCAGGCAATGGAAGATGATATCGCTTTAATTTTATTACCTTCAGTTTTATATAGAAGTGGTCAAATTCTTGATATGAAACGTTTAACAGCGGAAGCTCATAAACGCGGCATTCATATCGGATTTGATTTATGTCATTCAATTGGTTCTATTCCACATCATTTTAAAGAGTGGGATGTTGATTTCGCTGTATGGTGCAATTATAAATATTTAAATGCAGGGCCGGGTGGTGTTGCAGGCCTTTATGTAAATAGTAAACATTTTAATAGACTGCCAGGATTGTCTGGATGGTTTAGTTCTAGAAAAGATAAACAGTTTGATATGGAGCATACATTAACAGCTGCTGATCATGCAGGTGCTTATCAAATTGGTACACCTCACGTATTAAGTATAGCACCATTAATTGGTTCTCTTGAAATTTTCAAAGATGCTGGTATGGAACGTTTACGTAAGAAATCTTTACATATTACGAGATACATGCTGGATTTAATTGATCATGAATTAAAAGATTTCGGATTTACAATTGGAAACCCGTTAGAGGATGAAAAACGAGGTGGACATATTTATTTAGAGCATGCGGAAGCAGCGCGTATCTGTAAAGCACTAAAGGCAAATGGAGTAATTCCAGATTTCAGAGCACCAAATGGGATAAGACTTGCGCCAGTAGCTTTATACAATACGTATGAAGAAGTATGGAAGTCTGTTCAAATTTTAAAGAAAGTTATGAAAGAGGAAGAGTATAAACAATTTGAAAATAAACGAGAGGTTGTGGCATAAGAATGAAAACATCAAAGTGGATTGATATTTCACAGCCATTAAATAATGATATTGCAACTTGGCCAGGAGATACACCGTTCTCGTATGAAGTTTCATGGTCAAAAGAAGAGAGCGGTTCAGTGAACATCGGAAAGTTAACGATGAGTATTCATACAGGTACTCATATTGATGCGCCTTTTCATTTTGATAATGACGGAAAGAAAGTAATAGATTTAGATGTTCAAGTTTATGTCGGACCTACGCGAATCATTGACGTTTCTAACCTTGAAAGCATCGGAAAAAAAGAATTAGAAAGTTTTCATTTAGAAGGTGTAGAACGACTATTATTACGTACATCTTCACATGGTAAAGCAGAAGAATTCCCAGATGTGATCCCGCATTTACGTGCTGATATTGCACCGTTTCTTTCTGATAAGGGAATTCGTTTAATCGGAGTGGATGTACCATCAGTTGATCCGTTAGATGATAAAGAACTAGCAGCACATCATCAATTGTTTAAATATGGAATTCACATTTTAGAAAATGTCGTACTAGATCATGTAGCAGATGGCGATTACGAATTAATTGCATTACCACTTGCGTTAACAGATGCAGATGGAAGTCCAGTTCGAGCTGTCATTAGACCAATATAAGTAGAAACATATAAAAGGGGTGTTTGACTAATATGAAAGAAAACGAAAAGGTAATTATGGAAAAAGGGATTCACACGGATTTTAAGGAAAATATGACGTATGGTGAGTATTTACAATTAGATAGTTTACTATCTTCTCAAAAGAGATTATCAGACCATCATGATGAAATGTTATTTATCGTTATTCACCAAGCTAGTGAGCTTTGGATGAAGCTTATTTTACATGAACTAAATGCAGCAATTGAATCGATTAAAAACGATAAATTAGCACCGGCATTTAAAATGTTAGCACGTGTATCAAAAATTCAATCGCAAATTATTCAATCTTGGGATATTCTTGCGACATTAACGCCATCTGAGTATATTGAATTCCGTGATTCACTCGGTCAAGCTTCAGGCTTTCAATCGTATCAATATCGAATGATTGAGTACGCACTTGGTTATAAAACACCACATGCATTAAAGATTTATGAAAAAGATCCAGAATTACACGCTCGACTTCATAAAGCGCTACACGCACCAAGTTTGTATGATGTTGCGATACAGGCGCTTGTTAAAGAAGGCTTCCCAATTCATAAAGATGTGTTAAATCGTGATATTACGCAGCCTTACGAAGAAGATGCAACTGTAGAAGCGGCTTGGATAGAAGTGTATGCGGACGTGAAGAAATATTGGGATTTATATCAGCTTGCTGAAAAATTAATTGATATCGAAGATTGGCTACAACAATGGCGTTTCCGTCATATGAAAACGGTAGAACGCATTATCGGAAATAAAATGGGAACTGGCGGATCTTCAGGTGTATCTTATTTAAAACGAGTACTTGATCAACAGTTCTTCCCTGAACTTTGGAATGTTCGTACGAAATTATAGGAATAAGCTTGTCAGCTAATTATGGTTGATAAGCTTATTTTTTTATTTGAGCACAATTATGTTTTAATAAAAGGAACAAGATATAATAAATGAAGTAACTATTTTAATGGAGGTAAGATTTTTGGATTTTAAGCTACTACAAAATAAATTTGAAAAGAAAAAAGTGAATACATTTCTTGTTTATCAAAAAGGGGAATTAACAACTGAGTATTATAAAACACCCGAATGTGCAAATAACTTATATAAAATAAATTCGATTACAAAAAGTATCGTGTCTTTATTAATTGGTATTGCAATTGATAAGGGCTATATAAATGATATACATACACCGATTACAGAGTGGATTGAAAATGTACCTGGGGAAAAACATGATTTAACGCTGTATCACTTATTAACAATGACTACTGGTGAGGATTGGAAAGAGTTTGGGAATGGAGTAGTATTCCCAAACGACTTTGTAGAATCAGAGAACTGGGTACAGTACATATTAGAAAAGCCAATAATTGAAGAACCTGCTACAAAAATGAATTATAATTCAGGTTCTTCACATTTACTTAGCTATATTATTCAAGAAGCTACTGGGATGTCGACAGAGCAGTTTGCGAAAAGATATTTATTTGAGCCATTAGAAATTAGCGAATATGAGTGGCAACAAGATCCGCAAGGTATATATGTCGGCGGCTTCGGTATGAAAATGAAATCAATAGATTTATTAAAGGTAGGAAAATTATGTTTGCAAAGTGGATATTGGAATGAGAAAGAAATTGTATCAGCGAAATGGTTAGAAGAGTCAAGTAGGGCGCAATTTGAAACATATGAACATGTCGGCGCATATGGATATCACTGGTGGGTATTACATAACGAAAGATTTCACATACCGTATTGTATATATTTCGCTATGGGATACGGCGGACAATACATCGTTATCATTCCTCAGTTAGAAGTAGTAGCTATTATAAGTAGTCATATGCCAAAACGTGGGCTCGTTCCATTAAAATTATTTATTGAGCATGTACAGGGAAATTCCAATTATATATAAGAAAAGGAGGGAATGTATGAGGAATGAAAAAACTTTATCTTTATTTAGACTATGTTTAAGTCTTCTAGCATGTAGTGCCATTATTACGCAATTCATAATCAGGGCACAATTGAAACCGTTCAATCCAGTTAATTTTTTTAGTTTCTTTACGATTGAAAGTAACATTTTAGTTGTATGTATTCTCCTTTTAAGCAGTATCGGAACAGCTACATTTGGTCGCTCAGAACAATTTAGTATACTTCGAGGTGCGGCAACGGTATATATACTTACGACAGGACTCATTTATTTTTTGCTATTAAGAGGATTAGAAGAGTCACTTCAAACGGCAATACCATGGGTAAATACAGTGCTACATTATATCATGCCGATTGCAATGCTTTTAGATTGGATTTTAAATCCACCTATTAAGAAAATCACTTGGAAACAATCTGCAAGTTGGCTCTTATTCCCGTTTTTTTACGTTGTATATAGCTTAATACGTGGCCCAATCGTGAATTGGTATCCATATCCGTTTTTAGATCCAAGAATAGGTGGGTATGGTAAAGTACTTTTATACAGTATAGGGATAGCGGTTGTAATTGGCGCTATTTGTATATTGGTAAGGTTTTTAGGGAATCGAAACTTTAGGAAAGAATTTTAGAAATGCAAGGAGCCCCACTGTTTCCGTTTTTAACAGTGGGGTTTCATTTTATCCCGCATTAACGGGGCAGTAAGACCCCCACCTCAAAATTCAGCGAAAGCAAAGAAGTTAGATGGGGGATCAACTGCCCGTAAAAGCCCGATTGGTTCAACTAATAATCAGTGGGAGATGAACAAACCCCCCACTGATTAAAGTTTTACTTTATCTACTCGTCTTCTGAAACGACAACTTTATAAATTTCTCTGTCTTCGTTTCAAATTCTACATCAACAAAAACACCATATTCTTTTCCATCTTCACGTAGCCACAATTTAAACTTTTCAACAGTTATTTGAACCGTTTTTGGTTTTCTACCTATATGAAGATAATCAACAATCTCTGCTTTCGGATATTGTTCTTTCGTCTTTTCTACAGCAAGTTTACCCCATTTTGCATAAGGCGGTTGTGCATGAACAATCGATGACCCGGTATATATATTTAAACATGTTGTTAATAAAAGAATGACGAATGCGATACGCTTTAACAATTGCTTCATAATGAACTCCTTTTCTCCTTTTTGTATATTGTTTACATATTCTTTCAACGATATAAGTTTGGATTTTTTTGTCTTCTTTACATAAAAGCGAGGCTTTTACAAAACATAACCAAGAAATCATTTCTGTAATTAAGGAGGGAAAATTATGCGCCAAAAAGCTATTTTTAAAATAGCAGTTTTACTTGCGTTCATAGGACTGTCTTTAATGGTCAGTAGTATACAACTAAAGAATGTAGAAGCTTTTTCTAATCAAGTCATTCAAAGAGGAGCATCTGGCCAAGATGTCATTGAACTGCAATCTCGTTTGAAATATAACGGGTTTTATACGGGAAAAGTGGATGGTGTTTTCGGATGGGGTACATACTGGGCACTTCGGAATTTTCAAGAGAAATTCGGATTACCCGTTGATGGTTTAGCTGGAGCTAAAACGAAGCAAATGCTCGTGAAGGCAACGAAGTATGACAAGTCAACTGCTAATAAAGGGACGACAACGAATAAAGGAAATAGTGGTGGCTCTGCACAAGAGAATAAACCACCTCAAAATAAAGGGACAAATGTTCCGAACGGTTATTCTCAAAATGACATTCAGCTCATGGCAAATGCAGTATATGGAGAATCACGTGGTGAGCCGTATTTAGGACAAGTTGCAGTAGCTGCAGTTATTTTGAACCGTGTTACAAGCGCATCATTCCCAAATACCGTTTCAGGTGTAATCTTTGAGCCGAGAGCGTTTACAGCGGTGGCTGATGGACAAATATATTTAACGCCAAATGAAACAGCGAAAAAAGCGGTTTTAGATGCGATAAACGGCTGGGATCCAACAGGAAATGCTTTATATTATTTCAACCCAGATACTGCGACAAGTAAATGGATTTGGACTCGTCCACAAATTAAAAAAATTGGTAAACATATTTTCTGTAAATAGAGCGGAGGTGGGACAATGTTAAGAGGTATTATCATTGTATTATTAACAGTTGGTGTAGTTGGAACAGGATATTGGGGCTATAAAGAGCACCAAGAGAAAAATGCGGTTTTAATTCGAGCGGAAAATAGTTATCAACGAGCATTCCATGATTTAGCATACGAAGTTGATTTATTACACGATAAAATTGGTACAACACTTGCGATGAATTCACGCTCATCTTTATCACCTGCATTAGCAGATGTATGGCGTTTAACATCTGAAGCTCGTTCAGATGTAGGACAACTCCCGTTAACATTAATGCCGTTTAATAAAACGGAAGAGTTTTTAGCAAATATCGGTGATTTTAGTTACCGTGCAGCCATTCGTGATTTAGAAAAAGAGCCGTTAAATGAACAAGAATATAAAACGTTGCAAACTTTATATTCAAATGCGGGAAATATACAAGATGAACTAAGGAAAGTACAACATCTTGTTTTGAAAAATAATTTACGCTGGATGGATGTTGAAATGGCACTTGCATCAAATCGCGATCCAGCAGATAACACAATTATTGATGGATTAAAAACTGTAGAGAAAAACGTAACATCATACTCTTCTACAAACTTCGGACCGACCTTTACAAGTGCACAAAAAAATAAAAAAGGTGGATTTGAAGCAGAAGGAAAGGCAATTTCTAAAGATGAAGCAGCAAAAATCGCAAAATCATTTTTAAATTTAAAAGGAAATGAAAAAGTCGATGTAGAGAAAAGTGGAAAAGGTGCGAAAGAATCATTCTATAGTGTGAAGATTAAAGACTCTGCAACGAATAATGAGTTTTACATGGATATTACCGGAAAAGGCGGATATCCAATTTGGGTAATGAATAATCGAGAAATTAAAGAACAGAAAATTAGTTTAAACGATGCAGGAAGTAAAGGATTGACGTTTTTAAAGGATCATAAGTTTAATAATATGGAGCTTTATGATAGTTCCCAATATGATACTATCGGCGTGTTTACTTATGTAGTAAATGAGAATGGCGTACGGATCTATCCGGAAGCAATCCAAATGAAAATTGCTTTAGACGACGGATCTATCGTTGGATTTTCTGCAAAAGAATATTTAGCATCACATCAAAAACGAACAATTCCGTCTGCCAAGCTAACTGCAGCAGAAGCAAGGAAGAAAATTAACCCTGATGTGAAAGTGATGGAAGAGCGAAAAGCAGTCGTAGTAAATGATTTGCATAATGAAGTACTTTGCTATGAATTTGTTGGAACGTTAGGGAAAGATACGTATCAAATTTTCATCAATGCGAATAGCGGAGCAGAAGAAAAAGTGAAAAAAATGCAAGCTGTTGAAAAAATTTATGATTAAACCTTAATAGTAAAGTGGTGAAAAGAATGAAAATTCTAATATATGTGTTGATGCTTTGCTTTTTTATAACTGGATGCAGTATTGGAAAAAAAGACAATCCAAATGAAAAGCCAGAACAAAAAAATGTCTCAATGAAAAATGTTAATTATACAAACAAATCAAATAAGCCAAATGAAAAAGCAGCGGATCATTTAGCATCTTTAGCGGCAAGTGTGCCAGGTGTGAATGATGCAACAGCAGTATTTGTTGGAAAATATGCTATTGTAGGTATTGATGTAAAAGCGAAACTAGACCGAACTCGTGTTGAGTCAATTAAGTACTCTGTTGCAGAAAGTTTAAAAAACGATCCGGATGGTGCGAATGCAGTCGTTGTAGCTGATGTTGATACGTATGAACGGCTGAAACAAATTGGAAAGCAAATTAAAAAAGGGAAAACTGGCGAAGGTATACTGGATGAATTAGCAGCAATTGTTGGCCGCGTGATGCCACAAGTTCCGAATGATATGATTGAAAATAGAGAAACGAATCCAATTAAAGATAATGACAAGCAATTACCAAAAGATGAAGAACAAGAACTAAGAAAAGAACAGAATGACCAATCTAATAATCATTTGAATAAGTAAAATGAGCCTCGTACTAAATTGTACGAGGCTTTTTAAATATAATATTAAATATTCAGTTTATTTTTAAGGGAATATATGGTTTAATTATTGTGGGAGGGACAACTGTTATGATGAAAAAAAGTGCATTTATTTTATGTGGTTTCTGCCTAAGTTTCAGTATGACAGCGTGTGAACAAAAGAAAGAAGTGAAAAAGCAAACAGCGACTTCTTCTACTGTGATGGAAAGTCAGAAGAAAGAATTTATCAATATAAATCATTTCTCAAAAATAGATGAAGGAATGACTTATACAGAAGTGAAAGATTTAATCGGTTTTGAAGGGAATTTACTTATAGAAGAAGGGGTAGAACATTCTACACAAATTAAACAAATTTTTGCTTGGAAGGGGAATAATCCAAATTCATTTGTTGAAATTACATTTTTGGATGGAAAAGTGCATTCTAAATCACAGCAAGGTTTAAGTTAATTTGATAAAAATGGGAGAGTATAGCATGAACATACATACTGGGGAAATACAATTAGTTCCGTATAAGGAGACGTATAAAGAAATTATACAATCATTTACTTTACCAAGTGAACAAGTTCAATTCACATCAGATCCAGGCGAATTATTGAAAAAAGCAAAAAGCGATCGCACAAAAAATGTAATTGTTATTTTAGATTACAACGGGGTACCTGTTGGTCTTTTCGCATTACAAACAGGCGAAAGAGTACAAGAGTTCACAGAGAATGAAGATGCTTTACTTTTAACATCATTTTCTATAAATTATAATAAACAAAGAAGAGGATACACTAAAAAATCATTGGCATTATTACAAGATTTTGTAAAACTTTATTTTCCAATAAAAAATGAAGTTGTACTTGCTGTAAATGAAAAAAATATGCCAGCACAAAAGTTATATGAAAAAGTTGGCTTCGAAGATAGAGGCTTTAGAAGAATGGGACCGATTGGTCAACAAATAATAATGCATTTACCTATAATAAAATAACGGGATAGAAAACTTACTCTTGAACATTCATGTAGTAAGTTTTTTTTATTTTGTGTTATGTTAGTAAAAACGAAAGTAGGTATCCAAAAAAGATAAAGGTTTCAACATATATAATTGAAAGGTCAATGAATATGCGAGGAGTAATGATATGACAATTTATATTGCGTTACTAAGGGGAATCAATGTAGGTGGACATAAAATAATCAAAATGGCAGATTTAAAACGATTGTTTGAATCAATAGGATTAAAACAAGTGAAAACATATATTCAAAGCGGTAATATCGTGTTTGAATCTGAGGAAGATATAAACGCTCTAAAAGTAAAAATTGAATTTGAAATTAAAAGGGAATTTAATTTTGATGTTACAGTCATGCTAAGAACAAATGAAGAATTTATAAATACTATAAAATATTCCCCTTATACAGCGGATGCTTTGTTAGAAGGAGAAAGTATGCACGTTGCCTTTTTAGCTCATCCACTTTCTGAAGATGAGAGGAAGCAGTTACTTATGTACAAAAGTGAACTTGAAGATTGCTATATAGATGAGAAGGTTGTATATTTGTATTTCAAAAATAGCATTCGGAATTCTAAATTAATGAACCAATTTCAGAAGTTACATACACCAGCTACAGTAAGGAATTGGCGAACTGTTAATAAATTAAAAGCAATTGTAGAGGGGATGTAAATATAAAAAGATGAGGTTTTCCATATATAGAAAACCTCATCTTTTATTTATATTGTTTTGCAACTATGATTTCGACAATAGGATAAATAAAGAATGAAGAACAAAGTGCGATAAAAAGAGGAAGATTCTTTATTTCATCGAGTAATAGGAATGCAAATCCTTCTGAAAATATTAAAATTAGAAACATAAAACATATAAGTACAAAATAAGCAATTTTAAAGCTTTTATATTTGATTTGCTGTCCCATTTCATCTTGGCTTTCTACCGTTATTCCGTCTGGATCTCCCCAAGTAATTTGATTAATTAAATTACCGAGTATTAGTGAAAAAGCGAATATTGTGCCTCCAAAAATAGAACCTTCTGTTACATATTTATATGCACTATGTATGAGGACTCCGATTAATGATAAAACGATAATTATGAAAATATATTTTTTATGATTCAATTTAGAAATGACACCTCCTATAGTGTAAAAAACTCTTTACATACATAGTATAAAATTGGAAAAGATT
Organism: Bacillus cereus group sp. BceL062; assembly: GCF_051780025.1. Classification (NCBI taxonomy): domain Bacteria; kingdom Bacillati; phylum Bacillota; class Bacilli; order Caryophanales; family Bacillaceae; genus Bacillus; species Bacillus cereus group sp. BceL062. The sequence goes on along the minus strand of NZ_JBPWGY010000001.1, from coordinate 809,127 downwards.
AATGTCAAATACTTTTTACATAAAGGGTGCAATAATATGATATTTTGTTTTTACGATTAATAAAAAATTACATTACATTTGAATGTAAAAGAATAGGCTCGCATATATTTGGAAGGGATGTCAGATTAATTTAGGGGGTAGTTATGTCTATACTTTTAAAAGCTGGTGCAGATGCAGGAAATAACGGTTTGAAGTTAATGGTGAAAGGGCAAGACCCTATTTTTATTCCGAGTATTTATTCTTTATATATAGGTGAGCCTACAGGATTGTTAGATGAGGGAGATGTGTCATTATCTGAATTAGAAAATCATATCGATGTGACCATTAGTTCTCCATCGCTAATGTTAAATAATGTACGGTACATCGTTGGAGAAAAAGTGATTCAAGATCAATTAAAAGGTACTGAAGTGGAGAAGAAATCGAATAAGTCGACGGATGAGCTAATGGTTATTACAATACTATCGGGTTTAGCAGTAAGTGCTATGCGTCAAAGTCCAACTTCTAGTCATATTAACATTCGATATGATTTATCTGTCGCTCTTCCTATGCAGCTTATTACACAAGAAATAGCTGCCGAAAATGCAAAACGTTATATGGGAAATCACAAGGTTGTTTTCCATTATCCGAACGGTCGTGATGTTACTATTAATGTTTCTATTGAGTTTTGTAAATGCCTGCCTGAGGGCGCTTCTGGGACGTGGGGCATTGTATATGATGAAGAAGGAAATGTTGTGAAACATAAAATAGAATGTGAACAAAATCAAGTTTCAGAAATTGATTTTGTTGATAAAACTTTATTGTCTTTTGATATTGGTGCGGGGACAACAGAAGAAGTTGTTTCGTTAGGGGTAAATTTCCGTCCGCAATTAAGTAAAGGATTATCGTACGGTGTAAAAGAAACGTTACTACAAATTATTACGAGATGGAACCGGAAGTATCCAACAAAGACGATTGATAGTATTACAGAATTCAATCAAATTTATTTAAATGATAAACATCCTAGGAATGCATTATTAGTTGAGGAATCACAACCAGCACTATTAGGTTTAGCTGCGCGCGTCGCAACTGATATTATTAATAAAATTGATGATATGAAAGACGATCCATACGTGTTTATTTATGGTGGGGGCGCAGTTATCATTAAAAATAGCTTGAAAATGATTTTAAAACAAAAAGGGCGTTTAACAAATGTTATCTTTGTAGATAATCCACTATTTACAAATGCAAGAGGATTATTAGTCTACACTTGTTCGCCAAAATATAGAGAGCATAAACAAAAAGAGTTAGGGTTTACAAACTTAACGATAAGTTAGTTGGTGGAAACATGCGATCTAGGCGATATAAACGTGGTGATCGAGTGAAAATCAATATTCATAAATCAGTATCACCTGAAATGCTTGCATGGCTTAATAAACAATCAAACCCAACTAATTTCTTTTTCTTTGCAGCACAGCAATTATTTAAACAAGTAGGAGATATTGATGTGTCAAAAACTTTACCAAATAGCCATGTTTTCTCATTATATATGGAGCCATCGTCCTTATTAAAAGTCGAAGTAAATCCTTTTAAAAACGTACCACTAGAAGCGAATAAATCCACCGAAAGTGTAAAAAAAAAATCATGGGAATCTGTTGATCAATTAGATTGTCCATTTTTTTAAACATAGAAACATTTATGTAAGCCCATCACTATACATATGGATACAGTGATGGGTTTTTGTTAGTGTATCGCTATTCCAATAAATAGAAGGGGCACAAATTTGTGCCCCTTCTATTTATTATTTATCTATATTTTAGATGTATGTTCTGTTACTGCTTGAATAATGTTTTTCCAGTCATCAGGATGGTTTTCATGTCCTGCTCCTTCAAGAGTTAAAAGTGCTGAGTTTGGAATTTCATCAATAAGTGCGAGACCATGTTCAAATGGTAGTGCTGTATCGTCAGTTCCGTGAATTACTAATGTGGGTGCTTGTATGGAGCTAAGTACACCTTCATAAGCATCATCACCTTGAAGTAAAGCGTGATTAAACATACTTAATAGATTGTTAGCCCTTTCTATTTCGAGTTTTACTTGTGTATAAACTCTGTTTTCATCAAATGAACGTTTTGAGCCGCACAATAGACGAGAGCCTGTAACTAAATACTCTGTCACAGCGTTTTGATTTGACCAATCTAAATTTGCACCATTTGCATGATGTATTAAAATTCTTTCATCCATCGGAGGTAAATCGCGAGTGTTGTTATCTGAGCCTATAACACTTGTTGCTAGTAAAGTTAACGTTAAAATTCTTTCAGGATGTTTTACAGCGGCAATTTGAGCAATCATGCCACCTAATGACATACCAAATAAGTGCGCTTTATCAATATGATAGGCATCCAGCACCCCAATTGCATCTTCAGCCATAGTTGTTACCGTATAATTGGAAGTTCCAGGTTTGTATGTAACAGAGCGTCCTACATCACGGTTATCAAAGCGAATGACAAATTTCCCTGTGCTAGCTAACTGTTCACAAAATTCTTCATCCCAATAAACCATTGAACACGTAGCTCCCATAATTAATAAAATTGCTGGATTATTAGGATTTCCAAAGCTTTCTGTACAAATATCAGTCCCGTTTGTTTTAATCATCTTTTCGGTCATAGTGTTATCTCCATTTCTTTTGGATTTAATTACAAACATAGAAAATAAAACTCTGTATGATTCTAAGATGTACACAAAATTGAATTTGGAACTCACATTAATTAATAGCGTAGCATAAATACCACCTCTAAACATGTTTATTGTCATTCAAAGCAAAAAATTTTGAAAAATAATTGTAAGTTATTAAAATAAACAGCAAGGAGGAGAGGAAATGAAAGCAATTGTTATTGATCAATATGGTAGTGTTGAAGAACTAAAAGAAAGACAAATTTTAAAACCAGTTGTTACATATAACGAGGTATTAATACGCATTCTCGCAACATCTGTTAATCCAGTTGATTGGAAAACTAGAAAAGGAGACTTACAACAACAATTGCAATTTTCATTTCCAATTACTTTAGGGTTAGATGTAGCTGGAGTTATCGAAGAGGTTGGAGAAGAGGTAGAAGGTTTCAAAATAGGAGATAAAGTGTTTACGAAACCTGAAAATATAGGGAAGGGATCTTATGCTGAATTCATTGCGGTAAAATCAGATTTAGTAACTTATATGCCTACTAACCTAAGTTTTGAAGAGGCAGCTTCTATTCCACTCGCAGGACTTACTGCTTGGCAAAGTCTTGTAGATTACGCAAAAATAAAAGAAAATGACCGAGTATTTATTCACGCTGGAGCTGGTGGTGTCGGAAGTTTGGCAATCCAAATTGCAAAATCATTTGGAGCTTTTGTTGCAACTACTGCAAGTGGTAAAAATGAAGAATTTTTAAAGGATTTAGGAGCGGATCTCGTTATTGATTATAAAAAAGATAAATTTGAAGAGCTACTATCAGATTTTGATATTGTATTAGATACAATCGGTGGCAAAGTACAAGAAAAAAGTTTTCAAATTATTAAACCTGGCGGTGTTCTAGTTTCGATTGTTCATGAACCAAATTATAAAGTGAAAGGGATAAAATCAGGATTTTTATGGCTAAAACCAAGTGGAAAACAATTAGAAGAGTTATCAAATTTAATTGTACATGGAAAAATCAAACCGATCATAAGTAAAGTTGTGTCACTTAATGAAGAAGGGGTTAGAGAAGCTCATATTTTGAGTGAAGGGCAACATGTTAGAGGTAAGATTGTAATTAAAGTGGAATGATGATAGCCGCTGTATATTGACTTGTAGTGAATAAAGATAAATTGGAGTACTCCATAATTTTATAATACCCCAAAGTACTTTTATTTTGGGGTATTAGCTTTTCTTAGTTTGATGGGCTAGTGAACATACTTTTAAAAATTAAAGTTTCGTATTGTATCATGTAATTTCTCTAATCCAATCGCCATATCTTTTTCATTTAACATGGAATAGCTAATTCTTAATTGGTTATTATTTGTATCGTTATTTAATAGACAAGCTGTTCCAGGTAAAAAAGAGACATCTGCTTCATTTGCTTTTTGTAATAAGTTAAAAGGATCAATTGTATTAGGAAGTGTAATCCATAAATTAAAGCCGCCATTTGGTATTTTAAAGTGTATTTCTTTTAGTGGCGATAATATAGCGATTGTTAAATCACGTCTAATTTGTAAAGCGGTGCGTAATTTTTCTAAATGATTTTTCATACGTTCTGCACGTAAGAAAGGAAGTAGTGCTTTTTGCGTTAATAACGGGCTACCGATATCCATCGAACCCTTCACAGCATATAACCATTCAAAAATAGGCCCATCGGCTATAAGTGCAGCGATACGTAGTCCAGGTGCTAACGTTTTACTAAAACCTTTTAAATATATTACATGACCATTCGTATCAAAACTTTTGATTGGAGGAGGGACTATAGCATCCTCAAAATATATTTCTCCGAAAGAATCATCTTCAATTATAAAAAACTCATATAACTCCGCTAGTTCTATAAGTTCCAATCTCCGTTCTTTACTCATTACTGTACCTGTTGGGTTTTGAAAAGTAGGATTCACATATAACAAAACAGGATTCTTTCTTTGACAAAGGTCATCTATTAAGTCTGAGCGAATGCCGTTTTTATCAAGACTAATAGGTATAATCTGCACTCCTTTGTTGAGAAAAACATCAAGTGCTGCGCCATAACAAGGGCTTTCTACTAATACTATATCTCCAGGTTTTAATAATGTTTGAGCGATCAAATCAATTCCTTGCTGGGCACCACTTGTAATTAATAATTGAGAGGGGTCTGTCACTAATTTCTGATGTTCTTTTAGATAATTAACTATTTCAACTCGAAGTTCATAATCGCCTTGAATAGGTCCATAAGTTGCTAGTAACATCGGATTTTTATCCAGCAATTTGTGCATTTCGTCTGCTAGAAATGGATTTGGTAATAGACGTGGATATAAAATCGCTTGTGAAAAATCATAATATTTTCGGTGTTGATTCATTGCATATTGAGAACGCATAACATTAATAGTTTTCGTTTGTTGCCATTTATAAGGAATAGTTTTGAACTCTTTCTTTACACGTTTATATATATAAGCCCCTTTTCCTTGCTCGATGCGTATATATCCTTTCGTTTCTAGCTGCTTATACGCCTTACGAACAGTCAATAAGCTAATTTGTAAATCTTCGGCCATATAACGTAATGATGGAAGGGAGTCACCATATGAAAGCATGCCACTTTGTACTCTTTCAACAATTTGCATATATATTTGTTGATAATACGGTATGTTGGATTCTTTCCGTATTACAATCTTCATGGCTTCACCTTGTTTCTTTTTTATTTAATTAAAGCGAAAAAAATAAAGAGAATCAACTACAATTTGATGTAACTGTTATAAGCATAGATACACTGTTATACACGAAACCCTCTATACTCATGTTAAGAGTAAAAAGGAGGAAGAAAAATGGTCATTTTCAATTATATTTTAGTATGTATTATTTTCGGCACAACATTTTTAACGATTAAAATCGGAATTGAAGCAGGAGCGCCTCCATTATTTTCAGCAGGAATTCGTTTCTTTTTAGCAGGAGTAATCTTGATGTTTATATTTAAGTTGAAGCGAAAAGAAATTATGCCGCATGTATTTTCAAAACGTATTATGTATGCTGGCTTTTGTTTAACGTTCATGACATTCGCATCTTTGTACTGGGCTGAACAATATATTTCTTCTGGGTTAGCTGCTGTACTTTCTGCAACAGGTCCTATGATGATTTTATTATTACAAGCAAGAAGAAATAAGAAAAAATTGCAAAAGGAGCAATTTTTCGCTTTAATTATTGCGTTAATAGGCGTTGTTTTTGTTTCTTTACCAGGAATGCATCAAGAAGTAAGTTTCATATGGAGTATTGCTTGTATTATTTTAGTAGTAGGGGAGTTATTTTACGGAATAGGTTCTATTCGCTCAAAAGAAATACTTTCGGATTTACGAAGTGTATCACCATTTCTTATTAATGGTATTCAAATGTTTTATGGAGGGATTTTGCTACTAATCGTATCATTCATAGTAGAGCAGCCGAATGTAACTGTATTAACCTCATGGAGCGTACAGTGGCCTATTTTATACCTCATATTTATCGGATCAATTGGTGGGCACGGATTATATTACTGGCTTTTATCAAAAACAAATCCTGTATTCCCATCGACGTGGTTATATGTATCACCATTAATAGCAATTATTGTAGGATATATTGTATTAGGAGAACCATTAAATCCTGCAATGGGTATAGGTGCTTGTTTCATATTGATAGGTGTATTTTTGGCCAATCGTTCAACACTACGGACTTATTTCAAACAAGGACGGTTATTAGAGAAGGAAATGTAGTTGGATAATGTAACGGCCCTGTATATTACCGGGCTAGTAAAATCAAAAACACAGCTGGGAAAATAACCAACTGTGTTTTTATAATTAATTCACTTTTTTAATAAACCCTTTGTAATGACGTTTCACAAGTTGACTTTCTAACGTCTTCATCGTTTCTAGTGCTACACCGACGATAATAAGTAAGCTTGTACCACCAATTTGAGCAGAAGGTGGTAACGTAGCAATTTTCGTAAATACGAGTGGTAATATTGAAATTGCACCTAAGAAAATTGCACCGATAAATGTTAAACGGTATAAAATTTTGGTTACATATTGCTCTGTCGCTTTACCAGGACGAATACCAGGAACATAACCGTTTTGCTTTTTCAAATTCTCAGCCATTTGTTCAGGATTTACTTGAATAAATGCGTAGAAGTATGTGAAAGCAACGATAAGACCGACATAAAGCGTCATTCCAATTGGATGTGCAAAATCAAGATTTGCGACTAACCATTTGGATACGCCTGAATCAGGGAAGAGCTGCGCAATTGTACGCGGCGTCATTAAAAAGGCTGAAGCAAAGATTACTGGAATTACACCAGCACTATTTACTTTTAGAGGTAAATGAGTGTTTTTTGCTCCTTGATATGGATTGTTTCCTGATACAGCTTTTGCGTATTGAATCGGTATTTTACGAACAGCTTGTTGAATGTAAATGACACCAACAACTATCGCTAAAATTACAAGTCCAATTAAAACCATTTTTATTATGTGCATGAATAATTGATCGCCTGCATTTTGAAATTGTTGCAAGTAAATTTGATTAGCAACATTCGGAATTGCCGCAACAAGACCTGCGAAGATAATCATTGAAATCCCATTACCAACACCATTAGCGGTAATTTGTTCACCTAACCAAAGTAAAAATGCAGTACCTGCAGTTAAAACTGTCGCAATAAATAAGTATGTAGTCCAGCTTTGATCTGTTATTAATTGCCCACCTGCTATATTATTAAAACCATAAGACATCCCAATGGATTGTATGAATGCAAGAATGATTGTAAAGTATCGAGTAAATTGAGCTGACTTCTTACGGCCCATTTCACCTTGCTTTGCCCATTCCGAAAATTTAGGTATAACGTCCATTTGTAGTAATTGTACTATGATGGAAGCTGTAATATATGGTGTAATACCTACAGCGAAGATCGAGAAGTGTTGCAATGCTCCTCCACCAAATACGTTTAGCATACCTAAAACGTTGGCTTGATCTTGTACCTTTAATACCTCTGCGTTAGTATGAGGAACTGGAATAAACGTGCCAATTCGAAAAACAATTAGCATCGCTAGTGTAAAAAGAATTTTGTTTCTTATCTCAGCTACTCTCATGAAATTTGAAATCGTACGAAACATTATGTCGCCTCCTATATTTTTATCAGTTCAAAACTGATTATTATATCCCGATGAAGTAACCACAAACCTCCTTCCGCATTAAATTCATTTGACAAATGGAATTTCATACATTTTGCAGTTTTCACGGATATAAAAATATAAGGTGTTATACGAGCGATCTATTATCTTTTCGTAATCATTCAATACCCATAATATATCGAATAAATTAACAAATGTACATACATACGCATGAAAAATGAATAAATAGGGTGATTTTTTACATTTACTTAATGCTAGATTGATAATTAGGAACGTTTTACGTAGTTGTATTGAAAGGATTCAGTGGAAAGTATTATGGTGTAGCTGTAGCACATGAAAACCTCAAGGATGTTGAGAAAACGCATATATTTCGTCGTGAATTAGAGAAACTATTAAAGCAAGAAAAGATTTGATTGAAATAGTAGTGAAGGAAAATCTTTTTTCTATAGAGAATATTTCTAACGTAGGAATCTAAGTATGTAGGTTCTAATGAAAGGAGAATTCACATGAATACATTTGTAAATGACAAGTTTGATGAAACGAGAAAGCAATTATTTGAGGAAATTACTTTGTTAAGTGATGCTCAATTTAATAGGAAACCAGATCAAGATAAATGGAGTATAGCACAAGTTTGTCATCATTTAGTTTTATTAGATGAGAGAGTTATAACAGTTATTTCGTCAGGATTAAAAAAGATGGATAGTATCCTAAATGAGCGTAAAGAAATTCACACTATTGTATTAGATAGATCGATAAAATTTATAGCCCCAGAAATGATTGAACCAAGTATAGAAGCATTTGAAGTGCCGAAAATGGTTGATTTGTTAACCAACGCTAGAAAAGAATTGATGCGTTTCCTGAGTACAATAGAAGATGAATCTATATTAGCGAAAAAATCAGTGATGCATCCAGCTCTTGGAGAATTACTTCTAGATCAGTGGATAGAACTGATCTATTTGCATGAACAGCGTCATATAGAACAAATCAAAGAGATAAAATTGCTTTGTGAAGTTGAAAAGTAAAAATCATTATCTTTTTATTGAGTGATTTTGGATAGCGTCCAGAGTTCGAGTGATAAAATACAAGTCCGGATTAAAATTATGATGAATTTAGTTGAAAGCAACCAATAAGCAGAAGAAAATACGAAACTAGCAGATCTTACTCCTGAAGAGGAAACGAACATTCAAAAAAAAACTGAATCCGATTTGCTGTATAAGTGGAACCCCGTCTTAAATGAAGAGCGGGGTTATTATTTTTGGAAGTGATCTCAGTATTTTCATATAGAAGGAAATAAATTGGTAATGAAATCCGAAAATGAGTTATATGTCCAAAATTTTGAAAGCACATATACATCTACCGTTGGTTTAGCGCTCTTCACACGTTGGAGGAAGAAGTATTTTGTTAGAAAACGATAACATACTATTCTGTTAGGGGAAATATGCATTTGATTCTCTATATTTTCACAGTAAAACCACCTCCAAAATTATCTTTTGTAGTTGAATTTTTCCGAATAATAAGTTACATTTTTAAAGTTCAAGCAACTTTATGCCAGTACAAAAAGGGGAGAAATATTGTTATTATGCAAAAAATGAAATGGAAGAACTATGTATGCTATTTTATTATTCTTATGCTTCTTGTAACAGCAGTAACAGTCAAACCAGCTATTTCTAAGGCTGAGGAATCTGATGTTAACATTACATTGTTAGGTACTGCAGATATTCATGGTAGATTTATGCCTTGGGATTATGCGCTTGATGGAGCAAATATGAGTGGAAGTTTGACGCAGCTTTATACGGTTATAAAGAAGGTACGTCAAGAAAATCCAAATACCATATTAGTAGATGCCGGGGATACAATTCAAGGAAACTCAGTAGAATTATTCAACGATAAGCCACAATCGCCAATGATGGTAGCAATGAATACAATGGGATATGACGCCTGGGCATTTGGAAATCATGAATTCAACTTTGGATTAGATACATTGAAAAAAGTTAGTGAGCAATATAAAGGAAAGACGTTAGCAGGAAATATTTATAAGGAAAATGGAGAGCGTTTTCTTCCTGCATATACGATTGTTGAAAAAGGTGGAATTAAAGTCGGGATTATTGGTATGAATACACCAATGATTAGTGATTTTGAAAAAGGGACAGATCATTTGGATGGTTTAGTAGTGAAAAATCCAGTAGAAGAGACAAAAAAGGCAATTAAAGAATTAGAAGGTAAAGTAGATGTAATGGTAGGGGTTATGCATATGGGACTAGAAAATGAGAATGGAATCCCAGGTACAGGTGTTCAAGATATTGCGAATGCTTGTCCGGAACTAAGCGCTATTTTTGCGGCTCATATGCATAAACTTGTAAAAAAAGAAGTTGTAAATGGCGTAATTATTACAGAACCAGATAAATATGGAACGCATATTTCACGTATTGACCTTACTTTTACAAAGCAAGATGGAAAGCTTGTTTTAAAAGATAAAACAGCTACCGCTATACCTGTAAAAAATGCTGATGGAACAACAGTATTATCTGATTCTGCACTTGAAGAAACATTAACACCTTTTCATGAGTATGCAAGAGGAGATGCAAATGTTGTAGTTGCTCAATTAAAGGGGAGAAACCTTGTTCCTGAAAATGAAATAAAGGGTATTCCAAGTGTGCAGATTCAAGAGACACCTTTATCAGATTTCTTTCATGAAGTCATGCTCCATTACAGTAAAGCGGATGTAGTAGCCCATCAAATTGATAATGATTATGCCCGTTTGGATATAGGTCCTATAAAGAAGAAAGATATTGCGTATAATTATCAATATGCTTTGGGAGAAATTACAGTTTACAAGATAACTGGAAAAGATTTAAAAGACTATATGGAATGGGCAGCAGGATATTTTAACTCATCTCGTGCCGGAGATGTAACAGTTAGCTTTGATAAAAACCGTCGCGCGTCTAAATACAGTACGAACGATTTCTTTGGAGGCGTAAAATACGAAATTGACTTAACAAAACCATATGGAAGTAGAATTACAAATTTGCGCTCTATTCGTACAAATAAACCAATCAAAATGAGCGATGTTATGACGCTAGGAATGAATGCGTATAGAATGGAGGCTCTACAGGCAAAAGGGGGAGCATTAGAGGGACGTAAATTTGAACAAACTTGGTCATCTAAACAAGAGAATGCATTCGGAGAAACAGGTGGAACCATTCGTAACCTTGCTATTACGTATTTAAAAGAGGTAAAGAACGGTGTATACACGCCAAAAGTTATGCGTAATTGGAAAATTACTGGTGTAGATACACATTCTTCAGAGTATAAGGCTGTAGTTGATCTTGTTAATAAAGGGATTTTAGAAATTCCAAAAACAGAAGATGGAAAATATACAAATATAGCATCTATAAATACTAAAGATTCAATTACAAAAGAAGAGATTGTAGCACTCTCACAAAAAGCTAATATTAATCCAAATCAGTTTAATCATGTAAAAAGAAAAGGTGAATTTTACAAAAAACTTAGTAGGATAATTAAATAAATATAAAATAGATGGATCTCATACAAAAAAACTATTAAACTTGGATATACTATTATTCTAAAAAAGTTTGTAATCGGTATAGAAATATAAGGAATCATCGATATAAAATCCCCCGGATTATTAAACAGATCCGGGGGATTTTTCATTTGAATAATTATTGTTTTATTTCTTACTATGCATATTTAAAATATGCTTTAAAAGAACATACCTTGAGCTTATAACATGCAATAGATGTGTCCTTTTCTATATTTAAATGGGAAACAAATTTATCTTTAAAAGATATTTTTGACAAAATAAAATAGCCTGAAACTCAAATGAGACTTCAGCTATCTCATAATGTTACAATCCAGGCAGCTATAGGTATACATAACAAAATTATATTAAAAAATCTAAATTGTAGATGCACTGCCTCACTAAAGTATGTATCTACTATATACATCATAAAACAAAACACACACTTTCATTTTCTTGTTTATCAAGGGCATTAGTATTCATTTGATTCATCTGTATTCTAAATTAACTTCATGTCCGAAATAACAATTTTAAGGTGTCCTATAATAATTACTATTTTAATAGCATTAAACCTACTCTTAAAATAGTAAAGAGTGGGTTTTTATGTTGTTATTTAGATGTAAGGGTACTTTGATTAGAATGGATATAGATAATTAACAACTAACCAATTGGTGAGCACCTAAAGGGGCTCATTTTTTATTATATTGACCACATATATGTAATTTTGCATAATATTACATAAATTTTGTATTTTCTCTTTTTTTCGACAGAAATAGACAGTATACTTTGTACAAGCTTTCTATTTCAAAAATTATACGAGGTGAAAAAATGAAAAACACAAAGACATTAACTAAGGTAGCGTTAACAACAGGATTAGCTTTAACAGCTGTGGCACCCTACGGAATAGGTCATGCAGAGGAAACAGATCAACTACAAGTTCAAATTCAGGAGGAATCGTTCCGTTCGGGTGAACTTACACAACCGTCACAAAAGGCACCAGAAAATGTGGTAAAGGATGCACTTAAGGAGAAAACAGAACAAGCTCTGTCCCAAAAACAAGTCAATGGAGAAACAGGAGTAGATTATAAAGTTCTTCAAAAACGTGATTCGTATGATGGGACTACACTCGTACGTATGCAGCAAACATATGAAGGAAAAGAAGTATATGGCCATCAATTAACTGCACACGTAGATAATAAGGGTGTTATTAAAAGTGTATCAGGCGATAGCGCGCAAAATTTAAAACAAGAGGAATTGAAAAAACCTATAAATCTATCAAAAGATGAAGCAAAACAATATATTTATACGAAGTACGGGAACGATATCAAGTTTATTTCTGAGCCAGAAGTTAAGGAAGTTATTTTTGTTGATGAAAATAATGGACAAGCTAGCAATGCATACCAAGTTACATTTGAAGCTGCAACACCAAACTATGTTTCTGGAACTTATTTAGTAAATGCGCAAAATGGCGATATGTTAAAAAATATGGTACAAGAATCTAACTTAAAAGCAAGTGAAAAACTAGTTGGAGCCTTAAAGGAAAGTAAAAAAAGCAGTCTTACATCATTAACTGGAACAGGAAAAGATGATTTAGGTATTTCTCGTTCATTTGGTATTTCTAAACAAAGTAATGGCAAATATGCACTTGCTGATTATACAAGAGGGCAAGGAATTGAAACTTATGATGTGAATTACAAAGATATTACTAAAGAAGAAAGCTATTATCCTGGTACATTAGCAACTAGTACTTCAACAACATTTAACGATCCAAAAGCAGTAAGTGCTCATTACTTAGCAACAAAGGTATTTGATTTTTATAAAGATAAATACAAGCGTAATAGTTTTGATAATAAGGGACAAAAGGTAGTATCAGTTGTACATGCTTGGGATTCTGAAGATACGAACGATCCGAAAAATTGGCAGAATGCATTAAGTGCTAATAATGGAAGTATGCTTGTATATGGCGATCCTATCGTTAAAGCATATGACGTAGCTGGACATGAATTTACACATGCTGTTACTTCTAGCGAATCTAATCTTGAATATTACGGTGAATCTGGTGCAATCAATGAGGCACTATCTGATATTATGGGAACATCTATTGAGAAATACGTAAATAATGGAACATTTAACTGGACAATGGGAGAACAAACCGGATCTGTTTTCCGTGATATGGAAAACCCAGCTTCTGTGCCATCTTCACTTGGAGTACCTTATCCAGATGATTACAGTGAATTTAACGATTTTAATGGCTGGGATCAAGGCGGCGTTCATTTTAATTCAAGCATTATTAATAAAGTTGCGTATCTCATCGCAAAAGGCGGAACTCATAACGGAGTAACTGTTAAAGGAATTGGTGAAGATAAAATGTTTGATATTTTCTATTATGCAAATACAGATGAGTTAAACATGACTTCTAATTTTAAAGAATTGAAGTCTGCATGTATTCGAGTGGCAACTAATAAATATGGAGCGAATACAGCTGAAGTTCAAGCAGTTCAAAAGGCATTTGATGCAGCAAAAATTAAGTAATTTAGAAATATAGTTATTATTCATATATTAATACATTATGAAAAAACAGCTAATATCATTTTAAGGATATTAGCTGTTTTTTTACGTAGCAATGTATTGTTGAAAATAAACTGACTAAGCAATAATTAGGTGCGTTATCTGTAAGAAGTTACGACAAATAAATAAGGTTTAAAGTGTGTAAAAACAGAAAATTAATAATATATTGACCTCTTGATAGAAAGTCTATAAAATGAAAGCGATAACAAACGATTGCTTTAAAATGATTTCCCTGACCTTTTAGCATTTACAAATATATGAGGGCATACACAAATCTATTTTTTTAAGTATTAATGCAAACGCTTTCGTATTAAAAGGTCATTGAAATGCATAGGTGAAAATAGACAATATGGAGGTGAATTAAAAGAGATTTCTAGATTAATTTAAGCAGTGTTATTCAGTGTAAGCATAATAAATCGCTAGTAATATTTGAAGAAAGGGTGTATGTGGTGCAAATTACAAAAAGGTTAATTAACAAATCATTCTTATTACTTTCCATAATCGTTATGTTATCATCTGTTTTCTCCTTTCAGAGTGTGAAGGCAATTTCAAATTCGAAAACAACTGAAATTATCATTCATTACAAAGAAAAGCTTGGAAATACAAAAGACTGGAATCTTTGGTTATGGGGAGAAAATGCGAATGGTACATCTTATGAATTTACTGGTGAAGATGAATTTGGAAAATACGCTAAGATAAAAATAGACGGTGACTATAATCGTGTAGGATTTATAGTTCGAACAAATGAATGGGAAAAAGATGGTGGGGATCGTTGGATTGAAAATATAAAGGACGGTCGTGCTGAAGTATGGATTCTTTCGGGTGATGAAAAAGTATATAACTCTAAGCCTTCATCGGATCTCTCAATTCAAAAAGCAACTATTGATAGTTTCCATGAAATTACTGTAACGACTAATGTTCCTTTTAATAGTAAGGAACAGAAAATTGAAATTGAGGGCATTAAAATTAAGGAAATTAATCCTTTTGATAAAAATGGTGGAGATATTACTAATAAGGTGAAAATAATTACAGAACAGAAAATTGATTTAAAACAGACTTACAAAGTTAAAATAGAAAACTTAGCTTATACGAATACTGAAATCGGTAAAGTCATTCGTAGTGAAGAGTTTGATAAATTATTTTATTATAGTGGTAACGATCTAGGGAATATATATTCCCCGCAACATACAAAATTCCGTGTATGGGCTCCTACTGCGAGTGAAGCAAAGTTAGTTACATATAAAAAATGGAACGATAAAATAGGTACTGAAATAAACATGCAACAAGGTGAAAAGGGAACTTGGAAAGCAGAAATTAAAGGGAACCAAAAAGGTCTCTTTTATACGTATAAGGTGAAAATTGGGGATAAATGGACTGAAGCAGTTGATCCATATGTGCGTGCTGCTTCTGTAAATGGAGATAAAGGTGTAGTCATTGATTTAAACGAAACAAATCCGAAAAAATGGAAAGCAAATAAAAAACCGGAATTTAAAAAACCGGAAGATGCTATTATTTATGAATTGCATGTACGCGATCTTTCCATCCAACCTGAAAGTGGCATTAAGCAGAAAGGGAAATATTTAGGGGTAACAGAAAAAGGAACAAAAGGTCCTGAAGGTGTTAAAACAGGACTTGATCATATGAAAGATCTTGGTGTTACGCACGTTCAGTTTTTACCGATATTTGATTATGCATCAGTCAATGAAGAGACTTTAAATGAACCGCAATATAACTGGGGATATGATCCTAAAAATTTCAATGTTCCAGAAGGCTCCTATTCTACAAATCCATATGAGCCGACTTTTCGAATAACTGAATTAAAGCAAATGGTTCAAACACTGCATGATAATAATCTTCGTGTGGTGATGGATGTAGTATATAACCATATGTATAGTGCTGCTGAATCTAATTTTCATAAGTTAGTTCCAGGTTATTATTATCGTTACAATGAAGACGGAACATTTGCAAATGGAACTGGAGTAGGAAACGATACTGCTTCAGAACAAAAAATGATGAGGAAATTTATGGTTGATTCTGTAACATACTGGGCAAAAGAATACAATTTAGATGGATTCCGTTTTGATTTAATGGGCATTCATGATTATGAAACGATGAATGAAATACGTAAAGCTGTTAATCAAATTGACCCTTCAATTATTCTGCATGGGGAAGGTTGGGATTTAAATACACCTCTTGCAGCTGAGTTGAAAGCAAATCAAAAAAATGCGGAGAAAATGAAAGGGATTGCTCATTTTAACGATAATATACGTGATGGATTGAAAGGTAGTGTATTTGAGGAGAAAGAAAATGGTTTTGTAAATGGAAAAGAAAACATGGAAGATCGTATTAAAAAAGGCATTACAGCAGGTATTGACTATGATACAAAGTCGTCTACCTATCAAGATCCAGAGCAGGTGCTAACTTATGTGGAAGCACATGACAATCATACATTATGGGATAAACTTGAGTTAACTAATCCAGGTGATAGTGAAGAAGTGCGAAAACAAATGCACAAATTGTCTTCTTCGATTTTATTAACATCACAAGGGATTCCATTCTTACATGCAGGACAAGAGTTTATGCGCACGAAATATGGTGATCATAATAGTTACAAATCTCCAGATTCAATTAACCAGATGGATTGGTTGCGCCGTGCAGCATATAATAATGAAGTAGATTATATGAAGGGCTTAATAGATTTACGCAAAAAGTACCCAGCTTTTCGAATGACATCTACTGAGCAAATTAAAAAGCATATATCATTTATAGATGCTCCCAAAAATGTTATAGCTTATTCAATAGATGGAAAGGGCAATGGGAATAAAAATGAAAACTTTATGGTGGCTCACAATGCAAATAGAGAATCCGTTGACATAACTTTGCCATCGAAAGGTCCTTGGAAAGTACTAGTAGATGGTAAGCAGGCAGGTAGTAAAACACTTTATGTTGTCCATAATAATAAAATTAAAGTTCCTGCATTAAGTTCATTCGTTTTAAAAACAGCGAAACCGATTAAATAAAAGCAAGTCATGTGGAAGTATATACTGAATTGGGTACATGTAATAAGGATTGTACATGCAAAAAGCGAAGTGACGATTATGTTCACTTCGCTTTTAAAGTTAAATTAGTATAATTTCACATACTGTAATTATACTACAATTTAATAAAAAAATAGACAAGAGATCATTTCTATTGTAACAGGAGGAGGAGAAGATATCTTTGTATTTATTTATAAAATTATCCGAAGCACATTCTTAATTTATACAATTTTTATTATATATTCGAACATTTAACAGGCTAGATGTTCGAGTTGTATTAATTCCTACAAAACGTTTAAAAAATAACAACGACGTAAAAATAATATGGATTTAAAATAGCGAAAAGACACCTTAAATGGTGTCTTTTCGCTATTTTAAATGAGAATCGGCTATTCTATTTATGAGTAGTTCTCTTATAAAGTGATTAAGCCTCAACCTTAGAGACTCTTTTGAAACCAGTCTTTACTGCCTGTACCATTTCGTTCACAGCGTAAATAGATACATCGGCACTTGGATTCAATCCTTCAAACCAGTGATAGGAATTTGGATATAAATGAAATTCAACATCAACACCAGCTTGGGCTAGTTTGCTTACATAGGTTAATGTTTCACTACGAAATGGATCTAATTGACCAACAAATGTGTAAGTATATGGTAAGTCACTATAATCCTCAGCCCGAGAAGGCGCTGCATAGGCAGGGATTTGATCCGTTCCATACATTTCTCCTAAATACATTTTCCACCCAGCTTCATTTGCCTTTTGGTTCCAAACAAACCCCTCTTTAATTTCATTCGCTGAAGGTGTATTATTTCGGTCATCAATCATTGGATAGAGTGGCATTTGTAAACAAATTGAAGGATATTTTCGATCACGGGCTAATAATGATAATGCTGCTGTAAGTCCACCGCCAGCGCTTGCTCCAGCAACACCAATTCGATTCGAATCAATGTTTAATGACTCTTCATTATCAGCAATCCATTTTAAAGCTGAATAACAATCCTCAATTGGTGCTGGATAAGGATGTTCAGGAGCTAAGCGGTAGTCTACAGACACAACCACACAGTTAGCTTCTTTTGCAAACCTCATACAAGTATCATCGTTATCATCTATAGACCCTAAAATATAACCACCACCATGTATCCATAATAAGACAGGTAAAGGTTCATTATTTGATTTTGGACGATAAATTCTTAATAGTAACGGATTAGTTTCTGGCCCAACAATGACTTTATCTGTTAACGAAAGGGATTCATCAACAACGGTAGGTGGTCTCATTTGAGCTATTCCTTCTCTAATTGATTGCAAGTTCTCGGGGCGTAAATCGAGATCTGGAAACATCTCTAACCCTTGTAATAATTCTGGATTTACTCTTGTTTTCATTTTAGCACCTCTATTTGTAATTGTTTTCAAATAAATGAAGTGTATCCCAGTAGTTTAATGGTGAAAAAACATCATAAATAAATTTTAAATTGGATATGTCATAACAGTCAATGAAATATTCAGAAATTAAAATCTTTCTCAAGAAGGAGTTTTTTGCAACTAGTAATACAAGTACGTAATTTAGGAGAAAAGTGTATTCATATCATTGGGTAAGTGTGGGGAGTTCAATCGATTTTGAATAAAATTGATAGTATCAGTTGCAATTTTTTTACGTTTAAAAACAATCCCAGCATGCCCACATGTATAAATATATCGAGTAGGTTTTCCCCAAGATGCCCACAAGTAGTCCGTATCCTCAGGGTGCACATATAGATCGTGCTTGCCTGAAATTAATAAAATATTTTCTTTTTTCACTTTTGGTAATGCTTGACTCGGTTCAGTGATTTTCCAATAATCTATTAAATCATTATACGTTACACCATGATGTTCCAAATCTTTTCTAATGAATTTACCTGGATTTGTCTTCCAAATTGAATAAGAAAGTCGATTCGCGTAGAAAATGGATGCTAATACATCAATGTCTGATTCAACAAGAGCTGTTAGGTTAGTAATAACCCCACCTAAACTGATTCCTATTAAAATCAAGGGGCCATTTTTATTTGCTTTAATCCATTTAATCAAAGTTCGTAAATCAGCTACCGCTTGTCTAGTGGCTTGTACAGTTCGTTCAATATTAGCACTTATCATGTACTCTCCACTGAATAGGGATTGGTTGGGTTTTCTTTCAAAATGATAGGGTAGAGTGAAATAATACATATTCCACTTCAAGTTAGTCATATGGTCGTGAAATATTTTTTTTATACGTTCGTTAGAATCCATTCTCCAACCGTGAACAAAGATGACATGAGGTGCATCTTCATTTTCATGTAAAAATAATTCCCCAGTTACAGAGTCGTTGCGTGAATCACCAGATTGAACCGAGCTTTTATATTTGAACTGTCCAACCATGTATTCCTTTTCTTGCTTTGCATGCTTAATGTTAAAATGAATATTAGATGGTTGTCCTTTATAAAAAAATTCTATGTCCTTTATATCTATTAAGGTGTTAGAAAGAGAAGTATATTGAAACTCTCCACTTCTTTTTTTGTGCAAATCATACAAGGCGTATCGATCAATGAGTTTTGAAAAAATCAATTTACTTCCTCCAAAATACATATTGTTTAAAACATGGACAAAATTTATGTTTTATTTATGCTGTATATTAAATTTAAAATATTCTTTTCGTCTAATATTACGTGCTTGAATTATAAAGCTAGGTAATAAATTTGTATATTATATTATAAAACTAACAATAAAATAAAACCATAAATAATTTATACTACAATTTAAAAGAAAAGTTAATATTCTCATTTATATGAGAGAACATTAACTTGCTTATTTTCGTATCAAAAGATACACCGTTTGAAGTGATGTAATTTATATGATAAACAATGTGTCAATTAATATATATTATTCAGTGCTAGTTACTATAGTTTTCGAAGCCAATAGTCAATGAACCTTACAATATGCGTCTTTTTGGTATATAAATAACAATATTCATTAAAGAAAAAGTTTTAATCCTTCATGAGAATCTTTAAATCCTAATTTCTTATAAAATTGCAAAGCTTCCTGTCGTTCTTTATCTGTTGTTAACTGTACTAAATGACATCCCCGTAATGTAGCACGTTGAATAGCCCATTTAATAAGTTTAGTTCCTATACCTTTACCACGTTTTGATGAGGCTGTCCGTACACCCTCAATAGTAGCTCTCCAACCCCCTTGACGTGCAATGTAAGGCGTAAATGTAATTTGTTGAAGACCAACAATCTCCGTCCCATCACACGCTACAATCAACTCATTATTTGGATCACAATCAATAGCATGAAATGCTCTTATATAACTATCAGGGAGTGGTGTTTCATAGCGCTCTCTTTTATTTCCTAAAACATCATCAGCAAGCATTTTTACAATTTCATCTAAATCATCTGCCGTAGCAATCCTAAATGTTATAATTTCTGCCACTATTAAAAAACCTCCTTAATGTATGCACTTATTACTTTTATTTTACTCGTTTAAATACAATAGGTTAAATTATGAAATATTATGAGTCTTTATAACTTTTTCTTATAGATAACATAAAAGCCTAACTTATAAAATGATAAGTTAGGCTTTTTAACACAATATTATTATTAAAAAATCTGACCAACTTCAATAAAGCGCCATATTCATTAATGGATTTTCATATTTAACAAACACACATATAACCATTCAAATAGGGTGCTTTTAATTTGTTCTATAGAAATTACATAATAAGCATAGATTTGTATGCTCTCATTCAATGAATCTTAATATATATGCTCCTTACCAATATTCTTCACCAAGTCATTGAATAACTACACATAAACTCCTTATATCTCTAGATAAACTACCGATTAGCTCCATATAGACTCTAGATAACCTATATAGAATATAAGTTATCAAGGAGGTAAGAAAAAATGAACTTTATGAAACGAGCAATTCTCAGTATGAAAAAAAGAATAGGAACATCATTAATTTTGATGGCAGTCTTCCTAATTGTTACAAATTTAGTGTTGGCAGGATTTACAATCCAAAATGCATCAAAAAAAGCTGCGGATGCAGCAAGAAAAAAACTAGGTGCAGATGTTACTTTAAGTCTTGATTTTGACAAATTAGGTCAACAAGCTCGGGAAACTGGAGAGATGCCTAATCCACCGAAGCTCAACATGAAAGAAGCAGATCAATTAGCGAAGTCAAAGTATGTAAAAGACTATAATTACATAAGTAATACTTTCGGAATCTCGGATGGACTTAAACTAGTAGGAGCTTCAGAAGGAGAAGAAGAAGGAAAAGGTAAAGCGGGAATGGCGGCTGTACGAGGCGGTTCAAGCTCCGGTACAGAAATAGATATGAATGCTTCCTTTATGATTGAGGGAGTTCGCAAGACTGCATTACAAGAAAGTTTTAAGAATGGAAAAAGTAAAATTATTGATGGGAAACCAATTACAGAACAGATGAAAGACCAGAATGTAGCTTTAATGGAAAAACGATTAGCGGAATTAAACAATTTGAAAGTAGGAGACAAAGTTAAAGTGCAATCAGGGGATAAGAAGGAAACCCTCGAGGTTGAAATTATCGGTATTTACGAAACGAATGAGCAAGCAATGGGTCAACAGGCGCCTCCTATAATGGATCCAGCTAATAAACTATATATGCCGCATTCAACTATGAAAAAATTAGAAGTAGATCAAGGTATAAGTAGCATTCAAGTCGTGTATTTCTTGAAAGATCCACAAAACATTGAAGCATTTAAAAAAGAAGCAAAAAAATCTGATATTGATTTTAATTATTATAAATTAGATGCACATGATTCGTTGTACAAACAAATGATTGGGCCTATCGAAAATATCTCATCTACTTCTCAAATGATTATTTATATTGTATCAATTGCAGGTGCGATTATATTAGGGTTAATCATTATGTTATCGATTAAGACACGCCGTAAGGAAATGGGGATTCTATTGTCCATTGGAGAGAAAAAGTGGAAGCTGATGGCGCAGTTCGTAGTAGAAGTAGTATGTATCGCTATTTTAGCATTTGGATTATCCATAACAACAGGAGCTAAAGTTTCTCAATATATAGGGGATAATTTACTTTCAAGTGAAGTTGCTACAGCAAGCGAAGAAACAAACACCCCGCAAAATGGTACTGTAATGATGTCTGGACCTGGTGGAACTGTACAAAATCAAAAAGAGGACCCGATTGATAAAATTGATGTAAGTGTAACAGGAGAAGATGTAGGGAAAATGGGAGGGATAGGACTAGCTATTGCTATATTAGCAACGCTTCTTCCAGCATCATCTATTCTACGTTTAAATCCAAAACAAATTCTTTTAAAAGATGAATAAGGAGGCTCGATATGGAAACGATTTTACAATTTAAAAATTTAGACTATTACTATGAAAGTAATGGCAAAAATGTAGCGATACTAGATAATGTTAATTTTTCTTTTCAAAAAGGGCATTTCTACACAATTTTAGGACCATCCGGATCTGGCAAAACCACAACTCTAAGCTTAGGTTGTGGACTAGATATCCCTAAAAATGGTTATGTACTGTATAATGGCAAAGATATTAGAAAAATTGGTTTGGATCGATACCGTAATCAACATGTATCTGTAATTTTCCAATCTTATAACTTGATTACCTATATGACCGCTCTTCAAAATGTCCTAACAGCAATGGAAATTACAGGTGTTAAAGTGCAAAATAAAACAGCAAGAGCATTAGAATTATTAGAGCGGGTAGGACTCACAGAAGCTGAAGCGAAACGAAACGTCCTGCAACTAAGTGGTGGGCAACAACAGCGTGTAGCAATTGCTCGAGCATTATCTTGTAATGTTGATTTACTGATTGCGGATGAGCCAACAGGAAACCTCGACGAAGAAACGGCAATGGATATAATAGAACTGTTTCAAGAACTTGCACATAAAGAAAATAAATGTATTATTGTTGTGACGCACTCTCAGGAAGTTGCTAAAAAATCAGATCGTGCAGTTTATTTAAGTAAGAAGAAGTTAGTAGTAAACGAAATTTAATATAAACACTCTAGCTTTTCAATTCACATAATTTTCAAGAATTGGTTTCTTCAAATATTAATATTTGATATACAATAAAACCAAGCCATAATCAAAATGGTCTCACTGTATGGAATGTTAAGATAGTTTGTTGTTCCTTTTTTTAACAATATTTGAAAAAGAACTTGTAGCATATTCTACAAGTTCTTTTTGTTATGACCGGTTATATTATTTAGGAATTACATATAAAAAAAGGGACAGTATTTAGATCATACATCTAGAGAATGTCCCGTTTAACTGTTTATCTGTATAGTTATTGAAGAATTAAACCTACAATCATAATGAAACTAAATACTATCATCCAACCAAACGCACAATATCCGAAAATTCTAATCCATTTAGGCAATTGATTCATGTTAACTTTATTTGTGGGAATTCCTTGCATAGAAAACATCATTTTTTGATCTCTATCCCTATTATTTTGTTGTTCATACATAATATCATCACCCTTCTAGAACGATTGTGTTTATAGTATATCAGCCTGGAGGTAACTAAGCACAGAATATTCGACAACTATAGTGAATTAATCTGTTTTCCAGTGCTGCATACTAAATTTTAAAAAACTAAAATTGGATTACTCAACAGCTATATACTAAAGTATTTGCTCATTTAAAACATAGTAAACCTTTTAACAAGAGATGCTTATTATTTGGTATTGAATAATGTAAATACATTCAATAATACTTCTTAGCGTTTAGATACGTAATTGTCTTTCAAACGATATGTACCGTAAAGTAGGAGCAGCTTACATTCATGACTATTATTATTTATTCGTTACTTTTAAAACATCTAACACTATTTTCGTTGCATCTGCAATAAGCTTATCATCGTACTTCGCATCCTCTTTCGCATGATTAGAAAGTATCGCAAGAATAATTGGCTTCTTATTTGGTGGCCAAATGATTGCGATATCATTCCTTGTTCCATAAGATCCAGAGCCAGTCTTATCGGCTACTTCCCATTCTCCTGGAACTCCAGCACGAATTAAGTTGTCCCCCGTAGTATTTCTTTTCATCAAATCTATTAAAAAGTTCCGATTCTCAATTGAAAGTATATCGCCTAGCGCATAAGCTTGAAGACTAGTAGCTAATGCCTTTGGGGTACTAGTGTCACGTGTGTCTCCTGGCTGCACTTCGTTTAATTCTGGTTCAAAACGTTCAGGATTTGTGACAGTATCTCCTATTTCTCTCAGTGATTTTTTGAATTCACTTGGCCCACCTAATTGCGTAAGAATAAGATTTTGTGCAGTATTATCGCTATATCGAATGGAAGCATCCGCAAGTTCTTTCAAAGTCATACCTGTATCTATATATTTTTCAGTAATTGGATTGTAATTCACAAAATCTTTGCTAGTATACTTAATTCTTTGATCTAAATCTTCTATTGATTTCTTTTGTAACAGTGCTCCAACAGCAAGTGCTTTGTGGGTAGATGCGTATGCAAAACGTTCATCTGAACGATAAGTAACAGTTTGATTCGTACTTGTGTCCAATGCATAAATACCAAGTTTAGCATCATATTCTTTTTCAAGTTTAACAAAAGAATGATTACTTGTATTTTCTTGTTTTGTTTGTTTCGGAGGTTCGGATTGAATATTACTATTGGAACAGCCTATAAGCGTTACACATGAAAGTAATACTACAGGTAGCATCTTTTTATAATGCGAAATGTGAAAAAACTTCTTTGGAACGATCATACATTTTCAACCTCTTTCAAGAATTTATGGATTTTGTATTGGTATTTTACATACCAATACAATTAACAAATGTACAGGATAGGACTCATCTTGTATTTCTTGCATTACAAAAGGAGAGAACTACCAAGAACACCTTTTTATACGTAATAGACAATCTAAGTAACACATTTGTTCCATTTATGAGTACGGTTATTAATATATCCATTAATTTTATTTATAAAAATCACAAAAACAAGAAGCTCCATCACAATATCATCGGAAATATTATCTAAAGACGATGATTTTTCAAATGGCTTTTATACTAGACGAATTAATGTCATGTTGTGGCTACGCGGATACATTGCTAACCATCTGCACGTTTAGAAGTCTGAAGACCACTTTATCTTTAGTAAACAAAAAGATTTGCAAAGTGAGAAACAATGAGAGGATTCTTTTTTTTCAACTAAAGGGGTGCTTTAGTTCATGGGACCTTCCTCAGTCTTTCTTTTTAGGGAACACATCACCATCCAGCTAAGGAAAGCTGCCTTTAAACTAGAAACTTATTCTATCCAAGGAAATATATTGCATTATATAATAAATACTATACCATTCTTACAAATAACGGGAGAGACTCTATGAGAAATGTAATAATTTATTTCGGAATCTTTTTTATGATTGTATTAAGCGGTTGTATCCGATTTGGAAAAGACACCACAAATACGATTTATCTCATTCCTGAAGCGTACGTAGGAGATCTAGTGGTACTATACAATGTACCTGGAGCGGAATTATTGCCAGAAGAAGACGGTTTTCGTGTAGTTACATTCACCGCAGACGGAACCGCAGTAACATCTACAGCCGATATGAAATATGGTACGGTTAACGATACCTATTACACGGTAAACAAGGAAGGGAAGCGCACTAAACTTGACGAGAATTGCATACGCGCTGGTTCAAATGGAAGCACTACTGAAAACGTTGGTGAAGAAAATGAGTACACTTTCCCATATGCAAAATTTGAAGTTACACAAAGTGCATGCTCACAAAGCTTTTCATCAAATGGAAGAGAAGTACCAGAAAATCAAGAACATCCTGTAAAAAATAAGATGATGGACTTACTGGCACGTGTAAAAGAGCAGTATATGAAAGTGAAAAGCTAGATTTTTAAATTTTAAAAAGGGTGAATTGATGTATGATGTTAGGGATAGGATTGATTGTGTTAGGCATTTTAATTGTTAGCATTGTATCTTACCGAGAAATAAAAAAAGCAGGGGGCGTAACCTGGATCGAAATTGTATTCTATCCCTTTGGATTATTAATAGGTGCGCTACTAGACCACTTTGATCTACCAGAGTTTCTAATCCTGTTAGGTTTACTGTGTATTGTATTTGGTAGCTGTATGGTCATGGGCGTCAATATTTTATTCTGTAATTCTTATTTTTACTGTCTTGTATGGTGAAGACTAAGGCACATAGGGATAGCAGTGCAAGTATAAAGCTTAACCAGTTAAATGTACTGTCTATAATAAGTATTGAGATGAAGATGCCAGAAAAATAAATTAACATCGCAATAAAAAGATATGCATCACGTTTTAAAGACTTTAAAGTTCCTATTCGTTTCATCTCTACTTTCTGATGCTATGTTACAAAAAAGAACCCGCACATCTGCAGATTTTCCAGATTGTGATTTTTAAATATGTAACTCAGTTCTAACGATATAATATGTTGAGTTACTAAAAAATCAAATATAAAATTGTAAAAAACTTTTATAAATCTTGATGCGTTAGAAATATAGGGCGAATCTTTACGAACTGTTTCCTATGAATACGATTCTATTAATCAATTAAGGAAAGAAACATTAGCAGATGGAACGATCAATGCGTATGAATATGATGGATTTGGAAACCGTACGAGTGATATCATTTTAATTCTTCTGCAAATGGTAGTAGTTCATCTTGAATCGAGGGATTCATTAGAAAGGATGACGCTTTTGAGTATTTGAGGGTATTAAAACCTCTTGAGTTGATGGACATGTATGGTGACCCCCGTTTATGAAAAATAAAATTCTTTAAAAATGGAGAGCCGCGACCATAAACCTGCATTATTAATGTAGAATTGTGATGCCGGCTCTTTATTCACTAAAACGGCAAGTTAGTGAATAAATTGTTCATATGTATTTAAAGCTTATTTTCGGGAGGAGCTTAAACAATGAGAGCATCATATCAAGTATTGATTTTTCCTTATATAAAAACGGATGATTCCATTCAATATGCCATTTTTAACCGAAGTGATTATGGTTATTGGCAAGGAATAGCTGGTGGTGGAGAAGATGGTGAGACTCCTATTGAATCAGCAAAACGGGAAGCGTTTGAAGAGGCTGGTATTATAAGAGAATGCCCATATATAACATTAGATTCTGTGTCGCCATTACCAGTAGAGGATGTAGTTGGCGGATTCCTTTGGGGAGAAGAAGTTTATGTAATAAAAGAATTTTCTTTTGGAGTTAAAGTTCCTACAAAAAATATTTCATTATCTAAGGAACACTTCAATTATAAATGGTTATGCTTTGAGGAAGCAGTAACCCTTTTGAAATGGGATAGCAACAAAACAGCATTGTGGGAATTAAACAAAAGGCTATTAAAACAATTAAAGTGTTAGCTAACAAAGACGTTAGTGGAACAACAATTGAGCAATTTAAAAAAGCTTTGCCACACTTCAAATGCAGCAAGGCTTTTATTTTTCTTAGTGTGGTTTTTTTTGATTTGCGGTCTGTACCTCAACATCAATGGTAATAACTATAGGTTTTCTAAAACCAACTAGTGATCAAATCCATTTAAGAATTTTATATATACAATTGTTATGCTAACTCCAAAATCAAATTATAAAATGAACTATCCTAAACTTGAATCAATTTCATAATCTATTTCCACTATAATGATTTCATCATAAGTTTATACTTACTACAAAAACAAATAAACTCGTCCTACTAAGAGGGGAGTTTGTTTGTTTTTTGTTTAGATAATGGAATGTTCATGCAAAATTGCACACTATGTTCCATATTTTTTATAGAATACTTTATATCTAGCGTTTCAAGAATTTGTTTCACAATATATAGTCCTAAACCGCTTCCTCCAGTATTTCGATTCCTTGATTTTTCAATTCGATAAAACGGTTTGAAAATTTGTTGTATATCTTCTTCTTTAATATTGACACCTGTATTCATAATTTGCATTTTAATTTGACCTTGTTTAGGATCCTTACTTAACTGTATATAAACTTTTTCATTATGTGGTGAATACATAACCGCATTATGGATAATATTTTTACATGCTTTTTCTAAAAGAATATAATCTGTATAAACGGAAAGATCAGAATCAATTTCTTTTATTATTTGGATGTTTTTTTGTGAAGCGAAAAATTCGAGATCTTTTGTAATTGTATTTATTAACTTTGAAAGATTAACTTTTTCTACTTTTAGTTTAAAGGTGTGTTGTTCTAATTTCGATACGCTTAAAATTTCACGAACTAATTGTTCCATACTTTCAATAATTTGATGATTCTTCTTTAAATATTGATCGCGATTTTGATAAGGGCCAATATTGTATATCATTCCTTCTAAGTATCCTTTCATTACAGTAAGAGGGGACTTTAATTCATGTGCTACAATCGCAAAAAACTCTCTGCGTTTTGTTTCTATTTCTCTTTCTTTTTCAATATCATTTTTTAATTGTTCATTTGCTTTTTTTAAATCAAACATAGCTTGTTGCAAGTTAATAGACATGTCATTCAAACTATTAGATAATTCTCCTAACTCATCTGTAGAGCGAACCTCAATTTTTTCGGAGAAATCTAAATTTGCCATCTTTTGTGCACCTTCATTAATATAAATAAGTGGCTTTGTAATAAACCTGGAATAAAAATAAGCACTCCCTATACCAATAACGAGCACAATGATACTAATATAGGGGAGAAAGCGTACTAAAACCTGTGAAGCTTCATCAATCGGTTGAAATGTAGCAAACACTACAAGCGTTAAACTACCATCTTGAAATTGAATTGGTTTCGTAACGTTATATGAATTGCTAAGGGTACTTGCATTCTCGAATCGTGTTGCTTTAGTAACTACTGTTTTTTGCGTACCACTTTGAATAAAAGAAAATGAAGGAGAGTAAATAATTATTCCTTCTTTATTTTGAAGATAAAGCATCGCATTATTTTTTTTGGCGTATTCATCAAAAAGTGGTATCGCATCTTGAAACGTAAGATTTTTAGATTTATCAATGATTTCGTTTATCCCTGTTTGAAGTTGATCTGTTTTATATTGCTCATAAAACGTCGGAAGAAAGAAGTATAAAGTTAAATAAATCAATATTGCAAAGGATAATAAAATGAGAGATGTAGTCATAAAGAGTTTATAAGTAATTTGCTTCATTTTCATGAGTTTCACAATACTATTCATCAATTTTATATCCAATACCCTTTATTGTTTTAATATAAGGGATAGCTAATTTTTTGCGTAGGTTTTTAATATGTGTATCGATTATTCGTGTTTCTCCAAAATAATCGTAACCCCAAACTTTTTCTACGATATTTTCTCTTGTAAGTACTTTTCTCTCATTTTGAAATAGTAGTTGTAGAATTTCAAACTCTTTTGTCGTTAATATAATTTCAACGTCATTTACATATACTCTATATGCATCCACATCAATACGCACTTCTTTAAATATTAAATGATTATTTACATTTTTATCATAACTTCTTCTAAGTACAGCTTCGACTCGTCTAATCAAAACATGAAATGAAAAGGGCTTTGTTATATAATCATCGATCCCAAGGTCGAATCCTTTCATTTGATCTTCCTCTTCTTCCAACGCAGTTAGCATAATAATTGGTACGTTTGACTGACTTCGAATCATTTTAGAAACTTCAAACCCATTAAGATTGGGCATCATGACATCTAGAAGAATTAAATCAAATGATTGCTTATTAAATTGTGTCATACCCTCTAGTCCATCTGAAGCGACTACCACTGTATAATGCTGTGTCATTAAAAATTGTTTAATTAATTCCTGAATTTCTTGATCGTCCTCTACCACGAGAATATGATAGTTTTTCATAATATCACCTCTGGTAGTCATTATAGCCGTACTATCTGGAGTTTATGTGGAGATACAATAGGAACTTCATAGGACGTTTAACGTATTAGCTTCATTTTCAAGAATGTGTATTCTCCAAAAAAATATTATTAGCCATATTCCGTTTTATGAAAAAATAATTGTATGCTTGAAAAAACTTATCGTATGAAAAGCTGAACGATTTATATTTCTAAAAAACTAATGTATAATATTGGGAAATACATGTGATTTCTTAAACTGTGTGAACATATACTTTCGCTACTTACTAGAAGGGGAAACGGAAATGAATTTCAATATAAAAAAAGCTAGCGAAATTATAGAGTGTACGTCACAAACTTTAGAGTTTTTTTGCTAATTTAGTAAGCGCTTAAGGTGTGAACTAAGGATTATTTAAATCATGCGAGAAAGGTTGTGAAATTATTTGATGGGTTATAAAGCGATGCTGTTTGATTTAGATGATACATTACTTGATAGGGATAAAGCAGTAGAGGCATTATTTTTAATTGTTTTAGAAAAGTGTTATGAAAATGTAGACGGTGTGGCTAAAAGCAACATGTTACAGAAATTCAAAGAATACGATAAAAGAGAATATGGCATAAGTAATAAAACGACAGTTTTAGAATCATTGTTCGATGAATTCACGCCAAGGTATAGATTGCCACGCAATTACATCCAAGATTTTTGGAATAATAATTTCCCTAGATGTTTTTCAATAGACCAAAATACTATTCATTTCTTAAATCAAATAAAGAAGCACTTTAAAGTTGGAATTATAACAAATGGATCAACTCAGAGGCAAAAAGCTAAAATATTTAACACGAATTTAAATAGGTATTTTGAAACAATCATTATTTCTGAAGAAGTGGGATTGAGTAAACCTGATAAACGTATATTCGAACTAGCATTACATGAGCTAAATTTACAACCGGAAAATACTTTATTTGTTGGGGATGACTTAGAAAAGGATATTGCTGGTCCTCAAAATGCAAATATAAAAGGTGTGTGGTTTAACCCTCAGAAAATCAAGAATACTACCAAAATACAACCATATGCCGAGATTAACACTTTGGATAGTTTGTTAAGTTATGTTACTCCACAATATTTTTATAACAAATAAAGGCGATTATATATATATTCAAAAATACAAAAAAAGAAACTATCATTAATTTCATTGACCGTATTAGTAATAAAAAATAGAGGCGATTTTAATAGCTGCAGCTAATTTAATCTATGATTAAAACAATTTTACTCATACTGTGTAAATTATAAAGGGGTGGGACTATGGAAATAAAGAAAGTAGTAATCGATGGAATCAATATTGCGGTCATTAGAAACGATAAGGTATTAATATCGGATGTTCAGTCTGCATTAGATACTATGGCAACAGTTCAATATGAGGTAGATGCGAAACATATTATTATCCATAAATCTTTAATAAGTGAAGATTTCTTTGATCTAAAAACACGGCTTGCGGGCGATATCCTTCAAAAGTTTATAAACTACAAAGTAAAGATTGCTATTGTTGGGGATTTTTCTACGTACACTAGTAAAAGCTTAAAAGACTTCATTTATGAATGTAATAAAGGTAATGATATTTTTTATTTAGCAACTGAACAACAAGCAATTGAAAAATTGAGTACATTGAAATAATCTAGTCAACCTGCATAATCATGTTCCACTAAAATACCCCTCTTTTTCACGTCGTTATTACTATATATTATCTATACGATATATAAGAACTAACGTTTGTGATAAACTAAAAGATGGATAAAGGGGGCGTTTACTTGAACAACTTTAATGATATCATTCAAAATTTAAATAACATAGTATATAAACCTAATAACTTAATAATCACTAATCTAAAAGAAGAAAGACAAAACTCAGAGTATGCTGGGGCGTTATTTCACTTAAATAACAAAACGATACGTTTTAGAGTATCAAAAATTACTCCTAACAAAATTGGTCAATTTGTTTCTTTTTGGGAGAAAAATGAAAACATGCAAAATCAAGCGTTTTCTTATGACGCTGCTCCTGACTTATTAGTTATCACTTGTATTAACGATCATAAACTAGGACAATTTATTTTCCCAAAAGAGATTCTTCTTGAAGAAAAAATATTAAAAATTCAAAGTCAAAAAGGAAAGATGGCTATGAGAGTTTATCCTATATGGGATAAACCTGTTAGTAATCAAGCTAAAAAGAGCCAAATGTGGCAACTTCAATATTTTATTGATTTAAGTAATATTAATAATGTATCCATAGACAAACTATTACATTTATATTCGTAACATCCCAGAGTAAATAAGAGGCAATCTTGTGAATTAGAATTTTTGTACCGGTACAGTTAAACGAAATGTACATTGTTACAGTACCTCATCACATATACAATCAGCATATATTATTTAAACTTATAACTTATTAAGGGGTGCTGAATATGACAAAGTTACAAGACCAACTCTTTACAAGATTAAACCTTGAAAAACGTACTGAAATAAAATTTGAAGAATTAAGTACAATACTCTTTGCATTTGCTCACACAATACCGTTTGAGAATTTAGATGTTATAGCAGGTAATATAAATGCAATTTCTATGAAAAACTTACAAGAGAAAATTTTAACTAGTTCCCGCGGTGGGCTTTGTTATGAATTAAATACTCTTTTTTATTATTTTTTAAAAGATAGTGGTTATGATGTACAACTCGCACTAGGTACTGTATATAAAAATGATATAAACGCTTGGGCGCTTGAGGACGGACATATAACAATTATTTTAAATAAAGATAACGTACAGTATTTAATTGATGTAGGTATAGCTTCGTTAGTACCCCTCGTTCCTGTACCTTTTACTGGTGAGTCTGTTTCTTCAAAAAACGGTTCGTACCGGGTAAGACGAAAAGATACGAGTAAAGGCAATTATGTTCTAGAAAGAATAGATGTTGCTGGAGAATGGAAAGTTTGTCATGCTTTTTATACTCATATTATTGACGAGACAGTAGTAAACGATGTTCAAAGAAGAGTGGTAGAAGATGAAAAGTCTATTTTCAATAAAGGACCAATTGCAGTAAAGTTGACGAACGCTGGCCATATCTCTTTAACGAATTCTAGTTTAACTAAAATGATGTATGGAGCAAAAACTAAGCGTGAAATTACAGAAGATCAATATAGAGAGCTTTTATATACTTTATTTGCTATTGAGTTGTGATTGTACAAATAGCCTGTTCTTATTCGGAATCGGCTATTTGTATAATTTTTGGTTTAAAAGGTTTTCTTCTAATGTTTTTAATGTTTCTGCAGCCTCTTCATATGAATTAAAAACTGGTTCTTTTCCATCATCCTCTTGTAAAACCAATTCTTCAAATAAAGATTTTTGTTCTTTTGAAACAGAATAATACTATTTAAAGTTTGATTTTCTAAATAGATATAATACACTAGAACAGTATAAAAAAGTATGTACAATGAATTTCGAATGTAAAGGAAGATTATTATGTCAGTTATCGATAAATTGAAACTTAATAAGTATACGAATATGGTTGTTATTAACGAACCAATTGATTATGACATTTTCACAGGTAAAGAAACTGCATTTTCAAAAGAACACGATGCTATTTTTATTTTTGTTGAAACGCTCGATGAAATGGTGAAACAAACGAATTTTATTATTAGTAATGAAGCATTATTACTTGAAAAAGGTTATATCTTTTTCGCATATCCGAAAAAAGGTAATGCTCGTTACAGTACGTTTATTCACCGCGATGAGATGTTTCCAGCATTAAGCGTTGGAGAAGATGGCTATGTAGGAGAAAGCGAAATTAAATTTGCTCGAATGGTAAGTATGGATGACGTCTTTACTGTTGTAGGCTTAAAGCGTGAAAAGAAAAAAGCGACGAAAACGCCTGCTATGAGTCAATGTGTTGCTGATTATGCAGATCGAATTAAAGATGTTGAAGCTTTATTAGCTAATCATCCCAATGAACTTAAATTTTATCAAAGTTTAACTCCTGGATATCAAAAAGATTGGGCACGTAATTTATTTTCTGTGAAACAAGAAAAAACACGTGAAAAACGTTTTGAGAAAATGATTGAAATCCTTTCACAAGGCTATAAAACAATTGAATTATTCCGTAAGAAGAAAAAATAACGATTAGGAAAGTCACAATGATGAAACAATTAATTGCGATGAGTACATTGAAAAAAGGATTCCTTCTATTATACTTAAGAATGTTCTTATATTTATATAATTAGCAAAGAGAAAAGGTGTTTGAAATGAAATCGTATATTGTAGTTGGATCTGGAATTTTAGGAGCGTCTACTGCTTATCATCTGGCTAAGGCTGGTGCGAATGTTACTATCGTGGATCGCCAACAATTAGGGCAAGCAACTGATGCAGCAGCGGGTATAGTATGCCCATGGCTTTCACAACGTCGTAATAAAGCGTGGTATAAAATCGTTAAAGGCGGTGCACGTTACTATTCATCGTTAATTCAACAATTAGAAGAAGACGGTGAAACGGATACAGGGTACAACCGTGTAGGTGCAATTAGTTTACATACTGACGAGAAAAAACTAGATCAAATGGAAGAGCGAGCTTATAAACGCCGTGAAGATGCTCCGGAAATTGGTGAAATCACTCGCTTATCAGCTGAAGAAACGAAAAAATTATTCCCAGCATTATCGGAAGAATATAGTTCGGTTCATATTAGTGGTGCTGCACGAGTAAATGGAAGATTATTACGCAACGCATTAATAAGCGCTGCGAAAAAACATGGTGCAACTTTCATAAAAGGAGATGCAGTATTAGTTCGTGAAGGGAATCATATTACTGGAGTTAAAGTAAATGACGAGACAATTTTAGCAGAAAAGGTTATTGTAACTGCTGGCGCATGGGCGAACGAAATATTAAACCCATTAGGAATTAATTTCTTAGTTACGTTCCAAAAAGGACAAATTGTTCACCTGCAAATGGAAAATACAGCAACAGAAAATATGCCAGTTGTTATGCCACCAAACGATCAATATATTTTAACATTTGATAATGGTCATGTCGTAATTGGTGCGACACATGAAAACGAGACTGGTTTTGATCATCGTGTAACAGCAGGTGGATTACATGAAGTATTCCATAAAGCATTAGCAGTTGCACCTGGTTTAGAAAATGCTACAATGCTTGAAACGAGAGTTGGATTCAGACCATTCACGCCTGGATTCTTACCTGTTATTGGCCCACTACCTAACTTTGAAGGTATTCTCGTTGCGAATGGATTAGGAGCTTCAGGTTTAACGGCTGGTCCATATTTAGGATCTGAATTAGCTAAACTAGCGCTAGGACAACCAATTGAATTAGATTTAAATGATTATGACGTTGCTGGTGCAATTGAATAAATAAAAAAGATTAGGAGCGAATCCTAATCTTTTTTATTTATAAATATTTTTTGTAATTATATCACTATCAATTCCAAAACGGGATATTTTGAATAAATGAAAACGTCAAAATAATTGTTGATGTGGAACCGGCCGTTAATAAAGTTACTATTTTTCGTCCATTCTGTTCTTTTGAAGGTTTTAAAAGTTCTGTAATCAACACAATCCATATTATTATAGAAACTATAGAAATAATATTTATAGACATATGTAACACACTCCTTCTTGTTTTTAAATGGACATTTCTTCTTTTGTAAAATAAAAGCAATATGATAAGAAAATATGTACAGCGTTACAAATTAGTATTTTCCTGTCAGACCTCCTTTTTTAAATAGAAATACGACTGATAGAATGATAACAACAGCTTTCAAACTGCCCCAATATGGATAAACAGCATGATCTGTTAAACTAGCATATTGAAAAATATTCTCTAAACCGAAAATCCCAATTATGACCGCTAAAAGGAATGAAGCTGATCCAAACTTCTCATTACGATAGAGGATAAATAAATACACTGTGAAAATTAGTGGTAAGATGATTTGTAGTACGATTGTCATCGTTGGTCCCCCTAGATTGTATATACTTATATTATATGCAAAATTGTAATAAAAAGGAATATTGTTTGTTTAATACTAATAGAACTACTTTTATCATATTCTTCTATAAAAAGAAGCAAAAGGGGTGTAAAGTTAATTGACAAAAATTCAAGTTAGTTTACGGCCCATTGTTCATAATATAAATTTACCGACTGTGATGAAAACCACTATACTTCCGGGTGATTCAACTGAAAGACTATTTGTCGCAACTCAATTAGGAGAGATTTTTTACATAGGAGACGGAGCGATAAAGACATTTTTAAATATTCGTAATCGGATTATTAAATTAGGCACATCTGAAGAAGGCGTTTCTAGTAGTGGCTATGATGAGCGAGGGTTACTAGGACTAGCGTTTCATCCACAATTTAATCATAACGGTTTATTTTACCTTCATTATTCAGTAGCTGGAACTCAAGGGGCTGGTGCGCTTTCAGAACAATTTAAACCGAATCCTTGTGACCCTAAATCTTTAAACTTAAAGTGGGTAAATAGAGATGCTCAATATGACCATATTGATGCAATTGAGGAATGGATTTTACAATCAAACGGTCAACCTGAAAAACGAAGAACATTACTTAATATAAGAAGGCCATTTTTCAATCATAACGGCGTTAATAGTTTAAATTTTTCACCGGAGACTGGAAAACTTATTTTTACAAATGGAGATGGTGGATCAGGTTATGACCCATTTAATTTAAGCCAAGATGATTTAGAAATAGCAGGTAAAATCATTGAAATCGATGTAAGTAAAAATACAATCATACATAATCCTCCAGTAGTAACGTGCTTTAATGAACTTCCTTTATCTATACAAGAAACCCTTACAGTAATTGCGAAAGGTGTTCGAAATATAACCGGTATTACATTCCAAAGGTTTTATAATCAATATATCAAATACGCTGGAAATGTCGGACAGGATATCGTAGAGTCGATTTTCTCGTTTGTTCATTATAAATCAATTCCGGTTACAGAACTTGTTCAAACGTATTTAATGAGTTCTACTCCTAATCAAGAAGGATTTCTTAATTTTGGTTGGCGAGGATGGGAAGGAGATTTACCAACCTCTTTTATAAGACACTGTTCTGAGAATCCTACTTTGGATGAGAGGATAATGGCTTATTATGATGAAACAATCCAAACATCAGTGAAGCGTATTCAGCCTCTTATTAGTTATTTCCATAAAGACTCTAGACCAGATAAATTTGGAGGAACTTCACTTACAGGAGTTCAGCCATATATGGGGACTGCAATTCCAAATTTAACAGGTAGTGTCGTATTTACTGACCTCGCTAAAAAAGAAGATTCTCGTCCTCCAGTTAAAGGTGTTTTAGCATATACTAGAGCCGGTATAGACGGTAAACATAATGATTTTCATGTTATTGAAACCAATTATGATTTTGGTACGCAAGCAGCTTATTATATGAGTTTAGGAGCAAATTTGGATCAAACTAAATTATATTTAGGTGTTTACGGTTCTATGAAAGTATCTGATTTTAACAAAGGTACTATTTATGAGATTGTTCCTTGATATGATATAAACTCTCAGTCTACATTCTTCAAAATGCACGACCTGTCGTCTCCCTAAAAATACTACTATGAATAAATGACTCCTGGATAGTGAGTCATAACCAGGCAGAAAGTAACACATAAACAAAAAGTGTATGAATAATATAGAAAGTGATGAATGAGGTATCTTTAGGGGGTATTTTGATGAATCGGTTTGTACGTTATTGGTATCAACTGATGATAGAGCATGACGCGAACTTTGTTCATAAAAGAAAGTTGTCCCTTGTAAATAAGTTAGCAATGACAGCTTTAATGAGCGCATTGGCCATCATGTTTCAAGTAGCTGGGAACTTAATTCCTAGTATAGGATTACTCATTAGTCCATTTGCGACGTTACCGATTTTCTTTGCTATTTGTTATTCTATTCGTGAGGGACTACTTTCTTATGCCCTTACTATTTTCCTGTTATTTATTATTCAACCAAGCGAACTATTTGTTTTCCCTTTTACTACTGGCTTATTAGGCATAGCGTTAGGAGTATCCTTTTCAAAATTAAAGAGGAGAATATGGGTTGTTTCCTTTTCTGCGATATGCCTACTTATAGGTATTATGATCATTCTCGATATTTTCCGTTTTCCAGTACTTGGCCCTACTGTTCATACAACTTTAGACATAAAAATTATTTTATCAATCTTTGTACTGAGCTTTCTTTACTGCTGGATCTATGCAGGTTTTTGTAGAATAATATTGAATAGAGTATATAAAGTATTGTATTAATCATGTCATATAATAGTTTTAGACGAATATATGTTGTGATGATATATAAATTCAAAAAGAAGCAATTCACATGATAAAGTTATTGTTTAACACCAAAATACATTTACAATATAAGCTGTTCTCGTATATTTTCATAGATTGGAGAATTCATTCATGACTAACGTTGCGATTAGAAGGCCGAATTTGGATGATTTAGAGGAACTTCACTTGTTTTTCCGTATAGTTATTACGGATACATATAAAAATGAAGGATTATCACAATTATTGGATGACATAGAAAATGAAATTAACTCGAAAAAGCAATATTTAAAAGATGATTTTGATAGTAATGGAGAAAATCGTTACTTTTTATTAGCGATAGATACAAATAACGATAAAATGATTGGAACAATTGAAATTGGTCCAGCAAGTACATTGATTACTAGTTGTACAGGCGGTGTACTTAAGGATTTGTATGAAATAGGAACTGTATTTATACTTCCTGAGTATCAAAGAAAGGGTATAGGGAGTTTACTATTACATGCAATGTATCTTACATTACTTAGCAGAGGAATAACAGAATACTGTTTAGATAGTGGATACAAAAAAGCACAAAGTATATGGACGAAGAAGTTTGGAGAACCTAGTTATGTACTGAAGGATTATTGGGGAAAATCAAGTAATCATATGATTTGGAAGAAGAGTTTACATGATACACCTATAATATTTGAATTATAAAATGAAATATGCCTCTGGACATAGCTTTTCTTACGTATGTATGCTATTATTTATCTTTATAATAAAAGAGGACGTGAATGAACTTGATTAAAATTAATATTCCTGAAGCTGATGTTTCAATTACTGAACGTAAACAAGTTATTAAAGGAGACGAGGCAATCATTACTCCAATTAATGGTTTTATCGATTTCCACTTGTTCCCTAGAGATAAAGGTGGCATTTTTATGTTTTACAATATTAATGACGAACTGCTTTTCGTAGGTAAAGCTCGTAAAATTAGACAACGTATTAAAAAACACTTTGAAGACAATGTTTCACCAATTAAAAATCATCGTGACGAAGTATACCGTATTGATGCATGTATCGTAGAAGATCCAACAGAAAGAGAAATTTACGAAACATATATCATTAATGAATACAAAGCAAAATATAACGTTGATAAAGTATTCTATAAATAAGCAACATAAACGAAAAACAATCCTAGCATTTATACTGGGATTGTTTTTTTATTTAGCTTTATTCTTCATTTCTTTCTCCTTTTTTAAAATAATTAGCAGCAATTAAACAGAAAACCCCTATAAATAAAATTATTATTCCGAGCGTTTTATGTTTTCCTTCAAAGAAAGGAATGTCTGAAATAACATTAGTCATACATAATCCTAAAAACACAAGGATAGGACCCACCCAAAGTAATACATTGCCGAATTTTGTATGCCTCCACATATTAACCCACCTCGACTCTCTTTACATATATATCCATAATTTAAAAGTAAATTCATAGAGAAATATAGTTTTTTTCATATCGAAAATTTAACCTTCATATATTGGTACAAGCAAACGAGAAAGGAGACCATCATGAATTGGTTAGAAGCTTTTATTTTAGGCATAATTCAAGGTTTAACAGAGTTTTTACCGATCAGTAGTACAGGGCACCTTTATTTGGGACGACATTTGTTTCAATTAGATGAAGCAGGATTGTTTTTAGATACGATGCTGCATATTGGGACTTTGCTTGCGGTGTTTATTTATTACAAAAAAGAATTTATATATTTAATGAAAAATCCATTTTCAAAGCTTATGTCATTACTTATCGTTGGGACGATACCTGCGGTTGTAATCGGTTTATTATTTAAAGACTTCTTTGAAGATATTTCAAAAACAGGCATTACCATCGGTTGGGAGTTTTTAGTGACAGGTTTCTTTCTATATATGACCGATAAACAAAAGGATGGTCGTAAAAAAATGGACGACATTACATATAAAGATGCATTTATCATTGGTTCATTTCAAGCGGCTGCTATTTTCCCGGCAATTTCTCGATCTGGAATGACGATTGTCGCTGCTTTATGGAGAAAACTAGACCGTGAAACAGCAGCATACTTTTCTTTTTTATTATCTACGCCAGCAATAGTCGGAGCAATCATCTTGCAATTTATAGATGTTTTGCAAGGGAAAGCAGAATCTATTTCTAGTACATCATTAATTGTCGGAACGTTATCAGCAGCTTTCTTTGGTTACATAGCAGTTTCATGGATGATTCAATATTTAAAACGTCATTCCTTAAAAGTATTCGCGTATTACGTATGGGGATTAGGTATTTTAATTTTAGCGTTGCAATTTACTCATGTATTTTAATTATAATGATAAAGAAGCAATGTAATTAAGGTCCTGTTTCATTTATACACGACAGGATCTCTTTTTATTAAGGGGGAGAATATGTTTAATAAGGCTATTGTTATTGGTGGAAGTATGGCAGGAAAGTTTGCAGCAAAGGCATTATCAACTTCTTTTAAAGAAGTAATCATTTTAGAAGTCGGTGACAAATGGGATGGAAAAGCTTCAAGAAAAAGAGTTCCACAAAGCGATCATCCTCACGTGTTATTAAAAGGTGGAGAAAAAGCAATTGAAGAATTGTTTCCTACTATTACGAATGAATTAATAGAAGCGGGCAGTATTATAAATAACTTTACGCGTGATTTGAAATGGCATCAATTTGGTCTATGGAAACAACCATTTATAGGGGAAGTACATATGATTCAACAAAGTCGTCCTTTATTAGAATGGCATATTCAAAAACGAATTGATCAAGTTTCAAATATTACTATTACATATAAAACATTGGTTAATGGTTTATTAGTAGATGGGAAGCTTAACAAAGTGTGTGGAGTAAAAGTTAAATATTTAGAGACAGGCATGCAAGAAGAAGTTTATGCAGATATTGTAGTTGATGCAAGTGGATTTGGCTCAAAAAGTATGGAGTGGCTACGAGAATACGAAATTGAAGTACAAGAAGAGAAAGTTCGTATCGATTTATTTTACACAACAAGAATGTTCCAACTTAAAGAAAATGAGGAGTTAGACTGTTGTAATATGCTAATGTCTCCGAGTTTCC
Source organism: Bacillus cereus group sp. BceL062 (assembly GCF_051780025.1). Lineage (NCBI taxonomy): Bacteria > Bacillati > Bacillota > Bacilli > Caryophanales > Bacillaceae > Bacillus > Bacillus cereus group sp. BceL062. The sequence goes on along the minus strand of NZ_JBPWGY010000001.1, from coordinate 767,879 downwards.
CTGAAAACCCTTATGGCGTTCTTATTCAAACGATTGAAGATAATCGTTATTTTGTTACTTTCAGTGGATACGCAAATGAGAAAGCACCACAAACAGATAATGAATTTTATGATTTTGCTGAAAATCTATCAATCCCTAATGTAACAGAGTTTCTAAACAAAGCTGAGGGGATTACTGATATAAAGACATACAAAATTCCTTATCAAGTACGTCGGCGATTTGATTTAGTTAACAATGTACCAGAAGGGTTGTTAGTAGTTGGAGATGCACAATGTCGTTTTGATCCTGTTTTCGGTCAAGGTGTTTCAGTTGCTGCTATGGAAGCTCATCAATTGCAATTACTTCTGCAAAGTAGAAAACAGCTCGATAAAACATTTACACAACAATTTTATAAAAAGACAGCTGACATAATAGAAACCCCTTGGGATATGACAACAACGGAAATATCACGTCACCCGCAGCTAAAGAGAGAATTAACTACGAAACAAAAATTTCAGCTATGGTATACGAAACAAATATATCGACTTTCCGCAAGTGATTCTGATGTTTATATTCGGTTAGTACGAGTGATGAATTTAATTCGTAGTCCATTTCACCTTTTTCATCCTAAAGTGCTACTAGCTGTATTACTTAATCGAAAGAAATAGCAGGAATATAATTGATTAAAAAAGAATGTATAACAGTTAGTAAATCAAGAAGGAGAATACGGGATGGAAATATACATAGAGCAACTAAAAAAACAAGATGCTGCGGATTTATTTACATTTGAACTTACGAATAAATCTTTTTTTGAAACGATGGTACCAAATCGTGGTTCGCAATATTTCGATTTTGAATATTTTCAAAAACTATTAGACGATTTATTAATTGAACAGGCAGATGGAAATTCTTATTTTTATTTAATTCGTAATGAAGAAAAAGAAATTGTAGGACGAATTAACTTAGTAAATATAGATACCGAAACTCGAATCAGTTCGTTAGGTTATCGAGTCGGAGAAAAATTCACTAAAAAAGGAGTTGCAACAGCAGCTGTAAAATTAATTTTAGACGTAGCGAAAAAAAATGAAATTAATGAGGTTCATGCTAAAACAACGACTAATAATCTTGCATCACAAATTGTACTAGAAAAAAGCGGATTTTCTTTTAAAAATGAAGCAGATACAACTTCTGTAGAATTAAACGGAGAACGAGTAAATTTTGTACATTATATTTGCAGAACTACTTCGTGTTCAAAATAATAGGGGGGACTTATTCATGAATGATTTACGATATCCAATTGGCCAATTTACATACAAGCGTCCTATTACTGAGGAAATGATTGATAAATGGATTCAAGAAATTGAGGATGTACCTACTGATTTAGCACAGGCAATTAAAGATTTAGATCAGAAGCAGTTAGACACACCGTATCGCGTTGGTGGATGGACAGTTCGTCAAGTTGTTCATCACGTTGTTGATAGCCATATGAATAGTTACATACGCTTTAAATTAGCACTAACAGAAAAGAATCCAACTATTAAACCGTATAAAGAAGAAAAGTGGGCAGAATTGCCAGATTCGAAACTACCTGTAGATGTTTCACTAGTAATGCTAGATTCATTACATAAAAGATGGGTTAACCTTTTATATTCATTAGAACCTACTGATTTAGAAAAGACATTTAATCATCCTGAATCTGGTGAAACAAAACTGGCTGTTGCAATTGGACTATACGCATGGCACGGTCGTCATCATACAGCTCATATTACTTCATTAAGAAAGCGTCTAGATTGGTAAGATGAATATTATACTAAAAAGAGCAACTGAGAAAGATGCACTGGACATATTTACAATGCAAATTACATCATTTTATCCGTTATTAGAGAAGTATCAAGACTATGAGACGAGTCCAGCAAATGAGCCGATTCAACGAACGATGACAAGAATAAAATACCCAAATGGTGGATTTTATAAAATTATAGTAGATGGTCAGTTTGTTGGGGCAATATGTATATATCATAAAGAAAAAACAAATCAATTTTGGATAAGTCCTATGTTCATACATCCAGAGTTTCAAGGAAACGGAATTGCTCAAAAAGTATTATTATTAATTGAGGCGATGTTTCCTGAAGCGATGAGTTGGGAACTTGCTACTATTTTAGAAGAAGAGAGAAATTCTTTTTTATATGAAAAGATAGGTTATAAAAGAACAGAAGTTATAAAGAAATTAAATGATAAAGCTACGCTTATTTATTACAAAAAAGAAAGGTAAAGCATTAGAAATACGCTTTACCTTTTTATGTTAATAGTGATTAAATATACAAAAATATTGTATATACTTCCAAAATATTCGGGTTAGTAATTTCGTAAATGAATAAAAATACGAAATTACTATTTTGTCGTATATGTTACTAACGCTTTTTGAATGCTTAAAATACTATCGTCACCTTTAAATTCTTTTGCAATTGGCTCATCCATACTAGACACCCAAATTTTAAGCTCTGCATCTAAATCAAAATGCCCAGCTGTTTCAATGCTAAATTGTGTAATACTTTTATAAGGAATAGAATGATACTCTGTTTTTTTACCTGATATTCCTTGTTTATCTACTAAAATAAGACGACGATTTGTAAATACGATTAAATCGCGAATTAATTTATAAGCATGCTCAACTTTCTCATCGTCTAGCATAATCTTCTCTAAATCACGTTCTACACTTTCTGTACTCGCATTCGATGCATTTCCTAAAATACCGCTAAATAAGCCCATATGAAATTCCTCCTTTAATATATGTAGGATGTGTTACTTATATTGTACCATGCTACTTACTAAGAAATTATGACATTACTTTAGTAGTTTCTGGTTATTGTTGTAATTCAATTATATAACCTCATCTTAAAATCTTGTGCTAATATGTAAGTAAGAAAAAAGGAGTAGAGGGATATAGCATGAAGAATATTGGTTTAGTATTAGAGGGCGGAGGAATGAAAGGTTTATATACTGCAGGAGTACTCGAATATTTCATGGAACAAAACTTATTCTTTCCGTATGTAGTCGGTGTATCTGCTGGAGCGTGTATGGGAGCAACCTATTTGTCACGTCAAAAAGGAAGGAATAAGAAAGTAAATACAGAGCTAGTAGCAGATCACAGATATATATCTTATCGAAATTTAATCCGAAAACGTGAATTATTTGGTATGGATTTTTTATTTGACGAAGTACCAAACAAGATTGTACCTTTTGATTTTCAAACTTTCCTACATTCAAATGAACAGTTTGTAATTGGAACGACCGATTGCGATTCAGGACAGGCTGTTTATTATAATAAAACAGAACATGGAAATGATATTTTAAAAATCATTCGTGCCTCAAGCTCTGTACCGTTTATAGCACCTGCTGTAGAATACGATAATCGAAAGTTGTTAGATGGAGGGATTATAGATCCTATACCAGTTTTTAAAGCGCAAAATGATGGTTATGAAAAGAACGTTGTTATTATGACAAAACCAGAAGGATATGAGAAGCAGCGAAATAAATTTTCTGGCCTGGCTAAAATTTTATATAGAAAATATCCGAAAATCGCAGAGACTTTAGTAGAGCATTATCGTTTTTATAATGAGACGATATCTTATATGAATCAAAAAGAACAAAAAGATAATTTTTATGTTATTCAGCCTAGCGTACAACTTCCTATAAGCGGAATAGAAAGAAATAAGGAAAGGCTTGTTAATCTATATAATCTTGGGTATATCGATGCTCAATATCACTATGAAAACTTATTAAATTGGATAGAGAAATAAAGGAGTGGGTATTTGAAGTTAGGAAAACAAGTTATGTTTAATGAATTGCAAAAAATGCATAGTCCTCTATATAAACCATTTCCGAATTGTGACATTCGAAAAATACGGAAAGATTATAAAAATATGTTCACAGAAGATGATTGTATAAGCGCTGATTTAAATTATTATTGGATGCATACAGCAGCGACTTTGAGTTACGTACTTAATGAAAACGAAAAGGAAATTTCGTTTGAGCAAATAAAGTGGCTGAGAAAATCATTTTTCGAATGGTTTCCGCAATATCGTTCTATAGAAACAGAAATTGTGAAGTATCCCGTTTTGTATAGAGATTTCATGAATTATGAGAAGACCCGGAAACTATTACTTTATTACCTTACCGAATAAAAGCGAAAACGTACAGGTTACATTACTTGTGCGTTTTTTTGTTCATAAAATACACAATATTAACAACTTGTTTTTATAGGAATTCTATAGAGAAAAGAGAAGTACATATAGAATACGACAAAGAAGGGAAGAGGAGTGTACTCAATAATTAGTCCTAAGTTAGAGGAACTTAATAATCAATTAAAAAATGGAAACGAGAAAGCCTTATACACTTTTTTGCATGTAATAAAGTCAAATCATACACCATTAATAGAACAATGTCCTGTAGATAATCAGTGTAAGCTTATCACATATTCATATTTATACTCCTCATAATTATTCTCAAACTCCACACCTTCAAGAACTTCTCATTGTATTTGATGGGAATTCATTCATTAATAACCTTTCAATCGCAAGAACACTCAATTATTTAATTCACACAAAAGAAATCCCATCTTGTATTGCTGTTGCAATAGATCCTGTTGATCGACTAGAAGAGTTAACTTATAACGATAAAATGAATTTATTTTTAACGGAGGAATTACTCCCATGGATTCAGACAAAGTATTGTGTGCATCAAAAAGTGAACCATACAACAATTGCTGGATTCAGTCTTAGTGGCTTAGCAGCTTGGTATGCAGCGCTTCAAAATCCACACATTTTCGGGAACGTGTTGTCAATGTCTTGATCCGTTCATTAGAAAAAAGATGGTTATGAAAATAAAATTCCTTGGATTTAAAATCAAATTTCAACTATAGGTTCAAATGCAACTCAACCTCATTTTTATATAGCAGCAGGAGAACTTGAAAATAAACCTCTTTTAACGGCTAATAGACGCCTGTATAAAGCTTTAATAGAAAAAGAATACCAAATTACTTACGAAGCGTTTCAAGGCGGTCATGACGGTGTTTGGTGGCGAGAAAAGCTATTTGATGGGTTGAAAGCATTAAAACTTACAAAAACAACAATATAAAATAAAAAGGAGAGAGTATCTATGAATCAAGAAGAACTAGATAAAAAACTAAAAAAGCAAGAGATTTTAGTAAAAGATGAGAAAGTTTGGTCCTTTACGTATGAGGATCATATTAGTTCTATCGTTAAAGAAGCAGAAAAGAAAGGTTCTTTTGATAATTTACCTGGTAAAGGGAAACCTCTTAATCTTGATAAAGACCTTTCGTACAATCCTGAAAAGCAACTTTATAGAACGTTAAAGAATAATCATGTTTTACCTAGATGGATTGAGCTTTCAAAGGAAATTGATGATTTAAAAGAAAGGCTTAAAGAAAATACAAATACTGAAGAAGCATCGGATTTAATTCGAGCTATAAATAAAAAAGTTTTAGAACATAATTTACTTTGTCCACCAAGTGCGCAAAAAACGAGGGTGAAAACGGATTTTTAACTATTTTCAATTAAGCAATCTCTTGCTATATAATTAAGTAAGGCATTTTCAATTCATTATTAAAGGGAGGCAAATGTGATGAAGAATACGTATCAACTTCAAATTCCGAAAGAACTAGAACAGTATCGTAGTATTTTAGAAGAAAGTGTGAAACCGTATGTTAAAGTGTCTGGAACATTAGCAGAGACAACCCTTTTTGAAAGTAAGTTTGGTGGTTATCCGTATTTACCAATAGATCAAGAGCATCCTAAAGACTCAAATGGACAACCGATGATGTTACTTGCGCAATTAAACCTTGAAGAAATACCACACATTGAACATATGCCTCAACATGGAATGTTACAGTTTTTCATAAGTGCCGAAGAAGATCTTTTTGGAGCAGATTTTGATCATCCCACAAGCCAAAAAGACTTTCGAATTGTTTATCATTCTACAATCACAGCGGATTTAACTAAGGTTATTACTGATTTTAGTTATTTAAACACTTTAGATTTAGAGAATTTTATTATACCCGAAACAGCAAAACTGAATTTTGAGTTAGCTTATCAACCAGTAACACCAAGAGATTATCGATTTGAATTGATTTTTAGTGATAACATTGATTGGGAAGAAATTGTTGATGAAGAAAATAATACAGAGTTAGGCGAACTGTATGATGATTTATGCGAAGAACAAGGACATAAAATCGGCGGTTATCCATTTTTCACACAGACAGATCCAAGAGAATGGGAAGAGAAATACCAGCAACATGATATATTATTGCTGCAAATTGATACAGACGATTCATTACATATTATGTGGGGAGATTCTGGTGTTGCTAATTTCTTTATTCGTAAAGAAGATTTATTAAAACTAGATTTTTCCAATGTTATTTACAATTGGGATTGCTACTAAAAAAATATAAATAATATAATAGCAAGCTAAAAAATCTTCCTGAAGGTGAGGAGGATTTTTTTATGTTACAAATAAACGTTATGTTAACTAGCGTGAAGAACGGTAAGTGCAATAAAAGTCAAGCGTAAATAACAGAAATAACAACAAATAAAGTAAAGTTATAAAACGTGTGTAAATAGCAATATAAACTCATTAAGTAAAACATAAAATAAAATTACTAATTTATATTTTGTATAGAACTAATTTTTTTACATGAAAATTTCTTGCCGATCAAAAATGATTTTGATTCGATAATTCTTAATGGATTATTGATTTGAATTTGCTGTGATGGATTTGTAGCAAAATAAATGATAAAAACTGTAGAAATTCGTTTAGATAAGATTTTATGTGAATCTCACTAGAAATCTCTGTTTCGTCTCATTAAGTATAGTTTACTTGGTTTTTGATACCTGAGATTGCTTTGGTTCTGTAACTGCCTATAATATATATTATGTTAACTAATTAAAAATAATAAACTTATTATATGTTATTGTCAGTCGTTATGCTTCCCCTTTCTCTTTGAATTAATACTGTGTGACGGATTGTGTGGTAATTATATTTATGACAATAAAAAATACAATTCGTTTGAAATAAACACATTAAACGAATTGTATTGATATTAATTCCGAATAAGCTTTTAAATTTAGTTTGCTACAGCAATTGCTTCAATTTCAATTAATAAGTTATCGTTAATTAATTTTCTAACTTCCACAGCAGAACTTGCTGGTGGATTCTTAGTATCAATGTATTGATCTCGAATATCTCTAACAATGGCCATTTGAGAAATATCTGTTAAGAAAAATGTTAATTTTACTACATCATTAAAGTTTAAATTTGAAGTTTTTAATGCACATTTAATATTTTCGAAAACTTGTCGTGTTTGTGTAGCTAAATCACCAATGCCGACTATTTGACCATCAGTGTTAATCGCTACTTGTCCAGATATGTAAATTGTTCGTTTAACGTTAGTAACTTCGACTACATGTGAGTATCCAAAAGTTGGTGGCATCGTTTCTGGATTGATAAATTTCTTTTGCATGGCTCTTCTCCCCCTTGAATATCTTATTTTCTTTATATTAGATTTTAATTTCAGATTATCCCTATTTACTAATAATTATTTATCCATTCAGCTGCTACATATGTAAAAGTATATTAGCACTTTAATTTAAAGTTATTAATGGATCATATACGTTTGATTTTCTTGTGCGCTTGTTATAATTACACCTTGTTTTATTAATTCTTCAGTTACTTTTGTATAGAAAAAGTGATACCACCAGATAAAAAACTCTTCATAAGTTATTTCATTTGAGTATCTGCTGCTGGCAAAGTATTGTTTTAAAGGTTTATCGTATTCTTTAAATAACGAGATTAAATCTTCACTGATTGTGTTTGCAATTTCGTTAAGCGTAGATAAGTCTTTTCTTTTAAACACCGAGATAATAGGTTATGAATTTTGATATAAGCCTAATTTTTCATAAACTACATTTAAATTTAAATCTATTTGTCTATCTGCTGCTACGAAACCTTTTACAAATTGCTTTTTCTTATAATTAATATCAGTATTAGTGTTTTGAAAATATTCTTCAAATATTTCGTTATTTGCTGTTATTAAATTTAATGTAGAATATCGAGGATTTCCATAAAGACCAATTTGCACTTCTCCTAAATCTTAATACGCATTACTATACATCCCGAAAGCCTCTATATCTGCTAGTTCTTGTTCTTGAATAGCATAATAATATCTTTTCTTATTTCTTAAAGGTCGTTTCTTTTTTAAATAGTTTTCTTCAATGTAATTTATTTGTCCAAAATCTAATAACACACCACTATACAGTAAAAGACTATACGATTCTTTAGATAAATGATTAAACGTGTCGATTCTTTTTGAAATAAATTCAATTTGATTTGAATGATTTTCAATGATCTTAAGTGTTGGTTTAATTAGAGGTTCACAAAGATTATAAAGTTTTTTTCCTTCACAAGTTGTTATCACCATACACGTTGGATAGTACCTCCCTCCTGTTTGTTTCAATAGCCCCTCTACTTCTAATGAATTAACGCGCTTTTCAAATTTATCATTTGTCCAATTTAGCATCATTTTTATAGCATTTGACTCAAAACCAAGATGAAATCATTTTAGTTTCATAAGATGTATGTAATATATTCTCCGGACTATTATTAGTGGGCATTTCATATTCCCTCCCTTACTAGTAAATTCATTGTAAAATCTATGTATTTATTAAGTTCTATAAACGAAAATAAGTATCCTCTAATAATCTCAAATTAAAAACCTTAGCATAGATATACTAAGGTTTTTGCATTTTTATAGTGAATGAATTCTTTCATAGTCTTTTTTAAATTGATTATCATTTTTTAACCAACGCTTAAAAGTTGATTCGCTTATTTTTAAATTAGAGCAAGTTGTAGCGATACATTTATTTTTCATATACTCCTTAAGAAAAATTTGTTTTCTCTGCTTAACAGCGGCTTGAGTTCTTTTTAGTTTTCGATCTTGTAATTGATCTAGACTTAGACTTTCTTTCTGAAATACTTCATATTTTCTATGCAAATAAATATCTTTGTCTTTATAAATCCAATTTGAAAATAGTTGTATTGATTTTCTTCCGGATAAAATGACGCGATAATGTTTATTTTGTTTTAGTAAATCGACTGGTAAATTATGATTTTGTAGTATTAGATTTAAAGAATTCATAAAATTATATGATCCACCTACAAAGCTAACTGTATAAGATTCATATTTGACGTAACCATCTCCATCAAAATACCCACGAACAAAATGATGTAAAAATGTATGTTCATAATGTCGTCTTTTATTTTTTTGCTATTAATATTTAGCATGTATACACCTGTTTTTTTATTTTGGTATAGCAGCTGATTTGTGTGTAGTTCTTTTTTTATATCTTCTAAAATGTAACTTTCTTTTTGTGATATGCTGACACATTGATTTTCTTTTTGTATAACGCCGTCAGCTGCTATAAACCCTAAAATATAAGACATGTTATTTGACCAAGTTTTAACATAATCTTCTTTTAGGTCATACTTCCTCTTCCAACTACCTATAGCTCGTCTTGGTACGTTATTGTCTTTTAAAACCATACGAATATACCTTGCAGACACATTAGCAAGTATAGCAATTTCTGAGGTACTCTTCCCTTCTGCATACAACTGGATGATTTCAGATTTTGATAGTTTACATTTTGACTTCTTTTTTCTCTCTATTTGCATCTACATCCTCTCCTTCCTATTGTTCATTAGAGACATATTCTCTTCTATAACATACAACGAAACATATGTTCTTAGATTCTTATAAGAGGAATTTTACTAAATTAAAATAATTTACATTTACTTCATATTAGTTTTATCTGCTGCTGAATGAATTTTATTTTATATATACGAATAATAAATTTGACGAATTTATGAAATGTACTGCATGTAAGATGAAAGGTAAAATGATATAGTTTAAACTACAAATAGCTACAATAACAACATACGTATATTGTTAAACGTAAAAAGGAGAACCAATGAATAAGAAATATAAAAATCAAATTCATACTGATATGAGTTTTAAACCGAAAGATATTATAGATTTAATGACGGATTATTTTAAAATGAAATCAAAGCTGCGTCCTATAAAGGATTTACCTATCGTTTTATCAAATAAAGACGATGAATCTTTAGAGAGTGTTACATGGTTTGGCCATTCTGCGTCTCTTTTAAAAATAAAAGGTAAAAAGCTGTTATTAGATCCTATGCTTGGTGATGCATCTTCCCCATTTCCTATTTTTAATAGTAAGCGGTATAGTGGTGCGTTTTCTTTAGAACGTGAAGACCTTCAAGAAATTGATGCGATTATCATTTCACATAATCACTATGACCACTTAAATTATAAAAGTATTATGGAGTTAAAAGATCGTACGAAGCATTTTTACGTTCCGATGGGAGTTGCACAATATCTTATTAAATGGGGTGTTTCACCTAGTAAGATTAGTGAGCATAAATGGTGGGATGAAATTACGTTTGATACTATTAAGTTAGTATGCGCTCCTGCAAGGCATTTCTCTGGACGAAGTATGACAGATAGAGATCGTTCGTTATGGTGTTCATGGCTTATTCTTGGTCAAGAAACTAAAGTCTTCTTTAGTGGTGATAGCGGATATGCTCCTCACTTTAAAGAGATTGGTGATAAATACGGTCCATTTGATCTTACTTTAATGGAATGCGGGCAATATGATACACGTTGGTCTGCTATTCATATGTTGCCAGAAGAGACGGTACAAGCTCATATTGACGTTAAAGGAGAATTACTACTTCCGATTCATTGGGGTGCTTTTACATTAGCGTTGCATGAATGGAGCGATCCAATTGAACGCGTTACGAAAGAAGCAAAACGTTTAGGAGTTACAGTTGCAACGCCACAAATTGGTGAATCAATTACATTAAAATCTACAAACTATCTTTCATCAGCTTGGTGGCGCGAAGTTTAATTGTATATGTAAAAAAGAGCGAACCTTTTTATAAGGGATTCGCTCTTTTTGTAATTAGGTTTCTTTGCATTTAAGCGCACCTATTAGTTAAAAATTATCCGCTCTTTTATGTTAAAAGATTTACTTCTTTAAAAATATTTCTTAAATAATTACATCTGCTTCTTCCTATTAAATTTGCTATCCAACATAACCAATTCTTCATTCCTATAATCTATTAATTTATGATTAGATAATACAAAATTGTGCTCTAATATGAATTCATTATGAAGTACTTCAGGTAATAAATTTAGGTAACATCTCTCCTACACCGTAATTATAGTCGCTTAATATCCAAGACACACTTTTCCAATCTAAAATCCCTTCGGATACTTTTTTAGGTGTACCATATGTAACTTCATTTTGTAGTTCTACCACATAAATATACATGCCACCAGAGTAGGAAGAGTCTTCTCACTTAACAATTCCTTTAAATTGAATTTGATTTTGCTTAACATCTATATCAGTCTCTTCTTTTATTTCACGAATTGCACTTGCTAAAGGTGTTTCTCCCGGTTCTATCTTTCCTCCTACCCCGTTCCATAATCCTTTTACAGGGTCATATTCTCTATTTAGCATCAGTATTTCTTCATTTCTTTTTATAAAGCATAAAGTGTGCTTGTGCATAATGTAAGCCCTTCCTTTGTTCCTAATAAGCTCTTACTGGCGATATAAGATGTACTGCGGCAGATTGCTCTCCTGCTTCGATTAATATCGGTCTCATTGAACCACCAAAACTTAAAGTAACCATTTCTTCTGTTATTGCCCTTAAAGCATCTACCATAAATCGTCCGTCGAAAGATATATTTAATTGTTTTTCACCTTGAATCGCATCTACTTGTTGTGTTTCAGCTATTTTACCAATCTGAGAAGCGTTAGAAGAAATTTTAATTGTGGATTCGTTTATGATTTCTAAGTTGACGTTGTTATTTGCCCATTCACTTGCTAATAAGCTCGATCGATCTACACCTTGTAAAATCTTTTTTCTTTCTACGTTAATAACCGTTTGAAATTCATTTGGAATGAGATTAGATATATTAGGATATTTCCCTTCAATGAGTCTTGAATATAACGTAGTTGTTCCGAATGTAAAAATAACGTGACTGTCTGAAAGGTATATGTATACGAATTCCGTATGACTGTTCATTAATTTTAGAAGTTCACTAATGGTTGCGCTTGGTACGATACAATTTGCTTTCGCATCTGAAGAAATTAGCGTTTCACGTATAGCTAGTCTATGCGAGTCAGTAGCAGCGCAAACTAACTTATTATGATCTAACTCTATATGTACTCCGGTGAGAACAGGTCTGGATTCGTTTTTAGCTACTGCAAAGACAGTTTGTTTAAACACTTCAATCAATTGTTCTGTTTCTACTTGTATTTCTGCATGATCCTCTATAAGTGGTACATTCGGAAACTCATTTGCTGGAAGTCCATTTAAGTTTAATGTGATTTCTTCTGATTGTATCGTAATGATTTGTTCATTCTTACTTTTTATTACTATATCACTTGGCATTTTCTTTATAATTTCAATGAAATATTTTGCAGGTACAACAATAGTTCCTGCTTGTAATATAGTTGCAATCTGTTCGTCTTCGATTGAATTAGGTATAAATTTTTTAATAAAAACATTCGAGTTACTTGCGATTAAAGTAATTCCAGATTGATCGGCTGTTATTTTGATACCAGATAATATAGGAATTAAAACTTTTGTAGATATAGCTTTACTTACTTCTGAAAGTGCTTGAGTGATATGTTTGTGATTAACGATAAACTCCATGTTTTTCCCCGCCTTAAATGAAATAATTTATTTATAAAGATTGATGAACGATTGTTCCGTTAAAAAAGTAAGGTACTATTTCTTTCCTTTGTAAAAAATCTAGTAACTGTTCAGGTATACGTAAATACGGTGCTGCTATATGTAATTCCATCCAAGTAATCTCTTCGATTTCTTTTGGACGGGATATATATGTCTCTCCGCCGATTATTTCACCTAAAAAATTAAAGAAAATGGCATGATGGCCTCTCTCCTCGAAAAAGGCTTCGCTTATGGAACAAATCCCCTTTACAGTTATATGTAGCCCTGTTTCTTCTTTTACTTCCCGAATGACTGCCTCTTCTAACGTTTCCCCAAATTTAACTGCGCCACCTGGTAATGTGTAATAAGATCCATTTTTCCCTTTGTTTTTTACCATTAAGATTTTTTCGTTCGTTTTATCGTACAAAAGCGCGTATGTAACATTAACCTTTTTCATATTTACCCCTTTATTAATAAGAATTTTCTGTCTCTATTTCATTTTACCAGATACATACAAATTAAAAAGAACGTATTTTGATATAGATGATTCAAAATACGTTCTTTTCAATTCATTAAATTTTATATATTGAGATTAATTAATTTTATACACTTTATAACCTTTTCTCTAAATAATAATGATTATGTCCTTTTGGATGATCTTCACTCACTCCAATTACTTTAAATCCATGTTTTTTATAAAAATCCGGAGCTTGAAAGCTAAACGTATCTAAGTTGATTAGCCTACATCCTTTTTCAATTGCAAATTCTTCGATAAGTTTTATTAATTTACTTCCGTATCCTTCGTGTCTGCATTCTTCAGAAACCCATAGAAAATCAACATGTACATGGTGCCAAAATGTTATAGCTGTTATCCCTCCTACTATTTCCTCTTTTTCATTTTTCACTATAAAACTAACCTTTTCTGAAGGAGCTTTCTCTTCATTTGAAAGATGCTTTTGATTATATTCAATTACTTTTTCTCGTATGTAATTACTATCTTCTTGAACCCATTGTTTTACTATCTTCATTTTACATATCACGCTCCTTTTATTTTATCTATTCCATTTCATAATTGTATTGTCCTGTCTTTACTAAACAATGAAAGGAGCATAGTTAACGTTGTAATGAAAAAGAGCCCTAGCATAAGGACTCTTTTTAAAACTAAGCTATTTTTCGATGTAACTGCTTGATTTCTTTTTTCTTCTCTATATTTGGTGGACGAATTAATATAGAAATAATGAAAGAAATCGTACATAAAACACCTATTGTAATAAAGGTTGGTTGAAATCCACCAAGTAATGCTCCAATGAATGAACCTGCAAGTGCACCAAATCCGAAACCTTGATATACAATCCCGTAATTTGTACTATGATTTTTTAAACCGAAGAAATCTCCGACAATAGCTGGGAATATTGTAATATTACCGCCGAAGCAAAAGGCGACACTTGCTACACAAGCAAAATAAATCCCGTAATTTAATGGAATGAAACTAAGAGTAAAGACGGACACTCCAATAATAATAAATGTTGCAGAGACAATTTTCATTCTACCAATTTTATCTGATAACGTTCCAAGAATGATTCTACCTACTGTATTAAAGACTGCAATCATTGCGACGGCGTTAGCGGCGGTTGCTGCACTAAGTCCAACGAGTTGTACTCCGATATCTTTTACCATACCAATTAAGTACAGACCACCCATACACGATGTGAATAACATGAAAAACAACAGATATACTTGTTTCGTTCTCATCATTTCACGTGGCGTATAGTCATTGTGTAATGTTTCTGTTACCGTATTACTTACAATCGCTTCACGTAAGAAGAACGATCCGATTAATACTAAAAGTAAGACGATAATGCCCCAATATAAAAATGCTTGTGATACACCAAGGCTATCGATAAGATTTCCGTTTATATATCTAAAAATTAAACTGCCCATTCCATATGCTGAAACAGATATTCCAGAAATAAGTCCTTTTCGATTTGGAAACCATTTAATTAAATTAGATAGTGACGTAATATAAGCTGTTCCATCCGCATATCCAACAACAACACCAGCTAATAAATATAGTAATGGTAAGGAAGAAACTTGTGAACTAAGTATTAAACCGAGTCCTAGAACAATTCCTGCAGTAGCGATAAGTTTACGAAGTCCTAATTTTCGCTGCAACTTTGCTGCAAACAAGGTTGAAAATGATAAAGAAAAGCTTGTTATGGAGAAAGTTATCGCAACTGAATTGAGATTCCATCCGAACTTACTTACAAGGGGTTGATTAAATAAACTCCATGTATAAATTGTTCCAAGGCCAATTTGAACAATGATTGTACCTAAAACAATTAATAGCGGATTTATAGAAGTTTGTTTCATACTAACTGTCCCCTTCTTTTATCTTGACATGAATTTTCACAGTTAGTATATCCATTGAAAAATACAAGATACTGTACGGAAAATGGAAATTAAGTTTATGTACACAAAAAGACACTTCATAATGAAGTGTCTTTTCGCAGGTTATATCAGATACATTTAAAGAAAGCTTTGTTAAGATAAGCCATTTTCAAGTGCTTATGTATATATGTTATCAAATATTTTCTTACATGTGATGGGACTTAAGACGTATTTTTTATTCGTCATATAGTCGGATGAGAAATTAATATTCGATTTCATCAAAATCTTTCGGTTGCGGTACAGTTTGCATGTTAGCTGCATCTTTCGGATCGCTAAAAATTGCATTTTGCTCTGTATTTACATCTTTAATATTTTGCTTTTTATCTTTACTCACTTTATCTTTCAAATTCTTTCCCTCCTTTTTGTTATAGGAGTAATTATGCCCTATTACAGCTAGTAAATGTATCGGCGACTAAATTGCTAAATTCACGTAAATAATATAAGTAATTATCACCGCCGTAGTTATATCTTTTATTGTACATTTTCGCAACAACTACATTATACTCAGGTATTACTAAAATGGTTGGTCCAGTAATTCCTAATATTTGATACGAACCTTTTGGAACACGTTCACCAAGTTCACTTAATTGTTTTGGTTCATTTTGAACGAACCAAAACAACCCGTTTTGTGGTAGTTCATTATTTTTATAAGCTGGACTCTGCAAGCTAGTAGCAATTTTTATAACTTCTTTTGGAACAACTTGTTTACCATTTATCATGCCTTGATTTAAATGAAGGTTGCCCCAATAAGCAAACTCTCTAGCTGAGACAAACAGATTTTTTTCGGTACCGTCATCTACTGTACCGACCTCACTGATCGCGTCTTCATTTGGATTATTAACAACGTTAACTAAATTTTCATTTTGCTGTATTCTCCATCCTGTTTCTTGGAAATTAGCAGGAGTAAATACACGCTCCTTTAACAATTCAGGAAAACTTTTATTATAAAGCCGATAAATGAGCTGCGTCATCATTCTTACATTAATATCTCTATACGCCCAATCTTGTCCAGCTTCAAATTCACGGAAAATTGTCCCGTCATCCGTTTCTCCTAGACCGTGTGAATGAGTTACTAAATGTCTAATCGTTGTTTTATCAAGTAATGTAGGATCAAATTCTTTAAAATACTTTATCGCTTCATCATCAATAGAGTTTATTTTCCCATCATAAAGCGCATACGCTACCATGAATCCTAAATAACTTTTTCTCGCAGAAGCGACGTTGAACTGTGAAGATGCTGTTACTTTTTTACTAGTAGATGTATTTGAATGATATCCACTATAATGCTCTAGTACAATTTTGTTATCCTTTATAATACATAGCGCTGTAGCAGAACTATCGTTTTTCTTTTTTATACTCTCTACCCAAGAAATCAACTTATCGTATGTATACAAATAAATCCCCCTTAATACTCATAAAAAATCACAACATGAAAGAAAAGTATTACTATAAACACCTTTCTTTCATGTGAAATATTATTGATTTTCTATACTTAAATAATCCACCAGTTCCAGCAATTAAAGCAGCTGAAACATCCTGCGCAACCTACACATCCGCCGCAACGTCCTGCACAACCACCGCATCTGCCGCCACATCCACCACAGCGTCCACCACAACCTCCGCAGCCACCGCAACGACGTCCATCGTCTTGAATATAATAGTATGGATATTGATTTTGTTGTTGATCCCAATAAACTACATTACCAGATTGATAATCATTAAGGTTTAATGATTGTAGTTCTTGTTGAAACTGATTCATTACGAACCCCTCCATTTATAAGTAATTCCGCCCAAATGTAAAAAGTTTATATATTTTTGTAAACCAAATAGAAACAAAGCTACAGACTAAATACGTACATCAACAAAATATGAACTTACACTAGGTGATGTACCTTGTTTTTTAGCCTATTTTCTTTATATCCTTTCGATGGACGTATTTACTATAAAATAGAGTGATTTAAAAATTACTTATCCAACAATTTAGTAGTTCATCACTTAATTTTCTTTCTAGTAATTCTTTAACGGAGGGCATTGGCATGATTTTATAAGTTTTTAAAGATTCTTTACTATAATCTATCCAATGAAATGCTAAATGAGATTCTCTAGACTTTGGTGATAAATCAATATACAACTCTTTTGAAGATACTTCAAAAATGTGGTTGATTTCATGATGAAGCATTCCTTTATCTTGCCATCGGTTTTCTATAACTCCTAAAAATTGTTTTATACTGCAGTTTACTCCAAGTTCTTCTCGTAGCTCTCTTATTAATGCATGCTCTGCTGATTCCCCGATTTCAACATGGCCACCTGGTAAAAAATAATGATGCCCAATATATTCAGCAACCAATAATTTCTCATCTTTTATCACGACTGCTCGTACAATATGATGGAATTTACTTTTCAATTGATATTCCTCCTAGTCATTCGCTATTCCCTTGATTAAAGTAGTCATTTTCATTTCACGCCAATACTTAATAAAAGTTAAACAAATACACGATATACTTCCTCGCCATCATAATCATGTCCCAATGGTTGAAAACCGTAATTTTCATATAATTTCTTTGCACATATATTATCTTTATGTACTGTTAATCTTATTTCTTTACACGCCTTAAACGTATTTTTTATTAAATAAATACTTTCTTGTAATGCCGCTTTTCCATAACCATTACCTTGCTGCGATTGATCAATAATAAATCCGTTAATCCAATACATATCCGATGACTCTATTACAACAGCA
Organism: Bacillus cereus group sp. BceL062; assembly: GCF_051780025.1. Lineage (NCBI taxonomy): Bacteria > Bacillati > Bacillota > Bacilli > Caryophanales > Bacillaceae > Bacillus > Bacillus cereus group sp. BceL062. Next base: position 749,875 of record NZ_JBPWGY010000001.1, on the reverse strand, counting down.
TGCATAACAAAACCAACCATAAGGTCACCATCGTATATAGCAAATGGTATGTATTCTACATTGTCACCATCTGGTTTTATATATACTTTAGCAAGCGAAACTGCTACGGATGGAACAAATTTCAACTGATTTTCTTTAACTTGTAACTTTAATGCATCTTCCCAATTCTCTCTCGTAACAACCTTTAACTGGACATTCAATATTGTAAGCTCCTTTATAAAGAGGATATATTTTTATATTCAACGTAGTGAAATAATTCCCTTTTTCGACAACAGCTTATAACATGATTTTTATAAAATCTTGAATGAATTTTTCTGCATCTATTTCTAAAGCTATACGGGCTCCTTCAGATTTAGAGTTAGGGCGAAAATCAGCAAATGTTTGTCCTTTCGTATCTCCGTATGTATCTACATTCACTGTACGATGCGCAAATTCAAAAAAACTTGGGTTAACTAATCCACTTATAGCAACCACATCATGTAGCAAAGGCCCTTCGATAGATGGATTAAGTTTTTGGTATGCAGATAAATAGTAATCATACATCGGTTTCATTATCGTATGAAATGGATTCTTTGAATTAGCTTGGATATAATTAAATACATTTGGAGTTAACACAGCTTTATTTGTTACATTTAAAGGGAATATGAATAAATTCTTTGCTTGCTGAAAAACAATTTTACTTGCTATAGGATCTCCATACACATTTGCCTCTGCTAATGGAGTAACGTTTCCTACTTCTAAAAAGACACCACCCATGAAATATATTCCTTTTACATTTAGTATTAAGTCATTCCATAAATTAAAAGCAATCGCTAATGAAGTAGATCTTCCTACATCAACAATTGTTAAATCTTTTCCATACTTTACAAGAATTGCAGCAATACTACCAAAATTATATATCGGAATAGATAATACGCTTTCTGGAACATGTATGGGCCCTAATCCTTCTAATCCATGAATTTCAGGATAGTACGTTGAAATTTCTTCAGTAAGTGGTTTTGTTGCGCCGCTAATGACAGGAATGTCTTGCCTATTTGCTAACTGTAAAATATACGCCGCATTATGTGCAGCATGTATATGCTCAACATTTCCATATCCAGTTACAATACCGACAATTTCAATTTCGGGATGCAGTAAACCATACATAATGGCAAATGAGTCATCAATTCCTGGATCTCCAAAAAATAATACTTTTTCCAAGAAATACTCTCCTTCCATAAAAAAATAAAGCAAACAATAGTTATGTATATGAAAAATGCAAGTATATCTATGCAAATTTTAGAATGGATAATGTGTTACGGGATATTAAAAAGGAACTAGCGCATGCTAATTCCTTCTCCCAGCTAACCATTATCAAATTCTATTATTTATCATATCCTTCATACATTTCATCATTTATTAGATTTTGTATTTCTTTATCATCAGGTACAGGCTTCCACCAATTTCCCGTAATAAATAGCATCGTTAATAAATTATAACTATCACTAAAATAGCTTTCTCGCTTATTCTTCATCCAATCCCAACCACTATTTACCCACTTTTGATTATTATTACTCGTTATACTTGCAGCAATAAATGGTGAAACGAATACAGCAGTTGAATAACTACCAATATTTGATCCGTTTAATTGATAGCCATCCACAATTTTAGAAGGATTTCCATTCGTCTTATTTTGAATCCATGAAGAGACTTTATCAGAGATGACTTTACTTCTTTTCTCGCCGTACATCGCATAATCCATTACAATTCTTAATGGTACCCGACTAGCATTGTAATAATATGAATTTGTATATTTTGACTCATCTAAGAAATCTTTAGGTGCGGGTTGTGGTGGATTTTTTACAACAAAATCTGAAATAAGTCCTGTATTTGGAGAGTACTTATTATTAAATTGCGTATATACATCGTACAAATTATTAATAACAGTAAGCCAAGTTTTATCACCTGTAAATTCATAAAATGCTCTAATGTGTGACATCATCCAATCAGATGGCCTTGTATCAAGTGAACTTTTAGAATCCCAATCTCCTAAATTTAGTCGGTTATTATTCGTAACATTACTAGCTTTAATACCTTTTGTAATCATGTTTTGTGCTTCTTTCAAATAATTAACTGATCCATTTGATCCCCACTGCTTATGAGCAAGGAGAAGTGAATATGCAATATCTAAATCTCCATCAGTAGCAGAATCAAAATGTCCTTGTGCTTTTTTATTATCTGCTACAACCCACCCCATTAAATTAGGATTTTGAGAGCTTTTAAAAGTTCTTGCTGTTTTAAATAAACCGTCATAGATTTTTTGGGCATTCGAATCATAACCAGCCATTAATACTGTAATTACCATCCCATACCCTTGTCCCTCTGAAGTTCCAAGTGGCTTAAACCCATCGGCATCACCCGTAATCTCTCCTTTTACATAATAACCACCAGGTAAAGAAGATAAATCATTTTTCAAATATTTCTTTTTCCAATTATCGTAGTAACTTATTACAGAAGCATTTAAGCTTTCCTGTGTAACATGATTCGGTTTTATAACACCTGCATAATTAACTTGCTGAGGAAATGGTTTCATTTCTTTTGCAACAGCTACTTGTTGATTCATGACAGGGATAGAATGTTGTACTGAACTATCCGTTACATTTGCTGCAAAACTAGAATTAGAAACACTAGCTAATCCGATACCTATAATAGAAAGGCATGTAAAAATATTTCTTTTTCTATTCATTATGTTGTCATCTCCTTTTAAAATGTTTACTACATAAAATGTAACATACAATATTTAACTGAAATACAAAATATTATATTTATCAACATAAGAAAGAAACTATATCAAAAAGTATCATAAAATCATTGTCTAATTAAGTTATATCGATTTATTGTTTACTAGATTCCTATGTTTTTCTTTTCTTACTACTCGTATATGAGCAATCAATATCCCAAGTATAGTAATCCCACCTCCAATTACAGAAATAAAAGTCGGTACTTCACCTAACCATACCCAAGCTATAAAGCACGCAGTGACTGGCGTTAAATATAGAGAACTTGTTGCCTCGGAAGCACCAGCACGAGATATAATATACGCTAAGGCAAGATACGGGAGTACTGTTGGAAATAAGCCTAAATATATAACACTCACATTCACTTCAAGAGGAGCTGCTAGTATTTCTGTATAAATTCCCGGTAAGAAAATAAGCATACATACAGTGCTAGATAAAATTGTATATATGGTAAATAGCAAAAAGCCGTACTTTTTCAAGTAAGAAGTTTGGAAAACGAAAAATAGGCTTTCTGAAACGGCTGCTAATAATATAAATAATCCTCCACTATTAAATTGAATAGAACCTCCTTGACTAAATGATATGAGAGCAATTCCAATAAAACTAATTACAACACCGATCCAGCCATTTAATTTCATTTTTTCATTCAAAAAAACAGAAGCAAGAATTGCCGTCACTATTGGAGTGACTGAAATTATTAAACTTGCAGATCCAGCATTTACTGTTTTTTCGCCGTAGTTTAATGCAATGTGATAAATAGTAAACCCTAAAGCACCGAATATAAAAATCGCTGGAATGTCTTTCAAATCAGGTAATCGCAGTTTGTATATAAAGGAAAACACAAGAAGTATGAATGAAGCGATTAACAAGCGTAGTAAAGTAAGATGTTCAGGTGTGTATGATTCAAGCCCCATACGAATTGCCGGAAATGCAGTTCCCCATATTAGAATCGTAAAAGCGTGAGCACATATGATTTGTAAATCCCATTTTTTATTAAGCATGTTTTCTCTTCCTCTCCAATAAACCAACCATTTTCAAATTGCCAATTATTTCTTTTCATCATATTTAATAGTTGATACAATGTCTTCAACCAGTTATTTATCGAAAAAACCAACCACTTTTCATTTTTAAATAAACGAGGGAGTTTTTTATATGACAATCGATAAAAAGGTGCCCAAATATCGGCAGATAATAGACTGTATGAAAGAAAAAATTGAAAACGGAGAATGGCCAATCGGAAGTAAGATTCCTAGCCAGCGGCAGTTAGCAAAGTTATTTCATGTAAATCGGAGTACTGTAATAACTGCGCTAGAAGAGCTTATGGCTGACGGCTTAATTCAAGGCCAAATCGGGGCAGGAACAATTGTTATGAATAATACGTGGTCCTTATTAGCAACGAATCCCCCGCCTAATTGGAGTGAATATGTAAAGGCTGGTATTCATAAACCAAGTAAGGTAATGGTACGTGAAATAAATGAAGCAGAATCAAATAAAACACTTATCCATCTTAGTAAAGGCGAACTTGCCCCGCATCTTTTCCCACTAGAAACGATGCAATCCATTATGAAAAACGTTAGTGAGGAATTAGATTATTTCGGATATGAGGAACAAAAAGGTTTTTTTCCGTTACGTGAAGCAATAAGTAATTACGTAAAATCGTTTGGAATACACGTATCGCCTAACTCTATATTAATCGTCTCCGGTGCATTACAAGCATTACAATTAATATCAATTGGTCTTTTACATAGAAAATCAACCGTTTTACTCGAACAACCTTCTTACTTATATTCACTTCATGTTTTTCAATCAGCAAATATACACCTATCTGGTATAGCGATGGATCATTACGGGATTTTACCTAGCGATTTATTAACACGTATTAAATATAGTCAAAAGAAAAATATTTTATATTCTATTCCTTGTTTTCAAAATCCAACAGGGATATTAATGTCTGAAAAGCGCCGGAAAGAAATATTAAAAATATGTGAAAAGGAACAGTTACCTATCATCGAAGACGATATTTACCGTGAGTTATGGATTGATGAACCACCTCCAGCTCCTTTAAAATCGATAGATAAACATGGACATGTATTATATGTTGGTAGCCTCTCTAAAACACTTACTCCAGGACTTAGAATTGGATGGATTATCGGACCAGAACCTGTTATTGATAGATTATCAGATATAAAAATGCAAACAGACTATGGGTCTAGTTCTTTATCTCAAAGAGTTGCTGCTGAATGGATAAATAAAGGTTTTTATGAAGACCATGTAGCGAACGTAAGAACGCATTTAAAAGAACGAAGAAAAATGATGGTACAAGCTTTACATATGTATTGTGCAGACATAGCAACTTGGGATATTCCTAGTGGTGGATTTTTTATATGGCTAAAGGTTGTACCTAACATTCCGATGAAGAGACTATTTTCAGAGGCACTATCAAAAGGGATTCTTTTAAACCCAGGACGTATTTATGAAGAAGAATCAGATCAATGTATACGTTTATCGTATGGATATGCTTCTCCAGAACAAATAATTACCGGGATAAAATTGTTAAGTGGATTAATCCGTAAGTTAATGATATAACAAAAATCCTCTTTTATTTATAAGAGGATTTTTTGTGTACCTTATTTACCACAAACGCATTTCCTGTCCCAATAAAATAAGTTCTTCATAAGGATCTCCGTCAATTTTTAATACTTGAGCAAAAGCTAGTTCTGTTTTTATCCCTTGTTCTTTTAAGCGAATAATTTCTTCCCTTATATGTGGATTCTGCATTAATATCATGTGCTCAACAATCATATGTTTATATGCATTTTGGCTACGCACTGGCTTAGGTTGGGCAAATAATTCAAATTCAAAACCTTCAAATTTAAAATTCACCTTTATTGATTCAGTATTTTTAATTTTTTTTTTTTATTTTGAATCCTTCATAAGAACCATATAAAGATCTCATTTCCTGTTCAAAAACATCAAAGTTATGTACTTCCATTACAATATCTAAGTCAGATTGAAGAGTATCAATTCTTATAGGTATTGTCCCACAAAGAACGGGACTATACAAAGCTAAATCCTCCATTATGTTTAATGTATTCAAAACATCATATACTTTTTGTTGCTTGTCATTCCCTGATTGTAAATATGTAATAGATGTAAACATGGAAGTCTCTCCTTCATTTCACGTAATACGTGACTCACTAAATTCAAGAAAATTTGTCCGTTTAAATTTGTTCTAAGAGTACCTTTATTTCAATATATTAAGACGAATAAACAATATGTTTCAACTTTTCTCCTATACTGCAATACTATAAAAATAAAAAAGGAGGAATTATTATGAGCATTTTCAACATTCTTTTATCCATACACATTTTATTTGGAACAATATGCTTAATTACCGGTATTGTAGCGATGGTTGCTCAAAAGAAGAAAGGCAAACATACAGAATGGGGCGAAATATATCATGCATCTTATGTTGTTATCACCCTTACTGCAATCATATTGTCCATAATAAATTGGGATAAAATCGCATATTTATTTTATGTAGCAATTTTCTCTTATTCATTTGCGATTTATGGTTACCTTGCAAGAAAAAAGCGTTGGAAAAATTGGCTTCACCACCATATTAGAGGTATGTTAGGCTCTTATATTGGTGCCGTCACCGCACTTTTAGTAAATATAGGCATCCATATTCCTATTATAAATTTACTTCCGCCAATTTGGTTTTGGTTTTTACCTACTTTAATCGGCATTCCTCTCGTAGTCAGTGTATCAAAAAAATATAAAAAGCGTAGTTAAAATTAGTTACATTTTGATTACTTTCTAGTTCATTTTTATTCCATGTTTCCTATGATATAATGGGTTGTATTGTTTTTTACCATCTACATTAAATATAGGAGGATTTTGATGATACTATCACAAGATAAAAACATTAAACTAGCGATACATGGAATTACTTTATTATCTTTCTTGGTCTTTTTCCTCTTTGGTAATACACTTTTTTTTATACCCCTCATACTTTATTTCGTTTTCAAATCACAAAGTATAAAAGAAATGAATCTAGAATCAGCCCTTTTTCAATTTGGAGTATGGCTCGCTGTATTTCTTTGGAACTTCGTAGTAGTCCGTACGCTCATGTTTTCCTTATTACACATTGACTTGAGTACAAATTCCTTGTTTGTTATTTTTGGAACAATTCCACTATATATAATACTTTTAGCTGCTGTAATTTTAGGACCAATTAAAGGGATTTTATATGAATTACAAAATAAAGAGTTTCATTATCCTATTGTTTCACGATGGGTGCATAGAACTAAATAAAAAGAATCCAATAAAGTTATTGGATTCTTTTTATTTTCTCTTTTGCATAGTTATTTAAACTTCGGCTCAATGTATTCAATGATATTACCATCATGAAAACAGCCGTATATCATTTCCTATCGGGTAATTCTTTTTATTTATGATTTTTTAAATCCAATATTGAATGTAAACGATCCGGATAATTAGTAAACATCCCGTCGACTCCCCATGAAAGTAACTTTTTCATATCTTTTTCATTATCTACTGTAAATGGATGAACTTCTAATCCGTGTTTCTTTATTTTCTTTACGTAAGCTGAATCAATATATTTGTAATTCATACCAAGACCTATGCAGTATGTTTTATACTTTTCTATCTCTAATTCATTTAATTGAACTGACTTTTGATATGATAATAATTGTACTAGTGGGATATTAGCATGTAAACTATGAATCTTTTGCAGACTTTCTTCACTAAAGGATTGAATAATAACTTTATCACTTATTTGGTAGTACTTTATAATTTCTAATAGCTTTTCTTCCATACCCGGATATTCATCTGGTGACTTTGTTTCTATATAATAATTAGCATTATGCCCAAACATTTCTATAATTTCTTTTAACTTTGGAACTTTAGCATTTTCAAATTCTTTCTTTGCTAAATTCGGATATTTTTCATTGAAAAAAGAGCCTACATTTAGTTGCTTCATTTCTTCTAATGTATGTTCTTTTACTAACCCTTTACCGTTTGTTGTACGGTTTACGGTTTCATCATGCATAGCTACTAAATGTCCGTCTTTTGTCATTTGGAGATCAATTTCTATGTAATCCCCCTTCAATTGTTGGCCTAATTTATATGCTGCTATCGTATGTTCTGGTGCATACGCAGAAGCGCCTCTATGTGCGATATTCTTTATATGATTTGATTGATTAATAGCTTTAGTGTATTTATGTTCGTTTATTTGCCGAAAAACAAAGATACTTATTACTATGAAAAAACAAATGATTGTAATTAGAGATATTTTTTTCATAACGGTATGTTAACTCCTATATTTAAAACAATTTGACTTGTATGATTTACTCAAATAAATGTCGATTTTCAAAAACAGTCATTCGTCCAACAGCTTGAAAGCCCGACTTTTTATAAATATTGATTCCATCAGGTGAAGCTTGTAAAACGCAATAAGTATTTTTTAATTTCTTTGCTTCTTGCAGCAAGAAGTTAAACATAGTAGAACCAAATCCTCGTCCTCTCATCTCTTCTTGAGTTGCTATGTCATAAATACCAATACTATCTTTTGTACAGACCAACGAACCAACAGTTACAACTTCATCTTTATACATACCTAAGTATAGCTTCATATTTTCACTATTCCATAAATCGAAAGAAGAAATTTGATTATAGAATGATTGTACATGTATACCTTCCTCTGATGTACCGAATAGATCAGCTAGCGTTTCTCCAAATCTTTGTATTTGTCCGAGCGAAGATGCTTGTTGAATTGTAAAGCCTACTGGCGTGTCTATTGTTGGAGAAATTGTTTTTAAGTCTGCAACCATCGCAATACTATGTTCTGCTTCTTTTAAACCAAATTTTAATAACTCGCTCTTAATAGTCTGCCCTTGTTCTTCATCCCAAAGCCAAACACACATTGGAAACTTCTTTTGATTATAGTATTCTACCTCCTTATTTAATTGCTTAGCTCTATCTGTTACATTATTGTTAAGTAAAGTAATGATATTAAATGTATCTGCAGGTAAACCACAGTCGACAGCAATGTAATCCTTCGTTTCTTTTACATTCATTCCTTGCACAAGTCTAGCAATATATGAGATTTTAAATGTAAAATTATCTAATAGTAACTGTTTATAATTCATAAATTGTGCTCCTTTCATAAAAATTAGTATCCGAACTCTTTGATTTTAAATATAACACATAAGTTATTTACCTTTTTCTATAAAAATATCTCTTTAATTTATGCGGGATAGCTTAAAAGAATTAAAAATGATATAACGTTGTCGGAATGAAAAAAGTGGTATATAATAAACATTAACATTACTAGTAATTATTTTAGGTATTCCTAGAATAAAGGAGCGATACATATGAAAATTACTATTTATTTCGGAAGTCATGAAGATCAAGATGTACGTACTATGGACTGTCATTTAGATGTAGAAGATACAGAAGAGATTGTTTCTGTATCATAATATAAATATACGGGATAAACCCTATTCCCTACAGCGTTTAAGACACCTTTTACAGGTGTCTTTTTTGTTGTTTTTTTCATCAAAAACCCTTTACTTTAGAGTGTTTTAATAGTAAAATATATATATGCGAACAAATGTTCTTTTACTTTAATTGTACATGAAGGGATGATTTTTACAATGGCTCAAGCAAAGCGCAGAGGAAGAAAAAAGCAAACACCTATTATTTCAAATACAGGCTTTATCGGCTCTGTCTTTATTGATACATTGGAGTTACAAAAGAAATCCTATTATTTCGCTCGTAAAAAACTTCAAATTGTTCATCATGTACTTGATGGTCTATCTGGAGCAATGAGCGCATTATTTAAAGAACATAATATCACTGCATATATGTCATGTGTGTATTTACATAACCAAAAGAAAATCGGCTTTGTTCTTTCAACAAAACCTTTTGAACAAAGTGATGGTGTGTCTTATTTTATAAATTATTTGATCGAAAAGAATTTTTATGGTAACGAAGATGTAGAATACCAAGAAGTATTTAATACAGGTTTTATCGGTGTAGTATTCGCCGATTTATCTAGTATAGATCGCTTTAATTTTGAGTTTGAAATGGGTATGTTAACAAAGTTAATGAAAGATATGATTATTCCCGTTAAAGAACTCTTTTTACGCCATAATGTACCGGCTTATATCTCCACTTCTCATTTAGATGAGCAAAACAAATTAGGTTTCGTACTTTCTGTAAAACCGTATGATGAACGTGCAGAAGCAGATTTATACTTTGAAATGTATTTAAAAGAGCGTGGATTATTTATTGGTGATGAAGAAGATGATATTGATAAGATTGTTATTAGAAAGACAGCTGAATTACGATAAAAAAGCGCAGGATGATGATCCTGCGCTTTTTTATCTGTAACAATATCAAATAGTTACGTTAAACACTATAATCTTTGGAATGAATTTCTAAATTGAACTTATTTGAATAAGCTTTATTCAAAATAAGAAATACTATTCCTCCTGCAATTGGAAGCGTGTAGGCTGGAATATAATTTAATAATAGACCTGATAATGCCAGTGCTATCGGCTGCATCATTTTACCTATACTTAATCCAATACTGAGCACTCTTCCCCTATATTCATCAGGAACTTCTTTTTGCATGAAATAAATTAAAGGAATATCAATTAACGCTATTATTAGCCCGAAAGAGAACATAACAACACAATACGTAATAACGCATACAAAATCATTTGCTTCAAAACTTTTGAATAAAACTGGAATTCCTGAAATAATCATAAAAACTGCCAACATTGAACTTAGCTTTTTCAAAAGATAAGAGTAAGAAAAACGATTAGTTATCTTTTTCACTAAAATTGCACCAATTATCATCCCTACTGGAAAAGTTCCTTGAATGATACCAAATTGCTTCGAACTAAGATTGAGAACTGTGTTAATAATGTATGGTAATGGAACAGTTACAGCAAATCCTAAGAAGAAATTAAGCGAAATTAAAATATGAAACGTATTCTTTAAGCTTTCCCTCTCCATTAAGTAAAAGTATCCCTCTTTTATATCTTTAATAAAATTAATTTCTCTTATTGAACATTCCTCCTTTATATCGTGCCCGAACAATTTAAAGTGAATAAACAGTATGGATATGCCAGAAAGGATAAATGAAATACCGTTTATCATTATAAAAAGTTTTATGTCTACAACAGCAAAAACGATACCACCTAACATAGGACCGAGAATTAAAGATACAGAATCAATAATTTTACTTATAGAATTAATACTCATTAACCTCTCTTTAGAGACGATATTCGGTTTTGCGGATTCTAATCCTATTCCAAAAAACGTTGTAAATACTGTTAAAAGAAAAGTAGTAGTATAAATGATGAATAAGTTTAATCCATAATTACTGCTCAATGTATAAACAGTAATTAATAAGCCTCCACTTAGTAAATCCATACAAACGACCAGTTTCTTTTTATCAACTTTATCTGCGATTACACCTGCAAATGGATTCATAACAATCATTGGAATCGTTCCTAAAATAAGCGTAATTGCGAAATTCCATGCTGATCCGGTTATTTGTAACACATATAATCCTAATGCGAAACTATAAATAGAGCTACCAAATATTGATACTGTTTTCCCAAATGAATAGAGATAAATATTTCTTAGTTCTTGAGTACTTTGCTCATTTTGTGAATGTATTCGTAAACGTCCCATAACTCTTTCCTCCCGTTTAACTTTGTATTACATACAGTGTAAGTTCTCGGGTCAACCCAATATCAATATGCTATTATTAAAAAGTTTTAAAAGAAAAATAAAAGAAGATGGGGTTAACCCCATCTTCTTCCGAAAAATGAATATGTATAAATTTCTTCTCCTTGAACGAAGAAATTTTCGTATTTCCCGCCTCTTTCCAAATAATTAGAAGTTCTTTCATCAATGGTTTGAAACTGTAGTTTTTGAATTTCTCCCTTAACTTTTGAAGAGGTAAAATTCTCTCGTAATCTAATTGATATATGACTATGTATGCTGAAATTTTTAAATAAAATATATGAGCTTAGCATATAACACTCTGGCTTAAAAAGTGGATTTAATTCATGCAACAAAAAGTTTTTATGCTCAAAACTATAATTACTTGTACCAGACTGATCAATGACAATATCAGCAGAATAATTCTGAATAGGTATGTTTAAAAAGTCGGCACAGATAAATAGAATGTTTCTTTTCGGGTTTCTTCTTTCAATTACATCTTTTAAAAATAAAAGTTTATTCAAATCTCGATCAACAGCAATATATAGGCAATTTCCTGGTAGTTCCTCATAAATATTTCGTAAAAAGAACCCAATACCAGATCCTAAATCAAGTAGTATTTTTTCATTTAAATCTAGTTGCATTAGTTTCTTTTTCGCCCATTCTCCTCCTCTTTGAACATTTTCCAAAAAAGCAGTATCAGTTTCATGGATATAATCCGAAATAGAATCTTCAAGTGATGTCTTTTCATATGCTTTACATGAGTTTCCAGCTGTTAAAACCCCTGAAATAATCGCGTATTCTTCACCACAATTACAAATTAACTTTCCCTCAACAATTTGATTCTTATTGATAATGCCATCTTCAAGAATCAAATTTCCGTTACACTTAAAACACTTAAATACATTAAGTACGTTTAAATCTATCCCTAAAATTGAATTCGAAATTTTAGTTTTTATAGATAAATTATTTAACGCTTCCTTTAATTTATCTTTTTGTTCCTCTAAATTTTTTATTTCCTGTTCAATCTTTTCATATTTCAATTTAAATAAAGATTGATAAAAAGTATTTTTTTCGTAATCTATAGATTTCCCTAAATTTTTATAAAGAAAAAGATCTTTAATTTCATTTAAGCTAAATCCTAGCCTTTTGTACTCTAAAATAAGTTCCATATCTTTTTGACAATACTCATCAAAAAAATAGTGCCCACCTTTCTTTTCAGGAATAATGAGACCGAGGTCTATATAATGTCTAATCGTATCTACACTTACAGTATTTACTTCTGCAAACTTACTGATTTTCATACTATCACTACCATTTATATATTTGTTTATACATACTTCTTTATTATTTTAAAAAATCCTTTCATCTCCCTATACAAAATTATTTATGGTATGAAAAAGATGTAATTCATTTTAGGGTTCCGTCACATACTTATCCAGCTAAGCTTATATAAGTTTAGCTATTCTTTTTTAATCTTGAATTTTGGCGTAAGTACTACAGTCTTTTTCCGTTTTCATTGAGTTGGAATATGTAAGGTTACGTACTTTAACTATAGAGGACTTGTACTACCCGTTCCTATCAATTTCATAGACGTTTAGGATGTTGTTTTATGGGAAGTGTTCTTGCTGTGGGATCGGCATTGTAAATATAGATGAACGTGGTTCAAGTCAAAAAAGGTACTCCTAGGAGTACCTTTTTTGACTATTCTATATGTGCGAACGTTTTCAAAAATTATTGAATATAAATTGACGTACGCATTGTATTAAATGGTGCGTTTATAGATGTTTTTTGGTATTCAAATGTTCCTTGTTGATGTCCAGACGCATCCCATTTGTAATACCAGCCAACGATTGGTTTTCCGCCGATTATTGTGGATCCAATACTTTTTACATTAGAACCATTCATTTTAGTAAATGGATTTTGACCGTATCCCATCTCTTTCGTTGTAATATATAAGTATTTTCCCCCGTGGTTACGTGTTGTGCTAAAGCTGTTTTGGTTAATTGTTTCTACTCCGCCCAGCTCAGACTCTACTTGTACGACGTTTAGTGAAGTAAGTGGAGCTGCAGGTCCAGCCGAAGCTTCTGTTGCCATTCCTAACCCAACGAACGCTGTGATTGCTAACGATGAAATCCCTAGTGCTGCTTTTTTAAACATAAAAAACATCCCCTTCCATCTATTGTTTTCTCTTTCATTGCCAATATAATCCTAATAACCTCATATGTAAATAGGTTGTAACTGTAGAAATATTAGTGCGAATATTCTATTATATGTTTCTACAATTCTATTACTTAATATGAATGACTTACAGTGTAAAACGAAATACACATTACAACTTGATTCTATTATTTTCATTGTTAGCTAGTGTATCCCGAATTTAAACCGCATGAACAATTGTTGCTATTTTTTGGGTTCATAAACAGGTGTCTATGTTTGTTGTTACCATATAATAAAGTTACACTAAGCTGATGTCAGTACACGTAGAAACAATAAAAAAGAGCATATTTTAAAAGATTTATCCCGCATTAACGGGCAGTAAGACCCCAACCTCAAAATTCAGTGGAAGCAAAGAAGTTAGGTGGGGGATGAACAAAACCCCCACTGATTAAAGTTTCACTTTATTAAAACATGCTCTTTTTTTATTAATTTGAATGAATCTTTCAGTAAAAAAGTACATTGATTTGTATCCTTTATGTAATAGAAATAATCGTTTTTAAAATCTTGTTTTTGTGCTTTTTTCTATTATTCTTAAAGATAATTTATTGAATATTTTTATTGTACTCTAATTGCTTTTCAATTCCTGATCTATCAATTTGAATCCAATACTCTGAAATTTTCCCGTTTTCTATTCTATATACCGCACTCGCTATTTGAGTTATAGGGAGGCCTGTAGGTTCGTATCCATCTATTTCTCCTATGTGTGTACCTACTTGCTTCCAGCGTACATATACTTTACTATCTTGTACTAATAATTCTTGAATTTCTAAAGAGAAATTTCCGTATACTTCAATCATCTCTCTTACATGCTCAGCATAATCTTTTGGCGATCTGTATACTGTTTGTTCCTCTTCAGATATAACTTGATGTGCCAATACTTTATCTGCCATATATCGATTTGAAAAGTCTGGATTATTCCCTGAACGCACTTCTTTGAAGAAATTTCTAACAATTAGTTCTGGTTTCATTAAACATCCCCCTTAAGAATAAATCCAATACTAATATCACCTGAATGTATTAGATAAGTGTTATATTACTCATTCTCACTCTTTCTCAATAAGCATGTCAAGTTTGTAGTGTTGGCATGAAAATTGTAAACTCGCTTATGCTTTGTATTCTTCCGTTCATTCTTGAAAATTTCTAACAACTCGTATTTACCATATTTTATATCCCATATTCCTAAGCTTCTTTATTCTAGAATGTTTTTACTACACTATTTATTTTTTCTTTTTCCCTTGCAGGAACAACTGTGATAACATTACCTTTATCATTTAAAGTCAGAGGATGTAGAAATTACAGATAGCTATCGATATGCTACCTACTACGTACTGGATGAAATCAAACGTTTATGTGCAATCCAGCTAATAGGGAAATGATTCATGTGAAAAAGGAGATGCTATAGGTACTATAGCATCTCCTTTTTATGTACTGATTCATAAAGAAAGACAGCGATTCTTCCTCTACCTTTGTTGTGCTATCTTTTTTGGATTAAGTCACCATGTAGTAGTAAATAAAAATGAGCTTAGTTTAAAAAACTAGTTGATATACATGGAATCAGGTACAGACATTAAAACATAAAAAAGGTCTCCTACTATTCCACTAGTAAAAATAATAAATCCCATATTACGTATTCCTTTCATTTTTGACCGTAATCCAGTGATTCCAGCTAATAGCCCAGTAAAAGAAAATAGAATCCAGTATAATTCTGTAGGAATATCAAGAAGTTTATTCTCAGAAATCCCCATTCCCCAAAAAATAAAAGGCAGTACGACAAAGGAAAGGCTAAGTAATCCTAGTATACTTACGAGTAAGTTACGATGTTTAATCCCATTAACAATTAAATACAATCCACCAAAAAATCCGCATAACACGAGATAAGGCATATAGTAGATCCAAAGTAAACTCAAAATGATCATATGTAATTCCCTCCAATTTTGCTGCATTCTCTATAATTTTAAGGGGTTATTTGACTGTCTGAATCCGTTGCTAATTGATTCATTTGATTTAGCGCTTCTTCTAAATCAAATGAATTAAACCAACGGTAATCCTGTTTGTCTAAAATACGATAATGCTGACTAATCAGATTTTGTTGTAAACGAAAGTTCCCTTTTTCTTGAATCTGTTTCCACCAGACTTTTCCTCCCAATGTTTTTTCTTTGAAATTGCTAGTGCTACTGTGGGCCACTGTTTCGATTACTACTAATGGATCATCCCCAAGAGCATTCTGTAAAACTTCACTATCTCTAAACAATGCACAAATAGCAATGGTGTTGGTCCAGCCTGCATTCGTTCTCCCTTTCTCAATTTGAACAAGCGTTTTTTTGGATATCCCGAGAATTTCAGCCATTTTATCTTGCGTATATCTTTTTTCAGTACGTATTAACTTTATTTTCGTTGAAATGAGTTCAATTGTATGATTTTTATTCACTTTCTCTCCTCCAAAAGTAACTAATGTTTTATTTAGTGTAATTTTACACTAAAATAATCCCATTTTCAACTCGATCCTCTCTAAATCTTGTAAGAAATAATCGGATAAGCCATAAAAGAGCATTCCACAGTTTTCTATGAGGTATTGAGGAATTATCGATTTCTAAGCTCGATGGAGATTTGGCAGGGGTCCATTTCATTTTAATTAAATAAAAAACCCGTGAATCATTCACGGGTTTTACTTTAATAACTAATTGCTATTGTTCCCTCACCTGCATGAACAGCAAATGAAATCGGTAATGGATATAGTTTGAAGTCCATTTCAGGGAATGCTTGTCTTATATCTGAAATCCATTCTTCAGCTCCATCTTTGTCATTAGCATGGAACATATGAAGTACTTTAGGCAATTCTTTTTCAAGCTCATTTTTAATATATTCTCGACATTTTTGGATTTTACGAACTTTCTTTTCAAGTAAAAGTTCGCCGCCTTTTACTTCTAATATTAAGTTGACACTTAATAAACTTCCAAGTAAAAATTGAACTCCCTTTACACGTCCACTTGCATACAAACCTTTTAAGCTCTTTGGAAATACATGAAAAGGTCTTCTTTTTTCATCTACTAATGTTTTGTGTATATCTTGTAAAGTCATACCATCATTGTATAACGATTTCGCTTTTCGAATTAGTTCATCCATTGGATAACTTGTCGTTTCACTGTCTAATACCGTTAATGGGAACCCTGCCATTTCTGCAGCTAATTTCATGTTTTGATAAGTTCCACTTACTTTTCCGCTAATAGCAACTGCAAATCCTTCTTCATACTCTTCTTTGCATTTCGTAAATAACTCTACCATTTCCCCTATATTCGGTTGTGATGTAGTCACTGTCTTACCTTCGTTTAACGCATTATAAACACGTTCACGTACACCTTCTTCACAATCTTTGTACGACACACCATCAATAATAACTTCGATTGGGATAACAAAGTTATCTCCTTCTGTTGTAAAACTCGCAGTTGTACTATCAGTAATCCAAGCAACACGCTTCATGTTGTTCCTCCCTTAATTCAATTCCTCTTTTCTAATTTTTCTATATATTTATGCTATGAAAAGAGAATATCCCTGTAATAGTAACAGGACTTTATTGTTTTGGCTATAGTAGATAGATGATAAATGTGAATATTTCTTGTCTTTTTCACAAATTAAAAAGAAAATCAAGAAATTTGCTCGATTTTCTTTTTCTCATACATTATTTAAAAGTTTCGTTATCTAAAATCACAACATAATCATTCGTCAATCGCCCAGCTTCTTTCGTATAACTGACAAGCCTTTGTATGTTATCACAACAAATTTTTGCTCCCCATATGAGTAAGGGTACGCCGATAAAATCGATATGAAACCTCCTAGAAAACAGACCACCAAAAGTCATTGGTAAAGGCACTGTTGGTGATGTATTAGAAAAAATAATCTTTTCATGGCTTTCATAATGTTTTTGTAGAATCTCTCCTAAATGCTTCATCGCAGGTACAACGACTTTTGATGCGCCGCATCCAATCGTATATACAGGATTGCCATTTTCGTCTATTCCATGAAAAATAATTTTCCCCATATCTTCTGTTTTTAATTTATTGAAGTACTCTACATTTAATATTTCTTCTTTCGTTAACTTCCGATCAGTTGGTAATTTATTTAAATGATACGCTGCAGCTAGTGAAGTTGTATGTGTACCACCGAAGTCTGTGTAAATGAATATCATATTATCATCCCTTGTTGTAAATGTTCAATGTTATTTAGTATTACCGTTCATAGCATTGTTAAACAAGGGAAGAATGAAATTACGCTTTTTGTGTTAATTCATTATATTTTTTCCAAATATAATATCTTCTACTAATTACAGTACCTAATGTGATACATAAAAAGGCATTCGTTACAATCGTTAATGTTTGATGCGTACTGCCAGAAAACATACTCTGCTTAATCATAACTTTTGCACCTAAAATAACAAGTAGAATAATTGTACTTAACCAATTTCCCTTTCGTAATACATGACCTGTTTCACTATCTAATCGAAATGTTAATGCTTTTCCCCTAATAACCCCAAGACCCAATCCAATACCGAGCATTGCAACAAATAGTAGTACTTGTAATATATTTAATTGTCCCATATGAAAAATGGACTGGATTGTTACGAGGCACAGCAAAGCCGGAATGATCCAAATACGATTAATATTCACTTTATATTCCTTACCTTGCATTAATATAATTATAAGAATAACAAGTAGAATAACAAATAGAATATCCATTTAGAGTCCTCCTATATACTTGTTTGCCTTTGAAAATTATATTCGCCTCTTTTCATTCCATACTTGAAACACGATAGCTACTTTAAAGTAGTGTAATGTGAAATGTAATTTCCCATCAATCTTACTCATTAGTTATAAAAATAAAAAGACATACTTTTTACTCGTACGTCTTTATTACCTTTATTATTACATTCATAAACTCGTTTAACTTTTATCAATACATTTTATATCTTTAGACTTAGTTTTATCTACTACTTGCATGTTAAATGTAGCAGCTAGCTTTAAAGTGATTTTATAAATAAAATATCCAACAATAGAACCTAGAACGTTACAGATCACATCATCAATATCAGTAATACGTGCCGATCCACTAAATAAAGACTCAATTAGTTGTAATAATTCAATACTAACTGATATGGTAAATCCTAATAAAATAGTATTTTTAATCTTTTTATATGTATCCCATATAATTGGTGCTAAAAAACCTAAAGGTATTAATAATAAAACGTTCCCACCAACATTTCTTACGATTAGACCGATCATAAATAGGACATCACCATCATAAGCACTTCCTATTTGACCAATATCCTTAAAAATTGATGCAAAGGGAATAAAATTAACTGAACGATTAAGATTTTCAGCACTAGAAGGAAAACCAATTGGTAAAGGAAATAAAGTTACGGCAACAACCATACAAATGTATACTACGAATAGAAAACGAATTAATTCTTTCCACCAATTTACATGTTTTTTATTTTTCATCCTAATTAAAATACTTCGTACAATCAAATAGGAGATGACTCCAAAAACAATAAACATACTACCGTTTAATATATATAAATTTTTCCACCTCTTTAATATTACATGTGCATATCGATATACAATTATAAAACAGTGTTATTCAATTACAGAAAATCTTCATTTAATAATAAAAATGAAGACTTTTAATCAAACGTTTATCGAAATATAAAGAGTACATTTCAAGGCAGATGCAATTATGAACTCTTTTAACTTTTTCAAAAAGATTTTTCTAGTTCTTTCATTAATTTTTCAGGTCCTGCTCCTTTATTCGAAGGAATAACTAATGTAATTCCTAAGTCTGGATAAACGGCCGAGCGAAAACTAACACCTGGATCATAGCCCATTATATGATATTTAAAAATATCATTTTGTCTTGCTTCAATCCATATTCCATAGCCGTAAAACTGATTATTATTTACTTGAATATGAGGAGTTAAAAGTAAATTAGTATATTCTTGGCTTAATATTTCAAAGTTAAATAATGCTTCCCAGAACTTGAGCATGTCTGGTGCGGTAATATAAGCACCGCCATCAGAACCACCTTTTATCGGTATAGAATATGCATTTGTTCTCCATTTTTGGCTATTTACATCTTTTATATATCCCAAAGCAGTGTGCTTTGGTAATGTATCTAAAGAGAAATAACCGGAATCATTCATGCCAATTGGATTGAATATTTTTTGCTCTATATATTCCGCAAATTCAAGTCCTGTTTGCTCTTCTATTATTAATCCAAGTACGATAAAGCCTGCATTGTTGTAGTGAAACTTACTTCCTGGTGCAAACATCATATTATTGTTTTGAAATAATGGTAAAAAGTCTTTTAAACTTTTTAAAAGATACATAGGTGTTTGCTTCCAAAGATCCTCAAAGTTGTCCATTATACTTTCGTCAAAATAATCTGGAATACCAGAACTATGCGTTAAAAGTTGGTGTATTGTAATATCATCATTGAAGTTTGGAAATTTAATATGTAGACAATCTTTTAACTTTGTATGAAAAGTAATTACACCTTTTTCAACAAGTTGACAGATGCCGATTGCAGTGAATAATTTACATCCTGAAGCAATTCCGAATTTTGTTTGTAGTGTATTGTTTATACATTCACTTCTATTTGCGTAACCAAACGCCTCTTCATAGATTAAGTTTTTTTCTTTTTTCACTAAAACTACCCCAGAGAAATCTATATTCCGATACATCTCTTTTACAATTTTGTCTATTTCCCCTTTTGTTTTTATCACGACAACCACCCTTGTCTTTTCTTATTGTTCTTTCCCCTTATTTATTTTTCCATATAAAGGGGAAAGAACCCTTTAATTGAATACGATAAATTATTAATAAGAACACAAAATTCATTTCGAATTTATTGATTCATCGGAACCCCACTTAAATTGTGATGGTAATAAAGTAAATACACACAATACGATAGTTATAAACAGCATTCCTAATGTTCCTACAATGACTACAAGTTGTATAGAAATGAATTGCGTTGCAACAGCGGACAATATTGTAATAAAAATTGTTACTACTGCAATAAAGAGCCCATATATACTCCCAATCCGTCCCATCATATGAACAGGAACGTTATTTTGGTAAAATGTATAATACCCTGTATTTGCATATGCCATAGAGAAAGATAAAATAAGAAATCCAGTAGCAGCTATTAAAAATCCACTTGAAAAAGCGTAGATTAAATATCCGAGTGCGATGAATAATGATCCTATCCCAATTAGAAATGAAGGTGCTAATCTTTTTGATAAAATTGTATTTGTTATGGCGCCTAAAATACAGCCCGCTCCACCAATACTTACTAAAAAGCCATACTCACTATCTGTTAACAATAAAATTTCTTTCGCAAATGATAATTCAAGTGAATCAGTTGCGGTAGCTAGTACCATCATTCCTTGGAATAAGAAGTACACACATACGACATACACATGTTTTTTACTAAAATTTATAACAGTGTTCCAATCTTTTTTTAATAGTGAAATAGATATTGTATTACTAGGTGAATGAGAATCTTCTTTTTTATCAAGATTAGGTAAAAGTAGTGTAATTAATCCTGATAAGAGAAATGCTATAGTATTCATATATATAGTAAACTCTGGTGTACTCACTATTAATAAAACTCCCGCTACCGCCGGACCAATTAAAAATGCACCGGATGATATTAAGCTACGTAGTGAATTGAAACGTTGTCTTTGCTCTACTGGAATTAATTTCGTCATATACGTCATAGTAGTCGGCTCATAAATCGCGCTGGCCATACTTATAAAGAATACGAATACATAAACAATCCAAAGTGATGGAAGTACAGGTAACATAGCAATACATATTGCACGATATATATCAAGGTGTATCATTAATTTTCGCTTATTTAAACGATCAATCATACTTCCTGACCAAGCGTTTGTAAATAAAGCGGCTAGTGGCTTAATTACATATAAAGTAGCAACAGCTAAGGCTGAGCCACCCATATTATAGACAAGTACATTCAGTGCTATTAAGTAAATCCATGCACCTAAATTCGCAATACCAACTCCGGACAGTAGTAATAAAGGATATTTCCAATCTTTAAGTATTTTTTTCACTTTAGGTCCCCGCTTTCCATATTGTTTTAAAACAATAAAAAAATCCCACCCCCAAGACTTATAGTCTTAGGGACGAGATTTATCATCGCGGTGCCACCCTAGTTTATTAATATGTCGCCATATTAAACTTATCAGGTACTGCATTGTTTTCATGCTTATACCGTAGCTCTATAACGGGAGCTCCCGTCACACCATCCTCTTATAAAAGATTCCGATGTACTGCTCAGAGGCTTGGTTCAATAAAGAATTTTTGCTCCTTTTCAGCTTTATGGAGCTCTCTGTGAAAAATTCATTTTATTTACTCTTCTCTTCACTGCATTTGATTTTTTCCATATTATCACATATATATTTAACTGTAAATAATAAACAATTACATATTTCAAGTTATGCCAATGTTAACAGTCTTATTTATTATTTTTTCTAAAAATTACGGTGCGTGAAATTACTAGAATCTCTAAAAAAAGAGCCTCTTATATATAGGCCCTTCACAATGTCCAAATTAATTCATATTTGCCTCTACTAACGGTTGTAGCGGTGGTTCTAATTCTAGTTTTAACGTATCACCTTCTTGTAAATCTTTCCCTTTTTCAATACTTTGATTTGTTACATAACCCGTCCCTGAAGTTTTTAAATCTAATTTCAAAAGCTTAGAGAAATACATAACATCACGCATGGACCAACCTTTTATATTTGGCATTTTTGCGTTATTTCCTAATAGAAATATACGATCTCCTTCACTCATTACCTCACCAGACTGTGGGTATTGTTTTATTATTTTTCCTTCTCCTAAAATAACCGGCTGTAGCTTCTCTTTTTCTGCACTTTTTTCTACTGTCCCCATGGATTGATTCACATAACTTTGTACTTTTAATTGAGATTGCTTCGTTGCATCGACAATTTGTTTTTCTGTATATGGTTTCACCTTTAAATATTCTAAACTATTTTTTATAACTGGTTTAAATATTTCAGCAAGAGGCTGAGCTCCATACTCGTCTCCCTTTAATTTTGGCTGCTTAATAGCTAAGTATACGATTAACTCTGGGTCATCAATTGGAGCCATTCCTAAAAATGAAAAAATATAATTTTCTTTCCCTTCCATATATCGTCCATTTTCAGGGTTCGGAATTTGGGCTGTTCCTGTCTTACCCCCAATTGGATAACCATCCACTTTATACATTGTACCAGTTCCTTTTGAAGACGTAATAACGCGCTCCATTAAGCTTCTTACCTTGTCCGCTGTCTCTTTTTTTATCGGATTCCCAATTTCTTTCGGTTGATTTTCCATAATAACTTGTTTGTTTGTTGGATTTACAACTTTATCAACGATATATGGTTGCATCATTTTCCCGTCATTTGCTATTGCCGTAGCGGCTTGTATTAATTGAATAGGAGTGACAGTGGAACCTTGCCCGAAAGAAGTTGTAACTTGTTGGATTTGTGTGTTTAATAATAATGTATTTTTACTTTCTCCGGGTAAATCTATTCCTGTTTTTTGATTGAAACCAAATTTATTCATATATTGCTTAAATTTATTGGGTTTTAATAACTGATCTTCTAAAATAGAAAAAGCTACATTTGACGATCTTTCAAAGCCTTCATCAAATGTAATTGAGCCCCATCCAAATCCACCATTATGATCCTTTATATCTGTTGAACCAACCGAATATTTTCCTGATTGAAAATATTCTTTCCCGTTATATACACCTTCATTAATAGCAGCAGCTAACGTAAACACTTTCATTGTTGAACCTGGTTCATATGCGTTTGCAATTGGATCATTTAAAAAGTATTCGATATCGCCTTTATTAGGATTATAACTAGGCTTACTAGACATCGCTAAAACCTTACCAGTTTTTGGATTTGCAATAATTCCTATTAACATAGAAGGATCATAGTGTTGTTGTGCTTTGTTCATCGCTTCTTCTAAAAAACTATTAATTTGCTTATCAAGCGTAAGATATACGTTATTTCCATGTTTAGCAGGTTCTACTTTACCTATGTCATTTGTAAGTGGGATACCTTTTCGTGTTCCTACATATTCTATATTTCCGTTCGTAGAGCGCAAATATTTATCCAAACTTTTTTCAAGTCCAAATTTCCCTTCCGTATTTCCTTTATCATCTGGTCTAGCAAAACCAAGTATATAGGATGCAAAATCTTCATTTGGATACACTCTTGCTTTTTCAGGCATAAAAGATACACCCGGTATTTTTAATTTCCTAATTTTCTCCTTCGTTTCTCTAGATAAGTTCCGACCAATTTTTCCAATTTCAACTTGTGTGCGTCCTTCATGAAAATTTTTTATTACTTCCTCTTTATCAATTTCAAGTACATCAGCTAATTGTTGTGCCGTTTCATCACTATTTTTCACTTTATCTTTTCCTTTTAAATTCACAACAACTCGATACGTTGCGGAATCTTGTACTAGTACCTTTCCAGTTTGGTCATAAATTGTGCCACGGTTTGCTTCTAATACTCCATTTTTATTATGTTGTTCATTCGCGAGATCTTTTACATCCACATTATGCACGACTCCTACTGCTTGTATATAGAATATACGCAAAAGCATAGTAAGAAACAAAACAATAAAAGCAACCATCATATAACGAGCACCTTTATTCGTTTGAAGTTTATGCATATTTATCTCCTTTCATTTGTAATTGATTCCTGCGAAGATGCGCTTTAAAATATGTAGTTTTTGTTTTATTTTCGATACTATATGTTTCGAAGTTTTCTGTTTAATCCCTTTAAAACAAAACCAACTATTATTATTTTGGGTTTAATTTTATTCATTTATAGTACGGTATGTGAAATTAATGAATATTCAAATAAAAATACTTTTTTTAAAGTTAGCTTTCCTTTATCGTGTAAAGAGAGACTAAAAACCTTTATTTGCTATATAGATAAGTAATTTCTTCAAGTGTTTAACATGAATATTCTAATTGGAAAAATAAGGTTGTCTAATGATAGTATTATTACAATAGATTTTTAAACGCGTCGGGAGGTGTTGTTTTGGAGAAGGAAGTAAAGAGCGAAGTAATTAAAATTATAGCCGTGACTGTTGTAGGTGTAATCCTTATATTATCGATACCGTATCTTTTTAACTATTTTTCGTAACCTGGCTGTTATTATATATAATGTAAAGCTCTCCTAAATAAAAAAATTTGAGATTACCGATAATAATGTTATTATTACACCCCTTACTGTACTCATATTTCCTACATTATTTACTCTAACTACTTGTTGACAATCATCAGTTTTTTCTACATTTCATTTCCAATACCATTCTTTTATTCAATAAAAAAAGTTCCCCCTATTGATACCCAAGGTGGGAACTTTTTTAAACCAAACTTATAAATAGTAGATTTTAACCCTAAGCTATATGGTTATATTTTGCTAAAAAAGGAATTCGTTTTGCTACCAACGCATACATTTTGAAAACGATTTTTGCGATTGGTTCAAATATTTGTTTATTCTGCAACAACAAGCTGCTTGTTATAATTGTTATTACAGCGGCACCAATTACATCTAACGGGAAATGAACACCTACATATAAACGTGATATGCCAACTAATACCGCCCAAATAAGCGCTATATATTTAAGTTTTTCTCCTCTAAGCATAAAGACGAACGCAATCGAAAATACAAGTACAGAATGATCGCTAACGAATGATGAATTTTCTGCATGTGGTACTAATTGATGCACATCATGTGATATAAACGGACGCGGATGGTAATATACCGCATGAATGAAAACATTTACTAATAATGCAATCATTACAGAAAGTGTCGTATATAACACTGTGTATTGTTTTCTTATCGCTTTCTCTTTTTTTCCATTATGAAACCATAAGATAAACATAAATAGAATCGCCACATATGCAGCGCTATTTGTAATAACAATCATTACCTTATCTAATAGTGTAGATGTACCGGCTAAATTGTTTATCCATTGAAATACTGTGTAATTCACGTTACTCTCTCCTTAATTTTTCTCATCGTACTTAAAATAAAGATACGAGTTTACTTGATTTACACAGTATACAACATTTAGTCACATTTGGATTTTCACTTTATTTGTTTTTACTACTTTTCATTTTACAATTATGTAACTATTTACATGCGTTAAAAATATATAATGTTAAAAAACCTTTCTAAATAACAAAATTAAAAATCTATACATACATAAAATACATACCATATTGATATAAAAATATTAGTTGTTAAATCATATTTTTATTCCATACGTAGAGCGATATTACCAAATTGTTCACCTTGTTCCACACGATTTAATGCCTGAACTGCTTCTTCTAACGAAAAACTTTTATCCATAATTGGTTTAATTTTATGTTTTTTTATAAACTGAATCATTTCATTAAATTCCTCACGGCTTCCCATAGATGTTCCCATAATATCGATTTGATTATAAAATAATGCACGTAATGGCAATTCAATTTTATCTCCTGAGCTTGCACCAAAATTAACAATTCTTCCATTTGGTTTTAATACATCAAAATATTTTAAGAACGTCGCAGGACCAATACTATCTATAATTAAATCTACTTTTTCTCCTTGCAAGCTCTCTTCCCAATTTCCAGAACTATTAAAAGAACAGTCTGCACCATATTTTTCAGCAATCACTCTTTTGTTCTCTGACCTTGAAGTAACACTTACTTTTGCGCCAATTGCTTTCGCAAATAACATGGAAAAGGTTGCCACACCACCGCTTATTCCTGGAATTAAAACATGTTCACCGCACTTCAATCTCCCCTTTGTAAAAAGTGCTCTATATGCAGTTAATGCCGATAATGATAGAACACCGGATTCTTCCCAAGTAAGATATGACGGCTTTTCCACTACATTCTCAGCTGGTACAATTACATATTCAGCAAACGTTCCATCTTTCGGTCCACCTAACACTTCAGGTAACTCTGGCACATTAGCAATACTATCCCATCCAATACTAGGATTAATAATAACCTCGGTATGTAGTGAAATATTTGAAACCCCTTCTCCGATTTCTGTAACAATGCCCGATCCATCTGATCCTATTACTAATGGTATATCCATTTCTTTTCTATTATTTATTATAAATAAGTCTCTATGATTTAACCCTGCAGCTTTTAACTTTACTTTTACTTCACCAGCATTAGGAGTTAATTCAGATAAAATTTTATATTCTAACCCCTCTAATCCTTTTTTATATTGATGTATAATTGCTTTCATTGTTTCATTCCCCCTTAATATTTTTAATGTACTAGAAACATTGAAATAAATAAAACAATCTGTCTCCAATAAATAGAAAGAAAGTATATTTTTATGACAAAACAGAACATCCTTACTTTTAAAAAGCAAAAGAAGGATTTATCAGTACTATTTTCAAAACTTTTTAGATAAAAAGCTGTAAATTTAACTATAATTAATTCTAGCCAATTCTATTATATTTCGAATAAATGGCGCTTTTGCATTTGTATACGACACACGATCAAAAGGATATGTAGCTGCAAGCCCCTCTTTTAGTTCTCTATATTCTTTACGTGCCCATTCATGTTTTTTTAGAAAGTCTCGAAACAAAAGATTATTTCTCCATTCCTCGCTATTATAAATATAAACATGCAAATGATGAGTACCCGCTCTCCATTTCCCCTTTCTGAAAAACCGCCAACTTGGTGTTTCTTTTGGGACATACTCATATCCAATTTCCGAAAGGATATGAGTCCACTTTTCGGTAATTTGTAAATCCATTACGCCAATCATCATATCAATAAGAGGTTTAGCGCCTAACCCTTCTACGGCAGTGCTTCCTATATGTTCAATAGCAACGATTTCTTCCCCTAATAAAGAATTAAATTTGTATCTTTCCTTTAAGTATTCTTCATGCCAGTCTTTTTGATAGGATTTTATAATAATTTTTTGATCCATTTTATTTGCCTCCTAAAAAGCTTTTATCATTATATTTATAAAATTTCATGTTATTAATATAGGATTTTCACAAAATATGTCGAATATTAAAACATACAACTTTATTATAATAAATGCGAGGTACATTATGAAAGATATTCCAGTTGAAATTCAGTTGAATCAAGTAACATTACAATTAAAAGAACATCATAATTTTGATTGGCTTTTGAAATTAGGAACTGTATTTGCCGTTTTTGACCAACAAGGTTCGGGTAATATATGTTTTGGTGTAGAAAAGGATGGTCATAAGAAATTTATTAAATATGCAGGGGCACAAACAATTGCATATAATGGAACTCCTGAGGTCGCTATTGAAACATTAATAAAATCAGTTTCCCTTTACGATGAATTAAAACACGAATCACTAATAACTTTAATTGAACACTTTCCAGTACAAAATGGATATGTTTTAATATTTGATTGGTTTGATGGGGAATCGCTTCACCCGCATTGGAGTTTCCCACCTCCTGAGAAATATAAAAATCCAAACTCTCCATTTTATAAATTTAGACATTTAACTGTTGTGGAACGAATTTATTCATTGAATGCTATATTTTCTTTCCATGCTCATGTAGAACAGAAAAACTATGTAGCTATAGATTTTTATGACGGTAGTATTTTATATAATTTTAGTACAAATGAGACGAAGATTTGTGATATTGATTTATACTCTAAAAAACCATACATAAATAAAATGGGAAGACTATGGGGTTCCTCTCGTTTTATGTCTCCTGAAGAATTTGAGTTAAACGCTATAATTGATGAAAAAACAAATGTATTTAATATGGGCGCGGTAGCTTTCGCACTTTTAGGTGGTGAAAAAGATCGTTCCTTTATAAAATGGGATGCAAGTAAAGAATTATATGAGGTTGCCTCTCGTGCTGTGAATGAAAACCGTGCAGAACGGTATACATCAGTAAAAGAATTTTATGAAGCATGGTTAAAAGTATCTAGTGCTAAAATGATATAAGCTTATATTTTTAAAACAAATATAGAGTTTATACTTTTATCATGTATAATACATATGAAATGGAAATTCAGAATGACGAGGCTAATATTATGGACTTTGTTTATATTAATCAAAATGTATTAAATAATCTTCTTTACATTTTAAGTAGTATATTTATTTTTTATTTTATATATGATAACGGGCGCTATTTGAAGAAATATAAAAAACTGCTTATTATTCTTTGTACGAGTATCCCACTTATTTTATGTATGCGATACCCTATCTATATGGATGAAAGTTGTATTCATGATTTAAGACAAATCCCAGTAATAATAGGTACACTTTATGGTGGATTCCCTGTCGGCATTATATTGTTTACTATTTTATTAATTACAAGAGTTTTATTTTATGGATTTAACATGTTAACAGTTATTGTTTATGGCACAATGTTCATCATAACAGCATTCGCATCTACAAAATTTAATACATACAATAGAAAGGTTAAAGTAGCTTTTGCTATGTTTTTAACTTTTTTCCTAGCAATATTTACAACTGTGATTGTACTAACATTATCAGAATTTGAAGTAAATAATTTATATATTATTTATTTCATATTATTACCGACTACTTTAATGTTATTTATTGTTTATTTTAATGAAGTTTTAAAAGATGCAGTATTTATGCGCTCAAAATTAATTAAAATGGAAAAGATGGAGATCGTTAGTCAACTTGCTGCTAGTATATCGCACGAAGTAAGAAATCCCTTAACTGTCGTAAAGGGATTTACACAACTTTTAAAAACACCAAATTTATCTCCTGAATCAAGGGACGAATACATTGAACATATACTTGAAGAATTAAATCGTGCGCAAGAGATTATTGATGACTATTTAACGTTTGCTAAACCAGCACCAGAAAAACTAGATCATATTTCAATAGACCAAGAGTTAAATCGAGCTATTAATATGATATTGCCATTATGTAATATGAATACGATACATATTACAAAAGATTTCTCAAAGGCAAACATTGTTGGTAATAAACAGCACTTTCAACAATGTTTTTTAAACTTAATAAAAAATAGTATTGAAGCAATGCCTAATGGTGGTACCTTAAATATATCCTCCACCATAAGCAATAATAAAGTTATAATACGAATTGAAGATAGCGGAATTGGAATGTCACAAGAGCAAATTAACAGGTTTGGCGAACCTTATTTTAGTACAAAATCAAAAGGTACTGGTTTAGGTACGATGGTTGCTGTTAAAATTATTGAAACGATGCATGGTAATTTAAAAATCCAAAGTACCGTTAGTAAAGGAACGGCTTTAACGATTACATTCCCAAAAGATAAAAATATATAACAAAGAAAAAAGGAGCATAATAGCTCCTTTTTTCTTTGTCTCGATACATAAGTATCTTCTATGTTTTTTAAGTTTACATTTGTGAAGACTAATTAAAAATTAGTATCCTCCGCCCCAACAGCTGCATCCTACAATTATTAATAAAATGAATAACACAACTAATAAAGCGAAACCTCCACCAAAACCACAAGAACCACCGTAACTCATATTTTTTCCTCCTTTTGGTTTGAAAACTAATAGGTAGTTGATCATTTTAACTGGTTCGTATTATACATTATGTATATATCCCTTTTTTGAGCATGTCTACTTAAAAATAAGTAAAAGCACTCGATTACGAGTGCTTTAAAATGGATACCAAAAGTTTTGAAATACATTTAATTTTAAATATACTGCAACCATTAAAATAAAAACACCTGTAAATAAAGCAATGAAATCACCACTTTCCGCTTTACTTGTATAGAACCACGTACGTTTATCCTTCTTTCCAAACCCTCTTAAATCCATTGCATTTGAAACGGTATCGATTCTTTCTAAAGAATGAATGATTAGCGGCCAGAAAATTAAAATACGGTTTTTCATACGAATCCATAAGCTCGCTTCTCCTTTTTCAAAAGCTACTCCTCTCGCTTCTTGCGCATGTTTAATAATTTGATATTCGGACTGAATATCAGGTATATAACGTAGTGCAATATTTATTGCATATGTAATCTTATAATGAATACCAAGTTTACTTAAGCCACTTACAAATTCACTTGGATCTGTCGTGTAAATAAAGATAAGTGTAAATGGTAACAACGTAAAATATTTTAATGAAAGTGTAACTGCATAAAATAATGTTTCATATGTAATTGTTGCATAACCAATATGTAAAAACGAAGTATACGATCCAGTTAATTCAGATCCATGAGTCGGTGTAATTAATAAAATCATAACAGTGTTTAATAAACTAAATGTAAATATAACAGTAAAAATAAGTATAATTTTACGAAGTGGAATTTTAGCAAGTAAAAGTCCGATACATCCAAACATAAATAAAATTAGTAATATGCGAAAATCAAAAAACATAAAAGTAAGCGTCATACAAAATATAAACAAAACTAATTTCACAGCCCCATCCATACGACGAAAATACGTATTATGCATTTTCCTCCCTCCTACTAACATCGCAATAAAGTTCCATAAACTTTTCTGGACATGAAATTTCACTAAATGTAACAAGCTCGAATAAAGAACTCTCTCTTAGATTGGCTCTTTGTAACGTTTCTTTATGTCCTAATACAGTAGTTGCAGTATTATCCGCAATGATTTCTCCCTCATGTAGAACTACCGCTCGGTCTGCATATTCTAATGCTAGATTCATATCGTGTGTTATGAAAATAAAGGATATTCCCTTTTTAGCCAGGTTTCTAATAAATGACATAAACTGTTTATAATGATAATAATCTTGTCCAGCCGTCGGTTCATCTAATATGATAAGTTTAGGATTTGTTGTTAATACAGATGCGATAGTTAATCTCTTTTTCTGCCCATAGCTTAATGCCTGAATTGGCCAATTACGAAATGGATATAAACCACAGATTTTTAATGATTCTTCAACTCTATAGTTAACTTCTTCCTTAGAAAACTTTTTTAATTTTAATGTGAATGAAACCTCTTCTAAAACAGTAGGTTGTGTAATCATATGATTTGGATTTTGCATCACATAAGAGATCATCTCCCCACGCTTACGAATAGACCAAGAACTAATATTTTCTCCATCTAATAAAATCCCTGCATTACTTGTTTTATTTATACCAATAAGACTGTGAGCTAATGTTGATTTTCCAGCTCCATTGTGTCCTAAAAGAGCGATAAGTTCTCCTTTACTTATCGAAAAATTTATATTTTTCAATACTCTTTGTCTATTAGGATAGGAAAATGATAAATTCTCTACTCTTAATAATTCTTTATTTTTAGTAGCATTTTTAAAAAAAACTTGCTTCTCCATCCATTCTTTTAAAACGCCACTAATTTTTTCCTTTTGAATCTTTTCCAGTGGATATATTACGGCATTATTACTATCAAAATGTAATCTCTTTAATGCTTCAATATAAATCGGCTCCCTTAAGCCAATACGAGGCAATATATTTGATGCTAATATTTCTTCCGGAGTCCCTACCGTAATGACTTTACCTTCATCAATTAAAATCATTTTATCTAAATCCAATTTTAATATTTCTTCTATTCGATGTTCAATAATTACAATTGTTTTATTAGTTTGTGCATGTATATCTTTCATAAGTTCTATCGTATGTATGGCGCTTAGCGGATCTAAGTTTGCTAAAGGTTCATCGAACAATAATATATCCGCATTTGTTGTTAAGAGACCTGCAAGAGAAACCGTTTGTTTTTGTCCTCCTGATAATTCATGCGGACTTTGTTTACGAAAAGTATACATCTTTACCTTTGTTAATGAGTCTGCAACACTCTTTTTCATATCATCTTGATTTACACATTCATTTTCTAAATAAAAAGCGACATCTTCTTCTACTGTAAGGCCAATAAACTGAGCATCTTGATCTTGTAATATTGTTCCTACATGCTTACTCTGTTCAAAAATACTGCCTTTCCTCGGGTCTTTACCAGCAATTAATACGTTACCAGTACTAATCCCTTCATACGAAAATGGGATTAGCCCATTAATACAATGAGCTAATGTCGACTTCCCAGAACCGCTTCGTCCAGCAATTAGTACTTTTTCACCAGGGTTGATATGAAATGTAATATCTTTCAAAGTAGGCTGCGCTGCATGCTCATATTGAAAGCTGAATTCTTCAAACGAAATAATTGGTTGCATGTTAACATCCCTACTTTTCAATTTTTAAATGTGTATGTTTTTTATTCGATTTTGCTAGGCCAATTGTAATCGGTAATCCAAGAACTAAGAAAACAATAACATCAGCAATGGTTGCCCCTAATACTTGTATAACAATTTTGTCAAACGGTTCTCCCATCACGATAATATCGAATACCCCAGCAAATATAATAGCAATGACAATACCTACTAAACCAGTAATTGCTAAATAAGAAATATCTCCCTTACTAAACGACCCATTTTTCACATTAAACCCACCTCTTTTTTGAATGAGCCCCATCGCAAAACCAATAATTCCTGAGCTCAGAACCCAGCCCCACCAAATCCCCCCGCCAGAGATCGTATCTGTTACGGTATGACCGATAAGTCCTATTAACAGTCCTGCTACTGGACCAAATAACGCTCCAAAAATGGTTAATATAGCTAATCCAGGTTTAATAAATGTATTTGGTGCAATAGTAAATCCCCAAAGTCCTAATATCCCATATAAAGCTGCTCCGATTCCGATTGCTACTACTAACTTTGTTGATAATTTGTTCATTTCAATTCTCCTCTCAAATTAGTCAGCTTTCATTACTCTATATTTATTTTAATAATGAATTATGCATCGACACTCCCTTTCTATACAACAAAAAATGACCTCTTACATAAGAGGTCATTTTCTTTCACGTGCAAGAATCCTCTTATCTTTCAAAAAACACATCGTGTCCTCTGCGGAATTAGCACCTTCCTATGAATGCACATAGGGGTTGCTGAGGTTTCTTAGGGCCGTTCCCTCCACCTCTCTGGATAAGTATTAATTTGTAATTCGTATTATGGCACTAAGAAAGATAAATTTCAACACTTTTCTAATTATTTTTATTTTTTATTAAATAGTGTATTTAAATCATTGTATTCTTATCGGAATTATGAAATAATGGGTTCAAAATTGTTACAGGGGGAAATGTATGATGAAAGTAATTGGTTTAATTGGTGGGTTAAGCTGGGAATCTACATCACTATACTATAAACATATTAATACGCTAACACTCTCTCAATACGATCAAAATGCGAAGCTCGTTTTATATAGTATGGATTTTGGAGAAGTAACTACTTTATTACAAAACCATCAATATGAAGAAGTAAAAAACGAATTAGTCACAGTTGCTAAAAAGGTTGAAAAGTCCGGGGCGGAATGTTTATTAATGTGTTCAAATACAGTCCATTTATTTGCTGAGGAAGTAGAACAAGCAATATCAATTCCACTTCTTCATATCGGTGATGTAAGTGCTAAAGAAATGGTAGAACAGAATATAAAACGTATCGGACTATTAGGAACGAAACAAACGATGGAACAAGATTTTTATACATCACGACTAGCAAAATATAACATTGAGACAATTATCCCAAATGACGAAGAAAGAACTTTTATCCATCACGTCATATTAAACGAATTAAGTAGAGGCATTATTTCAGAAACTTCAAGAGAGAAACTAATACAAATTACCAATTCATTAATTCAAAACGGTGCGGAAGGTATATTACTAGGCTGTACTGAAATACCATTACTTATTTCCCAAAATGACCTTACTGTTCCTGTTTTTGATACTGCTTTTTTACATGCAAATACTGCTGTACAATTTGCTGGATAATAATATACAAGCATAGAGGTAGAGCCTCTATGCTTGTATATTGTCCGAACTATTTATTTAAAAGAGCATCAATAACTGCAATGGCTCTTTTGGAACCACCACACTCTAAAAAACTTTCATTCAGTTTTCGAATGCCATGTTTATACTTTTCATTTGAAAGAACGTCTGTTACCGCCTCTTTTAAAGTTTGCACATTAACATGCTCTTTCAATAATCTATGTGCTGCCTCAAGTTCAGTTAATCTTTGCGCTATCATTGGTTGATCTTTATCATGCGGTATTATCACAAATGGGACATTATAATGAATTGCATCGTGTACACTATTCATTCCACCATGTGTAATAAAAACATTTGCTTCACTTAATATTTCTGATTGAGGTACGTAAGGGGATATAATAAAATTGTCTGGCGCTTGCTTAATTTTTGAAATATCATTTCTATCACCGATCGCCATTACTACAATCCCTTCGAAATTTGAAAAAGCATCAATACAAGTATTAAAGAATGGTTCGAGCCCTTCAAGAAGTGTTCCCATTGAAATATAAATAACTTTCTTTTTTGAAAGCAATTCAAGTGGAAACTTTATATTTGTTTTGCGCTTTATCATACTCGGCCCAATAAAAACATTCTTTTCTCCGAACGAATCGCTATTAGGTTGAAAATAACGACTTGTATACACGAGACTAATGTCTCCCTTATTTTGCATAAATTGAAGATGATTTTTGGGCTTTACTCCAAATTCATGTTCCATTTGATACAGTAACTTTTCAGAGAGTTCATCGAGTTGGAATTTTTTTTCTGCATTTGGATGAAAAGGCAAGGTTTCCAATACTTCTGGTGGAATTAAAAATATAGGAGAGGAAACTATGCCTGGAACTTGTAAATATTCCTTTACTAACTCTCCGGCACCAAATATATCATAAACTACGAAATCAAAATTTATGCTTTTACATAATTCTTTCGTAATTTCTAATATATATAAAGAAGTTTGAACATGTACATGAAAGAAAGATTTTAATCCATATGAAGTTTCATTATCAATAGAAATTTCCTTTAATAAATCCGGATGAGTATGTACAATAGCTCCCAAAACTTCAAGCCTTTCCTTAAAGTTTTCCGTTGTAATATAGTGTACGTTATCTCCTCTTTCAGTAAAGGCCTTTACTAAACTTAATGTAGGATTTACATGTCCCTCTGCAGGAAAATTAACTATTAAAATATTCAACACGTATTTCTCACTCCTTACAATTCAATGTTCTTATTAATCGTACTGTTATTATTACAAGAAATCTTCCCCTAATAGTCCCAATACGCTTGCTACTTTAGGTTGATAAATAAATTTTAGTCATTGGAAAAGGCATCTACATAAGTAGATGCCTAACTGTGATAAGGAGTGTTCTGTGAGGTTAGGATAAGCTTTTCTGCTTGTCCTATGCTATCAATATATGAATTATTTTATAAAACGTGAATAATTAATAGAATTATTTTAACCATTTTATTTGATCAAATGGATAATATACCATTCTTACTTTACCTATTACATGTGACTCATCGATCAGTCCAAGTGTATTCCTACTATCCATACTATGATTACGATTATCCCCTAGTACAAATAATTTATGCGAGGGAACTTTCATTTCTCTAAAGTTTGAAAAACGATTTGATACTTGTGACATATCTAACTGTATATACAACTCATCTCGCTTTTTGCCGTTAATATATACCTCATCGTTTCTTACTTGTACGTTATCCCCTGGTAGTCCAATAATTCGTTTCACGTAGTATGTAGGCTCGTCTTCTTTTTTTATTATTACAATATCACCATGATGAAAAGAAAAAAAATAGATACTAGCCTTATTAACTAGTATGCGATTATTTTCATTCAAAGTAGGTTGCATTGAAATTCCTTCTACCATACAAAATAAAAATGACTTATTAATACTAATAATTCCTATTATAATTAAAATATAGCTACATATTTTTCTCCAATCTTTTAGAATCAATTGCTTCATATATACCTCATTTCTAATCTATTCGTATATAAAAACGTCTCTAGTTCATATAAATGCTAGAGACGTTTCGTATATTTTAATTCTCTTTAGAGTCATCTATTTTTAATGCTTCGCCAGTTAATCGCATATTTTTCAAATCAAAATAAGCATCTAAAACTTCTTTTCCAATATCAGAGTTAATACCAGACTTATCATTTTTAACCCATGGTACTACAACGGAAAATGCTACTTCTGGATCATCATATGGTGCGTATCCTGCTAATGTTAAATTATAACATTCTATACGATCGCCTTTCTCATTTCTCCCAATATCACTTTCTCCACCGTATACAGTCTGTGCAGTTCCTGTTTTGCCAGCTGGTTTATACGGTGCTTTTTGGAACGCCCTTACTCCCGTTCCATCCCCTTCTTGGAATACTCTTCTAAACCCTTCTTTTACTTGATTGATATATTCTTCTTTCATATCAATTCTATTTAAAACAACAGGTTCTATTGCATGCATCACTTTACCGATTTCATCCTTTTGAGCGGTTTGTTCTCTAATCTCTTGAACAATTTGTGGTTTCATTCGATAACCGCCGTTTGCGATAGTCGAAATATACTGTACAAGCTGAAGTGGTGTATACGTATCATACTGTCCAATCGAGTAGTCTAGTAAGAAACCAGGTTGATTATCTTTTTTACCAATTTGTCCAGCTGTTTCGTTCGGTAAATCAATACCAGTTGGAACACCTAATCCAAATTGCCTGAAATAATACCTCATTTTATCAAAATATTCCTGTTTAATATTTAACGAACTATTTTTCACATAATCTACTCCTGCAATTTTCAATGCTGTATTAAACATATAAACGTTTGAAGAAACTTGTAACGCCCTTAGATCATCAATATTTCCGAACTCTTTCCAAGACTTTTTTTCCTTAGTTCCTTTAAACTTCATTGGTGCATCATAAAAATATGTACCTGGTGTTATAGCTTTTGTTTCAAATCCTGTTAATACTGTTGCACCTTTAACAGTTGATCCAAGCTCATATGAACTTGTCATCGTACCTAAAGCATAATCTTCTACTTCTGTTTTCCCGTCTTTTTCTATAAGCTTTTTCCCAGCCATTGATAATACTTGGCCGTTTTTCGGATTCATCATTACAACGAAAGCACGGTCTAACATTGATTCTGAACCTTTATATGCCTTTAATATTTTTTCTATGCTCTCTTCAACTTTTTTCTGTAATTCCATATCAATTGTTAACGTTAAATTTTTCCCACTTTTCCCCTCAGAAACTGTTTCCATTCTCATTGTATTTCCTTGCTTATCAGCTATACTTCTCACTTCTTTTTTCGAGCCGTGAAGCACATCCTCGTATTGCTGCTCAATGTAACTTTTCCCTATCCTGTCATTTCGGCTATAATCACGCACTAAATAATAATCTAATCGTTCACGTGGCAATCCTTCATCAGCATTCGAAACGTTTCCAAGGACTGAACGAAATAAGCCATCATTTACATAGTGTCTTTCCCAATCAACCGATGCGTCTACCCCTGAAAGATTTCCTAAATTTTCACTAACTTTTGCATATTCCTTTTCACTCACATCTTTTTTAATAATTTGAGGAGCCATTTGGTAACCTGCAGTCATTTTACTTTTAATAGCTAACACTTTTATATCTTGAGCTGTTAACTCTTGAAGATTTTTATCTGTAACACGCTTTCTTCTTAAATCTTCTATTTTCTTATCTAGGTCTTTACCCGTAATATCTTTTTCCCTAAACTTGTCTATTTCTTTTTTTGATATTAAATTTTGTGCGAGTTTTGGATTTAATTGCATCCAAAAATCTTTCTTATCCGTCTCAGTTAACTTGTCTATATCTTCTTGCGGCATTTCAATTATTTCCTCAAGTTGTCTTGCAGTTTTTAGTATATCTTCTGATTTTACACCTTTCATCTTTGTATACGTAATCGTGCGTAAAGACTTATTATCAACAACTGGATTCCCTTCTCGATCAAATATTTTCCCACGCGGGACGGAAAGACTCACAGTTGCATTCTCTCTCTTCTCTACTTCATTTTTATATGTCTCTCCATCGACAATTTGCACTTTACCTAACTGTATAATCATGGCAGAAAATAATAAAAATACACAAAAGAATAAAATATTTAAGCGCATCGGTATTGCTCTACCACTCTTTTTCTCTTTCTTTTTCACCTCGTCATAATCTCCTCCTTACAACATTTTTAATACTTTTACGCTTTCTATATTAAAAGTAATGTACAATTTCCACACATTACTTTGTACGCATATAAATATAACGTTCAAAACTTAATAGAAATTAAAACAAACATAAAGAAAAGGTAAAGTTTACTAAATTAAATATAAAAATACCCAATAACAAAAGCTTAGCTTTGTTATTGGGTATTAAGTATTTTAAGATTTAATATTAGAACGTATTGAAATACATCTATCATCACAATTTGATAGAGATTGTTTACTCTGCATTTTTGGCAAGTAAATCGTTACAGTTGTCCCGACACCAACCTCACTCATTATACTTATTGTTCCTTGATGACTTTCAATAATTTTATAACTTAACATCAATCCAATACCGGTACCTTTTTCTTTCGTACTATAAAAAGGTTCACCTAATCTTTTAATTCTTTCTTCAGGTATTCCTATTCCTTCATCTATTACACTAATAATGACACCATTTTTATGTATTTCTTTTATATGAATTGAAATTTTCCCACCATTTAGCATTGCTTCAATTGAATTTTGCAAAATATTAATAAAAACTTGTTTCAATTGATTTTCTGAGCATTCAATGATTATCTCTTCAGAATCTGTAAATAGTTCAACTTGAATATTTGTCATGATTGCTTTTGTATTAATTAGTGATACGACATTTTTAAAAATTTGAAAAATATTTTT
Organism: Bacillus cereus group sp. BceL062; assembly: GCF_051780025.1. NCBI lineage: Bacteria > Bacillati > Bacillota > Bacilli > Caryophanales > Bacillaceae > Bacillus > Bacillus cereus group sp. BceL062. The sequence goes on along the minus strand of NZ_JBPWGY010000001.1, from coordinate 710,296 downwards.
CTTTTCTGTATTTATTTCATCAGTTTTAGCAATCGACAAAAACTCTTGGAGAATTGCTTCTATTCTTTCTATTTCGGAAAGCATAAGGTCAAAATATTTCTCTTGATCCTCTTTATTAATTTGGAATAACTGTATAAATCCTTTAATTACAGTTAATGGGTTTCTCACTTCATGAGCTACACCAGCTGCTAATTGACCAATTGCCGCAAGTGTATCTGATTTATTTAGCAATTCTTCTGCCTTTTTCCGCTCTGTAATATCGCGGACAATGATCATAATTTTATCTTGTAATAATGGTAAACATCTAGCTTCAAAGAAATCAATACTTCCATTAATTGTTAGAGGATATTCTACAATTACATTCTTTCCTTCTTCTTTCAATTGGCGAATTGCTTCTTGAAATTGCTGTGCTACTGGAGACGGTAATATTTCGTAAAACTTTTTTCCCATAAAAGCTTCTGCGGGTACGTAAAATTTTGTAGGGGATCCTGCTTTATAATCTATAATTGTCCCATCATCTTCTGTTAAAAAACATAAATCTGGTAAAGCTTTGAAAATTAATTCTAATTCAGAGGTTTGTTGTTTTAATTGCTCTTCTATTGCTTTTAAATGTGTAATATCTACCCCAACAGCCCAGTAACTAAATCCTGTTACAGGAAATTGCTCTGATATATTGGACCACATTATCGTTTTAATTTCTCCATTTTTACATGTTAAACTCATTTCCCAATCTCTAAAATTTTTTCCACGAGTCAAAAATTTATTTTGTATTTGATGGCGATAATTATGGTCAGGATACAGTAATTGAAGAGCGTTTGGATTCCCAATTATTTCTTCAGCAGTATAACCTGTTACAATCTCGCATTCTCGATTCCACAAAACAAAATCTCCATTATAGTCAAGCGCATCAACCATAACAGGCATGTTTTGTAAGATCGTATGTAGTTCTTCCTCTTTTCGAGAAAGTAACGATATATTTTTACTTTGAACTTCTTTTTTCACCCCAGTTATAATAAGGTTAGAAAGCATTTCAAAATATTTTTGGCAATTGAAAATTTCGCTTCGTTTGGACCATACAACAAAAGATCCTAAATATTGATTGTATAAGAAAAGGGGGATTTCAATTTTTGGAAGTGTACATACTTTCATTTCATTAATTCCAAATGAAAATATACATTCGTTTTCAGCATCAAGAAGTTGATGTGATATGTTGGTTAATTTATAAAATTGTTCTGCCATGGTTTCTATTGTACTCACATCAATAAGTTCCATTAGCCGCGCATTCATTCCTTTTTCACCTCGATATGTAAAATTTATACAAATTCAAAATTCATACTTCTTCATTATACGAAGAAAGTGCTCCTAGGTATATAGCTGTAGAATAATTATTCAAACAAATTCTATTTTTCAATTAAAAACAGAAAATAATATGGGAATGTTATGCGCTGCTAGTAGAAGTATAAAGTGAAACTTTAATCAGTGGGGGTTTTGTTCATCCCCCACTGATTATTAGTTGAACCAATCGGGCTTTTACGGGCAGTTGATCCCCCACTTAACTTCTTTGCTTCCGCTGAATTTTGAGGTGAGGGGTCTTACTGCCCGTTAATGCGGGATAAAAATATAATAATCATAAAATTCACAAAAAATTCACAACTTTCATGAAAAATATAAACATTTATTCCAATATATTCTATATAATGAGATGTAATAAGGCTTCTATGAATCTCATAGAATACCTTACCCCTAATAAAAAGAAAAAAAGAATCTTTTTGGATTCTTTTTTTCTTTTTATTACATTACATATTTATATATAGCATGTGCGACACCATGTTCTTCATTTGTTAATGTTTCGTATTTACACATCGCTTTTATTTCTTCAACTGCATTTCCCATTGCAATTGATATATTTGCTTTCTCCATCATAGAAACATCGTTTAAGCCATCGCCTATTGCTACAGTGTTTTCAACTGGAATATTAAGATGTTCTGCTAAAGTATATAATCCATTTCCTTTTTGAGCATCTCGATGATTAATCTCTAAATTATGCCAATAGGAAGATGTAATAGCTAAATCCGTATTATGCAGAAACGTTTCTTTTAATTTTTTTAATTTCTCTATGTCATAAGAAAACGGTAAAAGTTTATGCACATGTATATCCATTTCTACAATTGGTTTACAACTTTCTGTGCTATGAAATGCTGTATGCTCAAGGTATAATGCAGCAATCGTTTCTAACTCTTTCAAATCGAAATTTCCTTTTGCATTCTTCACATACTCGATTTCATTACGTACACTCTCTACTCCATAATCGGGTACATACACACCTTTATTAGTATAGAGCTGATAATACAAGCCATTCTCTTCAAGATATTCTACAATCTCAAGTGCCTGCATATTTTGAATTGGATATCTCTTCATCATTTTTTTATCTTTATATATAAGCGCACCATTTTCTGCGATAATCGGACACTCCAAACCAACTTCTAACAATAGTCGTTCAATATCCACAATAGAACGTCCTGTACAAATTGCTACAACATGGCCAGCTTCTTGACATTTTCGAATTGCTTCTGCATTCTCTTTACTAATCATTTTATTCCCTGAAAGAAGAGTTCCATCTAGATCAATTGCGATTAATTTCATTATTTCTTCACCACTTTCTATAAATACACGAGTTTTTATTAAATAAAAGGTATCGTTTTCATACGAATCTCGTGAAGTACTCCTTATTTATAATTTATGAAAAGCGTTTCAGGTCAAGAAATAATTAAAAATAAAATCCAAAGCTGTTCTTTTTAAAGAAAAGCTTTGGATTTTGTGCTATGAATTATAACTAATATATTTTGTCTCACACATATATACATTTTTTTCTTCTGTTGGGATATATACTTTAAACTTTTCTAAACGCTTTCCGTATATATGAATTGTGATTACGCTTTCATTTTCGGATATTTCTAGAATATGACAATCAGCTGGTGGAATTACTTTATCTGTTTCGCCTTCTCCCAAATAAAGATTTCCTGTATGTGTTAAATAAGAAAGTGAATTTCCAAGCTGCTTCGTTTGAACAAAGTTCTGCACCATTATCCTTCCTGAAAAAACGCCTTCTACTCCCCATGTGCCATCATGATCATGTAATGGTGTAGATTGTCCATCTTTCCATACGAGAGCTAATACTTCAAAACGTTTTAATGGATCTTCATACAGTAAGTGTCGTGCATATTGAGCCGAATTTGACTTCTGTTTATCTAACGGAAGCCATGTTTTCTTTTCTAAAAGTTCTTCTAGTAATGTTTCAATTTTACACACGATTTCTTCTTCTAATAAATCACCATTTATTAAATCAGTTACAGCTTTAATAAATGTTTGAAACGTTTTACTCCCATTGCACGTTAACATAAGCATCCTCCTCTACGCTTTTTTCACACACCTCCATACTATAAAACACACTAAAATTTTACAATTGAGAAATAAAAAAACAAGGTACAATACAATGTACCTTGTTGAACGTTTTATTGAGTTTTTAAGCGAATAGGTAAATATTTTAAAGTTTGCTCATTTTTCAATATACATCTTTCTAAATTAAAAGATGGAGATAACTCTATTTTTTCGAAAGCATTTATAAAGGTACTTAATGCAATCTCCGCTTCTAAACGTGCAAGCGGTGCCCCTAAGCAAAAGTGCGGACCTTTACCAAAGGTTAAATGTTTTTCATTTCCTATGCGGTGTAAATTATACTTAGAAGCATGTGAGAATTTGTTCTCATCTAAATTTGCTGCACTAACCCATGCAACAATCATTTGATCCTTTTTCATTAAAGGACCAAATATGTTTGTATCCTCTGTAATCCTCCGAGCTAATGTAACAGGAAAGCGGTAGCGTAATACTTCCTCAATCGCTTTTGCAACTAATTTAGGTTCTTCTCTTAATTCTTGATAAATTCCAGGTGAATCCACTAAAAAGCAATAAAAACTATTAATAATTAAATTTGTAGTCGTTTCATTACCAGCTGCTAATAAACCTAATGAAAAAGTTACAATTTCTTCATCGGTTAATCTTTCACCTTCATATTCAGCTCGTATTAAATCTGAAATAATATCATCGGTTAAATGATATCTTTTTTCTTGAACGATCGGTAAAAGATATGCATTAAATTCATTTAATGCGATCCCTTTCTCGGCATCCAGATCATTAAACTTTTCTTTACTATACGGCATAAATAAAATATCAGACCATTCTTTAATTTGTTTACGGTCTGTAGTAGGTACTCCCAATAGGTCTGATATAACGGTAACAGGTAAAGGTGCAGCAAATTGATTAACAATATTAACTTCATCATACTTTTTTATATTTTTTACAAGTTCGTCTGCAATAGCTTTTATACGAGGTTTCCACTGTTCTAAACTTCTTGGAGTAAATGCTTTAGAAACAATTGAACGTACGTTACGGTGTTCTGGGGGATCTGTAGAGTTTATATTTATTCTAGTTTCTAAAGGAGGGATTGAGAATTGTCTCCGCTCCCTTCTACTTGAAAATAAGCGATAGTCTGATAAAACACGATTCACGTCCTCATATAAAAAAACATTCCAAACATCTTGCTCTTCATCATAATGTACTGGGTGATTATCCCTCATAAATTGATACCATCCATACGGGTTCCACAGCTCTTCTTTTGTTTTTAGCTTTGAAATTTCATGAACTAAAATAACATTTTCAGGTGAATCCATAGTCCTTTCCTCCCTTTTCTTTTACAATAAAAGTGATAGGTAGGTAATTCAAAGTTGTATAAACTAACATATGTTATTTTAACATATACATAGCAAAACTTTTCAAATGAAAACTTGAGAAATATATGAGGAGGCTTTTTTATGTATGTTGATATTTTATTACTTGCAGAATTAACAACAGGGCCAAAACATGGCTATGAAATAAAGAAAAATATTCAAAATCGGTTAGGCAATAATTTTGAATTAAATCATAACATGCTTTACCCTACTCTTCGGCGTTTTGAAAACATGGGAGCCATAACGAAAAATGTACAGAAACAAGTCGGAAAACCAAACCGAAATATGTACAATATAACAGAAACAGGAGAAGAAATTTTTTATGAAATGTTAAGAGAATTCCCCGAAAAGATTGCGACAAACAACACTGAGGTCCTTGTACGTATCGCGCTTTTCGACAAACTTGATTACGAGGCTAGAATAGAAATTTTAACTACGCGCCAAAACGTTCTTCAAAAACAACTTACAGCCATCCAATCCCTTGACGTTGTCTCACCTTTTATTACAGAAGTTGTTGAATTTACTAAATCACGTATTGAGCATGAACTACGTTGGATTACATCACTTATGAAGAAAATATAAAAAAATAACAGAAAAAGTTAAAAATAATGAATGAAAATGAGATTTATTATCAATACTAGTATTAATAAAAGGGCAACCACGATTTGGCTACCCCTCAAAAATTTACAATTCTGGATCGAAAGTTTTGCAATCTGTTTCTTCCGTTGTAGATGCTTGTTTCCCTTTATGACTAACTACATAAATTGCATCTGCACTACATTTATTACCGTTAGCCCAAAATTTACAATTGTTTACTTCACATAAAACGTCTTGTGCCATAGTATCACACCTCCTTGTTCTATTATCATTAACAAAATTCGGAGGTATGATACTCTTTGTCATCTATTTTTTATTACCTTTTTAGCTTTCTTAATGTTTCTATATGCCCTCGTACAATAGCATCGATATTTTCAGTTATCTTTTCAATGTCAAAATGCCACCATTGAATTTGCAATAATTCTTCTATTATTTCATTTGAAAATCTCTCTTTTATTTTATTTGCAGGGTTTCCACCAACAATTGTATATGGTGCGACATCTTTAGTCACAACAGATTTCGCTGCAATGATTGCACCATCTCCTATTTTAATTCCGGGCATAATCGTTGTATCCATACCAATCCAAACGTCATTTCCTATAACTGTATCTCCTTTATACGGTAAATCAGACAAATCTGGTGTAAACTTCTCCCATCCATTCCCAAAAATATTAAACGGATAAGCTGAAAATCCATCCATTCGATGATTCGCTCCGTTCATAATAAAGGTAACTCCAGATGCAATACAGCAAAACTTGCCAATGAAGAGACGATCTCCGATAAATTCATAATGATATAATACTCGATCTTCTAATGTTTCCCCATGTTTCGCATCATAATAAGAATAGTCACCAACAAGTATATTAGATTTCGTTATTGTATTTTTTATAAAATGAACGTTTTGATTTCCTTCAATTGGGTATTTAACGTTTGGATTAGGATTCATGTTGCACAGCACTTCCTTTACCATTCATTTCACTTTCTACTGCTATTACTGGCTTTAAATTGTATATAGGTAAAATAAACAATAATCCAATAACAAATAGTAGAGCCGTCCCCTCGTACATCATACTTAACGAAAACATCTCCTTTAATGAACCAGCAATACTCATCGTTACTACCATTGAACCGGTGAACAGTGGACTTAAAATGCCATTTACTCTACCAATAAAATCCGTATCGCTATTTTGTATAATAAGTGTATTAATACCTATTTGAATACACGGTAGAGCTAACCCACTAAAAAGTTGTGCCGTAAGTGTCACCCATAAATTTGTGGAGTAACCAATTATACCAATTCCAATAGCCTGACCAAGCATACCTACGATTAACATTTTTTGCGGCGCAACGTTTTTTGCAAATACCATCGCTAAAGCTCCGCCAACAATCATCCCTGCGCCATTTACTGTTAGTAACCATTGTAAACTCTCTTTTGATAACCCTAACTGCTCAGTTACAATAAATATGCCTAGTGGCTGAATTAAGCCTATTCCTAGTCCTGCTGCCATAAAACATAATCCAAGTAAAGTTAATGCTTTTTTCTTTTTGACGTATTTAATACCATCCTTCATTTCCTGCAACAGCGTGATGTCTTTCTTTTCTGCTTCGTTTTCAAGATCTTTCGGAAGAAATAACAATACACCTGCAGCAAGTAAAAACGCGATACCTGTTATAATGATTGAAATATAAATTCCAAAACTATGAAAAATAAATGTTCCGAGAATTGGTCCTAACACCATAAATATCGCAAAAATCGTTTGATATATCGACATTGCTAATTGAATTTGTTCCGTCGATAAGTGTTGTTTAAACAACTTCATTCCAGATGGTTGAGAAAACTGCGAAAGGATTGCAGAGATTAGCGTCACAAAAAACACAATTTTCCACGTTCCAAACATAAGTGTAATTAATACAGCGAATACTGAAATAGAACTTAACGTTTCACACCATATCATTGTCCTCTTCGGCTTCCACCTATCAGCAAAAGTTCCACCAATGAATGAGAATATAAAAATCGGGGCGAATTCAGCAACTGAAATCATTGATATAGCGAAAGCATCACCTTTCGTCATTTCCATAACATACAATAATACCGCAAAGTTTCGAACCCATATTCCTATTTGTAAAAATAATGCTGATGCAAGAATTCCCTGTACAAATCGATTTTTCAATACTTGTGATACCCCATGATTTTGTTTCGGTTCTATAGTCGTCGACATAAAAAAGCCTCCTATTTCATGTTCTGAACAGGAGGCAGCACAAATCATATGAAAAGACTATATTTTTCGCAGTGCGAAACACATCCCTTTTCTATACATGTACATACTAATCCTATTCAGAAGAATATTTCGTTTTTTAACGAAGATCTCTTAAAAATAGAATTAGTTGATCATTGGGATGTTTTCACCCTTCCGTTTCGAATTTAAATAACACATACATACTCTATGTAAAACATTTTCAATGTATGCATGTCTCATTTTAACTATTCTAGAAAGTCAAAGGCAATTCCTCTAAAGAACGCATTAAATAATTTCCTTGCCATTTAATATCTTCACGATCGCCCTTTATTTGTAGTTCAGGCATTCTTTTAAACAGAGTAGTAATAGCAATCTTTGCTTCTAGCCTAGCAAGTGGAGCTCCTAAACAGAAATGACTACCATGTCCGAAAGCAATGTGACGGTTATTCTCACGCATAATATCAAATACTTCTGGGTTTTCAAATACTGTTTCATCACGGTTTGCGGAAGCTAATGCGATAATAACCATATCTCCTTTTTGGATTGTTTGGTCATGAATTTGAAACGGCTCAGCCGCCCATCTTGCAGTTGTCACCTCAACTGGAGAATAATAACGCAATCCTTCCTCAATAGCTGAATCAATTAATTTCGGATTATCTTTTAATAACTGTAATTGCTTCGGATTTTCAAGCAGTGCTAATACCGTATTTGTTATTAAATTCACAGTTGTCTCGTGTCCGGCTACAATTAATAACATGATCATTGAATATAGCTCTCGAGCACTAAGTTTCTGCCCTTCATTTTCTGCAAGTATTAACGCACTAACCAAATCTTCTTTTGGATTTTTTCGTTTTACATCAACTATATATTGAAGATATGTAATAAACTCAGATAGTTGTTTTTCGGTTTCTTTTATTTCTTCAGGTGTTTCTGGCGATGCAATGACAGCATGAGACCAAATTCTAAATTTCGCTTGATCCTCTTTTGGAATGCCAAGCATCTCACTTATTACAATAATCGGTAATGGGAATGAATAATCATCCACAAGATTTAATGTACCTTTCCGCTCTATTTCACTTATTAAATCATCCGCTATTCTCTGAATTCTTCCGTCTAATTGTGAAATCATCTTCGGTGTAAAAGCTTTTTGAACTAAAGATCGTAAACGACTGTGGTTAGGTGGGTCTGAATTTAACATGTGCGTTGTTAAATGATCACTATTGTCAACGGAAAGATACATGTTCTTTGTATCTTGAGGAAACACATTTGCCTGATCTTTTTTTAAGCGATTATCTTTTAAAAGCGGCAGAGCATCTTCATATCTTGTAATGAGCCATTCTTTACCGATTTCAATTTGATTTACAAATAATATAGGCTGGACTTTTCTCGATTCTTTATAAATTTCATACGCATCTTTTTTAAACTGAGCTGAAGCTAAATTAATGCCATCCTCTATTCTTAGGCCCACTTTGTTTTTCATTGACATTGCATTCCCTCACTCTCACTTGTTTTTGAAAATCAACCAACATATGCATTATACTCTAATAAAAACGTGAAAATTGTAAATTTTTAATTAAAATCTTACTTCGTATATTGAAAAATAAAAAAGTGAGCGAGTAAAAGTATTCTACTCGCTCACTTTTCTTTATGCGAAGCACATAAAGTTACTAATTTGTTGATATCGGTAACTTACTTTACGACGGCGACCACCTTGCCAAGTATAACCTGAAACCCCATTTCTTCTTACCTCAGTTGGAAAGAACCATAAATCTCTTCCGAAAGGACCAGGTCGATGTAAACGTAAATAGCCCCATCTTCCTAGACAGTTACACATCCATGATTTCATATTACCTGCTTGTGCTGGAGAAGCAAATGTGGACGGTAACGACGGAGCTTGTGACGGTGGTGGTGACGTTGGAGCATCTTCCGCATCATCTGGCCTGTAATCTTCTTGTTCAATATCTCTCACTTCATTTGCAGATTCATAACCGTAGTTTTGTGGATTATAATACATCCCTTGATCATATGGATAGTTTTGTTGGTTATACATATTAACAAATCACCTTCTTTTCATTTCCTTTAACATTCATATGTAATTCGTTAACTATAGGAAGCTTATGTATAGCCTAAATTCAATTGAAAAAAGTTCGCATTTTAAAAATACGAACTTTTTCATACACTGGATATATTTATTATTTTTTTAACTTCACACTATAAAAACGCATTTGATCTAATGAACCTTCATATTCAAATACTTCTTGCTTAATTAATTCTTTCAAGCGATATTCCAAAAACGTATCCCCAACCAATTGATCCGCAAGACCAAGTGCTTCACCTATTACTCTCGGAGCTTTATGAAATTCTTTATCTGCTCCTACATTTTTTGCACACTCAATAATGAATTGATCAAAATAACCTTCTTGTACAGAATGCACTTCATTGTCTTTCCAAACTCTTAAAAACTCCATGCTTTGCGATAATCTATCCCACTCATGTGCAAACTTCATCCGCTTCTCTTCAGTTAAATACGGAAATTCCACAAAACTTTTTTGGAAAAGAGCTAAAATTTCAGGAGATAATTCTCCAGTTCCACGAATATCATAATCTTGTTTTAATATTTCTCTACTCGCTTCAGAAGTATTTATAACACGAATATTTTTCTTATCTTTTAATTGCGCAATTGCAAAACAAAGTCCTACATGCTCATGGGCATTATCCGCCTTCCAAATGGTAATCGGTGTTTCATTGGGAATTGAATGTAGCTCTTCTAAAGTCTTCTTAAATCTTGGTAAATACTCTTCTTCAAAATAACAATCATAAGAAGTTAAGTTATTTAATAACCACTGTGACCTTGCTAATTGACCTTCATTCATATGTAATTGATGTATGGGACCAATAGAAAAGAATTCAGAGTATGAAACAACACTCTCCTCGTGTAATCCTTCTTGTTTCAACATATATTTTAAACATCCGGCTGTTGAATCATCAAACGCAATATGAATGTGTGTACTTTCTTCTAAATTCTTTTCCTGAGTTGTATGACTCGTCAATTGCTTAGGGATATTCGTTAAATTTTTTAGCATATCTTCGCTATAATTCCCGTCTAATACATCTAACTGTATGAGAATACTTTGAAGTAAATGTTTTGCTTCATCTTCATACATATCCTCAACAACATTTTTAATTTTATCTATCATATAAATCCCTCTATTCATTTCTAAAATAACGTAGATTATAGTGTATCATTTTAGTCTAGATGTTTAAAAGTCTTTTTAAAGTCAAATCGTTTATTACACATATTGCTGCAACCATCTAAGTTTTTAACAAAAGCTTTCTCTATATTTCTCTCAATCTATAGATCTATAATGTTTTTTGCTTTCTCCTTATTTATCTCCCAAAATCACATTAGTTGCTAAATATTTTTTAAATACTTTGTAAATCTTTTTATTTAAATGTATAATTATATAGAAAATAAAAAATACAGGAGCAATATGAATGGAGAAAGTACTTACTAATTATAAACATTATTTAAAAAATTGGAGATTTATATTTATTTGTATATTACCTGCTGTCGCTTTATTGTATACATTCGATGTCATCTTCGAACTACTGATTCACCAAAATTTCTATTTGTCTAATTTAATTATTGCTATTATATTAACCATAATATTTATTAACGTTAAAGATAAGTTTAAAATCAAAAGTTAATGAAAACTATAATTGAAACGAAACCTTTATGAAGCTACATTTTTCATAAAAAATAAGAGCACCCTGCTATTGGATGCTCTAATGTGATTAGAGGTTTTTTCTGAGTATTTAGTAGGACACGAAGATCTTGTCCTATTACATACTATATGCTTGTACGTATTACATTGTGCATGAAAAAGCACAATATCTAGATGCCAAAGAGATACATACACATTGGAGCGCTAGAAAAGACCTTTCTATATCCATTCATTCTTGATAGCCTACATGATTACTATTAAAATCTGCTCATATATTCATTGTACAATTACTTTATTTATAAACAAAAAACATCCCCATGGATGTTTTTTATCTAATTACCTTTAAACTTCCATAAATTTAGCAGGTACACCAATTTTTTCAACTACGGAAGATATATTAGTAGGGTTAATCATTACATTTTCAATACAAACTAATTTATTTTCTAATAATCCATTCTCTGTAGTAATAAGCTCTTCAAATCGTTCTAAAGTCATTGAGAACTTGTGCTCACTTCCACCATTCATGCTAACTTTTACATATTTCATAGTGTCACCGCCTCTCTTAATTATCTATAATTCGCTAAGAATACGCTTACATCCTTTTATTAAAACGTGGATTTATCACTTTTATTACTTTCCACTACACGTTTGAAATAATTTGCAGAAAAACAGATACTATACACCGTCTGTTCTATTTATTGAAATTATAATAAAATGTTTCTAGCATTCTATATCTTTGGAAAAGATTATATAATAGTATTGATTAAATAATAGGAGTGTTATGAATGGTTGATATAATCCAACTCTTAATCATCATACTGATTGCAATTTTTTTATTTTCATCAATTATTATGGAGTTTAAAAAACCTCAAAAAAGTATGTTTTGGTTCTCAATTGAAGTCTTGTTTCTGCTGGGAATCGTACTTTTAATGAAAGAATTCTTCTTCAAACTTTCCGCATAACCTCTTAAGTAAAACATAATATTCCATCAATAACGCAGGATAAATTATGATTTTTATTTTTTTCACTTAATTTAAGAATTTAACTTCCAATAAGTTATCCTTTATATATAACTACTTTATATGCTTCTGCTAATTACTCTTTTTGTATATTATCTATCATGGAGACTAGAACAAGCATGCCTTGTCATATATTAGATAAGGGATGTGATAACATTGGATAACAATAACAATCAATTTGTTTTTCATGTAGTCAAAAGTTCAGCAATTAAAAGATTTATAATTATCGATATAATCGCTGGAACAGGAATTTATTGGACCGTAAACTTTATTTCTTCAAATGCATTACTCGCAATTATTAGTTGTATTTTAGGGACCAAAAAAATGAAGAAAATGCATCATTCATAGAAGTAATAACTAAATCCCAATTCATTTCTTTCAAATATAAACATTCTATTATCTTAATTAAATAAATAAGCTCCCTAATAACCGATGTTTACAATTACAAAAAATAAGAGGTTTCTGATTGCACAGAAACCTCTTATTTAATATCCGCATCTTTATTTACTAAATACATTACATGATTATCTTTCCTAAGTTCACTTTATAATTGATAATAAAAAGGATAATGATAAAAATGCACAAAGTGGTATATATAAAACAGTATCCATTCTAGCAAACTGCGTACCTTTTTTTCGTTTAAAGATACCAAAATAATGAAACTCACCAATTACTCTTATGAAAAAAACAACCATACAAACCCAGGATCCCATTTGAATAAAAATATTGGGAACTTTGAAATGAACAATATTTGTTTGTTGTAATAAAATCATTGCTGCCATACTTAATAATAACGCAATGAACAATGTCATTCCTACACCTGGTGTAAACGCCTTTTCTCCAGCTTTAGTTGGAATGACACTATTTGTCGCCCACTTACCCCCGAAAGCCCAATAAATATGTAAAAAACTAACCGAAAATAATATACAGACAGAAATATATGCAATAATAAGCATTTTGTCCTCCCATTATTTTATTTAAGTCCTCAACTTTAGAATATGCTATGAATTTCTCATTGGCAATCTATATTTAATTACATAAAAAACCTTTAATAATTTATCAATTTAACGATAAATCATTAAAGGTTTACTGAAATTTATTATGCATTATACCTATTTCTACGACGTTCCATCCTCGTTTGTCCTTGAACAGTATCTTCTTTATATTGATCTATTTGCTCCGACATTTCATATGGTGCAGCTGGAGCTGATTCTTCGTAATTATGCTTACGTATTTTTTCTGGCGTTTTACGTTTAGAACCTTTTCCACCAAACTTAAATAATTTCATCTTAAATTTCGGTAATCTTGGAAGTGGCATCTTAAATGATAATTTTTTGCGTTTCTTTTTTTGTTGAAATAGATTTATATTTTCTTTATTATCATCCTTCTCTTTACGGTGTATAAACGTCGCAAGTAATCCACCTAATATAAGTCCTCCAGCTAAGAGTAGAAGATATACGTAATTGCTTGTCATTAAACTCGTCATACGCTCAAGTATGACTAACGACTGTACTTCTTTTATATCCCATAATAAAGCGGCCCATAATGAGAATAAACCTAAAGTAAGCCCGTATGTACGAAAGCGAAATATACAAGGTATTAAAGCGATACAGGCAGCAATTTTGGCATTTGCTATTATAGCACTTGTTGAAATATCCTGATTCCAAATAACTAACAGTAGTGTTATAAATGGTGCATATGCTATCCAGCTACATATACGTGAATATATCTTTTTTGCAAAGTAACTACCGAAACTAGTAAAAAATAAAAGTCCTCCAATATATAAAGATTGTTCAAGAGGGATTTGCTTTAACATTCCTGCAATTGGAAAGAGGCCGCTCAGTAGCATTAATAATACATCTAATTTCTTCACAATTCCCCATTCCTTTCAAATTTCTATTAAGTTTTAAAATTAATTTTCCATGTGATTCAGTTTTTGTATTTCTAAAAAACATCTTAATCCTGAATGTTTATAAAGTAAATACAAAATAGAAAAGATACATGACAAAGGATAGCTATATTTACATGAACAAATGACAAATCCTGATCGGTATAATGAACAGGATTTGTTTACTATTATTTAAATTAGGACTATTGAATCTTTCTTTTCTCTCTTTATTACATCAACATCTAATTCATCATCGAATTCTTTAAACTCTCTTGCATCTATATCAGTGGCATAACTCTTTATTACTTTAGCCATATGCATAGAATATGGCATATGCACATTTTTTTCCGGAAGTATACTTGAATTACAACACATGAAATGTATCATTTTAGCGATATATTCCCTTTCTACATGTTTTACACCTAATGGTAGAATTTCAAGTATATATTGTTGAATTGTGTCACTACAATTTAATGGATATTCACCAGTGCTATAATACATCCCTGTTTGATCCCCATATAATCCAGTTCTATCCATATCATTTTCACGCTCTATTACAACAAAGCTTGGTACATCAAAAGCAGTATTTATTCTTATAACATTTAAATTCGGAACCTTTAACATATCTGGAATAATCTCAGGTACAATATCTATATTAATTTTTTCATTTTGCAACTCTTTAATCCAATATTTTCTCAAATTCGCATCTACAATGAAATAAACTTGTTCATTTTCCTTTTGCGTATGTTGTAACATTCCCATTAATGTTTCAGATACAAATTCCTTAAAACGGGCACCCACATCATTTCTTTTTGATGGTTGTGGTAAAAATACATTATGTTTATTTATATGTAATAACATATAGTCGATTGGTTGCCACTCCGTATCCCCATATAATTTATATGATATTTCTTTACCTTTTATTTTTGAAATAATAGGCAAGAAATCAAACTTCGAGATTCGTTCAACTGATAAATTGACATATGTACAAGGCAAATTCCTCTTATTCCAATTGCCTTTCAAAAATCCTTTTTGTTCTAATAAATTAAAAATACTAGTTACAATTGTTTCACGAGATACACTTTGACCTATAAATAAATTAATAAATGTTGAAATACGTTTTGTTCGTGCAAATCCTTCACGAATAATTTGTTTCGGATCAATCTTCTCTCTTCCATCACACTTCTTCATTGCGATTAATGCTAATGTCGTATCACTTCGCTTACCTGCCGTAGCATGAACTGCTTTTACAACATCATCTACAAGATTTGTTTTATATTTTTGGCAATACTGCATTTTATATGGATTTTGTAACACTTTTTCCATATTAAATCTTACAATCTTTAATAATACTGGTGAATCTGCATTTACTACATAAGATGTTTCTCCTATTTTAGCTAAAACTATTTCACTATCAAATAATGCTTGTTCTATTTCCAATACTATATTTTCGGACCAAATTTCTAATGTTATGGTCTCTAATCCTTTTGGTGCAACTAAAGGAAATAATTCATTTTCACTATTTGTTGCTACCCTTTTGCATTCTGGCAGTAATGTGAAATGTGAAAATTTCCGCTGAAATTCTTTAAATAGATATCCTTTCTCCTTTACTTTTATACCTAGCTTTTTTTTAGTACCTTGCACTTTATATATTCTCTCATTATACGGAAGTAATACTCTTCTGTTTGTTCCGACAATATAATCTTTCGGATATTGGACAATATGGTCTAATTCAATTTCTCCACCTATTTGAAAATCATCTTTTAATGTTCTAAATAACTTAATCCATTTCATACCGTTTGTAGCTTGTTGTACTTTTAACTTTACAAACCGCATTTTTTTATTATCTGATGCAAATTCTGAAGTAGAAATCAATATCATGCCTCGTTTTCGTCGCAAAAGTAAAGGGATATCCGGATGGTTATATTCTTGATAGAATCTCCGAATACCTACTGTAACCTTTAATAATGGAATATTCTCACCACCACGAGTTATACATTCAAATCGGTATACATAGGCGAAAAAGTCTTGTGTTTTTTCATCTTTAATTGGCTCTGACATTGCCTCACAAATATTTTGTGATCGAAGTGGAGAAAAATAGATTTCTTCATTTTTATTCTCAATTCGTATAGGTTGTACACAAAAAACATGTGAAATTAATGCGGGTACCCATTTAGAAAACGTTTCACTATCATGTAATACTGTTACATTCGAAATCAAATCGTCATGCCATTCATATTTTGGCGGTTCCATTAATTGATTCGGTTTCCAATCATGAATGACCTCATACCAACTTTGAAATATATAATCAAGTTGTTCTTGCCTAATTGGTTCTTTTGACACAATCCATGGCGTATTTTCATTTAATACATACGGATTATGCTGAATAAACAATATATCAGAAAACATATCATACAATCTTTCATTTAAACGCTTTAACTTATTAGTTAATAAAAATGTCTTATAATGTATCTCTACAATGTCTAGCCATTCAATCGGAAAATATATAAATGATACATGTTCCTTTAAAAGTGGCTCTACTATATTTTTAAATGTTAATAACCGTAATTTTTCCATGTATTGAGTACTTCCTCTCTTCATTTATCTTGATTATCAAAAAACGAGAAACACCAATTACTGAATCTAAACAATTTAAAATTAAAAGTCTAAAAGAAGAATTTAAAACAATTTATTATAATAATACGTTATTAAAATAATACTTTTAAAAGTTCCACGTAATTATCGAATACATCACCCCTAACATCTCAAATATATTACGTACACATTATATAATATATAGTTATATAATGTATTTATGATTTACAATAATTTTACAAAAAACAAATATAAAAAAGGAAGGCTCTCCGTACTAAAGTTCCCACTTGAGCGGTTTTTTGTCCATCTAAAGGTGGTGGTTGAGATAATACCGTTGCTACTAATCGTTGCGCTTGCGCTCTTGGCATTCATAGTTGTCACGCTTCTTCACTTGTTCACGTGTACTTTTCTATTCACCACTGTCATAAAACTTATGCTTCTGTTGTTTGGTTTTGTATTCTTTCATTATCCTTTACCTATCAATATTGCATTAGCCTTATGAGCTTTAATAACTCTTCTATTGGAGTTCGTTCGATATATTCAATAGAATAAAGCATGTGTTCCCCACCATACAGTTTGTAATTTTTAAAACGATTAATATCTATCTTCGCTCGCTTGTATGTTTCCTCATGGGGTTTTAGATCTTTGTTATAAGCTGTTTCATCCACAGCTTGAAGACCGAGTACATCAATCTTATTTTGTAAATCGTTATCCATCTACCCTCACCCCTTATTTTTTTACATAATAAAAAGCACCCGAATGGATGCTTAAATTAAACTTATTCATTATCAATATCTTTACTTTCATCATTAACTGATTTCGGGTCTAACATGCTTCCTATATCAGGCGGCAAAGTTAACTCTATACCAGCTACTGGTTGATTATCCTCATTAAAATAATACTTCTTTATCTTATTCAATTCTTCATTCTTCTTATTTTCACTCATATTACCCCGCCTTTTATGTGTGATATTAAACACTTTACTTAATATGTACATTAAGAAAGGTAATATACTATTTTTTCATTATGAAAGGGCAACTGTGCACCAACTTCCCTTTCATAGTAATTTGATAATTATAAATCCGGTAAATGAAGTTTTATTCTTCTTCCAACCACCTAATGTTGTTTACATTTATCTACACAAACATTATTAAGTCCCTGGAAGAAGAGCAAAAGACCTTCTCCGTTTACACAACGTGAATTGCAATTGAATGTGAAAACAAGAAACAACTGTTCATCCAATCTACACCCATCGCCACCGGTTATGACGATCCATTTTCAGTTATAAGGAATTTTGCGAGCAATGTTTTCCGTCATTTCTCACAATACAAATATATCACTTTGATTTCAAAACAACCGGCACATTTACTGCCAAAAAGCAGTCATGAATCTGCCACTTATTTTAATTCGCTAATAACCTTTATTTCCCTAGACTACTTTAATACAACAGCCATAAAGAATCGATTGAAATTTATTTAGGTATTATGCTTGATCTGATTGTAGAACATGTACATGGTTTTATATATTTTCAACCGAATATTGTCTAAAGGAACTGGAGACATTATTAAATACGAAAGGAGGGAAAATCATGAAGAAAAAACTTTCATTTATTTTAGGTGCCCTTTTACTAACTATTATGGTTTTTGGTACAAGCGTCCATGCTGAATACGATGGATATAATACGAATAGAGTTAACGATAATAATATTACAACTCGAGTTAATGACTATAACACAAATAGAGTTAATGACTATAACATGAATAGAGTTAATAATGATGTGAGAACTCGAAATGTAAATACGACAAATGATTTAAATGATAATCGTAATAAAAATAATAATTGGACTTGGCTTGGTTTATTGGGACTACTAGGATTATTTGGTCTTAGAAAAAAAGACAAAGATCCAGAAACACGTTAATGTAGAACATTGTATTTAATTTTAAAAGATATTTATTTATCAAAAGAATGCAAAATGAATACATTATGAATCGCCTTTAATAAGGCGATTTTTTATTTTTTAAAATCAATAACAATCACATAAAAACGGATACAATGAATTTCTTAACTTGATGGTAATGGAGCATTACTTCCATTTGACGAACTACGCTTCTTTTTATGCCGTTTCTTCACTTACCCATATCTTATATTGTGTGTAACTAAGCCAAATGCTATAGCCCTTATTATTCATTGTTTCATATCACTTACCTTTTTGAGTTACACAGTACGATAAACATGGGTAACTATGAAGCAATAATCTTGTTCATCTCCTATCTAAAACTTGTATTTCCTTTAAAAAAAAGAAGCTGTAAAATAACTACAGCTTCTTTTTTTTAATCGCATTTTTCTATTTGGTCGCCTTCTTTGCCTGCATTTACTGCCGAACTATCCGTTCCTCCTCCTACTGCATGTTGCTGTTTAGTATTAGAACTTTCGATAGCAGCGTTGGTTCCAGCTGCACTGTCATCTCCACCACCACTTGCCACTTGAGTAGCACTAGCCTGTTCCTTACGGGTTTTATTAATTTGATTATTGATGACAATTACAAATTCTTCCTCTTCATTCGAAGTTTCTTTTTTCATTTTATGCGGCTCAATCTGGTCCCCACTAATTCCCTTATTTATGGCTTCGCCTCCCGCGCCCACCGTTTGTTGCTGTCGGGTATTCGATGAATCTATTGCTGCATTACTTCCTGCTGCACTATTTTGTCCGGCTCCACTGGCAATTTGTGTTGTATTTGGTGCAAATGTTATCTGATTATTAATGACAATGACAATTTTTCGTTTACCAGCAAGATTTCCCAAATTAATTTCTTCTCCATCTTTTTTTACAAATCGAAACGTGATTTCTTCATTGTTTTCCATGTTCTCCCCCCTTTGTAATATTAAATGACTGGAGAATGATAATGGATTGGACAAGCGTATTTTTTTATAAATATGTGCCCCCGCTCACAATGAAGGATGTATTATCAGATTCCGG
Organism: Bacillus cereus group sp. BceL062; assembly: GCF_051780025.1. NCBI lineage: Bacteria > Bacillati > Bacillota > Bacilli > Caryophanales > Bacillaceae > Bacillus > Bacillus cereus group sp. BceL062. The sequence continues at coordinate 690,475 of NZ_JBPWGY010000001.1, read as the reverse complement.
TATTTTGCTCATTTGAGGTACGTCGACTTGACGACAGTCCAACATCCGCCAAATTTCGGGATGCATAGAGAATAATCTTACAGGAGATATAGAAAGAGAGATTAGTAGAAACATTGGTATATAAAGGTTTCATTTTATTTTTCTACTTTCCTTTTCTTATTTAGATCTATCAGCCAAATATCTAGCGTAGTGAATTAAATTTCTAGCTACATCTAATTCAAGATTAAATATATTAGGTACCCCTGGTCTCCAATTCACCTCAAATAACCACAATTTTTGATCTTTATCAATCCCTACGTCAATTCCTAGCTCATCAAATAATACATCCCTAAATAAAGAATTAAAATGGTTAGAAAAAGTTACTGCGAATCGTTCTAAATACCTTTTAATATTATACCAATCGTTATCAAACTCCGATTTTAAAAAAACATCTAAATAAGTACTATAACCACCCTTAGCCATATTTGATACAATACTTCCTAATGGACCTATTCTCGGGAATATAGAAGTAACAACCCACCTACCTTCCCCATTTCTTTGAACATGCAATCGAAAATCATAAACATGACCAGATTTCATTTGACATGAGATAAACTGCTGAACTATGTATCCTTGCTCTTGAATTTTATCCAATATAAAGCTCCGTAATTGTTTTTTATTAATAGTTGAAATTTGTTCTGACTCATTCATACTGTAATCTATTCCATTTTTTTCAATGAAAACAATACCACTACCTTGATGTCCAGAAATAGGTTTAATAATAATTTTTTCATAACAATTAATCAAGTCAAAAAACTTATTAACATCATTTAATTCATAAAAAGGAATAAGATATTGCTTAAATTTTTTTGCTCTATTTATTCTGTTATATACACTTAATTTATTTCCAATTGAATGACTTGTAAAAGGAACTTTGTCATGCAGATAATCATAGATTTGCTGAGTTTTATCACTAATATGAACACTTGCATTATAAATAACATCTGGAAAAGAAAATTCTTTTTCAATCCATTTACCATTTTCATAAGTTTTACCTAAAATCTTCTTCGTTTCTAAATTTACTTTCCCTAAAGTGAAATAAAAAAAATCCACACCTTCAGCTTTAGCTACAGCAGCGTAAGTATATGCTTTCTTTACGTCATTCGGATCTTTCCGATGATGAAGCATACCAATTATAGTCATGTTAGTTCTTCTTCCCTTCTTTCTAAAAATCTTTTTCAAAACAAATATCAAATTCATTATATATATATTCATGTTCTCCCTCATTCAACCATTTTTCGAAAAATCCGGAACAAGCTTAACCTCATTTTAATATTCTACCTATAGAAATAATAAACCTGAGGTTTTATAAAATGATAAATGATAAAGGTTAAGGTGACATAAAATGGATACTATCGTTTTCATTGAAACAAATAAATCCGGATCAAGTAGGGAAGCAATCAAAGCAGCTGAAAAACTTAATTTCTTTACTGTTTTATTAACTAAAAAAACAAAATTTATTAATGAACGCACTATATTCCCTGATGTACATCAGATGATTTTCACTGATATAAATGACTATGATAATATAATTACAACAATTGAAAAATTGAATAAATCAGGAAAAAACATAAAAGGGATTTTTAGTTTTATTGACCCTTATGTTTATACGGCTGCACGTTTATCAGAAAAATTTTGCTCAAATATTGTATCTACTAAAGCTATCCATCATATGGAAAACAAAATATTAACTCGTAATGTACTTAAAGATTTACCAATCTCACTCAACTATTCAATTTACAAACCAACAGAATCATTATCATCTTTTTTAAAAAAAAATAATAAGATAAATTTCCCTCTTATTGTGAAATCCCCTAAATCAACAGGATCAAAAGATGTATTATTAGTAAAAAATAAAGATCAATTAATTTTATCTATACAAAGTCTTTTAAACAAACTACCTAATGAAGAGATTTTACTTGAAGAATATATAGATGGACCTCAGTACTTAGTTGAAATTTTAGTTCAAGATGGAAAAGTCCATATTATAGCAGTAATTGAACAAGAAATTACATTTTTTGAACGATTTATTGTTACTGGTTATTCTTTACTAGGAAGGGTAGAAAAAAGACTATATAATAGTCTTTTCAATGCAATTAATTCTGTTATTCAGGCTTTTAATATGAAAAATGGAGCGTGTCATCTAGAACTCCGGAGAATAGATAATGTTTGGAAATTAATTGAGATAAATCCCAGAATATCAGGTGGAGCAATGAATGACATAATTGAAATTGGGCATGGAATTAACTTAGTGCAAGAGACTATTCGGTTAATGTTAGGAAATAAACCTTCACTAGTAAAAAAACATTATAAATATGTGTACGCTCATTACCTAACAGTTAAATCTACAGGAAAACTAATTCGAGTTACAGGAAAAAACCGTAGTTCTAAATATCCTGGTGTAGAGAAAGTTTTTATAAAACCTAAAAAAGGAACTACCTTAAAACCACCTACATCAATGGGACATCGATGTGGATACGTTTTAGCAGCAGCCGATTTTAAAGCAGAAGCTAAAAAAATAGCTTTAGAAGCAGCTAAAGAAATTTCATTTGAAATCCAAGAAGAATAAGAACAACTTATATACACCAACAGATAAAAATATAATAAAAATCATATTTCATATAATTCTAATTATCATAATCTATCATTATTTATAATAAAAAAAGTCACTACTTATCTATTTTTATATAAGTAGTGAGCTTTTTTATTATGAAATTTTAATTTATTTACTAAATAGATAACTGCAAAATGATTTCTTACAAAATATTATTACGTTCATTGTTTTCCTTCAGATATTCTTTAATCTGTTGTATTTGCTCCTGATCACGTATTGGTTGAACGAAATTCATTATTCAATACCTCCCGTTTCTTCTGTCTCGTAAACTTCTAATCCAAGTGCAAAAGCAAGTTTATAAAATGCTTTATACTTCCAACGTCGATAAGTACGCTCAGACATCCCTATTTCGTTATAAACCATGTAATCACATACGTCCTCTTCTTCTAAATAACGTTTATAAATAATATCTCTTTGAATGCTTCCTGCACGTCCGTTCCCTAATCGATTTAGAAACTGATCAATACGTACTGACATTCTTTCAAGCCACTCTTCTCGTTTGCTTTGTTGGATATTTGCTATAGCAACATCTTCTAACAGCTTACCAACTGTATGTGTAGGACCGTGCTCACGTATTTCATAAGAAGGAGTGACTTTCATTTCTTTACGCATCATCCCAAATTGTCTATGTATACGTACACTTTCCAACACACCTTCTAATTCCTCTTGTGTCGCTGTTCTATCAATTTTTGGTAAGAAAGATAATTGTTTAGTCATGTAAGACCACTCCTTTTTATTTTTAAATTACTTTTGTCTTAATGCTCCACGTCTGCGTTCATAACAAGGTCTATGCACCCCCATCAAATCCTCAATTTCACGAGTACTAAATTTCTCTTTTGGTTTTTTCTTATTTTTCTTTTTCGATTGGTTTTTCCATTCACGTAGCTGATTCTTTAACACCTTCATTTCCCCATCTCCCTTTCCAAAATAAAAAAAAGGACACCTATTCCTAAAGCAGCTTGAATTGCTGCTTTAATGAATTGGTGTCCTCTAGTTTTCTAGCCGGACTATATTTGTTTTTCGTTCGCTTAAAATACCAGCTTGTATAAAAATATTACTCATATCTTTTTCCGTTGTAGGTAACAAACCTGACTCCCTTTATTTCCACATCTTTTTCAAGCTCTTTTATACTACCCGTAACATGTATAACGTGTTTTATTGTTTCCATACTTCCACTTCTTTATCTAATTAACGACCTGTCCACATATCTTGTACAATTCCATTTTCAAATAATTCATATGGGAAATAACAATATCCTTTATCTCCCCACTCTTCTCCCCAGCTGTTTCGAATAATAACAGTTTTCTTATTATCATCATATCCAGCAGCACAAACAGCATGTCCTGCCTGTTGACCATCTTCAACAATTACATCATCTGTTCCTGATACCGGAACTATACCAGTCTTTTTAACTTCTTCTGACATAAAAGATTTTGGCACAGCAAATCCAAGTACAACAACTAATCCATGGGCAAGTGCAGCCTTTAATCCCGATAAATCTTGAATACGATGGTAGGTTCCAATTTTATAAAGCGTTGCATCTGATTCAGCCTTTGGTGATGGCTTATCTCTAAAATTCTCAGTATAAGGAAAATCCTCTTCAGGACATACCCCAATTTTTTTAAGAACATCCATACCATCACGAACATTCGCTCCGCTATCTTCCTGAATATGTCCTTCTATTTCTCGCTCATGATAATATAAAAACAAACGAGATAAGCAAGTAAATGGACGACCTGATTGTAATAATAGGTATTCTCTTAACCCTGAAACAATTGCATTCGCCGTACAAGAACCTATATTCCATTGGTTTACTATACCTGACATTTTAGGACGAAGATCGACTTGCGTTGGAAAATCCGCCTCATTACTAAACAAGTAACTCCGAAATATTTTGTCTCTTAAATCAACAGGGTCTTTTCTTACATTAAGGTACTTTACAATATCTTTGTTACTGGTAAAACTGAAATTTGATTCATTTGAGCTCATTGCAAAAATCCATCCTTTCTTTATATCTAGATGATTCATTTCTTTTCTATACTTAACTTAAAAATTAAAATTATACCTTTTTAATTTTAATTTCATTTGCATTCACTACATCCAAATTTTTAATTATTTATCTTTTTAATTATCAATTTCTATTTTCAATTTATCTCACAACCACTTGAACTCTATATCTTTTTTCTTCCTTATTTGTTTCGATTACTTTTTCTATTCACTTAATTGATCTCTTAACACATTCATTTCCCCATCTCCCTTTTCAAAATAAAAAGGACACCTATTCCTAAAACAGCTTTAATGGCTGCTTTAATGAATTGGTGTCCTCTAGTTTTCTAGCCGGACGATATTCATTTCAAAGGATTATTTTATAAAAATATTAACTAGCAAAATAATTAATATTACTAAGCTATTACTCCAATCGTTCTATTTAATTTATACATATATTAATAGTAATTTGAGAAAAGGAGGTGTTTTTATATGGCTGAGCATACAAAATGTGTTTGCGAACAATTAGAAAGATTACAGTTAGGTACAGAAGTAGATGTTTTCCTTACAGGAACAACACTAGAGGATCTTATTTTTACTAACTTTAATCCAGATAATTTTTGTGTAACATTTGTGGATAACACAACAGAACCTGGCTCTATAATTGTTTTGGACTGTCGTGATATTCAAGCGCTTAGAATTGAAGCTGAGTAGAGTAAAGATGGGGCTTTGAAAAAAGCCCTATTTCACACAGCATATTTCAATATAAATTATAAAATAGAGGAGCCGGAAAAATGTCAGTTTTCATCAACTATGCTATTACTCCCAAAGTATTCAATCCTAATCTAACATCTCTTCCAAATAACCGACGTTCTTTTATCCCAACCCAAAAAGAGAGTTCTAAAAATATTTGCTATCTTTTAGAAACATATTACTTAGGAAAAAAAATAAAACAGCTGTTAGTTAACGGCACAATATTAAAAGCTTCTATATTTGTAGGATTCCATAATAGATCCCGCCTTGCTACATTTATAGATGAAAACGGAGATATCACTGTAGTTAACTGCGAGCGTATTGATGCGATTCTACTCTAATTATGAATTTACATTTAAATAAATAATCATTATTTTCAAGATACGCGTTAGTTCTTACACATAATACCAATAACTGTTACCATAAAAAACTTGGTCCAAAGTGCACTTATATACAGTACCTTTTTTATTTGACCGAATAAGCCTCCAGATTCCGTCAATAATGTAGACAACCCATTAAGTTACTTTCTCCTTGTTCCCCCTTGGAGAACCGAACAGTTAGCTTTTGCTAGCTGCTCTTTGTTAGTAAAAACGCACTCAATTGACTGGATACACATATAATATTTTGTGCTTCTCTCTTTATAAAATGAAGGTTTAATTTAGTTTTCTTTCCTGCATAATATTTTGGTATTTGTTTATACCATAGATGTAACTATTTGTTACAACATATATCTGTATCCAGTGAACTTCTAAAATTGTACAATAAAGCAATTAGCTACTTCAGCTAGCTGCTTTGTTGTGCAAAATAAAGGTTTTATTTCTCAACAACCATTATTGGAATTAAAACCCCAATAATGGTAATATGAAAATACCTTTCAGTCATAATTTTTAACATGTCAAGTGTTGTTCCCTTTTAAACTTGTTCCTTTCTAAAATAGCGTTTTTATTAAAAACTTCTCACATTTAAACCGGACAAGCATATGTTATTCTATCGAGGCTTTCCATTCATAGCATTCTACCTTTCTTATTTGAGAGCACGCTTATATGTGTGCTCTTTTTATTTAAGATAAAATAAGGATTTTGTTTAAAAACCGCACATTTATTAAGAACATACATAAAATATCATGCGGTATTCTTTTTTAATATTAGTTTTGGTTAAAGAGCGCCTTAAAAGCGCTCTTTATATTTGTTAATAAATAACCATTTTTCTCAAACACACTCACGGTTTGTATAAGCCAATCATATATTTACATAGACAAGAAATAGCTTTTTATTATACATGCGCAATTTTTGTGCATGTTTTTTCTTTAATAAAATAACTATTTTGTTTAATTTTTAACATACAACCGCTTGTCCATGTCACTTTGCTCAACGCCTACATTTACTATCAGTAATATAAATTTTTTAGAGGTGAATTATATTGGACGAGTTTTTATCTTCTGCTGCATTAAACCAGAATTCGATTGGACCAACACTCCCACCTATGCAACCTTTTCAATTCCCTACTAGACCGACCGGTAACACCGGACCACCTGGCATTGTTTCAGTTACATTTAACCAAAGTCATATTCCTGCAACTAGCCCAACTAACCTCGTATTACCAGCTATTAGTGTAGGCGTTAATCAAATAGTAAAGTTAGAAGGAGTTTTCAGATCTGATTATGTTTCCCTAAGTCCCCTTACAGAATTTACTGTATCTTCAATTCTCGCTCTAAAAAGAGGCGTCTTTACTATTGCGGTTCAGATGGAGCTTCAAGAAGATATTTAAAAACCAGTAAATGTTTCAACAAATTTAACACACAACGTTTCAATAGTCTGGATAGATACCCCTCCCCCTGGTACTTATGTATACAGGCTATCTCTGAATGCCACGGGAATTGGTACATCCACTAACACTATTAGTGAAAGAAACATAACTGCTACAGTAATAAACATTTAAAGTGTAATTCCTGGTCTATAAATCGTAATATGAAGTAAAACAAAAACAGCTTGTAGAAACAAAGCACCTTATTCCATGTTCTAAATTTTGAATACTAGAGCAGTGCATTTTATACAAACAGTTACGTAGTTTTGTTACGTTTCAAAATTAATCAATAGTAATAAAAATAGATTATTAAATTTGTTAATCCCAATAAATAGCTTTTAAAGTTGCGCTCACTTCCACCATTCATACTGATTTTCACATATTTCATATAAAGTATGAGAATGAGCAGAAAATCAGGTATAACAGCAAAAGATCGTAAAGATGCGGGGAGAAAAGCATTAAAATCGGCAGTTGTTAAAGGTTGGATAAATGTAGGTAAATGGGGATTATTTGGTGACATGGTTGCATTTATGGACAGATATTATACAGGCTATAAGAATTACAATCTTAAAAAGAAAAGAGAAAGAAGGGCTGATAGCAGCTCTTCTTTTTGGTTCTGGTGCAATAAATCTGCTTATAAAAGTCAAAGGGTGCGTCAAGAGTATAATACATAAAAAGACATTCGATTTTTGATTTGAAATAAAGTCACAATGTTTATAAAAGGTTGGATAAATTATTTCTCTAAATTAAAAGATGCTACGTGTGTTTTGATTTATCTCTTTTATAAAATTGTATAACGCTTTACAAAGTAGATTCCTTTTCTCTCTTATCAATATTCATATGTTACAATAGTACCAGTAGTATCAGTGGTACCATTAAAACCATTAAAACAATTAGAACAACCACCACAACTACCACAACCACCACAGCCGCCACAACCAAAACAACCGAAGCAACCAATACAACGGAATCCACCACAACGGAATCCACCACCACCACAACGACCTCCACAACCGCCACAACGACCGCAACCGCCACATCGACGAGCAGCATCTTCAAAATAGTAGTATGGATATTGGTTTTGCTGGTCCCAATACACAATATTTCCAGACTGGTAATCATTAAGGCTTAACGCTTGTAGTTCTTGTTGAAACTTATTCATTTTCATGACCTCCGTTTATAAACTTTAACCTCATCGATGCTTTCCAATATTTCTGTTCGTTAAATCTAAGTAGAAATAACGCTATAAACTAAGTTCAATACGTACACCTATAAAGTATGACCTATCACTAGACGGTGCACCTTGTTCATATACCTATTTTTACTATGGGCTCATGTTTATAAATAGAAATTATAAAATGTGAATTCTTGCGTCATATCTTCATGCTTACTAAGTTCAATTCATTTCTCAATAACCATGATGCCGTATCCTATGTATTCCCGTATGCCGCTTAGATTTTTCTGTACTGTAAATGCCTCTCGTTATAACACTTCCATATACTTTCTGAGAGCACCTTCGGATATTCCTAACTTTTTATATACTTCACTAGGCGAATAAACAATCTAGTCCGTCGTAGCGTCAAAACACCTACTAGTGACAGGATTCAATGACGGTTAAGAAATTCCTACAAAAAAAAGCCCTGATTAGGACTTTTCATTCTACTTTTCCAGCAAGCTCTCCATGAAATTGCTAATTGAAGAAAATTGAAAAAAAGACGCACTTAGATTGATACGTCTTTTTTGCGATACCCCTTTTTTGAAATCATATAAAGAGGTATTATCCATACATATGTATAACAATACCTCTACTCTTTATCCAATTACATCTTTTACTTCTGTATCCACTGGCCATTTTTCTAATGTATAAGCCATTTCCCAAAATGAATATTCATATTGACTACTAATAATGAAATGCTGTTTCATACGCTTCTGATCAGACTCTGTCACTTGTTCAGCGATAGTATCTAATCGTGTAATTTGCTCTTCAACTAAAGTACGGAACCAATCAGATCCATAAGCAGAAATCCACTCTTTATAAATCGGCTCTTCTGGCTGGCATTCTTTTAAACGTTCACCAATTTCATAATATAGCCAGTAGCAAGGTAAAATTGCTGCGATAATATCCCCTAAATGCCCTTCATACGCCGCACGGTACATATGTGAAGTATACGCATATGCAGTTGGAGCAGGGATAAAATGACCTTTTTCTTCTTCCGTAATTCCTAATTTCTTTGCGAAATTCTCATGTAATGATAATTCTGCCTCGTATGTATTTTGAGCATGGTGTGCCATCCGAGCTGTCGTTTCTAATTCTAGAGCCTTTGCAGCTCCTAAAGTTTGTACTCTAGCAAAATGACTTAAATAATATGAATCTTGAAGTACGTAATAACGAAAACTTGCCAAATCTAACGTACCTTCACCAAGTTTTTTTACAAAAGGATGATGAAAACTTGCCTCCCAAATAGAATCTACTTCTTTACGTAATGTTTGTGAAAAAGTCATTTAAATTCCTCCAATAATGTATAAAATATACGTATTTATCCACAGTTATTAAATCTGTAAAACAAAAAAAACTTTCTTTACAGGCGTAAAGAAAGTGAAATAGACAATATTAATGTATTCTTTAAATATAATCGTCTTCCCACTTCCCTACGCTGGTATTAACCAGATCAGGTACTAAGAGTCTCAAAATTATGTTTGATCTCAGCCTACAAAAGGCCCCCCTAGTGGATAAATATTTAGTTGTCGTATTGTAATTATCATAGCATACTTCGTGAAACTATCAAAAGTTTTAATTGTATAATTATCTTAAAAACCTTCTTCTTTCCTCACTCTTAATGAAGTTTCAATTATCATATCTAATAGTTTACTATAATTAATCCCCGCGGCATCTGCACTTTTTGGCAGTAAACTTGATTGGGTCATCCCCGGTAATGTATTAACCTCCATTACATATGGAATTCCGTCCTTCACCATCATATCAACCCTTGCATAAACACTACATTTTAATGCTTTATAACAAGCCAATGACGCTTTATTTACACGTTCCTTAATTTCAGTTGGAAGTTCAATAACTTCTTCAATTGTACTAACATCATCGTATTTTGCATTGTAGTCGAAAAACTCAGCTGCATGTCGAATTGAAACGATAGGTAACTGTTTACCATCAAAAATTGAACATGTAATCTCGTCACCCTTTATATACTTCTCAATTACTACTTCAGAATCCCATTCGAATACAGTTTCCAGCATTGAGATCAATTCATTTTTATCATTGACGATCTTTACGCCAACACTGGAGCCGCCAGAGTTTGGTTTTACCACTAACGGAAATCCTAACTTATCTAAATCATCAAGCTTTAGATCCGCCATTTTTGTAAGTTCAATCCAATCTGGTGTTTCTACTCCTTCATAACGCAAAATCTTTTTCGAAATATTTTTATCCATACATATACCGCTAGATAACATATTGCTGCCGCTATATGGAATACCTAAACTCTCAAGCGTCCCTTGAACCGTACCATCTTCTCCGTATTTTCCGTGTAATGCTAGCAATGCAAAATCAATGTCTTTCGCTTTTTCAATTAAATCCATTTTTTCATTTAACGTAATTGGAACGATTTCATACTTATTTTTATCTAAATGTGCAATCATTTCATTTCCAGTCATAATTGATACTTGTTTTTCAGAGGATACTCCTCCCATAATAACGCCAATTCTCATTTTCTCAACTCCAAGTTTCATTTTTTAAAGTTTCACCAATTATTTGAATCCCACTAACTATTTCCTTCTCCTTCAAACGTGAAAAACCTAAGCGGAATGTATTCGCTCCCCCTCCATCAGAATAAAAAACATCTCCAGGAGAAAACGTTACACCTTTCTCATAACACTTTTGTAAAAGTGTGCGAGCGTGAATTTTCTCTTCCAACTCTATAAACAAATGAAGTCCGCCATCTCCAGTCATCCTTTTAAACGGAATGTACTGATTGCAAGCCCCAACGGCTAACTCATATTTTTTCTTGTAAACAGATCTTGCCTTTTTCAAATATTTTTCAAAATATCCTTCATGTAAATATTGAAACAGAACAGCTTGATCTAACGTAGATGTGTGAATGGTTCGTGCTCTTTTAACACTTTCTAAATAATGAATCAGTTCTTTATCGGCAATAATCCACCCTACACGTAAACCAGGGAAAAGTACCTTCGAAAAGCTACTAATATAAATCACATTATTACCAGCCCCAGCAAAAGTTAATAATGGCGATAAATGTGAACCTGAATAACGTAATTCTTCATTAAATCCGTCCTCTATAATAGGAACCTTATATTTCGAAAATAACCGCATCAATTCCGTTCTTTTCTCCGAACTTGTAACAATACCAGTTGGATTATGATAAGAAGGAATTAAATACGCAAAATCAAAATCCTTTTCACGTAAACTTTTTTCTACTTCAGTCGTATCAATACCATCTTCATTCATATCTATCCCATGAACTTCAAGTCCATGTAAACGAAAAAGTTTCAATGCAGCATGGTGAGTTGGATTCTCACAAATCACACGCCCTGATTTTTTCGCTAAGGAAGATAGTACAATATCTAATCCTTCTGTAAATCCATTTGTAATTAAAATATCTTTGTTCGAAATATCTACACCTTTCATTTCCATGTAATGAAGTAGATATTTCATTAACGGTCGGTAACCTTTTGCATATCCGTAGTTCAATACGATATCCCCTTCAATGGACATACGAGTAAGAAAAGCTCTTTTGAAATTTTCAACATCAAATAGCTTTTCGTCCGGGGCTATACTATTAAAAACAACCATTCCTTTTTCCCAGCGAACTCCATGCTTCATTAAGTCTAATTCATCCGCTAATGTGGTAACTGTATTAAGTTTATTTTTCCAATCTATTTCAACAGACGAGGTGTTAGATATATCCACCTTCGCAACGAAATTTCCTTTTCCTTTAACTGCATAAATAAGTCCTTCTTGTTCTAAATCCGCATAAGCAGAGAGTACTGTATTTCTGCTCATTGATAATAATTCACTCAGTTCCCTTGTTGATGGGATTTTTTGATCACCGAGCAAATGCCCTTTCATAATCATCTTTTTAAAATAATCCTTTAATTGAATATAAACGGGACGATCTTTTACAACTTTAAAATCTTTAAACAATTTCTTACCCCCTGCAATTATTTTTGCATATTTATTTCATTCTCAAAAGGTCCACTACATATGTATTTTTTATTAACAGCGGTACGGTCTTATAAAGTGAAACTTTAATCCGTGGGAATTTTATTCATCCCCCACCGATTTTTAGCCCGAATCGGACATATATGGGCAAAAAGGCTCCCACCTAACTTTTTTTCTCCATCCGAATTTTGAAGGTGTGAATTTTACTTCTATAAATCTCTACGATATAAGTTAATTACATCTTTTAAAGCAGCTGCTGCGGCTCCGCGTGGATTAGAAGCTCCACCAATTGTAGTAACTTGTCCCATTGTATCTGTAAAGAATGTTATTCCTTTTTCAGTTCCATTTACTTTTGCTAGTGGATGGTCTTTTTCTATTTCAAGCGGTTCTACATTAAGATTCACTTTACCATCCATATCCTTATATGCTGAAGCTATTAATTTAATATAATTGTTTTGTTCCTTAGCATGTCGAATTTGTTGTTTTGTAACATTTTCGATTCCTTTTATATGCATATCAGTAAGCATATTCTCAACACCCATCAAGCTGTTTGCCAAAAGTAATAATTTACACGCACTATCCGAACCACTTACATCTAATATTGGGTTCGTCTCAGCAATTCCTTTATTTTGCGCTTCTTTCAGTGCTTCTTCAAACGTAACATCTTCTTCATACATTTTTGTAAGAATATAATTAGTTGTCCCGTTTAATATTCCTTCTATTTTTTCAATATTGCAGCCAGCCAAACTAAATTGTCCAATATCTAATGTCGGTAGTGCTGCAGCAGTTGCGCCACTATAGCGAATTCGTACATTCGCTTCTTTTGCTGCTGCCTTTATTTCTCTCCAGTTAGTAACGAGTGCACCTTTTGAAATTGCAACAATATCCATATGTTTCTCAATCGCTTGTTTTATATATTTTTTTCCCGGATTTCCATCTTTAAGATTTGTAACTGTTGATTCTACCAATACAGTACCACTTATCCCTCTTGTTGCACGGTCTTTCGGGTGATGTTCTATATACTTTTCAATTGATGCAGTACCGCTACCATACATTAATAAATGATGAATAGACAAACCTTCCTCATTATGTATTGCAATATTTCTACCTAATACGCCACTTACAACTAAATGGATTCCATATGTTTCGTATATATATAAATATTTTTCGTTTACCAATTTTATAAACTCTCTTCCTACTGTCCCGTATCCTGATAAAACAACTTGTATTTTCATAATATCCCCCCATATTTTTCTTCCATATCCCTCTTTCAATATAATATAAAGCGCTCCCGAATTCCATCGAGAACGCTTTATTATTAACTATTGCGGTAACCGTGATAACTTTTCTGCAACTGTTCTATAAAACTCTTGAATATTAGAAAAACCTAACGTGTCTGAAACGCTTAGTCCTACCATGTCTAAATGATCCCAATTTTCTTTCGTTTCAATATGATTCCATTTTCCAACCTGTAAAAACTCATTATTATTTACAGCAATACTAGTTGAAGGCGCAATCATAGAATTTGTATTTACTACACCGTCATTTTGCCACCAAGATGTATCAATTAATGGGCGATTTTCTTCAAATCTTGCATAGGAACCTAAGAAAAATGCATTCCCCATTAATACTTTGTTCATTGTAATATGAGGTAGTTGTAAACCGGTTATAGGTGCTGCTTGTGATGCATGTCCACTATACGATAAGTAATACACATCCGATTGCGTCTTTACCCAACTATTTAACTCCCTTGCTCCATCAGTACTTAAATCCCATTGACTAATATCTTTTGTATTTTCCCAAATTGAACTATTTAAAATCCGATCAGTATATTGGAAGAAGGACTCTCCAGCGTTTTTTTTCATACCCCATTGGTCCAATTTAAAATCATATAATGATAAATTATTGTTTCCTCCTAAACTCGCAGCTGTAATGAGTAAATCTTTAACGAACGGCAATAGAAGACTTCCGTCCGCGAGTGTTGTGCCATTATGAGGAGTTGCTAAAGTTGTAACACTATGAACATACGATTTACCGCCTTCAAATAGTGGTGATATCTTTGCGTTCGGATGATTTTTCACATAGTCTTTTTCTTCATAACTGCCTTCTTTTAATAACTGCACTAATGTTCTTGTCGTTTGTCCACCCATGCTATGCCCAACTAAATGAACTTTATTTGCTTCACTCCAATTCGGTACAAATCCACTATAAGTTCTACCAAAACGATTATGTCCATGTTTCTCAGCGTGTGCCGCACCATAGTCTACAATTCCACCGTTAATTTGTGCATATAATTCACATGCACGGTCCCAGTTACTGGAAACAGGACCAACAGCAGCCGTATGTACTGTATAACCATTTCTTTTTAAATCTTCCTGTATATCATGAACACCACCCCAATATTTTACCCCTAACATTTCTTCCCTACCCCATCCAGCAAATCCATTCACTAAAATGATAGGATAATTATTTTGTTGCCTCTCTTCAGCGTAAGTTGTTTTCGCTATGAATGAACAAACAGTCACTAATGTGAAAAAACATACTTTTAAAAATAACTTCCCCATACTTTCTCCCCCTAATTAAACGCTTTCATTTTTCTATAAAAAATATTGACACATTCAGTTTTTAACTTACACATAATGTAAAGTATTTTATATACGTTGTATATATAGAAAACATACACAAATGTTGATAAATATTAATTCAAGTAAACATTTGCTTTTTACAATATAACTTGTAAATCTGATTATTTGAATTTATAATTGAATGTAGTTTCCTCATGTTACGTGGATTTAAAAATCATAAGAAAACTAATTTTATTGCTTGAAAAGGAGGAAAAAACATGCAAATCGGATCAAACATTCATACATTAGCTCAACCTACTAAAATAACTCCATCTAACCTTGAGCATAATACTATCTCTTCTACTAAACTTGAAGGTAAGAAAGCAAATGATCCTATCAAGTTCGATATTCGTTCATCTGAAAAAGAAATGAAACAGCCTGAGCATAAATTTAACGAATTAGATTTATGGAAGATGTTAAAGGATAAAGGTGTTCCATTATGGATCATCCTTGAAATGCTACAAAAGTCTCGTAAAGAAAAAGAAGCTCAAAGTAATTCGGTTCAAAACCCAAATGTGATTGAGGAAACAAACGAGACTCGATTAAATGAAGTAATGTAATCTAAATGGCATAAAACTAAAAAGGGTTCGAGGTTGATAAAGTTTCTATCAACCTCGAACTCTTTTTAAGATTTTTCTCCAATCGTTACAAACTGAAAAGATACTTCTCCTTCCAAACCTTTAATTAGCTTTTTTACTTTGACATTTTCATTAACCATTGTATTATCTGTCGACATTTTAGGTTTTTCGTCACCTAAAGATTTCTTAAATTGAAGAAGATGCATTTTCGTTTCTTTTGCTTTTATTTCCTTATATACACTATTTTTTGCTACGATCACATACGATTGCGTTGGATATTTACGATTGTTACCTATCCAAGCGTCACTATCGTATGTAACAGCAATCTCTTTTCCTTCTATTTTAATACTTTTCATAGTCTTTTCGTCTTCACTTGTAAACAGTAGCGATCCTTCTTTTGGGAATTTCGGTAACGTATCTATAATATAATCGGAGTCATTATCTCGTTTACGAAAAACTTTTTCTTTAATCAACGCTAGTGCTGTAGATTCATTTAAAATTAAGACATGTCCATTTCCAACTTCACTTTTTTTCACAGAAAACACTTCATTTTCTTTCGTAATTTCCTGATAATGATTAATAATTGGTGAAATATTATTTTCATCTCCAATAATTAATACACCGTTTGCAGGGAATGCGTTGTCCTTTTTAGAGCATGCACTAAAGCTTATTAAAAGTATTATAGTTAACATAAAAATAGTTAAAGTTCTTTTCATCACGGTTCCTTTCATAATTCATATCATTTTTTACATGTTTTTTTGTAATTTTATTAGTTAATATCCTCTATCTCGCATTAACGGGCAGTAAGACCCCCACCTCAAAATTCAGCGAGAGCAAAGAAGTTAGGTGGGGGCTCAACTGCCCGCAAAAGCCCGATTGGTGAAGGCTAATAATCAGTGGGGGATGAAGGAAACCCCCACTGATTAAAGTTTCACTTTATTGCTCCATAGTCTTATAAAGCTTTTGTAGGTAACGCCAACGAGTGATAAAAAAATATAAAACTTGTATACATATAAATGAAATTAAAATAAAGATCGAGCTGTTTAAAATAGAAAAACTGACTAATTGTTGCAGTGCCGTATACGCAACTACAGTATGAATCACTGCAATGATAATTGGTAAGAAGAACATTAATACTAACTGTCTCGTTACAACTTTTTTTAACTCTCGTTTACTTAATCCCATTTTCGAAATCATTTTATATTGTTGTTGATCACGGTCCAAATCAGTATATAATCGGAAATAAATAAAACTAGCAGCAAATGTAAAGAAGACGATTCCGACTAAAACACTTGCCATGAGTAATAAACCATTCTTTTGCTTTGCCTCTAACAAGTTTAATGTTAAAGCTTCAAAGTAGAAATCTCTGTCCCTAAGATCTTTATCGAGTATACTCTTTAATTGATTTGAAATCTCTTTCGTTTTTATCCAATCATCTACAACAAATCCATAAGTACGATGTTGAATATTTTCATCTTGTGGATTACTCGTCAGAGGAATTTCATCATACACATGATCTTGAACAGCAATATAAATACTACTAGAATCATGTGGTAAAACTAGATCCCCCACAGTTTTTTTTACACGAAATGTCTTTGTCCAATCTCCTTGAATAACTTCAATATTTTTTTTATAGTCACCATTTTTAAATTCTTGTTTTTGTGACACCCTCCCAGGGATTAGTAAAATTTCATCTTCTTTTTCAATCGTTTCTTGTTGATACCCTAGTGCTCTCGTAAGTTCGTTATATTCACTTAATTTCAATACATTTACGTTACTTTCTGTAAATTTACTTGAAGATGAAGCCATTCGGTACGGAATATTTGCATCAGAGAGATGTTTTTTTATAATAGAGAGATGTTTATCTACTAATTTGTTGTTTTCAGAGCTTTCATACAGAAATGTATATGGGTTTGTCATCCACACTAAATTCCTATTACCAAGAGCGGCTGTTGTACCTATTGCTGTAAATGCAACTGCTGAAATAATAGATACTATAAAAAACATCGTTGCATTATCTTTCATACGGTAAATCAATTCTGAAAATGTTAATATATTTGTTCGCTTTAAAAAGAAAGATTCTCTCCTTTTAGCAAGATACAATATATAAACGCTATACTGTGTATATAAAAAGTATGTTCCTATAATGACTAGAAGTACACCCATTCCGAGCGTAATAAAATTAATACTTGGGATAAAGCGAAATACTGAAATATATCCATAGCCTATACTAATTAAAGAAAGTAGCGATAATAAAATGGAAAATTTCGGTTCAGGCTTTGGCTTTTCCTCTGCTTGAATAAGTTCCACAAGTTCCGTTACTTTTATCATTTTAAAAGTAACAAGCGAAACGATTAAAAATAAGAAAAGAAATGTGATGAGTGTTAATAGTACGGCCTTCACTGGTATATAAAAAGGTAAGCCATTACTAATCATTAATACACTTGCACTAATCAATAATACTAGTTTAGAAAATATGAGACCGATGAAAATCCCTATACAAATTGACCCAAGTCCAATTAACATATTTTCAATTAATAATAATTTCTTTAGTTGCCTCATTGACATACCTTGCATCATTAAAATGCCAAATTCTTTCTTACGCGTTTTTAAAAATGAACTTACTGAATATAGAATAAAGAAAAATGAAAAGACAAATATCAAGCCTTGCGAAACTGTAAATCCTAATGTACCAAATGCACTTATTGTTGCACTTGTCGATTTCAACTCCCCTTGTAAATCAGGATGAAATAACAAAAGGGCATACGTAAAGAAAATCATAATAGAAAATGTACAACTTAAAAAATGAGCAGCATATGTACGCTTATTACGAAAAATATTATTAAATGCGAACTGACGAAAAGTCATGCCTTTTCCCTCCTAACAAAGAAAGGACATCCATAATCTTTTGATAAAAGGCTTGCCTGCTTTCACCACAATAAATTTCATTATATAATTGACCATCTTTAATAAATATAACTCTGCTGCAAAAGCTCGCTGCATACGGATCATGTGTAACTAACATCATCGTTGCTTTTTCTTCTTTATTAAGAGTATCGAGCATCTCCATTACATCATTTGAAGATTTAGAGTCTAAATTCCCTGTCGGTTCATCTGCAAGTAATAATTGCGGTTTATGAACGATAGCACGAGCGATTGCAGTTCTTTGAGCTTGCCCCCCTGATATTTCAAACGTTCTTTTACTCAATATATCTGCAATATTTAATTTCTCTGCAATATCTTCCACTCGTTTGTTCATTTCTTGTACAGATACACCATCTAGTGTCATCGGCAATACAATGTTTTCTTTCACTGTAAGTGTGCTAAGTAAATTAAATGATTGAAAAACAAATCCTAATTGTTTCCTACGAAATAAAGCTAAACTGTCTGATGATAACTGGAAAGGATTTGTACCATTTATTAATATTTCTCCCGATGTAGGAGAATCAATAGTAGATACCATATTTAATAACGTTGTTTTCCCGCTTCCTGATGGTCCCATAATCCCTACAAATTCACCTTCTTGAATTGATAAATCAATATCTACCAATGCCTTAAAAGGTATTTTCCCTTTATATACTTTACTAATACTTTTTGCATGTAAAATTTCCATTTATATTCTCCCTTCATTTCCACTGCTCACTATAAAGTGTAAATGAATTGTCTTATAGCACATATTGATTCATCTTTCATTTATCTTACACGCTTGTAAGATTTCTAAAAAAACTGATAACAAATCTATTTCCAATATATAATCAATGTATATCTATCTTATAATATTTGTATAGTGGTATGGAATACAATGCTTCTTATTTCTAGTCGCTGAAACAACTTGTATTCTTTATTAGCAACATGCAATATATTATAAAGAATAACTATACAACTTCAAAACAATGAATAACAACTTATCATATAGTACGAAAAAAAGCTCAGAGTTTTAGCTCTAAGCCTTTTTACTGATTTCATATGCAATATAGCTCCCTTCAAAGAGCTATATTTTTTATCCACTCTGATTTACTCAATACATAATGATTATATAGTTGATTTTCTATCGTCTGTTCACTCATATAAGTAAACCCACATTTTTCAATAACTTTATTTGATGGTACATTGTTAATTAAAGCTATCGCATTTAAGACATCTAAAGTGGTGTTTTTAAACAAATAGTCAATTAAGCCTTTAGTCGCTTTTGTAGCATAGCCAGTATTTTGATATTCACTTGAGATAGCATACATTATCTCTCTGTTTGGTGTAGGGAGTTCTTCTTTAATACCTGTGCAGCACCATCCAATGAATTCATTTGTAGCTTCCTTAAATATTCCTAGCTTTAACATATGATTATCTATGTTATTCGTAGTTTTCACTGCCTCAAGAAATGCTTTGTTTGCTGGTATTTCATCATTGATAATCCAATTAACCCTCTGTTCTTTCGTTGATTTCCAGTCTGGCAAAAATTTTTCTATTTCCGGTTGATTCGATATTTTATAAATACTCTCAGCATCTTTCATAGTAAACTCTTGTAGGTATATATCTCCACAGTCTATTCTAAATAACTTAGTTGAACTCTCTGCTCCCATGTTAATCCCCCTAAATAATTATAGCGCCTTAATCTGTTTCGTAAGTTCTATGAATCGTTCGTCAAGTTTTTTATATTCTTTATCATTAGAAGTTAAAAAGCTTAATTTTCCTAATACTTCTTGTCTCTCTGTTTCTAACGTTAAACGTAGCTCTTCAATTTCATCTCTTGTTTTAGGAGGTTCTTCTAGCTGTTTTTGTATCGTATGATTTGAAAACGCGAGTTTTGTGTTAGTTGTTTTCTCTAGAAAATATCGATCGTGAGAAACGATAACTAGTGTTCCATTATACTCCGCTAATGTATTTTCAAGCTGTTCACGTGAAGGCAGATCAAGGTGATTTGTCGGTTCATCTAAAATGAGTACGTCTTTTTCATCTAAAATATAAACCATTAACTTACATTTCACTCGTTCTCCCATGCTCATATGTTCAATCGGCTCTTTCCATTGAGAAGCTTGGAACCCTAAATGTTTCATTAAATTTTGGACTTTCCCTCTTTCTTCAAATGAATCTTTAAAAAATAAATCTTCTGGCGTTTTATCAAGTGGTAAATCAAATACTTCTTGTGTTAAATAACCGATGTTTGCAGATGGTGAAACCCATACTTCTCCTTCCACAGTTTCCGTTCCCATAATCATCTTTAGTAATGTTGTTTTCCCACTACCGTTTGGTCCAACAATCGCAACCTTCTCACCGTGCTGAATTGTAAAATTAACGTTTTCAAATAATATTTTTCCATGAAAGTCTTTTTTTAGTTGTTTTACTTCTAAAAAGCGTTTTCCTACTTTTTTACTCGCTTGAATAGAGAACTCAACTGAGTACTCCTCTTTCACACGTTCTACTTTCGTTTTCTCTAGCTCTTTTTCGAGACGTTTTCGTTTTGACTTAACTTGCGCATCCATTCGCTTCGCTTTTACACGATAAAATTCTTTAACACCTTCTTGTTTTGTAGACTGTGCGTGTGCCTTTTGTGACCATGAACTTAATTCTTTTATATGTGTTTCTACTTGTTCAATCTTCTTTTGCTGCTTTTCATATTCACGTTGTTGCGTCAGTCTTTTTTGCTCACGTGCTTTCATATAACTCGTATAATTACCGCTATGCTCAATTAATTTTTTATCCTCAATTGACCATATTTTTGTTGCGACAACATCTAAAAAATATCGATCATGCGATACAACGATAACTGTACCTTTCATATTTTTTATTTGTTTAATGAGAAATTCCGTACTCATCTCATCTAAATGATTTGTCGGTTCGTCTAATATTAAGACATTAGGATTTTTCGCAAATCCTTTCGCTAAGCGAACTTTCAGCTTTTCACCACCACTTAAAGTATGAAAATCGTTCGTTGGCACGCCCCATTTTGCAAGAAGCTCTGCTTCTTTTGCAATCACTTCCTTACTAATAAAAGATTCTATTTCTTGTTCAACATATGCTGTTGTCATATTCATTTGCTGCCACTCAACATTTCCTTTTGATGGCTCAATCTTCCCAATTATTAATTGAAGTAACGTTGATTTACCAGCACCATTTTTACCAATTAATCCGATTACATCCCCTTGTTTTACTACTACATTCATTTTTTCTAACAAAGCATTTTCCTTTATATCAACATACACATCATTTAATTTTAAAAGCTCTTTCATATTACCGATCCCTTTCATAAAGGGAGAACAAAAAAATCCTCCCAAAGTAATTTTGGCAGGATTAGTCATTACATTATTTATACCCAAATAAGCTATTACGCAAATCAAATAGCAATACCGTTGAATGGAATTGGGCAGACTAATCCTATTTTTTACAAATTGAAATTTATTTAATTTCAACATTTAAAAATAAGATTAGTTAATCATCGTCCACCCATCATTCCTTTCCGTCGTTAGTAACCATATTGTACCATAATAGTACTGTATGAGTAAATGTAATTATATGTGCTTTTAAAAAGATTGCTTTCTTTAAGGTCTATTTATCAATTCTAAACTTCATATTGAACAAGCATACACCACATTTGTTGTACTACTTGTTTTAGATTCCCCTAGTAATAAAATTCTAAACATCCCCCTCTTATATAATTTTTATATAGATTCATCATAAATCATATATTATACATACTAAATTTCAGTTCTTATAATAAAGGTATCATTTTTAAGGGGGGATTCTACAATGGAATTTAGCAAACTCGGAAACAGTGGGTTAACAGTAAGTAAGATTGCATACGGGAACTGGATAAACCATGGCGGAAAGGTAAATGAAGATACTGCAAATAATTGTGTGAAAACCGCACTAGATGTCGGAATTACAACGTTTGATACTGCTGATGTTTATTCGGACACGATAGCCGAAGAAGTACTAGGCCGGTCTTTAAAAGACATACGGAGAGAAAGTATAGAACTATGTACAAAAGTATGTCATCCGACCGGACCTGGAAAAAATGATCGTGGATTGTCGCGAAAACATATTATTGAAAATTGTAATGCATCATTAAAACGGTTGCAGACAGACTACATTGATGTCTATTATGCACATAGATTTGATACAACAACTCCCCTTGAAGAAACGATGTTAGCTTTTGCTGATCTTGTAAGACAAGGTAAAGTCCTTTACTTAGGCATAAGTGAGTGGACATCAGAACAAATCACCCGTGGTGCAGCACTTGCACGAGAATTAAGCATTCCACTTATCGCTAGCCAACCTCAATATTCGATGTTGTGGCGAGTTATTGAAACTGATGTAATACCAACATGTCAACGTGAGGGACTTGGTCAAGTTGTTTGGTCTCCCCTTGCACAAGGTATTCTCACAGGAAAATATCAACCTGGTAAACCATTGCCGAATCAATCACGTGCTAACTCTGATGCTGGTAAACCATTTTTCCAAAAACTCGTGCAACGCTGGATGAGCGATGATGTACTCAATGCAATTCAGAAACTTAATCCCATCGCGCAAGAAACTAATCTTACCTTACCTCAACTTGCAGTTGCTTGGGTATTACAAAATCCAGCTGTTTCCTCTGCAATTATTGGTGCATCAAATCCAGAGCAAATAAGAGAAAACGTAATTGCTTCTAGCGTTAAATTACAACCTGAAATTATGGATCAAATTGATGGTGTACTAAAAGATTTCATTGAGTATGATCCGAGCAAAACAGGTTAAAACACCTTTTTGTTCTACCTATAAAGAAGCTTTCCTTTTCAAATCTACACTGCCCATCCTATACAGATGGGTTATTATCTTTTACATTCACATTGTGAAGTTGTATAAACCTCTCTAACAACAGTTAAAAAGTTCTCTAACACAACAGACTGTTCATCTAGTCTCCATCCAGCATATAAATTTATTTTTGGGGTATTTTCTTGAATTTCTTTATATATAACTCCCGTTTTTTTATAACTTTCCACTGATGACGGAACGACAGAAATCCCCATTCCTGCTGCAACTAAATTCACAATCGTTTGCATTTGAATCGCTTCTTGAACAATATTTAAACTTACTCCATGTTCCCAAAAGTAACTAATAATTACATCATAAAAGTTTGTACCAAAATGACGTGGAAATAAAATAAATGGTTCATCCACTAATGATTTAATTGGAATGTTACGTAACATAACGAAAGGGTGCTCTTCATGCAAAACCAATTTTAAATATTCTACAGAACAAACTTCGGAAGTTAAAATTTCATTATTCTGCTTGGAACGAATAAATCCAATATGAATTTGTTTTTCATAGAGTGCTTTTATTTGTTGATCTGTTGTCATTTCGCGTAATATAAGCTGAATTTTAGGAAACCGTTATAAATTTTTTTAATACATTTATAACGGTTTCTGTAGAATCGACAAACCCAATTATTAAATGTCCTATCTTTCCTTCATCCGCAAGCTGTGTTTCTTTAATCGTTCTATCAACTTGAAGCAGCGTTTGTTGCGCACCTTCTAAAAATATTTTCCCGGCATCGGTAAGCTCAACCATTCTCTTTGTCCAGTAAAAAAGTTGAACCCCTAATTCATCTTCTAATTTACGAATCTCTTGGCTTAAAGGCGGTTGTGCCATCATAAGACGCTCTGCTGCACGACTAAAGTTTAATTCTTCTGCCACTGTTATGAAATATTTCATTTTTCGAATATCCATTACAATCCCCCTAACATTCACAACTAGTAAAAAATCCCTCCTTCTAATAAATTGTAAATAAAAACAGGAGGAAACTATATCAATCCCTTTTCTTTTTTATCATAAATCATTTCATTGTAAATACGAGATGAAAATCATTAAAAATTCTAAATTACAAGTATAAGAGTGAATGTTATCCTCAAGAGCATCTTATGATAAGTTGAATTATGTGTTTTCAGCAATTTTATTACTTGCATTTATTATTTCATTTACCATTTTGGTTGAGTAACTAGTTTTGATATTTTATTCACCTAATTATAAAAACAAAGCACCATTCGTTATTCAATATTTTTTTATTGTTTTTCGATAAAATTCGATTGATTATTTTTCCTTAATAAGCTATTATAAGTTTACAGAAAATATTAAAGTAAGGATTGAATTTATGGACAAGACATTAAAAATCATAAAATCAAATATGTTTTTAAGGATTTTTCTCATCCCGATTATAGTAGGGGTTTTTGTTGGTATACTAACTAAATTGGGGCAGGGTATACTTCCAGGACATTGGAATTCATTAGCTAATCTAGGAAGTGTTTGGTTAGTTCCATCCTTTTTTGTGGCTAGTCTTAGTTATTCTAAGCGTACAGCTATGCTTTCCGGTATACTTGCGCTGCTAGGTATGGTTTTAGGCTATTATGGTTATGCAATAATTATTAAAAATGTAGCTCACTCTATTTATTTTATATCTGTATGGATTGTATGTGCATGTATAGGAGGAACTATCTTTGGAATTGCAGGTTTTCTATGGAAAGATACTACAAATCCACTTCATAAATTCGGAAGCGCACTTTTAAGTGGAGTTTTTGTAACGGATGGACTTCACATTCTTTTAAATTTTGACGACTATAGTCACATGTTACCTGTTGGATATACCGAAGTCATAGTTGGGATTATCTTGATTCTTGTATTAGAACACTCTAATGCTAATCGAATTTCTTCTTTTTTAATGATGATTCCTATCATTATTTTAGGGTTAATTGGATATAAAGTATTAAGTTTGCTTACTTAATTACAATACTATATCATGAAAAAAAATAAACGACTAACTCTATTATAATCCACAAAATTTATCACGAATTCGTACATTATACTTATTAATGTTGATGCACTTATTCATAGGATGGATTCATGAAGCTATCTCTTTCAAAGGGGTGGATTTTTTCTTACAAAAACTATTTATCAGCTTTTTATTAAATCCTTCTAATTTAACAATCGTATTTATTAGCGTTTCATTATACATACCAAGATGACCTTTTACCATTTCAAATAATCGCTATAAAATAAGGCTAAAAAACTTATCTTCAAAGTTCTTTAGCCTAAATCACTTATTTACACATTAAAAAATATAATTCGTACAACGGTACCTTTACCAACTTCTGAATGAATTTCTACACGATGCCCTAATTGTTTCGTAATTTCATATACAAGATATAACCCCATTCCAGTTGATTCTTTAAAATCTCTACCATTTTCTCCTGTAAAGAACGGTTTAAATACTCTTGGTAAATCTTGCTTCGGTATCCCGACGCCACTATCGGCTATTTCAAGTACAACAGTATTACCTTCCTTACATGCTTTCACTTTAATCTTTTCTCTACTACCTGATGAGTATTTAATTGCATTCGATATAATTTGTCCAATTAAAAATTGTAACCATTTCGCATCACTTTCTACAGTAATACCCTTATCAATTTCAAGCTCTGGATATACGAAATTCCGGATAAAAAAGCGTTTATGTTCATGTACAGAATCATTCACTATTTTATGTAGTTGTACTCTTTCCACATAAAAATCTTGTGTAAATGCCTCTAAACGTGCGACATACAGTGCCATCTCTAACCCCTTTTTCAGCCGATCTGTTTCCTCATTAATACTTTCAAAACGCGAATCCACTTCATCCTGTGTAATTAATTCTATTACAGATAGAGGTGTTTTCATTTGATGAATCCACTGATTCATAAAGGTTAATTGATCATTATTTTTTCTCTCTTGTAATTGCAGCTGATTTTGATAATGACGATATTGTGCATCAAGTAAATCTTGGAGAGCAGTAGATACAACTGCAAAATCAGATTTTTGAACGGATTCATCCAAAGATTGCAATGGATTTGCTAAACGCTCATAAAAAGAACGATGTGTAAAATAACGAAATATTAAGTAGCTTACCATAAAAAAAGCACCTAAAAACATTGCATATAATGCTGTTGTAATATGATTATGTCCATCAAACCAATATACGAGGAATATGGCTAGTAGTTGGAGCACTGTAAAACAAATAAGTGGTATATGGTCACGTATAAACAGCCTTATCATTTTTCCACACCATTTTCCCAAGTAATATGCAACCTATATCCAACACTACGAATTGTTTCAATCGCATCCTCAATATGTAATGTTTTTAACTTTTTACGCACACGTGTTGTATTTACACTTAATGTATTATCATCAACGTAAGATTCACTATCCCATAACTTATTAAGCAACACTTCTCTACTCACAACACGCGGATAATTTTTCATTAACATTTCTAATAAAATGGCTTCGTTTCTCGTTATATCAATCTCTTGATTTCGCAACTTCAATACAAGCCTTTCGGGATATAAACTAAGTCCTTGTTGCTCAACCATTCGTTCTTCTAGTTTCGGTGCATAATCACCGTAAGCACGTCTTAAATGGCTACGAATTTTTGCCATTACAACTTCATAATGAAAAGGCTTCGGAATAAAATCATCGCCACCATTTTCTAACGCCATAACCTGATCCATCGTACCTTCACGGGCCGAGATAAATAAAATTGGACATGTGGAAACTCCGCGAATTTGACGACACCAATAGTAACCGTCAAAGCTTGGTAAATTAATATCTAATAAAACTAACTCTGGTTGTTCTTCTAAAAATATGTCTAACACATTTTGAAAATCCGATATTACAATTCCTTGGTAACCGTATTTCGCAACATAAGTTGATAATAGCTCCGCAATTTTCATATCATCTTCAACAATCATAATTTTGACCATTCTTAAACTCCTTTTAATTCACAATCTCAAATATACTTATACAAAGTAAATACTACCTCTTTTTATTTCATCCGTAAATTAAAAAAGGATACTTTTAAAAAACAGCATCCTTCTTCTAGTATTCTTATTTAATATTAAATTTACTCCAATTAAAACCTAGCTTTTCCGCATATTCCATTCCTAGTTCCATCCGCGTCGTTTTTAGTGGATCCACAACTTGGCAAAATTTTAAATTACCCGCTACTGATAATAAAAGAGTTGCATCTGCTTTAGACATTTCTAATTCCTCATGTAAAAATGTCACCATATTATGTACAGCACGATTCGCTGCATCGTCTAACAATTTCTCTGAAGCAATCGTCATTACTTTTTCTTTTTGGATAGCCATTGGTAGTGGCCATTTCTTTCCTTTTATAATCTGAACTGTTACCGTCACCTCACCAGCAACCTCTACTCCACTAACACCAATTTCACCATCACCCATCGCTGCATGTAAATCGCCTAATGCTAATAGAGCACCAGGAACATTTACAGGTAATAACAATGTTGTCCCTTCTTTTATCTCTTTACAGTCCATATTTCCGCCATGGTCATGCGGTGTTCCACAGGAAATACTCTCCTCTTTCGGCGCAGTACCAATCACACCGATCATTGGATTAATCGGAATTTGCAGTTCATTTGAAAACAAAACATGTTTATTATGTATTGGGACGATTTTCACTGTATTTTCATTTAGCACTTCACCCATTACACCGAGGTTCGCACCTGTAGTTAAAACACCCTGCTCTGCAATTTTAATCTTTTCAATCGTTACGGCCAATATATCATCCGGTTCTGCACCTGTAATATATACAGGCCCAGTCGCTGGATTAATTCGGTTCCAATCTAATTCTTGGAACACAACATCTTCAGAATCAATTTGGTTTTCAAAGCAATCATATGTTTCAAATACAAGACGGCTCCCAATTTCCACTTCCATACACGGCTTATTTTCTGGTGACATTGCGTAAATAATGTCATCTTTATGAATTCGATACATAATACCTCTCCCCTTTTCTATTTATCTACTATTACTAATTAACTTTTTTTATACAAACTCCTATTAAAATCAAATATTATTTTTATGTAAAAAAGCACGTAGCTTATTTTATAACATACACTCTTTACTATAACAGAAAGGTGGTATCACTATGCCCCTTATTCCATATAACGAAAGCGATGTTGATTTACTAGCTCGTTTAATTCGTGCTGAAGCTGAAGGAGAAGGCCGACAAGGTGAACAGCTTGTTGGCTGCGTTGTTGTGAATCGTGTATTTTGCGATTGCTTAGATTTCAAACAACTCCGTACCGTTCGTGATGCTGTATATCAAAGCCCCGGTGGATTTGAAGCGGTACAATATGGATATTTTTATCAACGCGCTCGTGAGTCAGAAAAAGAAATTGCAAGAAAGGTTTTACAAGGTGAATGGCGCTGGCCAGCACGATGGGCTCTTTGGTATTTCCGTCCAGTTGGAGCTTGCCCACCTGAATGGTATAATCAGCCGTTTGTAGGGCAATTTAAAAGCCATTGTTTTTATGAGCCAAGTGGTGATGAATGTCCAAAACTGTATACACGGTAGTAAAATTTACAACGCAAGCACTTAGATCTTTGAGTACTTGCGTTGCTTTTAGCTATATATTAGAAATCTAATAAAGTGATGACTTTTTTGATGCCTACCACATGTATTAATAACGGTATACGTGGGCCACTTGATTGATTCATAACGAGCCTATATATAATGGTGAATAATAGCTTTTGATTTCCTTTCATTATTTTTTTATTTTCATGATGACAAATCGTATACAGTTGCTCCATTAAATTAGAATATTCTTTATTAGAACGAAGTGTTTTACAAACTTCTTCCACCCAGTTTTTCTGTCTATCTTCTAATGTGTTATAAAACTCCGTATTCTTCTCTTTATTTACCGTAATCAATTTTTTAGATTGAAAATTTCTTATCCAATACTCTGCACGATTACTTATCGCAATCATTTCAGGTAATGCATAACTCCTATCTATTTTCTCTAATATATTTTGTAAAATAGAGGAATCAAAATTTAATAGTGGTAAAGTACTTGCAACTTGATTAAACTTTGGATATTCTTTGAATCGGTTATCAACTCTAGAAAGTTTAATTGCATCAAATAAATCTTCATTTTTTAGTGCTTCATTTTCATAACTATCTTTCAATCGTTCATACTCTGTATAATTTCGGATCACATCTTCATCAAGACCAATATGAAAAGCTGCGCCTGGCCTATATTTTGCAAACATAAAAAGAATTACTTCTGGTACATACACTTTTAATAAGTCGCTAGGTGTAATGCTATTTCCTGAAGAACTAGACATTTTTTCATGATTACCTTTAAGACCAATGAAATCATAAGCAACGTAATAAGGCGCTTCACGATTGAATATTTCCCTTACAATTTCTTTTGATACATTGTAACTACCTGTTTCCGATGAATGATCTCTTCCGCCGGGTTCAAAAATAACATCCTCTATCATCCATCTCATCGGCCAATCAATTTTCCAATTCAGTTTCATTTTATTTGTATTTACTACCGATAATTCATTTTCATTTCCGCATTCACATGCATACCGTACTGTTTCTAATACTTCATCAAATTGTGTAATCGTTGTTGCATCTTTCCCGCACCTCTCGCAATATAACGTAACTGGATAAAATTTTTCTCTATCTTCTTCAAAGTGAACTCCTGTTTTAAAACGCATTAAAATATCATATATTTCTTTTCTTTTATGCAAAGCCTCTAATATATTGCCATTATACCTTCCGCTTCTATATTCAGCATGTTGATATATGAATTCCACTTCAATCCCAAATGCTTGAAGCGATTTCTCAAACTCTTTTTCAAAATGCTCTGCATATGAGTTATGACACCCATGCGGATCAGGGATATCACAGTACGGCATACCAATGTATCTTGCAAAAGATGGATCAATATTTTTAGGAACTTTTCTAAACCTGTCATAATCATCCCATGAAAAGATAAAACGAGTCTTTTTCCCTAAATTTTGCAGAGCTCTTACAACAAAATAAGTCGTTACTATTTCACGGAAGTTTCCAATGTGAACAGAACCAGATGGACTAATTCCAGATGCACAAACAAAAGTTTCTTTATTTGGATGTTTTCTAATTAATTCATGTGCTACTTCATACGCCCAATGCATATGTCACTCACCTCAATTATTTTTTGTTTTCACATTTTCAGTTTTATACAACAAAAAAACTCCCACCCCCAAGATTATTCATCTTGAGGACGAGAGTTATTAGCTTCGCGGTACCACCTCAGTTTGTTAATACGTCACCATATTAACCTTTTCAGGTACGGCAAAATATGCTTATACCCTATCTCTATAACGGGAGAACCCGTCGCACCATCCCTAAATAAATTAGTTCCTTGCGCAGCTCCAAGTCTTTTTTCATTAAGATGTATACCGCTCTTTCTCAGCTACCAGAGCTCTCTGTACGTATTCTTTCTTAACTACTCTTCTCTTCCATGCCATTTTAAATGTTGATTTTTACATATGATAATTTATTACACGTTTATTGTCAAATTTTTCTGAACGGTAATACATTACATATAATTATCTAAAAAAATGTTTTATCGCTTCTAATTGAATCTTGTGGCTACATTCATCACAACAATATATCCCTTTCGATTTCTCTTTAAACCGCTTATATTGTTCACTACCTTCATATACTCGGAATATATTTTTACAAGAAAAGCAAACAACCTCATAAAACATCATATGCATTTTCCTCTCTGTGTTTATACACTTTTTTAATATGAGAAGGTCTGTTTTCTACATTGCAAATCTTAAGATTCTCTCGCTAAAAGGTTTACCTCTATTTTTATCGAATTATATAAATATCTTATAATGCGAGGTGAACATCTTGTTTAGTAATATAGAATTAGTTTTAGATGCTAAAGCAACTTTAGCTGAAGGACCATGTTGGAATGAAAAAAAGCAACTTTTATATTGGGTTGATATTATGGAGAAAACATTATGCATCTATAATCCCACTAACAATACAAACCGGGTAATTGCCCTTAATCAGCAAATCGGCTGTGTTGTTCCATATGTAGAGGATGTAGTACTTTTAGCAATGGAAAACGGATTTTACTCTCTTAACCTGAAAACAGAAAAACTGACACATATTTATGATCCTGAACCACATTTAGTAGAAAATCGTTTTAATGATGGGAAATGTGATCCAGCTGGTCGCTTCTGGGCGGGTACTACTGATTTAAATGGAATAAATGCTGCAGGTTCCTTATATTGTTTATATAATAATTTGAGCGTTGAGAAAAAAGTTTCATATGTAAATACATCAAATGGAATCGCTTGGTCACCTGATCATACATACCTTTATTTTATTGATACACCTACTAAAAAAGTAGTTCGTTTTCATTATGATATACGTACTGGAGAAATTAGTAATCCAACTGATGTTATCCTTTTTCCTGAAAATGATGGTTTACCTGATGGGATGACAATCGATGAAGAAGGTTGCTTATGGATTGCACATTGGGGTGGTTCGAAGATTACTAGATGGAATCCTTTGACTGGAGAACAAATATTAAGTGTTCCAATTCCTGCCTTATATGTAACGTCGTGTACATTTGGAGGCCCTAATTCAACTGACTTATATGTTACGACAGCCAGAACAAGAATGACGGATGAAGAATTAAAAAAGTACCCACATGCTGGTGGTATCTTTCGAATTCAAACGAATATAAAAGGCTGTCCTACCTATTCATTTTGCAGTGAACATATTGGAGCTGAAACAATATGAATCGTATCGATTACATAAGACAAGAAGAAAAGAAATATCATGACCTTTGTTATGAACAATATAAACTATTTGAGACTGGATCTTGGCTTTACAAACCAGTTAAAACAGTTATGGACATGATGGACTATTTCGAAAGACAAAACAACTTGCAAGTACTTGACCTCGGATCTGGCGTTGGAAGAAATAGTATTCCAATTGCACAAAAGATAAAAAATTGTAGCGGCACTGTTACTTGTGTCGATTTACTTCATTCTGCTTTAACAAAGTTACAAGTTTATAGCAAAGTACATGGAGTATTTGGAGTAATAAAAACGGAACAAATAGCAATTGAAAACTACGATATTCCTCCTAACACTTATGACTATATCGTTGCAGTATCAAGTTTAGAGCATGTTAAATCAGAAGAAGATTTAACAAACGTGCTCCATTCTATGAAAAAAGGGACAAAAAACGGCGGTATTAATTGTTTAATTATTAACTCTAACATACAAGAAATTGATTTAAAAACGAATGAAGAATTAGAAGCTTTAATTGAAATTAATCTCCCAACCGAAGAAATGATACGTCTATTAAAAAGTATTTATAAAGGATGGAAAGAAGTAAAAGTTGAAATAAAAGAATTAGCTTTTGATATAGTTCGAAATGAAAGACACATTCAATTAAAAACAAATGCTATTACTTTTGTCGTTCAGCAATAATCGTATAAAAAGAGA
The DNA here is from genome assembly GCF_051780025.1 of Bacillus cereus group sp. BceL062. NCBI lineage: Bacteria > Bacillati > Bacillota > Bacilli > Caryophanales > Bacillaceae > Bacillus > Bacillus cereus group sp. BceL062. The sequence continues at coordinate 657,550 of NZ_JBPWGY010000001.1, read as the reverse complement.
AGAATATTTCTCTCGGACTCATTTTTATTATATAAAATTTGTATATTTAAATATTTATGAAACAAAACGAAAAAACCATGCTTTGACGTTGTCTATCTAAAGCATGGTTCCTATTCGAGATACTATAAAACTACTCAATTATTAAGAGAATTCATTAACTGGAAGAAATAATCAGGTTCATGAGTCTTATGTAAGTTATACCATGAATGAAGTGTATCCGGTGCGAGTACATCCAATTTTTTCAGTACTTCCATTGCAAACTCCAGAGGGGCTACTCCAGATGCAGTAATGAGATTTTGGTCAGATGCTACAGGTCCCATTTCATACAAATTTTCTCCATTATAATTCGGGCAAACCATTTTCATATAATCTAAACTATTACTTGTATGCTTTCTATCATCTAAGAATTCGTAATTTGCAAGCCCTATAGTTGCACCGCAAATCGCAGCAACAATTACGCCCATCTTTAAAGCTTCATCAACTTTTTGCAAAATAGGTTTATGTATATTTTCACTCCAAGTATTTCCTCCAGGTAAAATTAATAGATCGTTACTCTCAAACACACATTCATCTAGGAAAATATCTGGCTTTATATTCAAGCCTCCCATTGAAATAACCGTTTCTTTATTTACTCCTACTGTAATTACTTTTAAAGGCGCTAAACCTTTTTTGAAATATCTTCCTGTATTCAGTTCAGCAATTAAATGTCCGTATTCCCAATCTGACATCGTATGAAATACATATAAATAAGCTTTTCTTGTTTGCATTCAATAACACTCCGTTCAAGTACTTTATTCTCTATTACAGCACAACTATTAATTTCAACAAGTGCTACATTAAGTTTAACATTATATTCTATATTTATGGTTTAAAATTCCAAATAGAATACCCATAAAAATCTATTATCACATAAATAAAAGAGCACTCGTTTCCGCAAGTGCTCTTTTCGGGGATTTTGAGATATCCTATTAACGAAAGTTAAGGTTACTTAAAGTTAAGAGGTATTTATAATATATGCTCGTCCTCTTTATTAGTTCATATTCAACATATAGAGATTGTTAGTAATGCTTACAATTCTTTATTTATTGTTCTTTCTTACATTTTATCATTAAAAAATTGATTGAAGGCTTATTTTCCATGTTCTTATTTGGTTCGTCAATTTCCGAAACTTGTACTAGTCCATATTCATTAAAATCACGTTTTATAGATTCAGAATCATAGAAGAACATTTTTACACCTTCCATTATCTCAAAATAATCTTGGTCCAACTGTTTCCCTTTTCCGTACATTGGCGCTTTTTTAGAAACCGTTGTAAAAACCATATATCCGCCTGGTTTTAACTGATTATAACAATCTTTAATAAATTTCTCACGCTCATGCTTATTCAACAAATGAAGAAGTGCATGACTAAATATCCCATCATAAAGATTGTTATCAAAAGGCATATCATTTACTGAACCGTGATACATACTAATATTTTCTAGTCCGTTTTGCTTTGCTAAATCGATGGCTGTTTTTGAAATTTCAATACCTGTTACATTTATCCTATTATCAATAAAAACCTTTGCATTTCTTCCATATCCAATACCCGGAACTAATATATCCTTAACGTTCTTTTCAAGAAAAAAATCTTTCGTCATAATTGCGGATTCTGTAGGTTCAAATCCCCACATCGTTTGTTTTTCAATAAAACTTGATTCCCAAAATTCCATTATGTATCTATCTCCTTATTTTCAATCCATTTTTAGTATCAAAGTAAAGGCAAATTTTTTGTGTTGTTGGTATATAGTTTTTTCTTCTATTCATACGACTTACCTTAGTCATCGTAGCCCCATTGAATATAGCATAATAATAAGCCTATATCTATTATAAAGATTGGTTAAAAATCTCCCCTATTTTATTAATCCTTACGTTTATAGAAAATAAAAAAACAGCCTATATTTTTATTGTAGTATTGGCTGTTTCTCATGAAAAATTATCTTTTTATATTGTACTGATCTAATACTTTTTCTAACATTTCTAAAGTTATTGGTTGTGCTTGTTTTATTAATTGATAGCCAATACGCCCATTCGGTTCCGCTGTAACTTGCTGTAAACGCTTTACATCATGGATCCCTTTTTCTCTTAATTGCATATAAAGTTGTTGTTCTGACATTTTTGCCCGTATCAAATTTGCTTTTACAATCTTTCCGTTTTCAACAATTACAATGCTACTTCCATTTAGAAATTGCTCCACCTTCCTTGATTTCAATTCAAAGAAATGAATGATAAGTAGAATGCTCGAAAATATGATAGCGGCAAAGATAGATGGAACTACTTTCCTACTTAATACAGGTTCTACAATAATACGTCCAATTGATACAACTATAATTATTTCAGCTCTCGTCATTTGGCTAACAGATGTACTACCTGTCATTTTTAAAACAATAATTCCAGTAAGGGTTAAAATAATACTTTCCCAAATTATATTCATAATAGCCCAATCCTTTAATGGTGAATGTTAGTAGCATTCCCATTAAAGGATTATTTTACATACTTATCAAATTTTTAAATCCTTCAGACCATGATGGAAATAAAGGTGTCCATCCATACTCTTTACGTGCCTTATAATTTGAGGCTCCTCTTTCCCAACTATTTTTCCCAGCTTGAGCTTTAGGAGCCGGTGCCCCAATTGCAGCTGCGTATATTGGTAACCATTCTTTACTAGTTGCTGGGGAATCATCTACAATATTTACGATTCCTGGAGGCCAATTAAGAGCTAACATAGTTGCTCTAGCGGCATCTTCGACATGTATAAAAGAGCTTATCCCATCTGTTGCAATCATTTCATTATTACGAACTTGATTTGCAATTAAGCCGTTTTCCGCATACCATGTTCCCGGTCCGTATAGTGTACCGTAACGAAGAATAATCGATTCTGGTAACTCAGAAACAGCTGATTCTAATTTTAATATGCCATTAACAGTGATTTGCCGAGGCATAGGAGCATTAATATGTAGTGAATCTTTTTCTGTCGCAAATGTATCCCCTGCTTCATACGCCCATGAAATACTTTGAGCGATTATTTTCTTTACCCCTACATTTTTTGCGGCATCGACAAGGTTACGAGTGCCTTTTGTTCTAATTTTTGCATTATCCTCAAAATTCCATGTAGACAATGACGTTAATTGATGTATAACTACATCGGGAGTTGTTTCTTCCAATACAGAAAATACAGCCTGTCGATTAAACACATCGGCTATTACTGGTATAGCACCAATTTTCTTCATTGCTTCTACTTGTAATTCATTACGAATCATTGCAAATACCGTATGCCCCTCTTTTATTAACATAGGTAATAAAGAACGTCCTATAACACCCGTTGCACCTGCTACAAATATTTTCATATATGTTCCTCCTCATTTAGTAATCATAAATGTGACGAAACAGATGTGAGGTTTGTGACAAATATTTTCTCTATTTTTTCGTTATTCATATGAAACATATACTTTTGTTTAATTACCCCTGATCTCAATTCTTCAAAACATTGTGTGAGTGAAGTATAATATATTTCATGTGGATGTTTTATCCAAATTTTAAGCTATAACGTTGGCTAGCACCCAGCAGTGATAACATGATAATTGAATTTGATGGATATGGAATAAATGAGTATGTTATTGGCCATAACTGTTCTATTAACGAATTAATAACAATGTATTTAAATATAAAAAATGAAGAGATATCTAATGAGGACCTTCTAAGCTTATTTTGTGTACGATATCAATACGAAAAAATTCCAAAATTATTACAAGAAGACGTCATAAGCGATGTTGTCATCGATTTAGATACAGACTATATTTATACACCTAATAGATAACAGTAAGCTAGATTGAATGATTAGAATTTACGATTCAGCTAAGTGTTTAATAAAATAAGTAATTGCCCAAATTAATGTCGCAAATTGAGTGACAAAATACATTGTCCATTCGAAACCACTCAATTTTCTCTCTCGTTTAATCTTTTTTAAATATCTGTAAAATATAAATGTACTTAAAAACATAAGGAACAAAGATAATTGCTGTAAATCATCGACTATACGTACCGCCATAGACTCCATCACCCTCCTATTCAAAATAAAAGCTATATTTTAAGGATATCATTTATTGGTATCTTTTTCCATGTAGTGCACTTATGTCATACACAAAAAGAGCACTTAACTATTGAGTGCTCTAAAAAATTATCAATTTTGATTTAACATACTCACCTTGCATTGGTTTAAAATGATTCTTCTTACTTTTTATACTCTATCTTTATTACTTTTGGTATATGTTCATTATCATATTTTCTCGTATAAATTCCGCCATCTGGAGTAACCACTTGTAACGCAATTTCACCACAAACACCATGTGGTATCTCAAATTCACCTTGTGCATTTGAAATACTACGTTCCTCACTTTCAATAGAATCTTCATAAATTTTCACATTAGATATAGGTTCGTTATTTTGATCTACGATAATACCTCTTGAATATTTTGCAACTGCTATGCACTGATCATCATCTATATAATATTTAATAACTACCATTGCTCCAATACCTAAATACATACAAGGTTATTATTTTCCCTCTCACAATAAACCTCCTTATTCGTATTATTCTTTTTTAAATTGAAAATCTAGACGTGCCGATTGCTTTACTTCCTCGATTACTTTGCGAATTCCTTCTTCAATCTTATCTTCTTTTACATTCGATACGTTTAACTTTAACAATCTCTCTTTAGGAAAACCTTTGACGTAATTTTTATCAATAGAATCAATATTTATTTGAATGTCACTCAATTTCTCAAAAAACATTTCCGAAATACTTGTTTTATGTATTTCTAAACAAGTATGAATTCCTATCGTACTATGCTTTTTATATGTAAATAAAAGTGGGTTTTCATTTTGCACTTTTTCTAATATTTCTGCTAGTTTTTTTGATCTATCGTAATAGGAAGAATTAATTTTATTTTTATGGCGTTCGAACATGCCACTCTTTATATAAATTTCTAATGCAGCTTGGGATATCATTGGACTATCGATATCTAAAATCTTTTTATATTTATGAAAAGCATTTGCAATAGCTGGTGGAATAACCGCCACACCGACTCGTAAACCAGGAAAAATAATCTTCGAATAACTTTTCAAATATATGACATGATTACAATTATGTAAGCTATATAAAGGATCTGCTTTTGAATCATTTTCTAAATCTGCTAAATAATCATCTTCCACTATAAATACATTATACTTCTTAGCCAATAGTACGATTTTTTCTTTCTCATCTTTAGAATAAGAAGTTCCAAGTGGATGATGATATCTTGGTATCGTATAAAAAAATTTTATTTTTCCTGTTCGAAATATACGTTCCAACTCATTCAAGTCGATACCTTCATTCGTACGTTTAATACCTATTACAGGAATTTTATTTATTTCTAGATATTCAATATATAGATGATAGGTTGGCTGTTCAATTAATATCGTTTCATTTTCATTCGGAAATGGTATAGATGTTAATATAGCAAGCGCTTGCTGTACACCTGACGTTATAAAAATATTTTCTTCTTTTGTGAAAACTTGATAGTTTGTCAGCTGTTTTTGAATAACTGGAATTAGAGTTGGTAAACCTTTCGGCGTTCCATATATGAACAAATCGTTTTTATATGTATCAATGGCCTTATTAATACAATGTTGAAAATCTAAATACGGAAACACATCTGGATCTGGTGCTGAGGAAGCAAAATCAATTATCTCGTTAGTTTCTATGATACTCCCGGATTTCTTAACAACGTAGTATCCACTTTGAGGGACGGAATAAATAATATGACGCTTTTCTAATTCATGAAGTGCACGTATAACTGTCGCCTTATTACATTCATATTGCGTAACTAAAGCCCGAATAGACGGTAATTTTCCCCCTTCTTTTACCTCTCCATTTTGAATCATACTTTCTAAGTCGTTTAAAACATGTAAATACTTATACATCATTACCACCTCAACCTTTAATTTGTACCGGTACAGTTTGTATTTGTTCACATTGTAGCACTAGATCAGAAAGATTACTATGTACGTATACTGGCCAGTAAGAAATCAACTACTATGAGGTGAAATTATGAAACATACAACAAAGGCATATTTATCAGCATTACTCTATTCATTTATTATTGGATTCTCCTTTATGTTTGTGAAATTAGCATTAACAGTTACGAGCCCCCTTGATACTCTTGCTCATCGTTTTACAATTGCTTTCGTAGCTGCAAGCATTCCCGTTATTTTCGGTTTTGTAAAGTTAAATATATCGTTTAAAAACATACTTGCCCTTTTACCAATTGCAATATTTTATCCAGCACTATTTTTTGCTTTCCAAGCGTTTGGCTTAGTGTATACAAGCTCATCTGAAGCTGGAATTATCCAAGCGGCAATTCCTATATTTACGATGATATTAGCTTCTTATTTTTTAAAAGAATATACGAATATATGGCAAAAAATCTCTGTTTTCATTTCTGTCATCGGTGTCGTTTATATATTTATCATGAATGGTTTAGGGGCTCATGAAACTAGTCTCATCGGTGTTAATCTTATTCTGTTATCGGCATTATCATCTGCTTGCTATAATGTGTTAGCTCGAAAAATGACAAAGAATTTCAGGCTAATGGATCTAACTTACACAATGACAGCGATTGGTTTTATTAGTTTTAATGTAATTGCTATCACTAGCCATATAAACAAAGGTACATTAACTATATTCTTTAAGCCATTTATGAATGGAACATTTCTTATTTCCATTTTATATTTAGGATTACTATCTTCTTTACTGACCGCATTGTTATTAAACTATTCATTATCTTATATTGAAGCAGCTAAAATAAGTGTTTTCAGCAATTTATCTACACTTATTACCATTATCGCAGGAGTTGCATTCTTACATGAACAAATCGCATACTACCATATCATCGGCACAATTCTGATTGTTCTTGGAGTAGTGGGCACAAACTTTTTAGGAAAAAAAGGGATTGTAATAAAGAAAAAGAATACTTCCTTAAGTAAATAAAAAGTGAGGGATATATAATGCAGCGCGTAAATACGATTGATATTAGTAATATACTTGAATTGGAACAAGCTCTTTCAACTTTAATAAATAAAAAGATTTCTTCAAAACTAGACCTTGAACACTGGTTAAAAGAACAATCTACATTAATTTGGGAAATCGAAGAACAATTACGATTACACTATATCGCCTTTCAAAGTAATACAGATAATAAAGAAATAAAAGATACTTTTGAACATGATCAACAATTTGTAAAGCCACTTTTAAAACGTTATCAAAATTTATTTAATAATAAATACTTACAGTCACCATTTCGAATGGAATTAGATTCTAAAGTATATGGTTTATTAGATGTAAAAACAAAAAATGCTCAAACTTTATTTTGCGAGGAAAATATCGAATTAGAAATTAAAGAAGACCAATTAGTAACAGAGTACTTTGAAATTACAGGAGGACTAAGTGGAAATTGGGACGGCGAAGAAAAAACGATAACGGAATTACAATCCTATTTACAAAATCCGAATCGTGACATCCGTAAAAAAGCAAAAACAATTATTTCTGAACAGTTTTTATCTGTTGAAAAAGAACTCCAAAGCATCTTAAATACATTAATTAACATTCGCCACCAAAAAGCAAAAAACATTCAAGTAGAGAATTATCGTGATTATATGTTTAAAAAATATGAGCGTTTTGATTATACAGCGAAAGATTGCTATGAACTAGCCGAATCAATACGAGAGTACGTTGTACCACTTAAAGATAAAATATTACAAGAGAAAAAAGAGAAACTACAAGTAGATATGCTTCGCCCATGGGATGTAACAGCTGTAGCACCTGATCAAAAAGTGCTTAAACCAATTGCAAATGAAAAAGATTTAATTGAAAAATGCACTTATATCTTCAATAAACTAGATGTTGAATTTTCAGCTTTATTAAACCAAATGTATACTCATGATTGCTTAGATTTAGGAAGTCGTAAAGGAAAAGCAGCTGGTGGTTTTTGTGAGTACTTACCTGCTTCTCAATTATCTTTTATTTTTATGAACCTAAACTATACACAAGATGATATTATTACTTTCATACATGAAATGGGTCATAGCATTCATAACGAGTGCGTAAAACCATTAGAATTACGACAGTATATAGAAATTCCCGCTGAAACGGCTGAACTAGCTAGTATGACAATGGAAGTATTCACAATAGACTATTGGGATACTTTCTATACAGACAAAGAAGATTTAAAACAAGCAAAAATCAACTACTTTAAAGATGTTATTTCATATTTACCTGTTATGCTTATCGTAGATCAGTTCCAACACTGGCTGTATGAAAACCCTAATCATACTACTGAGGAAAGAAATGGAAAATACTTACAACTTCAAAAACATTATCAGTCTAGCGTCATACATATTGATGGTTACGAAAACTGGATAGCAACGAGTTGGTTGCCAGTACTTCATATTTTTGAAGTACCATTCTATTATATTGAATATGCAATCGCACAACTTGGTGCACTGCAAATGTATAAACAATATAAAGAAAATCCTAAACAAGCACTAAATAATTATAGGAAGGCATTATCACTAGGAAGCTCAAAATCTATAAAAGAAGTGTATGAAGCAGCTGGTATTCGTTTTGATTTCTCTGGTGAAACTATTAAAGAATTAATGCTATTTGTAGAAGAAGAGTTAGATTCACTTGAACGTATATAAATAGAAAGCTGCACCTATATTTTAGGTGCAGCTTTCTTCTTTATTTTATTAATAAGTTCTATGTACTGAGAATCTCCATATCCGATTGCGGGAAAAAGATGAAACAACTTTATTAATAATTCTTGGTTTGATAATTCTTTATTTTTGTAGATGAATTTTGTTACAGCATTATCTTCTTTTAACATCTCTAAATATAACTTTATAGCCTGATACATCACTGGGAGTAAATCCACAGATGGTTTTCTTTGGTTTACCAATACCTCTTTGTATACAGAACAATAGTTACCTAACTTAAGTTCAGTTTGACTGACTTTGAATTCATCTTCCCTAAAGCTATTTAAAATCACTCTCCCCTCATAGCCTGACTGCTCAAGATAAGAAAGTATTGTCACTAGGTTCATTTGGCAAAACATATCTTCACCAAACCATAAAACAATACATTCATAATTATTCTTAAAAAACTTTTCTAATGGATCTATAACCTTTTTTATATAATTCTCTACTGAACTATTATGCCCCCTCGCTCTTACTCCAATGAATTCTTCATCAAAAATTTGTGTACTAGAAGCATTTACACACATCGCTTCATTAAATGGGGCGTAATCAGACTCTCCCATTAATTTTTCGTTTTTAAATTCTTCATACATAAATTGGCCATTTAATATATTTAGTACGTCTTTATCGAACAGTTCACATTTCCTATTTCGCAACTGCTCAACCTCTATTTTTCTAGAAATATTCATTTTAAACTCCTCTTCTTTATTTATATTGAGTTTAACAAATGATTGAACAGGCATCTTGTTAAGTTGGAAATCTTTTGGGGTTATACCAAAAACAGTTTTAAAAGCTCTACCATAAGCCTCTTGCGAAGAGTAATAGTAATCCATTGCGATATCTATTATCTTTCTACCGTTCGTCAAGTCCTCCGTAGATAAATACAATCTTCTAAGAAGAACATAACGCCTAATGCTGACACCTGTTACTTGATGAAATTTGAAAGAACAATAATAAGGGGAATATCCCATGTAATGCGATAATTTATCCAATGAGAATGCCTTCCTCAAATTGGCCTCAATCCAATCAATCATTTGCTGTATATGCTCATTCATTTACTTCACTCCTCACTAAAAATAATAAGAGGTATACGTTTCTTTCATTTGATATTTCTTGTGGTTTATAACATGATCCATTCCCTAAAATCTTTAAATACAATATGTAATTATTAGTTTTATATTTAAAAGTAAACATTCCCTAATCAATATGTAAAGCAGATGTTGTTTAACGACTAGTATATCTATAGTTGAACAACATTATATATACGTAAATTACTTGCTTACAAGGTCGGATTTTTAAAAGTTATACATACTGATCTAGCACTCCATTTAAATAAACTGCGTTTTGCGGAGATATCTTCTCAGCAAATCTAGCTGTAATAATAATTGGAGCCCATTGAAAAATCTCATCTCGTGATAAGCCAGTATTTCTACAATACATATGTAAATACATTTCAGCTAATTCTACTGAGGCCTGAGCGTACAATAAATATGTACGAAATACATCTGCACGAATATCACCTGAACTTGCATCTATCCAGTCTATAATTTTTACGTTATCGTTACTCAAAATCAAATTAAATGGATGAAAATCTCCATGACATAGCCTAGAATCAAATACAATTGAATCTAATTTTTGTAAAATATTTTTCTTTTTGCTTTCATCCAATGTATGTACAGATTTAATTTGACGCTCTAACCTTTCTCTCATTGGTTCCATTTCATCTATATTCACACATATAGCATGAATCTTATTTTGTTCATTAATACAAATATTGATGTAATGTTCTGCCTTATTTAGATTATTAAGCAGGAGTTCGCCAATACTTTCCCCTTTTACATATTCCATAATAATTGCCTGTCTATTTTGTATCTTTGTCACTTCAAATACGTTCGGAACTGGTAGTCCACATGAATAAGCATATTTTTGTTTTTTTGCTTCATTTGTAGACTCTGTATCTGGAAGATATTCTTTAAATAATTTCACAATCTTATTATCATACATATAGATTTCCGCTGTATTCCCTTTTGCAATTGGATTACCTAAAATCACTTCATTTCTCCCCTTAAAATAAATTAGAATAACACCTTGCACTTCTCTATAAATTCATTATAATCCTAACTAAAACCCTCTTCACGAATATACAAAAAAACTTACCGCTTTCCATCCTTAAATAGAAAGCGGTAAGTTTAATTTCTTAGGAATATCGGAATGAAACTCTGGCGTATGCACAATTGAAAATACATATCCCTGCTCAATAAATAATACTTCATTATGTTTACATTCATATGGAACACTATTTTTCTTCAAATTATTTTGTATTCGTTGTAAAAATGCTTGATCTGGTGTTCCGAAAGAACCATGTACTTTCGGTGGTAAAGCTTTCATCGCAATTGGAATCCAAGGTCGCTGCCACCAAGTTGCAACGATGTATGCAGTGCCACCTATAACAAAATTGAAAATGTCCCCATCTTCCATCGTTCTCATATTTAAATTTGATTTCAACCACTCCGTAAATACAGGTACACTTTTAACAGGAAGACCAATTTCCCTTACGTATAAAACGTTTAACGGTGAATGTGGAACTAATACCTCTTCATTAATATAACTATGTGCGATAATTTCAAGAAGATTTCCATCACCGTCTTTAAAGTATAAATTGAATAGACCATTCTCTTCACCAATTACATTTCCATTTTTCCATTTCACAATGAGTAATCCAGCGTCCTTTAACCATCTTACTGTTTCATGGAATTTTGAATATGGGATTTCAAAAGCAAAATGTGCAGGTGCGATTGGTTCATACACTTCTTGAAAACTAATTGTTGTATAAGGTGTTACTTCAAATTGAATAAATGATGCTGTTTCTTTTTTTATTGGAAAAGATAATATGTCCTTATAAACTTGTTTTACCCCTTCTATGGAAACCGTTTGTAGTTTTATATCTGATATATGTGTAATCACTTTACATTCCCTCTCATTTCTTATTATCTATTCGTATTGTATTACACTTATAAATAGATAAAATCAAACGGAAGGATGGATTTTTCATATAGAAACTACAACTTTAGTATGAATATGTTAGCTCCAATTATTTTTTATTTCCGCTATAATAATTTCTGGTTTATCCCAGTGCAACATGTGTGTAGTATCAGGTACTACTTTTACTATACTGTCAGTTTTCTCTTTGAAAACATTTACTGTCTTATCTCTATAATCCGCCCAAACTTGTGGAACTGTAGCTCGAAGTAATACAATATTAGCTGGCAGCTTCTCATATATATCTATCGTTTCATCCTTATGCATACCTCTTACGATATTACCAGCTGTTGTACCCCTCGCATGCCACCATACTTTATTATCTATTTCTATACCAAGATCCTTAACTGCAAGTTCTAATAATGGAGACCATCTTGTATACACTTCTTTTTCACTTTTAAAGAAATTATCCCAACTATTAAAAACATACTCTTCAAAGTCCTTTTCATAATAAGCAATTTCTTCTTCCAACGTTTCTTCTTGAAGCCTTTTCGTTTGGTACCCTCCATCAATGAGAATACTTCCTAATACTTTTTCTGGATTATGTAATAAATAAAATAGCGCTACAAAACTTCCCCACGAATGTGATAGAAAATAAAAATGTTCAATTTTTAGTTCATTTATTATTTCATTTAACCAATTTGCTAAGTTTTGCATCTCATAATCTTTTGTTCTTTCAAAGGGCGGTGTTTTACCATGCCCAGGTGCATCAATGGATATAAGTCTATACTCTTCCTTTAGTTCTTCTGCGATTTCTATAAAACTTAAACTTGTACTACCTAATCCATGTAAACAAAAAATAACGGGTTTATCCTTTTCTCCCCATTCAGTAATATGTACGTTTAATTTTTCATTGTTAATATAGTAACGTTTCAAAACAATTATCCTCCATATTTCGATTTTTTGATTAACGCTTAACTTATTTCTATTATTTTCAAGTTTTTCCTGCATTCTTTTCCATACAAAAAAGCTTATTTTCTTTAATAGAAAATAAGCTTTCACACTAAAATATATTATAATTTAACAGCAATAATCATAAACCTCTTTGAATTCGTATGAATCCCCTTTTCAGAACTATTCGGGTCGATGAATTTTTGTAAAATAGTAAAATCCTCTTCCCCTTCTCCAAAATTAGGAATAATAGGCGTATGTTTTAATAAGAAAATGAGATCTTCAGGTGTACTGTAATAATCAGTAACATCATATTCACGTACTTGCACGAGTTCAAATCCTGCACTAATAAGTTCACTCATATACTTTTCTTTTAAAGTGCCATCTCTTTCACCTAAGCATTGTCCTCTGCCAAATGCTTCTTTAAGGTTTAATTTATCATGTTCACAAACTTGTTGTGTTAAGAAAAAAGCACCTTTTTTCATTACTTTTGCTAACTCAGATGCTAGAAACGGTGCATGACAACTAGAAGCAATATCAAAATAAGCATGCGGAAACGTTAAAGCTTCAGAACCCATTTGGAGAAACTCAACATTTTGTACACCTGCTTTTTTCAAGTTGGAATGTGCTGTTTCAATCATGCCATTAGAATTATCTATTCCAATTAACAATTTAGCTGAAGATGCTATGTTAAGTACATTTTCTCCTCCACCTGTACCTACATCAAGTAGCATGTCTGATGGTTTGCATCTTTCTTTCACTTCGCCATAAAAGTCCCAAGTGTCTCCTACCGTTTCACATTTCAGCTTACTGAAATCCCACCCATTTAATCTTCCTACTTTATCATAAAAGTTTATGTACTCTAATTCGTTCATTTTATTATTTCCCCTTTGTAAAATGCATGAAATGTTTAATACTGATGATTCTCAATATAGACTCATAGTTTATATTTTCGTAAAGCTTCTTTTATATCAAGTATGCATTTTTCATCCCCGAACTACTAGTTACTTCTAATAATATAGGATTTCATCTACCCCACCTCAATTGGAAGATTTTATGTGTAATAACATTATTTAATTATATATTATAAAATACAAATTACTAAAAAAGTACCTTTCTACAAAAACATTTAGTTTACATAATAATTTTATAGTCTATTATTATCAATAAATTCTAAATGTCCCCTACCCCAACCACACATACTATCCAACACAGCGCTTACCGTTTTTCCATGTTCAGATAAGCTATATTCCACTTTAGGTGGTATTTCTTGATACATTTCACGTTTTATTAGTTGATCTTGCTCTAATTCACGAAGCTGCTTCGCTAATGTTCCTTGAGATATATCGGGTATTAATCTCTTTAATTCACCAAACCGTTTCGTTCCATCTGTTAGCAAAATAAATAAAATCAATGGCTTCCATTTCCCACCGATTATTTGTAATGTCGCTATTACCCCTTTTAATTTAGGTTCTTGTAAATCCATCTTCTCACCTCTCCTCTCCTCTCCTCTCCTCTCCTCTCCTCTCCAATCCCATCATAGATCATAATAAATAATTTTTCATGTTATTTCTCCGTTCACTGACTCATTAGTACGAAAGTTGCGACTAAGTACAAGTAAAGTGCGTACTTTTCAATAACCATTTTTTAACGAATAATAAAAACAACACACATTTATTTTTAATTTTATATTAAGGGAGAGACTTAATCATGTCTTTTACTACATTAAAAGATAAACGAATCGTTATTATTGGCGGGAGTTCTGGTATAGGATTAGCAACAGCTACACAAGCAATTGAACAAGGTGCACATGTTATTATTGCCGGACGCTCAGAAGAAAAGCTAAAGGCTGCTCAAGAATTAATAAATAACAATCACCTTCAAACTTTTGTATTGGATAATCAAAATAAAGAGCAATTACAAGATTTTTTCAAGGATATCGGGAAATTTAATCATTTATTCACACCTGGAGCTTCTTACACACTTGGGCCAATAACCGCTACGGAGGAAGTTGCTGAAAGTAGCTTTATCGGAAAGTTTTGGCCTCAATATTATGCCGTAAAATATGCCATTCCTTTTCTTTCAAACTCTGGATCTATCGTGTTAATGTCTGGTGCATTTAGTCAAAGACCACTTAAAGGCGCACCTGCTTATGGAGCTTGTAATGGTGCTATTAAAAGTTTAGGAAAAGCTCTAGCTGTTGAATTAGCTCCGATTAGAGTTAATGTTGTTTCTCCTGGAACGATACGAAGAGAGAATGAACAAAACGAAAAAAGACTAGCTGCTTATGAAGATTATAAGTCTCTTTCTCTTGTACAGAGACCTGGGCATAATGATGAAATTGCACATACTGTCCTGTATTTAATGCAAAATGGGTTTACTACGGCTAGTGTATTATTTCCTGATGGAGGATACACATATCATTAAATTATTTAAGACAAAAGCCCCTTATTACGGTCGCTTTTGTTGCTAATGTAAACACTGCTGAAATTTCCAAAAAGATGGCTGCATTTCTTTAGTACCAACAGGTTGGTTTTTAGAGGATTCATTAAAGGAATCCATTACAATCCGCTCATTTTGTACATTTGCAAATAAAGTAGTGCTAGTAGTTGACGAATCGAATCTAGAAGTAATTTGTCTTAATATTTATGGATAAGTTGATAAAGAAAAAAGGCATATAAATAATGCCTTTTTTCTTTATCATCATTTAACTGGATAACAAACCTCTGTAACCCACTTATTAGGATCCGGTTCCATCGCTGGGCTCACATGATAAATATTAAACATCGGGCCTGCTAATTCGTAACCTTCCGTCTCAATCCATTTTGCGGCTGCTTCATTTACGTTTGTCATTTGTTCATAACTTCCGCTTACTGTTATAGAAGCTACTTTGATTGGCTCTATTTTTTGAAAATGAACATCTTTTGTATTTTCATGCTTTCCTAAGATATTTAGCTGTATTTCTATATCCACATCATTTTCTTTGTATTCTTGATCATGGAAGACAGCGATACTATAACTCGGGTGAGCCATACTAATATTTTTCATATGAATTTCTTGCATTAATATACTCCATAAATCGCCTTCACAATTATACGATGGAATAACCTTTCTAACAGTAGCTACATTTCTTTCTGGAATTTCTTTTATTGAAACATGATAATTCATCTTAACAACATCCTCTCTCATCGTTTTCATTGAGTTTTCGAGGAGACGTAATTGTTTTTGGAGGTTATTCATGTCTTCTTTAATTTGAGCACTACGATTTAAAAATTGCTCTTTTTTACTATCTATATTATCGCATTCTATTATTTCTTTGATGGTAGCAATATTAAACCCCATACCTTTTAACGTTTGAATTTGATTTACTTTCTTTAGTTGAGCCGCTGAATAATATCGATAACCACTTTGCTCATCGACTTTTACTGGCTGTAATAGCTCCACTTTATCGTAGTGTCTCAACATACGTATACTAATGGAAGATAATTTTGAAAAATCTCCAATTTTAAACATGGTTTCCTCCTAAAAATTCCCATCCACTTCGAAGCTCAACTTCATTTTAAACAATGACATCGTGTGAGAGTCAACTGTTTATAACAACTTGAACTATAATTCTTTAATTAATTACCTTCTTTCTGCCTTCTTAAGGCAATTAAGATTGATATTAGTCCGTTTACAGCAAATAAGATTATTATAATTCTAGTTAGTAAAGCTACATCTGCTGAAAATACTTCAATCGTATGCCACGGTGAATTTGTGCTATAAGTAAGAGATGGGATTAAAATAATTGATAATATTAGAAATAGACTCCCTATGAAAAACCAATTGAATTTTTTACGGTTTTTCTTATGTTTATATTTTTTAATTAACATAATTGATGTAACGGAAAGTGTAAGTATAACTAACGACATAACAATTTGTGTGATTGGGATATTTTTAGGAACTTCATGAGGTTCTTCACCATTCAAAATACTAATAATTCCCTTTTTCAATACCACTAGTGTCGCCTCTTCTAATACATGATTTTTATTCGTTAAAATCACACCACCCCAGCCGCTATTATTGAAAGTAAACATTTCAGCATGAGCATCGGGGGTAGATCCTGAATGCCAAATCATCGTTTCGTTGTCATTTAAATTCGTTGTTCTTAATCCAAACCCATAACTTTTTTCTGGATTTATTTTATAAAGTGGTGATAGATAAAGGTCAATGTTTTCTCTCTTTAAAAATTGAGTGTGCTCTTGGCGATTTAAAAACATAATATATTGAATCATATCTTCCAAATTCGCCGTAATATAACCATACGGTGCCCCAGCATTATCATAGGACACTTCACTTTTTCTTGGTATACCAAACCAAGATTGATAGCCTGTTAAATATCCTTTTTCATATGCACTATCTTTATTTGTTGCCGCACCATTCATTTTTAATGGCTGAAAAACATGCTTTTCCATATATGAAGAATATGTTTCATTTGTTACTTCCTCAATAAGTGCACCTAAAACAATATAATTCGCATTACTATATTGATATATTTCCCCTGGTGGAGCAGTTAATTTAACATTTGAAAGTTTCATTACATTTTCTTTTAATGATGTAGAACTTTTTAATTGCTTATCTGATAATGCTAAACCTTCAAATGTATTTATTCCACTCGTATGAGTTAGTAGATGTTGGATTGTTATATTCGAGGTTAATTGAGTATCTTTTAGTTTAAACCAAGGGAGATGTTGTTGAACTGGATCCTCTAGTTTTATTTTTTTATCTTCTATTAACTTTACTATAGCTAAAGCTGTTAAAGATTTACTTATTGAACCGATGGCAAACGGTGTTTTACTAGTTACCTTTTTTTCAGACTCTCCAGTAATTCCCCACGATTTTGCGAAGAATACATCTTTATGATGTACAATTGCAACAGAAGCTCCTGGAATGTTCTGCTCCTTTATAAATTTTTCAATGTACTTATCTAAAGTAACTTTAATATTTTGCTCAGCATAAACTTTTGGATGTACGATACATAATATTAATACATTACAAAGAATACAAATTTGAAATACTTTATAGATAATTTTCTTCATTATACTTTGGATAGCTTTCTTTTTTTATAACTTACTAGGCTAATAAATACTAATATAGAGAGTGTAAAACTAATCATTATTAATACATAGTTCCACCACTGATTCTCTGCTATACGATATAAAAGATTATAATTAAATGAATTTTTACTATGAGTTGAATGAAATGATTCAGTTAAAAATATTGAAAGTGTAGTTTGTGAGATGAGGTAAGTAATAAATGCGATGAATATGCCACTTAATAGTAGTGCATTTGATTTTCCATTTTCATTTTGAAATTGTTTCATTTTTACTCGTATATCAATTTCATTTATTTCCAAAAAATCTTGAACAAATAATTGAGGAGTTCCTAGATTATTTATACTATCCTCGCCATCTTCACGACATTCTTGAAAATGTTCTAATAATTGTCATTTAATATTTTCCCTTTCTTCTATGCTTATATCGTATTGCTTTAACTCTTTAAGTACGTCAGTTAAAAATTGCTGTTCTTTACCTTTTAGTTCATTCCTCATTTCAAAAGGTCTCCTTTCAAACCGCTTTTTAATAATGTTTGAATATCAGATTGCAATTCTAGCCACTCATTAATTTTCTTCTCAAGTCTTATTTTCCCGCTGTCATTAATTTCATAATAAATTCTAACTTTGCCACTGGCTGTTACTTCTTGATATGTATTAACCCATTCTTGATTTTTCAACTTAGTTAAAATGGGATAAATACTTCCTACTCCTTTCAACTTTAAATTGTGTACTTCAAGCTCTTTCATGATTTCATATCCATAACTTTTCTTTCTCGATAAAATCGATAATACACACATTTCTAAATGGCCTTTAATTAAACTTGTTCTGTCCATAGGATAAATTTAACAGAAATATATACTTCATTCAAGTATATATTTCTGTTAAATTTAAAAAATCAGATAATAAAACAAAAAGGTTTACACACAATCAGCACTCATGACCTATATTTATCTCTAATTTCCACTTTTATAATATAATTATTACATAATATATCAACCTTTTATCCCTTTTAGTTTTCATTCTCCCTTCCACTTATACTTCTTTCCGTAGTGAGAAATATTGTATGTGGGACATAAAAATACTAAAAAATCCAACTTCTTAATTTTGATATTAAGAAGTTGGATCTTCTTTCGTTATTTCGTAATAATCATACTGTGCTATTACATTCACCATTAAGAATATACGCTTAATATTAATTGTATTAGTGGTTTTAATAACACATAAACTAATAAAATTTTACTTGTTAATCTCCAGACATTCATAAACCGCCATCATATCTCGTTTATCCAACTCACGAATACGATTAAAAATCGGTATTTGTGCAACAGCCTCCGTTAATAAACTTTCATCCACAACATCACTAACTGTTCCAGTTAACCATGTTTGCACATCTATGCCATCAACAATTTCTTTAAGCCCTTCATCATTAATACCACTTGCATTACAAGTTACACATGGAATTGTTAATTTAAACACGCCATCATGTAGATTATCTTCAGTTATAACTTTCTTTCCGTTACAAAATGGACATGGGTTGCTTTTTTTAACTTTATTAATTTGTGTAACTAATTTTTTGTAACCAAATGCTTCGTATACATATGTTAGTTTTTTATATTTTCCATTTGTGAAATACTGATCTATAATGGTTTCTCTTGTTTCATAAACATTAGAAAAATCACAAATAGTTACTTGATTATTGGCGCTAATGGATTCTATATTCCCTTTAATTTCGTCCCAGAATGGTAAAACATTTTGTAACACCATTTCATAGTTTGAAAAACTTGCTTGTTCTAATTCAAACATTTTCAGTGCGACTTGTGCTTTTCTTGGCAATAAAGAAACATCTTCTGTCAATCTCATATCTCCACCTATTATAAACTTCAATTTAACGAGTGCCGGTAAATCACCAACTGTGTTCAACACTTCATCCATAGGCTGATTAATTATTTCACGAATGTCTGAGTTTCCAAACTTAAGCGGTTTATGATGATTTAAAACCGTCCCCTCACAAATTGGACATGTCATGATTTCTTTAGATTCCTTAATTTGTTCTTTAATAGCTGCTTTAGAAATAACAATATATCCACCAATGATCGTATTAAATCCTACCCATGTTCTACGTGTCTTACCTTTCTTATCATAAAATGATTTTTCAAAATACCCGTACCAAAATGTATGTTTTTCTTCTTCTGACATATCATTATAGCTCTTTGATAAATCATGACCGAGTTCATTTTTAATTTCTTCAAATAAAAATTCTATTTTTTCATATTGATAAAATTTCAATACTTTCATGATTTCCGGATCGAATAAACCATCCCAAAATGGAACATTTTTATCTTGTATTGTAATGTCTTTATTAAAGACTTCAATCTTAAGGCGACCTGAACAAGACGGACAGTGATTATCCTGTGAATAAAAATCAAAACTTCTCGTATCTTTATTGGTTGGATGGGCAGCTATAATTTGATTAATTAATCCACCAATCTCATATAAGAAACTATATTGACTATACAAATGTCTTTCAAGATCAATAGCAATTATTGGTGCAATTGTATCAGATTCATATTCGCCATAAATTAATCGGGCCATTGATGATAAACTTTTTAAAATCCCCCCCTTATAGACGTTTTCAGCATTTTTAAAATAGTTAATATGATTTTCTTTTACATAGTGAATTCCTTCTTTACGCTTGAGCGTTGAAGAAATATGTATTTGTGCAGCCTTTTTCACACTACTTTTTTGACGATAATAATCATCATGACTACTAACATCCAAATGCTCTACAGATTCATTCTGCCTTTTTCCAAAATCAACTATATAATCAGAGCTTTCTAACATGTAACTATTATGTTCAATCATTATGATTGAGACTGATTCATCTTGTAAAATCCCTCTGACACTATCTATAAATTGATTTAAAATATTTTGTGATAAACCTTTTGAAGGCTCATCAAAAATAAATAAAGTATGTGGGTTTCTTGTGTTGGCAAATAACTCCGACACTAAATGAACACATTGAAACTCACCTGTTGATAATGTTTGTGTTTTTCTTTCTAATGTTAAATAGCCGAGTCCTAATTTGATTAGTAAACTCAAGCGCTTATATACGATATCTTCATTTGGAAGATCATCAATAATATCCTCAATTGAACGTTCAAAAATATCATCAATTTCTTCACTATACTTTGTCAGTTTCTTTTTAATATCAAGGAAAGTAGCAACGGTTGATCGACTTGTAATTGACTGATTGCGATCTTGTCCTACCATAACAAGTTTGTCTTTTGGATATCGCTTTTGAAAATCTTTAGCGATACATTCATTAACAAGTGTAGATTTTCCACATCCTGATTCCCCTGTAACAGTTACAAGTCTATTTTTAGGAATCTGAAATTTAGTCATTTGGATATTTCGACAATATAATTCGCGAAATGTATAATATTCTGTTGGCATTTCGTTATTTCGTTCTGACAGTATTGGCTTTGGTCTTGGTGATTCTTTCACAATTTTCCCGCCATATTTTCCACTACCAGGTCCAAAGAATAATTGCTCATCAGTCGTATCCAGTACTGTATCTGAATGATCAATGAGCCAAATTTGATTTTTGCACCCTAACTTTTTGATTTCTTCTAATATTTGTAATAATGTTACATGATCAAGCCCCACAGAAATCTCATCAATAATAATTACTGCATTTTCACTTACTGCCATGAATTCAGCTAAGTAAAGTCGTGTTAATTCTCCACCTGACAACGTACCCATAATTCGATTTAATGTTAAATAGCCAATGTTCATATTAATAATATTTTGCAGTATATGCTGTTTTTCTTCACTAATATTTAATTCTTTTGCTAGTGAAAGAATAGATTCAACACTTAAATCATTAATATTTGAAATTGAATGCGGATTAGCGAACAAATCAATTTCATATTGTTCAATTTCTTCACTATAACGTTTTCCCTTACATTTTTTACACTCAACATTTTTTGTAGTACCACGACCTTTACAACCAGTACACCAGCCTAGTTGATTATTAAATGAAAAGACCTCTGGAGAAAGATTAAATACTTCAGCAAGTTTTTCCCGAACCGCTGTAAAAACACCAGTATGAGTACCAATCGTTGAACGCGGATTAGACGAAATCGATGATTTTCCTAGAAAAAGTACTAATGGCATTTCTTCCATCTTAATAGCACTAAAATTTGTTTCCATAATGTTAGGAAATAAATATTGATATTCAGCCTTTGGTAATAAAGAAACTAATCGTTTTTTTGACTCTTCACCAATTGTTTGGCAAAAAGTTGTTTTACCCGATCCAGATAAACCAGCAATTCCAAACGATTTATTAAATGGTATAGTTGCATCTAATTTATTTATGTTATTAGCAATTAATTGATTTACTTTCATATTAACCTCTATTCTTATTTTCTTTAAAAAACATTTTTATAATATAATAATTACACAATTAATATTACCAATTATGTAATTAACCTTTCAGTTCATGAATCTTAACCTTGTATTTTCCAAACCATTGTTGCCACTCATCTTTTGGAAATTCCTTCTCTTTTCCTTCTAACACGGAAGAAAAAAGTTCTAAACAAATATGCCAACCAGCAATATCTTTCGGTGTATGATCTGTTAATTCATGAATGAATTCTTTAAGAAGTAATAGGGATCCATTTCCTGCTTTATGTATTTCAAATCGGACACGACCTTTATCCCATTTGAATTCAAGTACTGCATTTAGTTGACACTCTAAAATATCAATATTTAAAAATGAACCGTCCATCATATCGAACTTTATCATTCCACCTGTTTTAAGATTTTCAATCTGCAAATTAGACATCCATTTTTTAAGCTTACTGTTTTCAGTTAACACAGACCAAACTTCCTCTATCGTATAAGGAAATTGGCGTTCAAATTTTACAATATACCCATTAGATTGTTTCTCTATCTCAGCTAACATATTTCTTCCCCTCACTCACGTACAGAATGTATGTTCTTATTTTACACGAATTTATGCATAAAAGAAATCTCTATGGCAACTAAATATTAATTTAATGTGTAGATGACATTTTGAAAATTCATTGATTTATTATAATTACAGCACAAATAAAAAAGCCGCATTTGCGACTCATGCACTCATACCTACTTTATTTGAATGACTTATCTTTTAATTGCGTCAACAACTAACGATGGAAAACCAAGTTTATCGCCTCGATTTCTAGAATCATACCTTTTCGAACGGAAAATAACACCGTCATTCGCATCCCATTCGTTGTAATAAAATTGACCATTTTCATCACAATACTCAAGTAAAACTACCTCAAATCCAGCCGTTTCAAACATTTTCGTTAATGTTTTGTAATTATGAACGATTTTATGACTTGCTGCTGGATGAGCTTTCGGACCAGGGCCCCTATTTGAACTATATTTTGATATGCCTCATCCTGAAAGAATGCATCAGGGACTCCGCACCGAATATGACCAGATGGTTTTAAAAATTCATAACAAATTTCAGCTGCTTTTACACCTTCTTCAAACGTAAGATGTTCTCATACATGCTCAGCTAAAATAGCTGAAATAGAATTGTATTCAGATCTTTCTTCCCAAGTGGTATTGTCTAGTAAATTAAGTTCATCTTCTTGCGTTTGAATCCAACCTGGATTATTATTAAACACTCCAGCTCCAACTACTACTTTAATTTCATCTTGTTTTATTACCATCATTTTCACCCCGTAAACATTTTGATTTATCAATATATTCTATGTTTACTATAACCTTTCCTGCTGCAACAAATTAAGAAACATATATCCCTCCTCTAATATGAGAGAAAAGTTTAAAGTAGTTTCTGAATGAACTAAGAAGCAAATTGGATTTATTAAATAAAACCATTCAGTCGAATGTAACTTTTCTATTATTCCGTTATATGGTACTTTAGCGAAAAAATGAATTGTTAAACGTCATAAAAATATAGTGATTATTATCACAACAAACGAATTAAGTGGAAATTCAGTAGCATGAGCCCGGTACAATACCGAACTCATGCCATTAAAATTGTCTAATGCGAAATCTGTCTAACGTTATGAAAACAGTTCATTATATGTACTGTTTTCATAACTATTTACACATGCTTTTTCTTACAGAAATATAACACACCAAACATTACCAAAATACCAACCACATAAAAAATTGTTGTACCACTGCCACCAGTATTAGGAATCATCCAATTATTCTTCGCATTTTTTACTGTTATTTTTTGTGTCCTTACTGCCTCTGTAATTTCTACCTCTATTGGATCTCTAAGTAACATATATCCGTTTGGTGCTTTTATTTCTTTAATCGTATATTTTCCTAGTACTAATTGCCTGGAAATCACCTTTCCTTTTTCATCTGTTGTTAATCTAGCAACTTCTTTCCCTTCTTTATCTAACACTTGAAATACAGCACCTTTTAGTTTTAAATTGATATCCTTGCCATCCACTTTCTCAATTTCAATTTTCCCACCCGGATCTGGCAATTTCTTATTTCCTATTTTCATTTCTATCACTTTATCTTTTTCTACTTTTACAGCTACTTTATCTTTCAATAATTCGTAACCTTTAGGCGCTTCTACTTCCACTAAGCTATAGTTTCCTATTGGTAAATCTTTAGATATCGCTTCTCCTTTTTCATCTGTTATTAGCTCTCCGACTATTTTTCCCTTTGAATCTTCTATATGAAACTTTGCTCCTGCTAGCTTTTTATTTTTATCATTTGTGTCTACTTTCACAAGCTTTATTTTCCCTATTGGATCTGGCAATTTTTTATTTTCTATTTTCATTTCTATCACTTTATCTTTTTCTACTTTTACAACTACTTTATCTTTCAATAATTCATAGCCTTTAGGCGCTTCTACTTCCACTAAGCTATAGTTTCCTATTGGTAAATCTTTAGATATCGCTTCTCCTTTTTCATCTGTTATTAGCTCTCCGACTATTTTTCCCTTTGAATCTTCTATATGAAATTTTGCTCCTGCTAGCTTTTTATTTTTATCATTTGTGTCTACTTTCACAAGCTTTATTTTCCCTATTGGATCTGGCAATTTTTTATTTTCTATTTTCATTTCTATCACTTTATCTTTTTCTACTTTTACAACTACTTTATCTTTCAATAATTCATAACCTTTAGGCGCTTCTACTTCTACAAGGCTATAGTTTCCTATTGGTAAATCTTTAGATATCGCTTCTCCTTTTTCATCTGTTATTAACTCTCCAGCTACTTTTCCGTTTGAATCTTCTATATGAAACTTTGCTCCTGCTAATTTATTATCATTATTATTACTATCTACTTTTTTTATTTTTATTTTCCCTGTACTAGGCTTGTTCCAATGTTTCCAGTTAAATTTGAAATTGTGAAATTCGAATCCACCAGTTTGTTGCACTGTACCGACAAATGCTTGTCCATTAATTGAACCGCCTTTTGTTTCTAATACAGCATTTGGAGCAAATACACTTCCAACAACACCATACCCCTCTGCTGTGATTTTTTTCGCATTAGGAAAAACCCAAACCACTTTCCCATATAGCTCAGTAAATGGTGAATCAGAAGAATAGGGTTGTGATGTAGGAATTATATCCGTAGCCCTTCCTATATCGTTCGTGTCATATAAAATAGACCCCTTATTAAAGGTAATCTCTCTTGCATCCGAATACATAACAATAAAATCTTTGTCCTTAGCATTGGGTAAAAATACATCTCTTATTTCTAAATTTATTTTCCCTGTCAATTCTGATGAAACATAAATATTAGGATTGTTTATCTCTTTTCCAATGCCAAAACTCATGTTTGGAATTGGGGTATTCGTTTTATATTGACCTGCATCTTGATTGACTTGGTTCACTATGTTACGAAACTCATTGAATTTCGCATCAATTTCTTGTTTTTCTTTAAAAACAATACGATCATAAGAAGATTGTATTGTACGATCTGGATCACTCTCTTTTGTCATAACGACTATTCCGTTTTGAATGATAAAAGATTCCTCTCTTGATTTTTTAAATTTTCCAGACAATAACAAAGACGGATATCCTTCATCACTCCATTTTTCGCCAACTATATTAGATGTACCTGCCGCTGCACCTACAATCGTATAACCTGATGCATCCATATCACCTTGAACTGCGATTGCACCTTCAACGTCTCCACCAACTGCTTTATGGTTCCCAAAGATAATCGCATTATAACGCGATATGTCACCTAAACCTTTTAAGTCTACCATGGATCCATAAACTTCTTTTGGTACATATATGACAAAACTTACACATATCATTAACAAAACCATTAAATGAATACTTACCAGCTTTAATCGTAGCCTCAATTTCCTTGTTCCCACCTTTACCGTATTTTTTCTACAGTTAAAAAAAGTGAACTTTAATCAGTACGGATTTACTTCATCCCTTCTATACCTTCCTTGCTTATCCCTAAATTAATGGATCCACTGCCCATTATTGCGGGATACATACAATCTATCTAGTTATTTTTTTCTTATTAATTACGACTAGAAACGCACATAACAATAGGATTGGAACTATTACCATCCACTTATTAAACATAAATACCTCTGTACTTATTTCTTGTTTTTCTTTCTGATTGAACTCTACACGCTCACCTCGAACGAGCAATCTATTTGTATTTACTCCATAAGGCGTACATGTAATTAATGTTGTATAATCTTTATTTTCCACAATTTGCAAATCGTCCGTTTCGTGTGGTAAAACTACTTTAATTTGATCTACTTTATAGGCAAGAATTTTGTCTAAAGAGTGAATATAAAAAAGATCTCCTTCACTCAACTTATCTAAATCTGAAAATAACTTTGCTGATGGTAAACCACGATGCCCGGTTAAAATAGTGTGCGTATTCTCACCGCCTACCGGGAGTGACGAATAATCCAAATGACCTATCCCCCGACTCAATACTTCTTCAGAGGTACCTTGATAAATTGGCAGTTTTATTTTAATTTTCGATATTTCAATATACCCCATTACATCACCTAAATTTAACGCATCGGCATACGCTTGTTGAATACTATTTTCCTCAGCAAATGTATCTGCAAATGTTTGCTTGGAAGTTTGGACTTGTTTATTATAGTCGGCTGCTTCTTTTTCCCTACGTTCAATTTCTTTCTTTTGTAACGCTTTAATCTTCTTATCATAAGAACTAATCTCAGAATAATGAGCACGAGTCGCCAACCAATTACTAATAGTAGGATATAAAAAAATACCTAATCCAAATAAAAAAATACCTCCTAAAAGAAGATTTCGTTTCATATTTCCACCTCTGTATATACTAAAATATCGAAAAGAGGAAAGCATTTTGCTTCTCCCCTTTTTACATCACATGGTTACATGTTCCTAAAACTTTATTTATTAGCAAACTTTTTCCTAAAGAAAACAAACGCTGCTGTTACCATTAACATAAGACCTAGTACAGTAAAAAGAGTCGTTCCTATACCACCCGTTACTGGAAGAATCCATCCACTTTTATTATTTTCTATCGTTAATTTAACCGTTTGATTATTTTCGCTAACCTTTACATCAATTGGGTCTTTTAATAATTGATAAGAAGCTGTTGTACCATCTTCTTTTGTATATGTTGGTGCTTTCGTTTCAAAAATTTGATAGTCTCCGTATGGAATGTTAGCCCATTTAATAACACCATTTTCATCTGATACACCTATTACTTCTTTTCCTGCTACAACAACTATTTTCCCCTTTTTATCTTTAAGTACAAACTCTGCACCTTTTAATTCCTTCTTATCATCACCATCAATTTTTGATAACTCAATAATTCCAGTTGTCGGAACAACAACTACTGGTTTAGATTCTTTATCTCCAATTACATCATTTTTATTTGTAAAATCAATTTTTGCTGTATTTAAAATTTCCGAACTAGATGGTATTCCTTCTTTTACTTGTGATTTAATTTGTAAATGAAATTCTTTTTTACCATCTAATTTTGTAAAGTCTTTTACTGTAGCTGTTACCTTTTGACCTTCTACAGTTACATCTACAATGCTTGCATTTACTTCCGCTCCATCAATCTTCACGATTGGCTTTCCTTGAATCACTAAACGATTGTCCAAAGTATCTGTTACCACATATTTTTTGTATTCTTTAATGTCTTCTGGAATTAATGTTTTAATATCATAATTGTAATTAGTTAACGGATTTATCGGTAGCGCTTCCAAATTCCCGTTAATCTTTTTATCAATAGTTGGTTCTTCATAGTTTTTCACTTCTACTTTAACTACTGTACCAGAAGTAATTGTTCCATCTTCATTAATTGTTCCGGAGTTCTTAATAAAAAACTCGCGTTTAGTTGGATCTATCACATAGCCTTTCGGAGCTTTTGTTTCTTGGAAATAGTATTCTCCATACTCTAATCCTTGCACACGAATATGACCATTAGCATCCGTTACTAACTCTTTTTTCACTTCTGTTCCATCTTTTTTAAATACAGAGAATGCTGCACCCGCTAATGCTTTATCGTTTGCACCAGTTTTTATTAAATCAACTGCACCGCGTTTAATCTCATTTTTTGGATACATATGAACATCATAGTTTAACACCTTACCCTCTTTATTCGTTAATGGAATATCTACTGTATACGTATTTGGATTTAGGTTAACATGTGGAGGGCCTGCCACCTCTTTCACTTCATAACGTCCTAGCGGAAGATCTTTTAATACAGCTTGTCCGTTATCATCAGTTACTACTTGAGACGGAGTTGCCCCCGTTACAGGTTTCACATCTTCTTTCACGATTTTTCCATCATTTGAAATTTTTTCAAACGATGCAACCCTTATTACTTCAAACGTTACACCTTTTAACGGTTTCGCATTTGTTGGCACCTCTTGATTTGCGGAACCATCACCTTCTACTCCTGTTGTTCCATCTTTTTCTTGTTCGTACTTATGAATCGTTAAAGAACCTTTGGTTGATGAAGCTGCCTTTACTAATACACTAGACCACGCTGAAAACGTTAAGAAAACAACTAGAAGCACACTTAATATTTTTTTCATTTCTCTATTATCCCCTTTACTACTTCTATCATTTTAAAAATCTATTTTTTTACTATTACCATCTAAAGAGCAATAGTGTGCCAAGTATCAGCCTTGAACGAATAACATAAAACATAGTTGTCCCCACACCCCATTGTTTACAATCACTTATTCACTGTTCTTATTTCTACTATTACGTCTTCTCCCCGTATGATATATGTAATTTTCTCTCCTACATTTCACTTATGTCTCTACTTCAAAAATAATTATTATTGTTGCATAGTAGCTTTCATCGCTAATTTTTACTAATTACTTAGGCGCCAATTCGTTAATCTCCCCCTCTTATTTCTATTTGAATCCAATCTTAAACATTTTTTGATACATGTTAGCAGTAACTAGCAAATAAGTGTGATGATTCATATTTTATGCTACTCCTCAAAACTATTACCTGTATATTCAAATAATATGTGCTATTCTTGTTAAATTATGGTATTATTCTTAGAAGTTTATAATTTTTATTGCTAAAGTTTTTCCTTTTCTACTTATGAAAAAAGGAATATATATTCATTCAACTATTACGCACAACTGTAAGGAGGAAGAATATGACTAAAAAGCTCAGTCTAGTTGAGATAGAGTACATTTGCAATATGTTTTTCCAATCTTTTGAAGTTCCAGTTTATTTTTTAGATTGCGACAAAAATATTCTTTTAGCTTTTACATCAAAAAATGATTCACTTTCATTGTATACATCAAAAATAGAACAGTTACATATGCTTTATCAGAACAATGATTCATATAATTCTCCCATCTTCAGAACTCACCAACAACTAGGGCACTTCATTTTAATTCACATAAAGAGCGATTATATGGTGAACGGCACTGTTATTATTGGACCTGTAACAGATGTAAGCTTTTCTAAAAACGAAACGGATAGCAGCTTTCATTTTATGCCGAATTATAAAAAAACAAGAGACTATTACTTTTCATTGTCACTCAAAGATCAATATTTCTTTGTAAATATGGCGATTTTGTTCCATAACATTCTTTATAAAAAAACTTCAGATGTAAGTACCTTTTCAAATAACAGTGACTCATTTCATGTGAGTCATAGCAGTATCTTAAACGAAGATGTATATACTTCAATGCAAAAAAACGAATCTATCTGTCATAATTTGTATTTAGAGCAACAACTACTTGGAGCTATAGAAAACGGGGATAAAGAAACAGTACTCAAATATTATTATGTATTCCAACAAGAGACTCTTTCATCATTATCTTCATTCCATCAATTAAGACGTCATAAAAACATTTGTATTTCATCTATTACACTCGCTACTAGATATGCGATAAAAGGAGGGCTTCCATCTGGAATTGCTTACAAGATTTATGATCTACATATCCAAAGAACAGAAAATTTAAAAGACAAAGAATCTGTTTGGGATTTATTAAAAAATGTTTTCTGTACTTTTGCAGACCGTGTAAAGGCACAAAAAGCACAGCAACATTCACAGACTATTGCTATTTGCAAAAACTACATTTTCAAAAACATTTACAATCCAATATCAGTTAAACAACTTGCTACATTTTCAAACGTGAATTCGGATTATTTATCTATATTATTTAAAAAAGAAGTTGGTATTTCATTAAGTGAATATATTCAGCGTGAACGAATCGAAGAAGCAAAGAAATTATTAACTTTCACAACCTATTCCTTATCTGACATCTGTGCTTCACTCAATTTTACTGATCAAAGCTACTTCACTAAAATTTTTAAAAAATTCACTAACGAAACGCCTGGTAAATACCGAAAATCTCATGTTGTCATATAAGTGAAACTTCCATTAATACAAAGTGCTTTCAGTAATTAATGCATGGCTAATTAAAACTACCCCAACATTCATGAACTTTACGATTCAGGCTATTTTTAAACAAAAAACACGTTACTATTCTTTTATTTTAATGAGAATAGTAACGTGTTTTATATGTAATGTATTTCTGTAGACAGAATCGCATCCAAGCGCAAAGTTTTATGGAAGCCAAATGTACCTCCTAACTACTAAAATCTTGGTAAGTAAAAACCTTATCTAATAATTATTGTGTGTACAAAATTCCAAACTATTTATCAGCTAGTGACATTCGCCCTTCAGTACCGATAATATAATTTACGCCTAAGACACACTCCCTTTTTTGTTTCACATATTTTTCACTTTGTTTTTTCTGGATTATGAATTCTTTTCCTCAAACGAATGATACCTATACCTACTATTATTTATGTGTCTTTCTAAATTTACGAATCAAAGTGAGTACTGTACCTGCAATAACCATCAACATGCCCATTACTGCACTGTTAGTTGTACTTGCACCCGTTTTTGGAAGCTCTTTATATGTATATTCTTTTTTATCTGAATTACTATTGTTTGAGATATTACTATTATTAGCAAGGCCATTAGCTTTGCTAGTGTCTTTATCTTTCACTAGTACTTTTTGTATTGCCTTTACCTCATTACCTACGGAATCTCTGACACTATATATTATTTCATAAGTATCAGCTTTAGATGTATCTACTTTACCATCAACTTTTACTTTAGAAGTAAGGTCATCATTCTTTTTATTAGTAGCTGATACTCCTACCATTGGGTCAAATTGATCATTCTCATTAATTGTAGTTGTAGCAGGTACTTTTAGTATTGGGTTGTCATTTTTAACTTCTTCTCTAACTTTAACCGTTACAGTTTGTTTCGCAGTTACTTCATGACCTTTAGAGTCTGTAACTGTGTATGTTAATACGTAAGTACCAGCTTTAGATGTATCTACTTTACCATCAACTTTTACTTTAGAAGTAAGATCGCCATCTTCTTTATCAATAGCTAATACTTCTGTCATCGGAACAAATGAATCTCCTACATTAATAGTCACTCCAATAGGCGCTGTTAATTTAGGCTCTATATCTAATATTTCTTCATTTTTCTCTACAATTACAGTCTGCGTATCCGTTGCATTCCCCCCTTGGGAATCGACAACCAAGTAGTTCACAATGTATTTACCTGGTTTAGATGTATCTACATCGCCTTTATGCTGTACTCTATTTGTTAAATCACCATCTTCTTTATCAGCAGCTGTTACATTTCTCATCGGGTCAAACGTATCACCTACACGTAGTGTAATTGTAGACGGTACAGTTAACTCTGGGACTTGGTTTTCGGCAGTTTTTTCGTTTTCTTTCACTGTTCCCTTAATTTTTGCTGCATCAA
This sequence comes from Bacillus cereus group sp. BceL062, assembly GCF_051780025.1. Lineage (NCBI taxonomy): Bacteria > Bacillati > Bacillota > Bacilli > Caryophanales > Bacillaceae > Bacillus > Bacillus cereus group sp. BceL062. The sequence goes on along the minus strand of NZ_JBPWGY010000001.1, from coordinate 625,401 downwards.
AAGCTTTTTGGACCGCTTGAACCTCAATTGAGTTCGCTCCATATTTGTTTGTTGCAACTTTAAGGCACGCTAATCTCAATTCTGAGAAATTAGAAGTCATGTTTAATTCATCAGTATTTGCATAGTAGAAAATATCAAACATTTTATCTTCACCAATACCATTTACAGTTACACCGTTATGAGTACCCCCTTGAGCAATTAAATACGCAACTTTATTAATAATACTTGAGTTGAAATGAATGCCTCCATTATCCTCTCCATTTAAATCATTATATTTACTATAATCATCTGGATATGGTACTCCATTTGAATAATTGATTGAAGATGGATTTTTCATATTTCGGAAAACCGATCCAGTTTGTTCTCCTGTTGTCCAGTTAAATTCCCCGTTATTTATGTATTTCTCAATAGCCGTTCCCATAATATCAGATAACGCTTCGTTAATTGCACCAGATTCTCCGAAAAATTCAAGGTTAGATTCGCTAGAGGTAACCGCATGTGTAAATTCATGGCCCACTATATCGAACGCTTTCACCATGGGGTCACCATATATAAGCATACTAATATTATTAATATTAGCACTAAATGCATTCTCCCAATTTTTAGGGTTATTTGTTCCTCCAGAATCCCATGCATGTACAACTGATACTACTTTTTTTCCCTTATTATCAAAACTATTACGCTTGTATTTATCTTTATAAAAATCATATACCTTTGTTGCTAAAAAATGAGCACTTACCGCCTTTGGATCAGTAAATGTTGGTGAAGTGCTAGTTACTAATATACCAGGATAATATTTTTCTTCATTTGTAATATCTCTATAATTTACATCATATGTCTCAATTCCTTGCCCTCTTGTGTAATCAGCAAGAGCATATTTCCCATTACTTTGTTCATAAATACCAAAAGTGCGAGTTATACCTAAATCATCTTTCCCTGTTCCAGTTAGTGATACGAAATTGTTTTTTCTACTTTCCTTTAAAGGTTCAACATGCTCTTCACTTACTTTTAAACCTGATTCTTGTACCATATTTTTCAACATTTCACCATTATCGGCATTCACTAAATAAGTTCCAGATACATAGCTTGGTGTTGCAGCAGCAAATGTAACTTGATATGCATTTGAAGCTTGTCCATTATTTTCATCCACAAAAATAACTTCCTTAACTTCTGGTTCAGAAATGAACTTGATATCGCTCCCGTACTTTGTATAAATATATTGTTTGGCTTCTTCTTTTGATAGCTTAATAGGCTTTTTCAAATCTTCTTGTTTTAAATTTTGCGCGCTATCGCCTAAAACACTTTTAATAACACCCTTATTGTCTACGTGTGCAGTTAATTGATGGCCATATACTTCTTTTCCTTCGTATGTTTGCTGCATACGTACGAGTGTAGTCCCATCATACGAACCACGTTTTTGAAAGACTTTATAATCTACTCCTGTTTCTCCATTGACTTGCTTTGGAGAAAGCGCTTGTTCTGTTTTCTCCTTAAGCGCATCCTTTACTACATTTTCTGGTGTCTTTTGTGACGGTTGAGTAAGTTCACCTGAGCGGAACGATTCCTCCTGCATTTGAACTTGTAGTTGATCTGTTTCCTCTGCATGACCTATTCCGTATGGCGCTACAGCTGTTAAAGCCAATCCTGTTGTTAATGCAACTATAGCTATTTCTTTTTTATTTTTCATGATATTTACCTCTTATAATTTCCTAAAATATAAAACTGTTAAAAATTATACTATTCATTCGTATCAAAAAAAGAAAATAAAAAGCATATAAAATTAAACAAAATCGCATAATTTAATGACGTTAATTCATTATTTAAATATAGTTATTCTAGAGAAAATCACTGCTTTTAATGAACTTTTTTATAGATATATATAAGGTTCGATAAATTAAATTTCACGTGTAAATTCTCTTTTTTTAAAGATCCAGTTTGAGTTTTCTAAGGTTATCATAGCAAATAAGCCTTAGTAGGTTTCTATTTTCAGATCTTTCTATTTTAATTTTCATCAATAAATGAAGTCATATAAAAGTGAATTGTGTAACACAATATATTAATTACAGATATAAAGCATATTATAAAAAGGTGACTTCTGTAATCAACAAAAGTCACCTTCTTACAATAGATTCGCAATACATATTATCCTAAAAATGTTTATAATGTATAATTTCTATGTAACAAAGAAAAATAACTTATTAACGAGCATTTTCCAAAACTTTTATTAGGTCATTTATATTTTCAATTTTCTGTTGAAACTGATCAAATTTGCTATGTAGCAATGAAGGATTTTTATCTTCTCTTGAAATAACTTGTTTTAATTCGTGTTCTAATTTATCATACGCATCAAAGAAATTATCAAATTCTACACTTACAAGCTCGTCATTTTCACGATAAAATCTTTTTGCTTCTATATAAGTCATATATGATTTATTTAAAAATCCTAATGAAATTAAATATTTAGAAGTGTTTTCTTGATAAATAGCAATATCACATGCTGTTTTAATATCAGAATAAGTCTTTTGAATAAAACATTGTAATTCAAGAATCTTAAACTTTAAACCATAATTCATTTCATTCCCTCCCATCCTATCTATTCTACATAAAATAATAATATTTTACAAAATAAAATATTATTATGAAAGTGACATTTAAAAAGATAACGAAAGAAGAAACAAATTCAAACTTTTCAATCCTTACTTTTAATCTTCAAATAATCTCTTAATTGTTATATAATAAACTAAATATATAATTAGGAGTAGATATAATGCCAGAAACATTAGAACTCATTCTTTTCATACTTATAGCAATTAGTGCTGTAGGTTATCTAATAAAAGAAATTCAAAAACCTAAGAAAAGAACGCTTGGAATTTCACTAGAATTTTTAGTTTTTTTCTGGTCAATATGGAGAATATCGACTATCATAATTTAATTTATATAATTCCTCTTCTCTCGATAAACCTTACTATTCAATCAATACTTTAAACAAACCATTGCTTAACCATATGCCTTTAATGGAGCAGATAACTTTTGCTAGCTGCTCTTTTCTTTGTAACCATTATACACAAATTTTCATATAATATAGTCATTCCTTTCTTATAAGTTAAGCTCGTCACTTCGGTTATAAAAATAGGATTATATCCTATAACTTTTTTTAGAATCATCCATAATTTATTTCTGAAAAAGTGCTTTGTTTTACTGAAAGGTGGTTGCGGAAACAACCGCCTTTTTATTTTCAAAAAAATCTAATTTCCAAAAAACTATCCACTGCTTTCTGGAACAGTTTTATAATTTCTAACCTGCTTCCTCGTTTCTAATTCAATATGTAATCTCTCGTTATTTTACTGTCACTTTATAAATAACCTTCTAATAAAAAGACCTCCACATATAGTATGTTGGGACTTATTCACGGATTATATATGAGAAATATTTTACGCTCATAGTGCAAAAATAAAAAGCGCAAAGAATAATTCCTTCCGCTTTTTATAACAATAAATACATTTCATATTGTGCTAAAGAATTCTTTTTAAACCCAGATTTCTTTAAAAACCCTTCTAGTAAACTGTTGTTTGGAAAACCAATAGATAAACTTGATAAATTTGATTCTACTCTTGCTACTTGTAATAATTTCATCCCAATCCCAATATTTCTATAATCTTTATCTACGAAAATATAACTAATTTTACCTTGTTCATTTACACATACAGAGCCTTTTAAATCATTATCAACATATGCACCGTAATACGTATTATTTGTTTTTTCAATGTAATCAATATCATTTTGCCAATTTATATGGAAGTTAAGCCATTTCTGAATTTCAAGTTTAAATGTTTGAAATTCTAATCTTTGCACTTCAATATTTTTATTATCTTTATTTGTTAATTTAGTTACATCATTTAAATTATAATAAGAAAGATCATACACTTTTTCATAACCTAATTTGTTATAAAAATGAATCGCCCTATCATTACCTACAATAACTTCAAGAAAAAGTTGCTGGCATTCATTTTGTATCGCTTCTTCTTTATGTAGCTCAAATAACTTTTGACTTACTCCAATGCCGCGAAACTCTGGATGAACAGCTAATGTTCCACAACGCATTGTTTTTATAGTTTCATAAACCTTTATACCACCAAGTATTATGCCAACAGATTTGTCACCATCTAAAGCAAGAAAAGAGTGTTCTAGCGAGTTACCTTCTGGTCCAAAAAATCTTTGTATAAAATCTTCTTTTGAAACATCCATTTTAATAATGTAATCTGAAAATCCATCCTTAAAAGCTCCATACACTAAATCTATACTTACTTCACTACATCTTTTATATTGAATCATATAAATATAATCCTCCGCTTTGGCTTGTTATATACTACATTCAAATACATGAAATGAATTCCTTTCACCTGAATCTTTTAACTATCTATTATTTACTACAGTAATCTCATAAACACGTAAAAAAGCAATTAAATGCTCACATGCTCGTTCACATGCTAACATTTTAAAAACCTTTTGTTCTTCTTTCGTTTTATCATTCGCTTGATCTGAAGCAGCTTTTAAACATAAAAATGGTTTTTTATTTATATGACATACGTAAGCGAAAGCAGCGACTTCTTGATCAACCGCCAATGCTCCGTATACAGTATGCAGTAAATATCTCATTTCGGAACTACGAATACGCTGATCTCCAGATAAGAACGTACCGAAGTGAACTGGATCATAAGATCGTATTTTTTTTATTTTTCTTACAATTGACTTTGTTGTTTCAATAGGTGCTGTTCTACCATCATATAAATTAAAAACATCTTCCCCTGAACCAGCAGCAGTAACATCGTGTTGTATTGCATTAAGTGCTACTACAATGTGACCATTTTTCACCTTATTTGATAAACTTCCGCATATTCCTGTCATAAATAGCTCGTCCGGCTGAAATTCACTTATTAATAATTGTACACAACTAGCACAACTTACTTTGCCAACACCAGTTATTACTGAAATAATTTCCAGATCATTTATATAATGAAAATGAAATTCCCAAGCTACTCTTTTTTCAATGCGTTCACTCGGATAATGTTGATGCAAATACGTAAGTTCTGGTTCCCATGCGGATACGATTGCGATACGTTTCATTACACACTTCACTTCCCCTACTGTCATTTAAATAAGCTATCTATACTTTCTCGTTCATAAACTGGAATCCACTCTTTGTATTTTTCATATAAGCCTCGGATTATTTCTTTATTCTTCGCAATGACTTCACATCCTCTATCATCATAAATAAACATGACAATATCTTTCGTTGCGTTAATGAGAAATACGTCAGGATAAGAAACCTCTTTTTTGCGTCCAAAACGAGGATAAAGATCTGGAAAATCCTCATGATTAACAGCTTGAATAAGTAGTTCATATTTAATATCTTCCGCAAGACATTTTAAAGAAAATTGAGATGTACAATATAAATCTGCTTCTTCATCTTCAAATAGAAAAGGTAACGTTTCTTGTCTTATACGAAACTTTAAATCTCTCTTTTTAATATATTTATTGTATATATTTATTTTCTGTGGAGTTTTTATATTTTCCTTTTTAAACCGATAAACATTTGCTACTACAAACACTACATCTTCTTTTAAAAATATATCTTCAAATAAGTATTTATTATCTGTATATAGTTGAGAGAAGTATTCCATATTTAAATCGTCGGTTCCTTCTACAATTTGATATTTATCTTTCCCAAAATCAAAATGTAGATGATTTTCCCACTGAGAGTATATGGACGGTACTAACGTAACTCCTGGGAATGTTTGATTCATATATTCTTTTAACTGCATTTTCATATCCTTTCTACTCTACAAGTTCTTTTAAATACCAATAAGCTTCTTCTAGCCACGGATGTATAACTTTCAATGTATCTTTTCTTTCCCACAAATATGAAATATATACAAAAGCAGCATGTTCTAAAGATTTTTCTAATCCATTTTTTATATCTACTAAGTATGATGGTGTCCCATCTTGATCCCATTCTATTTTATCTGCAACAAGTAACACTAAATCCATCTTCGTTGCATGTTTACGCAATGTAGTATGGCAACAAATTGCACCTAAAATCTCTTCATCTTCCACTTTAAATATCTCTCTTGCGATTACTCTCGATAGTTTTTGATGAATAATCATTGGAAATTTCCGTTCTTCTTGTAATATTTCGATTCCAACTGCTTCAGCAACTTTAATCCGGTCCTCATTCGGAAAGATTGCACTTATATCATGTAAATACCCTGCAATTTCTGCTTTTTCTTCATTTTCATGAAACATTATCGCTATTTTTCACGCTTCATTTGCCACACGAATTGAATGATGATATGTAAATTCTTTATCGTACTTTAATAGAAACTCTTTTATAGAGTGTTCTATTTTCCCAGTTGGAGTAAATGAACATATTTCATTATATAACACGTTAATCTCCTCCTTATTACGTTCCTTCAATATAATAGGAAATTCAAATAATTCTTCTATTGTTAATTCGTTATGAATGCTTTAATTCCTTTTTAATACGTTACATGAAATTTTATGTAAAATCATTGCTACAAAGTACATAAATGTTTGTTATTATAGTAGTGTTGATGATTTGTAAGGAAAGGAACTAACTATATAATGAATAAAAGCATATTAATTATTGATGATGATAAAGATATTGTAGAGTTACTCGCTGTTTATTTACGAAATGAAGGATATAACATTTTTAAAGCTTATGACGGTGATGAAGCAATACAAATGATATCTGCATATGAAGTTGACCTCATGATTTTGGACATTATGATGCCAAAGCGAAATGGATTAGAAGTTTGTCAGGAAGTGCGTGAAAATAATACTGTACCTATCCTTATGCTGAGTGCAAAGGCTGAAGACATGGACAAAATATTAGGGCTTATGACAGGTGCAGATGATTATATGATTAAACCGTTTAATCCACTAGAATTAGTCGCTAGAGTGAAAGCTTTGCTGAGAAGATCCACTTTCCAAAACGCTGCTACTCAAAAGAAAGACGATGGTATCATTCGTATTCGAACAGCTGAAATCCATAAGCATAATCATACTGTTAAAGTAAATAATGAATATATTAAACTTACATCTATTGAATTTGATATTTTATATTTACTAGCGAGCAATACAGGAAGAGTATTTAGTTCCGAAGAAATATTCGAACGTGTTTGGAATGAAGATGGTTATGGCTCAAATAAAACTGTAATGGTTCATATTAGTAATTTACGGGATAAACTTGAAACAGTAATGAATGGAGAAAAATTTATTCATACTGTTTGGGGAGTAGGCTATAAAATTGAGAAATGAAGCATTTGATATTTTAAAAGATATCCCAAAATGGAAGATAATTTTTTGGTTTTTATTAGCTATCACTCTTACACCTATTACTGAATTAATTATATATCGCCTCATTACGAGTGTAATCGAGAGTTCACTTACTCTAACCGAACTCGGTAAAGAATTCATTCGGATTTTTGGTTATGAAAAGTATAAAGGGATTAAAGAATCTTTATGGATGATGATTGTTTCTTATTTATTTTTATTTTCTATTTTTTCATCCTATCTATACATTTTTTATCGTCACGAGAGAAAGCTTTACTATGAAACTTGTATTAAAAAAATGATAGAAGAGATTCGATATATTGCAAATGGAAATTTCAATCATAAAGTTTCCATCGTAAATCATAATTATTTAGAAGAGTTAGCGACTGGGGTCAATCAAATTGTTGAACAATTAAAAGAGTCAATTGACGAAGAAAGACAGGCAGAACAAGCAAAAAGCGAACTAATTACAAATGTATCACATGATTTACGTACTCCCCTTACATCAATAGTTGGATACGTGAATTTAATCCATCATGATAATTATAGAGATGAAGTGGAATTACGTCATTACATACAAGTCATTTATGGTAAAGTAACACGTCTAAATGCATTAATGAATGACTTGTTTGAATACACCCGTGTTCAAAATAAAGAGTTAAGTTTATATTCTGCTCCCATTGATATTGTAGAGCTACTTGGACAATTAACTGTTCAATTCCGAATACAAGTGCAAGAAGCAAATATTGAATGCCGCCCTTCTTTCCCCTCTCAAAAACTCATGGTATTAGCTGATGGAGACAAATTAGTGCGTGTATTTGAAAATCTTATTATAAACGCTATCGCTTATGGAAACGAAGGTGGTTATATTGACCTTACCGCTTATGAAAGCAATAATATGATTACAATTGATATAACAAATTACGGACAACCTATTCCTAGTACAGATTTACCTCATATTTTTGAACGTTTTTATCGTGTTGAAAAATCACGTTCAACAAACACTGGTGGATCAGGACTCGGATTAGCAATTGCAAAAAGTATTGTCGAACTGCATAAAGGAACGATTGAAGTATATAGTGATGACAAGAAAACAACTTTCACTGTAAAACTACTACCATATAAAAATTAATACACCATAATTTTAGGTTCAATTTCTAATATGATAAGAAATTGAACCTTTTATTTTCCATCAATATCCAAAGTTTAATAATCTTTTATAATTCTTTAGAAATTCTTTACCTTTTCTTTCTTCCTAATTAAGCATTCCTTTTTACAATATTATTATTGATGTCATAGTAGGAGGATCGCTTATGCAATTCTTGAAAAAATTCACAATTTTATTATTATCTTTTATTATTACTGCACTTATCGTTTTATATTTTTATCTTTATGTAAATGGTCCAATTATTCAAGCTAAATCAGCTATTTTAATAGATGCTAATTCAGGTGAAGTTATTTATAAAAAAAATGAAGAAACCCCTATACAATCAGCTACTTTGTCTAAATTAATGACAGAGTATATCGTATTGGAACAACTGAATGATGGCAAAATACAGTTAGATGAATCCGTAAAAATAAGTAACGAATTATTCCAAGCGGAAACGACTCCTATGCAAGTAACAGCAAAGGATAAAACGACGGTTCGTGATTTACTTCATGCATTGCTTTTAACAGGAAATAATCGTTCTGCACTCGCACTGGCAGAACACATTGGTGGCAATGAAGATAACTTTACAACGTTAATGAATGAAAAAGCAAAACAGCTACAGTTATCACAGCCATCTCCTTTTCTAAACTCTACTGGAGCTAATCAAGATACAAATAAACAATCGAATACAACAGCGAAAGATGCAGCTAAACTAGCAACGCATTTAGTAAAAGATTTCCCTAATGTACTGAATATGACGAAACTAACCTCTTACCAATTTACCTTCAAAAATTTTCAAGTTTTCAACACAAATAAAATGATTTATTCCCTCAATGAAAACATTAAACTCCAAGGTGTTGATGGCTTGCAAACTAGTTTTTCAACTAACGGTAATAATAGTTTTGTCGGTACTGCAAAACTAGGAGATACTAGGCTTATTTCAGTAATATTAGAATCCGATGAAGAAAACACTACTTTTATTGAAACAAAAAAATTACTTCAGTACGGTTTTGAACCTTCCTCGTACTCTGCACTCCAAGCTTTTAAAGATACTCTTACATCTTGGGCAATATTGCTACAGTTTAAAAATTTAATCATACAAACGATGATGATCTTTTTCATTATTACAATTTTAATGTTTTTACATTTACGTCAAAGAAAATCCGAGGATTTCAACTAAGAAATCTTCTTACATATAAAAACCGACTTGCGTTTACAGTACAAGTCGGTTTTTACGTCTATAATCCCCTTCCAATTAAATTCGCTGAAACGGGCTGAAGATTTAACTCTCTTGCCCATATTGATAGCTGACCTATATGATGAATTTCATGTACGATAACATGTCGTAACACTTCACCATACTTGTACTCTTTATCCGTCCATGAAACTTTTAATATTTTATTCTCTAAGTCTTCTGTCCACGATTGTAAAAATCCCTCTAAATCCTTATTATACAAATGAGATAATGCTTTCACTTTTTGAATAGATTGATAATCCTTAAATTGCGGCTCATCTACTTCTTTTCCTTTCAAATCACAAATCCAGCTATACTCAACATCTACAATATGAAATAATGTTTCTAATATACTTCCAACACCACCAACACGTTTGCGAAGTAATTCTTCCACTGTAAGTTGTTCACACCACTTAAACCAATCTTCTCTTACTTGCCAGTTATATTGAAATACAGTGTACACATTTATCTCTCCCCTACCCCAAGTATCCACTTAACAGCACCTATAATATAATGTGGCTCATCCTTTTGAATATAGTGACCGCTATGTTCTGCAATTATAAATTTATTTTTACTGGATAATTGTAATAATTCTCTTTGTAATTGTAACCATTTCAGTTGTGCAGCTTGCGAATAAAAAGCTTTTTTACCAGCAGCTAGCACGACAAGGGGAATATCGCTCATTGATTTACAATGTCTATCTGCTTCACCTAGACTAAACATAAACTCTTCATATGAACTTTCATATGCAAATTGTTTATAGTAAGCTTCTTGAAATTCTGGAGACATGATTGGCAAAAATACTTCTTTATAATTTTCTGGTGTCGAATCAACTAAAACTGTTCCCAACATATCCTCGGGATAAAAAACCGTAAATAACCGTGCATTTATACCACCAAAAGAATGCCCTACAAAAATATAAGGTGGCTTCAGTTGTAAAAGATTTAAACATGTTCTTAAATCTTTTACCATTTCAGAACTAATACGTTGCTTGGAACTCTTCCCACTTTTCCCTAATCCAGCTCGATCATATGTAAGTATCGTCCCAAATTCCGTCAGTCTTTCAGCAATATAATCCCATGCCTTTGAATAATCCCCGTAGCCTGATTCCATTATAATAACAGGCTGCCACTTCTTTCCTTGGAATACTTTCGTATACATTTTAAAATCATCAACTTCTACATATTCCTCTATACATTTAACCATCGACAATCACTTCTCTTCGGTCAAGTTCCTCAACAACATGATTAATTATTTCACTTACAGAAAAAGATCCATCCAATACGATATCTGAATTCGGTTTAACAGTATGAATTGCCTCTAAATAAGCTTTTCTCGCATGTGCCATGTAATGTTTTAAATCATTATGTATTTCACTCATAGTATCTTCTTTAAAATCTCGTAAAATTCTTCTAGCCATTGCAATATCTAAAGGTGTGTCAATAAATATAGTTACATCAATGAACTGCCCCATTTCTCTATTTAAGTATGCAAAAGGATAATCTACAATAATATAGTCTAATTTACTATCTCGTATAAGATGCTGAATATCATGAATTAATGGTGTAAGTATCCACTCGTCATAATTTGCTCCATCATCAATCCATTTACAAATATCAGCAGGACAGTTATCAAAGTTATAACTATCAAAAAATAGCGCTTTTGAATTTGTTAACTCATGAGTTAAACTTTCTGTAATAGTAGTTTTACCTCCCCCTGAAACAGCTGCAATTGTGATTACTATAGTCTTTCTATTCATAATCTCCCACCAATCCCTTTTAATTAACATAATAAAATTATAAGAAACTATTATTTTTTATTATTCCATTCATATTCTAGCATACTCATTTCCCATAAATTCCAATACGTTTCTCCTACTTTTTTTGAATCTCTTAATAAACCTTCTTTTACAAATCCTATTTTTTCATAACAAGAAATAGCCGACGTATTAAAATCATACACGCCAAGAGTTACTCTATGTAGTTTTAATTCTTCAAACGCAATATGAAGTACTGCTTTCATCATATGTTTTCCTATTGAACGCCCTCTCATTTTCGTATTACCAACTAACACTTTTCCAATTCTCGCAGACTTATTTATATCGTCTATTTGACCAAGTGAAATATGACCAAGTACTTCTTCAGTCTTTTCATCTATTACTTTGAAAGCGAGTGTATTTGCACTTTCTATATATTTCTCTAATTGCTGTTCGTTTAAAGGATATGTGAATGCATTTCCTGACCACTGTATTAAAAATTGTTCGGAATGAATCCAATTTATTAATTGTTTGAAATCAGATCTTTTAAAGGGCACTAATTTAATCACTCTCATTCTCCTTTCGTACATCACTCTTTATAGCCTCAAACTTATTTCTATATAAAGAATATATTCTCCTTTTATACGAAATTAAAATAAAGCCATTCATCAGAATGGCTTTACAAACAAAGCATAATTATGCTTTATTTGCTACGTCAACACCATTAAAATCAAACTCTGCAGTAACCGTTGTAACAGGAGGGAAAATTGCTTCAATTTTGCAAATGGAGATAATTACTGCAACAGATCCAGGAATAGCTGCAAGCTTAACTACATCACAACTTACAGACGAAACAGTACCTACATAAGTACGTCCCTCTGTATTAATTTGAACTGTGCGATTAATTAATTTCTTAAGCTCATCTCTAATTCCTTGCACACAAGAATTATCACATTTCTCATGCTTTTCTTTGTTACACTCTTCGAATATCTCCCAACAATCATCCTGTTTACATGTACACTTCTTTTTACAATTATTAAATCGAGAACCCAAAACCTCACCCCCTAATCCTTTCTATTAGTAAAGTATGTCCACTAGCTTAAAAGTGTACGAGGCAAACACATAGAAAGAAAAAAACAAACAATTGTACTAAACATTTTTTTCTTTATTAATTATAAAAACAATTCTTTAACAGTTAGCGGCTTGTTTAATGAGGGGACTTGGATTTAATTCTGCTGAATTTAAAGTTTAGATAACCTCTTTATCAAATGAATCTTTTTTTCTTTTAATAAGCCAGCTCCTTTAAGAGTTAGCTGTTTTTTCTATTACTTTACATATACATAGGCTTTGTTTGCAGTAATATAATATATTTTTTCTCCGCTGTTTTGAAATATACATTCAGAAAAATGTACTCCAAAATTAGATATTATTTATAATCAGAATGTTTTCTTCAACATGTGTTTATTGATAAATGTCATAACCAGTAATTCTCTCCACTATCTCTTGAAAATTAGCATAGTTTTTATGAATTCTATATGTAGTAGAAAGCACTCTATCATATAAAGATAAAATAATAGGTTTATAAACAAGCCATTTCTTCACTAAAACATAGAATGATAGTAATTCTATTGAAGGGAGGTATAAAAAAATGTCCTGGAATAATGATTGCTGGAGTTCTAAGAAACAGCATTGTTGTGATGACTGGTGGAAATCTAAAGAAAAGCATTGTAATGATGATTGGTGGAAGTCTAAAGAAAAGCATCATTGTGATGATGATTGGAGTTCTAAGGAAAAGCATTGTAATGATGATTGGTGGAAGTCTAAAGAAAAGCATCATTGTGATGATGATTGGAGTTCTAAACGAAATAAGTGTCGTTGTAAATGTTTCTTTATTTGTTGTCATTGTAAAAGAAAACATTGGTAAGATTTTAATGTCAACTTAACGGAAAGAATATGTCTTTTGGGATCGATAAATACTAGAATATAATATACAAAAAGCTGACTGAGTATAGTCAGCTTTTTGTATATTAACACGTACTGATTTAGAATGGCATCTATAGTTACAAGTTGAGTGGAGTGTCGAAATATAAGCTGACTCTTATAAATCGACTTTGTAATTATTTCACATACACTTTATTTACAGTAGTAAGTTTTCCTTTTGCTATGGTGCATTAAGTCCTGTAACACTTAATTTTGCATCAATAACAAACCCTCAGCATACTCACTTAATCGCTGCGACAACATAGGGTTTATCATTTCACGTTTACTATGAGTTACCCATATCTTATATTTTGTGTAACTAGCCCAAACGCTAAATTCCTTGTTATTCCTAGCATCATAACATTTTATCTTTCTAGTTACACAATGCATTGACAATGAGCAACTAGAAATTAGCATCCGTGTCATTCTTCCCTGTCTATCGCATGAGCTCTTCTATGTAACTAAAAAATACACCTTAAATGGGTGGTCTTTTATGTAAGTGAATAAAAAGATTACATTATCCCTCCAAATGTAATTGTTCCTAGTAAGCCTAATAAAACAAATCCTGTCAAACAAACAAAATCAGCAAGACAAATGGAAGACTGTGATAACGGAACAAATGACCTACTTGTATTAGATCCATAATGTTTTATTTTCTCATAATTTATTTCTAACATTACGTGTAGACATGATACACATTCTTCAGTTGTTTGAATAGATTCATCTTCTAATCGCTCCAATAACCTACTATTAAGAGCAAACGGAAGAGAATACTGCTTGTCTAATTTCATATTTTGGTACATTAATTGTAAACGAGATAACATATTATTTTTCTTTTTGTCAGACTTCACTTTACTTTTCATATTATTAAATTCATTTAATAACATCGTCAACTCATCTCTGCTGCCATATAAATCTTTAGCTATTCTTCTTTTTAGTTTGTACGAATAAATCATAGATTTAATCTCAATCATTGTATTACACTTCCTAATTAAATTTTATTTAACCCAATATGTTAAAAACAGTACTTTCAAATCCTATTAAAAATACACTTAAGTATCTTGATTTACTATCGATTAATATTACATTAACCTTACACAGTTGTAATAATTTCTTTAACACCCCTTCCGAACAAACGTACTTTTCTTTTCGGTCAATTTTAATTCGGAAGTTAATTGCGTCATTTATAAAAACACCACTGATTTATTTTGTTAATTAAAAATAAAAAAGTGGACACCAAACTACAGAGCACTATAATAACGCCCTTTTTAGTTTGATGTCCACGGATTCTTCCAGTAGGACTAAATTTATAATTAGTATTATAGCCTTTTCTCATATTTTAGTATATTTCTCATTAAAAAAGATTATTTTATATAGATTACTATAAGCATCCATAAAGCCAAAGCGCCAATGATAGCGAGCGCTATACGTGTAGTTAGTATCCTTAATTCAAAATCAGTTTTCTTGGAGGGTTCAGGATATGCAATTATGTAAATTCCCTTTAATAATGCAAGCCATGCAATAACCGTTAGGAACCCCTGCCAGTTGAATGCCCATACATTATGTAGGATTACAGTGCCTAGCCCAAGGAAAATCGATAAAAAACCGTACATAATACCAAACCCTCTGTCTTCAGCCACTAATTTTTTCAATTCACGTAATACCGATGGGCGTACGAAAAGTATTCCCGATACGATAACCGTGATCCATCCCCAAAACAATCCTAAAAAAGTGCTAGTTTCCATTTTTAGTTCACTCCCCTCAATTATTTATATTTCAGATATTCCTACCTTTAGAACAATTTCAACACCTATATATTGGCTATATTCTGCTCTTTATTCATACAAATATGGCATATTCAATACCTATCCTTAATCATCTCATTCTTCGTCATTATCTATCCGAATCAACCGAAGTCGCTTTGTACTATTCCCGCACACTTTTTCATAACTTGGATCTATCATGCACTGGAGCCAATATAATGATTTATTTGCCTTTTCACTAACCTCTACAATTGTCCCCTCTGTAATAAAATGATCACCTTGATACAATGTATACTCGCTTATCCCATGGAATCATCATTATTCCCTTCCGTATTAAAATAGCGTTTTTATTTCAAATAATACTCCTATTAATTTAAACGGATTTTTCAATGTTTTTACCCAAAAATTCGTGATATCGTTAATTAGTCGAGTACTTCATTACTTGATGATTATCCTTAGGAGCCTCGCAGACAATCGGTGTTTCTTTTATGTAAATAAGGATTTTGTTTAAACTTTACGATATGCAACTATATTAAAATATCTTCTAAAATTCCCATTAAACATTTATAATACTTTTAAACGGTTTAAATTCTACAATCAGTAATGGAGGCATTTTAATGGGAAACATCCCAAAAGTATCATCACACCAATCAAATCCTAATATACCCTCACAGCAAGTGAACCCTAATACACAACAAGGTAATAGAAAAAAAACAAGACGCCGTATTATAACTACTTTGGCTATTATGGTACCTATAATTTTTGTCCTTCAATATTCTCTGAATAACCAACAAGAAATGATTAAAGAAAAACAAATCACGCTGAATACGGAACAACAAAAATTATCTTCTGTAAAGAAGGATGGTCATTCCCTTAAGAATGATGTTAAAGCTTTAACAAGTAGTGAAGAAGAAATTTTAAAATTCGCAAGGAAATTGTATGGATTTTCTAAACCGAATGAAACTATATTTCAAATAACTGAATAAAATTACACTGCATTACCCAAAAGGCGATTTGAAGATAATCGCCTTTTTATATTTAATTTCTAAAGGAATCATACTACTCTCTCTTTCTATCAAATAACTATTTTGCTTAATTTGTTAAAATACAACCGCTTGTCCATTTCACTTTGCTCTGTCAGTACATTTACTATTAGTAATACAATTTTTAGAGGTGATAAATAATGGACGAGTTTTTATCTTTTGTTGCACTTAATCCGGGTTCTATTGGACCTACACTTCCACCTGTTCAACCCTTTCAATTCCCTACTGGTCCCACAGGTTCTACAGGAGCTACTGGTTCAACTGGACCAACTGGGTCAACCGGACCAACTGGACCAACTGGACCAACCGGACCAACTGGACCAACTGGGCCAACCGGACCAACTGGGCCAACTGGACCAACTGGGCCAACTGGACCAACTGGGCCAACTGGACCAACTGGATTTAATCTTCCCGCTGGGCCTGCATCTATTACCTTGACTTCTAACGAAACCACAGCATGTGTATCCACTCAAGGAAATAATACTTTATTTTTTTCGGGGCAAGTATTAGTAAACGGTAGTCCTACTCCAGGAGTAGTGGTCAGTTTTTCATTTAGTAACCCTTCTCTTGCTTTCATGGTTCCTCTTGCTGTCATTACCAATGCTTCAGGTAACTTTACCGCTGTATTTCTAGCCGCTAATGGGCCTGGAACAGTAACCGTTACTGCTTCACTTCTTGATTCTCCTGGAACAATGGCTAGCGTCACTATTACCATTGTGAATTGTCCGTAATGGTTTTGTTTTTAAGGACTAAGCAGTTTCTGATAAGATGAGCACTGATTTACAGTGCTCTTTTTTATCATTGGGATGTTCCTTTTAAATGAAATTTCGTAACACCCTACTAAAATAATGCTTTTATTAATCACTAATGATCTTTATATTTCTTCAGCTTGTCATCACAGGTAATTTTTATAAGTAGTTAACTTCTCAATGTAGTTTGTGTATATAATTCCATTCAAAGATACATAATACCCACGTAACTATTTAAAAACACTTCGTTTTTATATCAAAGTTCAAAAAGGAGCTACATAACATGGATAAAAAAGATTTATTAAGTCAACAACTTGATCATGTATCATCTGATGCGCTGAATACTCCTAGTAAAGCCCAAGAGCAAATGCAAGAAACATCTCAGAAGGCACATAATTCAAACAAAAAGGGCAATACTCAATCTTTACATGTTGAAGATTTACCAAATTAAGACGTATATAAAATAACGAACAAATACTAAATTTTAAGGGGAAAAATTCTTAAGAACGAGTGAACTTAATTTTTTCCCTTTTCCTATTTACATAACACTTTAATAGGAAATACGTACACATTTTTGACACATTCCCTATCACAATCTCCTGAAAATTCGTGATAATATTAATTTGTCGAATACGCCAAATTTCGACATTGCACGACAATACTTTCTCCCTTAGTGAATCCCTGTCCCCCAGGGATTTCTCCTTTTATTCATTACTTTTCGCTTCACTAAATTTTCATCCTTAACACAATTCAATCTCTCCAATGAATAGACATGCCACAATCCTATTTTGATAAAAACTATAAAACAAACATACGTCGTAATAATACAAGTAGAATTTTACTACTTCAAATTTACTTCTTCTCTTTTTATAAACATGAAAAATGAGCTCCATTTACATAGAGCTCATTCCTACATTTATAATTTACTAGACTGTAGACCCTGAATATGTGGAACTACTTCTGGATTTACAAGTGATGATAAATCTCCTAATTCTTTTCCTAAGTAAGCCGCTTTGATGACGCGTCGCATTACTTTAGAATTACGTGTTTTTGGCAAATCCGCTACAACGTGGATATCCTTTGGACATAATGCTTTTCCGATATGAGAATTTACTAAACTCATTAATTCTTTCTTTAATTCTGCTGTAAATATTACACCATCTCGTAATACTACAAAGCAATGACAAACCTCACCTTTTACATCGTCAGGTACACCAATTGAAGCTGCTTCTATTACATTAATATGTTTCACAAGAATAGACTCATATTCAGCAGGCCCAATACGTTTACCAGCAATATTTAGCGTATCATCTGAACGCCCTGTAATGATATATTGTTCACCATCATAAATAACCCAGTCACCATGAACCCATTTATTTTCAAATCGTGACCAATATGTGTTCACATAACGCTCATCGTCTTCCCAGAAACTTTTCGTCATTCCAACCCAAGGTTTCTCTAAACATAATTCTCCAACTTCATCACGGATTGGTTTACCTTGATCATCAAGTACAACCGCAGCCATACCTGGTAACGATGCGTTAAAACTAATTGGTGCGATTGGCTTAATCAGAACATTACCGAAAATCCCACCAGAAATTTCAGTTCCGCCTGAATAGTTACAGATTGGCACTTTTCCTTTTCCAACTGTTTCAAACAGCCACATCCATGGATCAGGATTCCAAGGCTCTCCTGTTGATGCGAATACTTCTAAACTCTTTAAAGAATGTTTATTCACATACTCATCACCTTTTGCCATTAATGCACGGATTAACGTTGGCGAAATACCGAGATGAGTAATTTCATATTTATCAACCGTCTCCCATAAGCGATCTGCTTCTGGAAAGTCTGGAACACCTTCGTACATAACCATCGTTGCACCATTTATGAGTGAACCGAATAATAAAAATGGCCCCATCATCCAGCCCATATCAGTTACCCACAATACACGATCACCTTGTTTAATATTCATTCCAAATCCTGCATCAAAAGCTGCTTTCAAAGGAAATCCTGCATGCGTGTGTACCGTTCCTTTCGGCTTACCAGTCGTTCCTGATGTATATATGAGCATTAAAGGATCATCACTATGCATTTCTTCGGCATGTATGAATGGTTTTTCTTTTTCTAGCGTACTCCATGAAAAGTCATAATGATGCGGTGTAAAATTATTTCCTGCATGACGAACAATTACCACCTTTTCAACAGTCGGGCAATGTTCACAAGCTTTATCTACTTCATCCTTTAAAGAAACAATTTTCCCGCGGCGTGAAAATCCATCTGCGGTAATAATCATTTTTGAACCAGCTGCTTGTACGCGTGTCATAACTGCATCCGAAGCAAATCCCGAAAATATTGGTGAAATAATTGCTCCGATTTTCATTACAGCTAGCATCGCAACAACTGTTTCCGGAATCATCGGCATATAAATTGTTACACGATCGCCCTTCTCAATACCCGCTTGTTTCAAACCATTGGCCACACGGCTTACCCAATTGTCAAGCTCTTCATATGTAAATGATTTTGAAGTTCCATTTTCCCCTTCGTACTGAAGTGCTGGCTGTTTTCTTGTCACTTCATCCGCAATCCAGCGGGATAAAGCTGATTCTACAACGTTACATGTTCCATCATTATACCACTGTGCAAATGGCGTACCATTTTCTAAATCTAACACTTCTGTATAAGGTTTCATCCATTGATAGCCAACTGCTTTTTCTGCCTCTCCCCAAAACCAAGCTGTTTCCTCAATAGATTTATTATAAAAAGTTTCATAGTCTTCATATCCCAATGATTTCATCCAACCATATAAACGTGTTTTTTCCTTATACTCTTCTGTTGGAAACCAAACTGCTTGTTTCAATGTTTTCCCCTCCTTGACTTTTTGAGCAAGAAAGCCCTAAATAGGGCTTTTAAACTGGATATACAGGATGTTTACGATCCGTGAATACTTGATATTTACTCATATACATTTCGAAACGCCCTTTTAACTCTTCACGTAAATTGTTTGGATGAACAATACCATCAATCACCATCTCTGATGCTAAATGATAAATATCAATATCTTTCTTATACTCTTCACGTTTTTCAGCTATGAAGCTTGCACGCTCTTCTTCTGGTAAAGCCGCAATTTTATTTGCATATACAGCATTGACCGCTGCTTCTGGACCCATTACAGCAATAGAAGCTGTCGGTAATGCTAAGCAGCAATCTGGTTCAAATGCCGGACCTGCCATTGCATATAAACCAGCTCCATATGCTTTTCGAACAATGATAGAAATTTTCGGTACAGTTGCTTCACTCATTGCAGAAATCATTTTTGCACCGTGACGAATAATACCAGCGCGCTCTACTTTTGTACCAATCATAAATCCTGGTACATCTGCAAGGAATAATAATGGAATATGGTATGCATCGCATAAATTAATAAACTTCGCTGCTTTATCAGCTGAATCGTGGAATAAAACGCCACCTTTCATACGCGGCTGATTTGCAATAATACCTATTGGCTTACCATCAATGCGTGCTAAACCTGTAATGAGTTCTTGAGCAAATAATTTTTTCACTTCAAAGAATGAGCCGTCATCTATAATTCTGTTAATCAGATCTTTCATATTGAAAGGAGCATTTTGATTTTCTGGAATGATTTGTTCTAACGTTTTATCGAACTGTTTCGGTTCTTGAGGTGTCATCAATGGAGTCTTTTCTAAGTAGTTGCTTGGAAAATATGAAATGTATTGTCTAGCCTGTGTAATTGCATCTTCTTCTGTCTTACATAAAACGTCTCCGCATCCTGATACTGAGCAATGCATACGAGCCCCGCCCATTTCTTCTAAAGTTACCTTCTCACCGATAACCATTTCAGCCATACGTGGAGATCCTAAATACATAGATGCATTACCTTCCACCATCATAACAACGTCACAAAAAGCTGGAATATATGCACCACCAGCAGCAGAAGGACCAAATAATAAACAAATTTGCGGAACTTTACCTGATAATTTCACTTGGTTATAAAAGATTCTTCCCGCACCGCGGCGCCCTGGGAACATTTCTACTTGATCTGTAATACGCGCTCCAGCAGAGTCAACTAAATAAAATAATGGAACACGTAACTTTTCAGCCGTTTCTTGAATACGTAAAATCTTTTCAACTGTACGAGCTCCCCATGATCCGGCTTTCACAGTTGAATCATTTGCCATTACGCACGCAGTACGCCCATGTATTTTACCAGTTGCAGTTACAACACCATCAGCCGGTAACCCTGTTTGCTCACAATTTGCAAATAATGCATCTTCTACATATTCGCCATTATCAAATAGAAGAGCTAAACGATCTCGAACAAATAGTTTTCCTTTTGCTTTGTTTTGTTCATGATATTTCGGTGCTCCACCTTGTTTAATCGTTTCAACTCGTTCTTCAAAATTATTTGATTGTTGTTTTTGTTCTAACACATTTACTCCCCCTTATACATCGGTTTGCGTTTTTCCTTAAATGCCTGTAATCCTTCTAATCTATCTTCCGTATGGATTACACCCTCGTACGCCTGTTTTTCCATTTGTAATCCGGTATGTAAATCTACTTGAACACCATTAGAAATTGCTTCTTTTGCTAATCGAACTGCAATAGGACCATTACTAGCAATTTGATTTGCAATTTCAATCGCTTTCTCTTCTAGTAAATCAGCTGGTACGACGAATTCTACTAAACCATATTCTTTCGCTTCTTGCGCCGAAATACGTCTTCCTGTATAAATTAATTCTTTCGCTCTACCAACACCAATTAATCTCGGTAAACGCTGCGTACCACCTGCTCCAGGTATAATTGCAAGGGTAGTTTCAGTCAGACCAAGGCTTGCATTTTCAGAAGCGATTCTAAAGTCACAGGCTAAACTCAATTCCGTACCACCACCAAGAGCAATTCCATTAATAGCTGCAATAACTGGTTGTGGTAATTGTTCCACCATTTCCATAGTAGTACGAATCATACCAACCGCATGGCGAACTTGCTCTTCATTCATACCAGCTCGTTCTTTTAAATCTGCGCCAGCACAAAACGCTTTTTCACCAGCCCCTGTTAAAATAACTACACGTGTATTTGACTCTTCACTTATTTCCGTTAATATTGTTTGCAATTCTTCTAATAACGCTAAAGATAAAGAATTTGCTTGTCTTTCACGATATAACGAAATCTTTACAACATGCGGTGTTACATAGTCAACTGAAATATTTTGTAATTCTAGCATCTTCTCACCTACTTATCGTTTTATGTTGAAGCGCTCTATACACATGACTCGGTAATTGGATATTTAACTTACTTTGAATAAATTGACTAGCTCTCCATAACTTTTCTTCGTCTATATTTGTTTGGACACCTAACTTATGGAGCATATGCACTAAATCATCAGTTGCAACATTTCCTGATGCTCCCGGTGCATATGGACATCCCCCGAGTCCACCACAAGAACTATCAAACGTTGTAATACCGTGTTCTAAAGACTTCACTACATTTGCAAGTGCCATCCCATACGTATTATGAAAATGCATTGCAAACTGCGAAGCATCATATTTCTTTAATAGATGTTCTAATACTTGTTCTACTTGTAATGGATTCGCTACACCAATCGTGTCACCGAGAGAAACTTCATAAATGCCGTATGAAAATAGTTGATTACATATTTCATCAACTGCTGCGGCACTTATATCTCCCTCATACGGACATCCAAATACAGTAGAAACATAACCTCTAACCTTTTTCCCTTCGAATATTGCCTGTTTTGTTATATCTTCAATAACAGTTAATGCTTCTTTAATTGATTTATTAATATTACTTTTATTATGAGATTCACTCGCTGATAAAAAAACATTCACCTCATCTACATTTTGCAAAAAAGCTCGTTCCAAACCATTTTGATTTGGAACAAGCGCAGCATATGTAACATTGGGATCCCTTTTTAGCTCAGAAAAGACATCATTTGCATCCGCTAAGGCAGGAACCCATTTTGGGTGAACGAATGAGGAAACTTCAACGTACGACAATCCGGCTTCTGTAAGTAGTTGAATCCATTTTACTTTATCTTTTGTGCCAACAATCTTTTTTTCATTCTGTAAGCCATCACGTGGCCCTACTTCTTTAATGACAGCAAAATTAGGTAGTTTCAATTCGCTTCCCCCTATATCTCCCTATTCAATTTCTAGTAATACATCTCCTTCATTTACAAAATCGCCTTCTTGCACATTAATTTTCATAACTGTGCCAGCTTCTTCTGAAATGATTGGAATTTCCATTTTCATAGATTCCAAAATGACGACATCCTGCTCTTCCTCTACTGTATCTCCTACTCCTACAACTATCTTCCAAACATTTCCTGCCATCGATGCATATACTTTCGTCATCATTTTTTCCCCCTTAATATTCATAAATCTTATTTTTTAACAAGCTGTTTCGTTACGAAACCCGTTGTATAAATACCACTTTTGAACACATCGTCTCCGAGCACTTGCAGTAGCATCGGTGTATTTGTTTTAATACCTTCAATTTTCAACTCCTCTAGAGCATTTTCTAATTTTGAAATTGCCTCTTCACGAGTTTCACCATGAGCAATGACTTTTGCAATCATTGGATCATAAAACGGTGTAATTGTTACATGATTCTCTAAAAAGTGATCCATACGTATATTTGATGGTAATGTTAAATCTGTAATTTTCCCAGGTGACGGGAAGAATGTTTTCGGGTCTTCTGCATAAATACGTGCTTCAATGGCATGACCACTACGTTTTACATCATCCTGAGTAAATGATAGTTTCTCTCCACTTGCGATAAGAAGTTGTTGTTCTACAAGATCTAACCCCGTAATTTCTTCTGTAACGGGATGCTCTACTTGTAATCTCGTATTCATTTCTAAGAAATAGAAATTTTTCTGATCATCTACAAGAAACTCAACTGTACCTGCATTTGTATACCCAAGAGCTTTAGCAGCTTGTACAGCCACTTCTCCCATTGCTTTTCGTGTACCTTCATCTAAAAAAGGTGAAGGTGCTTCTTCGATTACTTTTTGATTTCGGCGCTGTACGGAACATTCACGTTCCCATAAGTACACTGTGTTACCATGTGTATCTGCTAAAAGCTGAATTTCAATATGATGCGCGTCTGCAATATAACGCTCTAAATACATTTCTCCATTACCGAAGAAATTTTGTGCCCTTGTTTTGTTACTTTCAAATGCTTTGGTGAGCGTTTGCTCAGTTTCCATCAACTGCATTCCAATGCCTCCGCCGCCCGCGGATGCCTTAAGCATTAATGGATAACCAATTTGTTTTGCAATTTCAATTGCCTCTTCAGCAGTTTCAATATTTGTAGTAATACCTGGAACTACTGGTACATCTGCTGCTTGCATTGCTATACGTGACTCAATTTTACTTCCCATCTTCGTAATGATTTCTTCTGAAGGACCAATAAATACGATTCCTTCTTCTTTACAGCGAATCGGAAAAGATGGATTCTCTGATAATAATCCGTACCCCGGATGGATTGCTTCAACATTTGTCTTCTTAGCTATTTCAATAATTTTTTCAAGGTTTAAATAGCTTTCTTGAACTCGTGGACCACCTACTAGATAAGCTTCATTTGCCATTTTTACATGAAGGGCATTTTCATCAGCCTCAGAATAAATAGCGACGGTACGAATTCCAAGTTTTTGACAAGTTTTCATAATGCGAACTGCGATTTCCCCGCGATTGGCAATTAATATTTTTTGAAACATAGTGATTCCTCCTTTTTATCTACATCCTAAATGTCTAGCAATTACGAGACGTTGAATTTCAGAAGTTCCTTCACCAATTTCTAACAGTTTTGCATCACGAATATGTCTTTCAACTTCATATTCACGCATATAGCCATAACCGCCATGAATTTGTACTGCATGATTCGCAATACGACTAGCTGCTTCAGATGCAAATAGTTTTGCCATAGCCGCTTCTTTACCGAAAGGTTTATCGTTATCTTTTAACCAAGCTGCTTTATGTACTAAATTACGTGCTAACTCTACTTCAGTCGCCATATCCGCTAATTTAAATTGAATCGCTTGGAAATTAGAAATTGTTTTTCCAAATTGTTGACGTTCTTTCGCATATTGCAATGCACGTTCAAATGCAGATTGTGCAATACCTACTGCTAATGCTGCAATTGAAATACGTCCTCCATCAAGTGTATATAAGAATTGTTTAAATCCTTTATTAACATCACCAAGAATATTTTCTTTCGGTACACGCACACCATCAAGTACGATTTCACAAGTATTAGAAGCGCGAACACCCATCTTATCGTAAGGACTCGAGATCGTTAATCCTTCACTTGTAGTCGGTACGATAAATGCAGAAATACGTTTTCTACCATTCTCTTCAACACCGTTGATAGCGGTTACAATAATTGTATTTGCATACTCTGCGTTTGTAATCCAGCACTTTTCACCACTGATTACATATTCATCACCATCTAATACCGCTTTCGTTTGTGTGCCTCCTGCATCTGATCCAGCGTTTGGCTCCGTTAATCCGAAAGCGCCTAACGTTTTACCTGATGCCATTGGAACTAAATATTTTTGTTTTTGTTCTTCTGTACCGAAATAATAAATTGGAGAAGCACCTAATGAAATTGTTGCAGCGTAGCTTAATCCTGTACCACCACAAGCACGACCAATTTCTTCAACTGCTAGCGCGTACGATACTGTATCGCCACCTGAACCTCCATACTCTTCTGGGAATGGGATGCCTAATAATCCTAGTTCGCCCATTTTTTGAAATGTTTCATATGGAAACTCTGCAGTTTTGTCATAATACACAGCTTTCGGTGCGATTTCCTTTTCAGCAAAGTCACGTACCATTTCTTTAATCATTTGTTTTTCGCGAGTTAGAGTAAATTCCATTCCGCTACACACCCCTTATCGAATATTGAGTTTCGACAGCGTGCGAGTTTCTACTACAAACATTACTTCTTAAAAGACAAGAATATTAGTTAGACAATTGCTACAATTCTGTCATAACTTAATTTTAAAACAGATTCTGTACTAATGCACAAAAAAATTCCTACATTGTTCTACAACAACATAGGAAGTTTTATGTCGAATTATGTAATTTATTGTTTAATAATCTCTACCTTTTCCCGAATCAGAAATTTCTACTAACGCTTCAGGATATGGCTCAAAATATGTTTGTCCTAATAAATACTTTTCATCAAACCGAATGGCCCATGATTTTAAAATTGCAAGCAAACTACTAAGTGGTATTTTCTTTTCTGCATACTTTTGTATCAGTTCTAAAAAATAATCTTTTTCTTGTTTTTTTAATTTCGTTTTAAAATATCCGAAAATATGTTCACATACATTTACATTCGATGTATAGCGGGGCGCGCGCAAAAATAATTCATATAAAGTCTTCTCATAATTATCAAATACAATTTCAATCGTTTCATTTTTTTGATTTGCAATAATACGCCCTAATTCTTTTTGTTTTACCTGATTATATGCCATAAATAAATATTTATTGTCCGACTGAAACGATACAAGGTTTTTCATATTTTTATTATGTTTAATCATTTTGTAATATGCGATTGTAAATAACCTTGTAAAGAAATGTTCTCTAATAATAAAATTCGACAATCTACCTTCTTCTTCAATTGGAAGGTGCGAAAATTTTTTTAATACTGCTCCGCCAAATAAGCCTGGTCCCTTTCCTTTTGCTGGCGCTTTTTCAAAACCAGAATAAAATTTCACATCACGCGTACCACAACTTGGCGAGCGATTCTTTAAAATAAATCCATCCACATCGGATATCGTTTGTAAAAATCCATTTGAAAATTGCTCCATTTTTTCAGTAACGTCTTCTCTTGTCGACGGTTGCACAAGTTTATTCACACCATTTTCTTCTACGATTCGTATCGTTTCACGAGGAATTCCCAATCCAATCTCGACTTCTGGACAAACAGGTATAAATGTAACAAATGGCTGCAAATTTCGTATTGTTACATCCGGAATCATTTCTCCATTATAACGACAAGCATCAAATTCTAAACATTTACTTACGACGATTGTAGGTTTTGCAAATTGTCGCATTTCATTACCTCCGTGGCGTTAGTCCGTACAAAATAAATTGAATCGTATTTTCAATTTCCAATTCATCATCCCAATTCTCTTCAGGTAATAATAAAAACCGAGTTAATAGAAATCCTAAAACAGCTGATAATGTAAGCCGTAACACGGAAGGTGGTGGCATCTCAATAATTCCCCCTTCTTCTTGAAACTTTACAATTAACTTTTTAAAATGTGAAAGCAGTTCTGTTTCTACTAATTGTTGTATTTCACTTTTTAGCTCTGGCTGAAACGGCACTTCTTGAATTAATATTTTAATCATTGGAAAGTGCTTTTTGGCAAATTCAAATCGATTATGAATGACTACCCTTAAAAGCCCTTCATACGATTCATAATCAGTTTTAAATATCTCTTTCGCAAAAGCTTGTACGAAAAATGGTGCAGCAAACTTTGTTAAAGTTGGCATTACGACCGCTAACAATAAATCTTTTTTCGTCTTATAGTAGCGGAAAATCGTTCCTTCCGCTACACCAGCACGCTTTGCAATTTCACTTGTTGAAGTTGAAGCATATCCTTTTTCTCCAAACATATCAACAGCTGCTTCTAAAATACGCATTTGACGTTCATTTCGATTATCAGTATTAGTTGCAGCAATCAATTCCTCAAGCCAATCCTTCTTCATGTACAAAGCCCCTTTTTGTCATTATTATATTTTGCGATGTTTCTTTAAAGCAAATACATTCCCTACTGCAAATAATAGTGAAAAAAGTAGTAATACAGTAAGATCCAATGCAATTTCTGTAAATCCTTGATTTCGAATCATCACTTGCCTCATTGCATCAGCGCCGTATGTGAGTGGAAATAATTTCCCTAACATTTGTAGCCACTTATTCATAGATTCAATTGGAAACAAGCCAGAAAAGAAGATTTGTGGCACAATAACTAGCGGTATAAACTGGATCATTTGAAATTCATTATTTGCGTATGCTGATAAAAACGTCCCTAATGTTAGTGCCGTTAAAGAGAGCATACATGTAATAAGTAGCGTTAGCCATATAGAACCTGCTACATATAAATCTAAAACATAGACTGAAAAACTTACAATTATAACAGATTGTATGAATGCAAAAATTCCAAAACCAATTATATATCCAACAACTATTTCCCATCGTCTAACTGGTGTGGACAATAATCGCTCTAATGTACCACTTAAACGTTCTCTTACGAAAGAAACTCCTGACAAAATGAATACAAAGAAAAATGTAAAGAATCCAATTAACATGGGACCGAGCCCATCAAACATCGTAAAGTCTTTAGAGCCATGTAAATAATTCACTTCAGGTTTCATAATCGATACATCATTCTTCTCTGTGCTCTTTTGCAATACTTGGAGTACAGCACGGTTTTTCGACGAATCACTGCCTTCTAACAAAAGATTTATTTTTCCATTCTCTAAATGAATTACTGCATCGATCTTTTGTTTTTCCAACTCAGAAATCGCTTTCTCTTTGCTATATTCATAAATTGAGGCTTCTTGATTTTTCATCACTTTTACTATAGAAGCGGGCACATCAACTACAGCAATATGTGGTTTATAATCTTTTTGTGTAAATACTAAAGACAATAGCCAAAGTAATAACATTGGTGCCCCAAACATCATGGCTAACGAACGTTTATCTCGAAAAAATTGACGAATAATACGAATGATTACACCATTAACTCTCACGATTCAACCCCCTCTTCTAACAAAAAGACATCTTCAATTCGTCCTGATGATACACGTTTTTTCAATTCCTCTGGCGTTCCAACCGCAACTAAGTTCCCTTCTCTAATCAACCCTAGACGCTCACAAAACTCTGCTTCATCCATAATGTGCGTCGTTACAATAATAGTTGTGCCTTTCTTTTTAAGTTCATAAAATTTTCCCCAGATTGTTTTTCTAAGAAGCGGATCTATCCCCACTGTTGGCTCATCTAAAATTAATATTTCAGGTTCATGAAGAAGTGCTATTGCTAATGATAGACGCTTTTTCATCCCACCTGAAAAATGCTGTACTTGCTTTTTCATATGTTGTGATAATTGTACCAGGTCAAAAACCTCTTTGATTCTTTCCTTTTTATGCTTTCCCTTTAATCCATACATCGTTGCAATAAAATCTGCATTTTCATATGCTGATAGTTCTTCGTATAATGCATCAGCTTGAGCCATATAGCCAATTCTTTTCATCTCATTTAAATTTGGCATGTTAATGTTGTATACAAATACATCACCTTTAGATGCCTGATTAATACCTGCAATCAATTTAATAAGCGTCGTTTTCCCTGATCCTGAAGGCCCAACTAAACCAAATATCTCTGCTTTTTCAATTTGTAATGAAAGATCGTGTAAAACTTCTTTTTTCCCAAAACTTTTCGATACATTCTGTAAAACAATTGAAGGTTTTTGCATGTATTATCCCTCTTTTCTATAAAATGAGTGAGTACTCACTTTTATTTTACTCTTGCGTAATTATATGTCAAACTTCATTGATTAGTATTTATTTTCAATCAACAATATTAAACAATGAAACAGAATCGACATTAGAATATAATTTCTTAAAGTCGACTCTGTTTCATTTAAACTATGCATTTTACTTTATGTTTCTAAATTCATATACTTCCTAATTCTAGCAAGGTCTAAAGAATATTCGATAACTAATTGCTGTAACGGTAAAATAACTGTATCGGGATATAAATGTGCATATTGTAATGTTTCTGCATATTTTTCTAATCTTTTTTCCAAATATTTTATAATTTGCTCAGGATGGCTCACTAATAAACATTGACAATAATAATGTATTTGTTCCTCAATCGCCGTATACTCTTCAATTTCATATTCTTTATGCATGTGTACACCCCTTTAAGTTTTTTACATAAATTCCTTATCACACTTTTCACTCGACTAATTTTTAAGTTTTTTGATTATTTACACTATAACAAACTCTTCAGGTCAAATTTTGTTACTTTATGTAACGTAGAAAATTTTTAACAAAATTGTAATGTTAACTCGTACAAAATACATAAAGCCCCTTTACTCATTCTGTACATAAAAAGTCGCCCAATTTAATTTAACTGGGCGACTACAATTTCTGGCCTATTCAAAATTCTTTGCGGAATGATACTATTGCCTAATCCTCTACTAACCACCATTGATGTATTTTGTTCTTCATATAAACCTGCTGTATATTTAGGTAAAACACCTTGATTTGGAGCAACTAATCCTCCGATAGATGGCAATCTAACTTGCCCTCCATGAGCATGTCCCGATAAAACCAAATCCAATCTCTCATTCGTATATTCCTTAATAAATTCAGGCCTATGGGATAATAATACATTATATCTATCTGGCTGCATTTCAATTTTCGCTTTTTTAATTTCATCTATTATAATATTTCCTTCATCACGGTTTCCAGTAACAAACTCTGGATCATCAATACCTAGCAAGTTTATTTCTTGCTCACCCTTTCGAATGCCTACATGTTCATTCCTTAAAACATTGACATCATATTTCTTCAACTCTTTTTCTAAACTGTTATACTTTCCAGACCATTGTTCATGGTTTCCTGTCACAAAATATACAGGATACTTCTTTACCATTTCTCGTATTAATTGCATACTAACTTCTGCATCTTATGATTTACTGTCAATTAAATCACCCGTAATCGCAATAATATCTGGGTCTATGCTTTTTATTTTTTGAATTAACACATCTTGATTATCGCCAAATTGCTTATTGTGTAAGTCTGAAATTTGTAGAATTTTATACCCTTTAAAAGAGGATGGTATTTTACTAGAGGTTATTTTAACCTCAGTTATACTTATTAAATTGTTCTGTAAATATAAAAAGATTGTAAAACCTACTAATATACAAATAATCATTACGATTCTATTGATCTTCTTTTTCATATTTTCTCCTTTACATTCTCATCAAACACTTCTATATGCTAACTGAATTATATTATACTTTCTTGAAATTTATTTAAATTAATAAAATAATACAGTACATGAAATTTCATATGAGATACGTCATATATATTCGTTATATTTTTACTTTTACCTTTTTAATAATAAGAATACAAAAACGACTCTTATCACACGAAAAAAGTCGTTTTCTAACGTTATACTTTTAATACTTTCATGTTAAAAATGCGAAAACTAAAATACTATTACCTAAGAGCCTTAACTATAACCCCAGTTGCCTCTGCAATGAGTTGATTATCATAGGTAGCCTCTTTCTCATCTTTACTAGATAAAATTGCGATGATAATAGGTGCTCTATTTGGTGGCCATACGATAGCAATATCATTTCGTGTCCCGTAACTTCCAGCTCCTGATTTATCCCCAACTATCCAATCAGTTGGCATGCCTGCACGAATAAGTTTGTCTCCTGTAGCATTTCCTTTCATCCACTCTGTAAGAACTTTACGTTTATGATCTGGAAGCGCATTTCCGACTGTAAAAGCTTTAAGATTCGTAGCAATTGCTTTCGCTGTACTAGTGTCACGAATGTCTCCTGGAATAGCTTCGTTTAATTCTGTTTCAAAGCGATCAGACATAGTAACCCGATCCCCGATCTGTCTAAGCGCTTTTTCATATCCTTTAGGTCCGCCTATTTTATTAAATAGAATGTTCCCTGCAGTATTATCACTTGAACGAACAGCAGCCTCAGCAATTTCTCCTAGTGTCATTCCAGTATCTACATGTTTCTCTGTAACAGGTGAATATTCAACTAAGTCTTCTTTCGTAAATTTAATGACTTCATTTAATGTATCAATTGAGTTTTGCTGTAGTAATACTCCTGCGGCTAAAGCCTTGTAGGTTGATGCGAAGGCAAATCTTTCGTTATGTCGATAAGAGATTGTTTGATTTGTACCAGTATCAATCGCATATACACCTAATCGAGCATCAAATTTTTTCTCAAGTTGAGAGAACTCTTTATGCGTCGCCTGATTTTTATGTTTCACTTGTCCATTCTTTTCTTTCGCTTCAACTTGCAGTGACCCTCCTGTAAAAGCTTCTAGGCTTGTAAGACTTAAACCTAATATACCAACGCATATTCCTATTTTTAGCATCCTTTTGTTTTTCAAAATCATCATTCCTTTCAAATTTTCAATACTAAAAACAAGTAGTAAATTCAATACACTGTATCCAATTTGAACACCTGTTTTTATACGTACACATAATTGACAATCTAAGAAACAAGTTTGTTCCATAAATTTAAAACCTTTTTTATTAGTAGCCAAAATATTAACAAAAGTAAGAGATGACAACTGTGATAGTTGCCATCTCTTATTTCAAATCTTCCTTTAACTTATAAAGACTTTTATATAAACAGGGTCTCTTCCCCTGAGAAAAGTACACAAATTTTACTAATTTTGATTTGAACTATCTGTATTAGTATCTCCACCATGTATACGTTGCTTTTTTAAATCAAAGTATACATCTAAAACTTCCTTTCCAATTATAGAATTAATTCCACTTTTATCATCATGAAGCCATGGGACTACTATAGAAAATGCTACTTCTGGATTATCATATGGAGCATATCCAACTAACGTTAAATTGTAACATTCCATACGTTCTCCTTTTGCATTTCTACCAATTGGATCATCTCCACCATATACAGTTTGAGCTGTTCCTGTCTTTCCTGCTGGTTTATATGGAGCATTTTTGAAATGTTTCACACCAGTTCCATCACCTTCTTGGAATACCCATCTAAACCCCTCTTTTATCCGATCAATATGTTCTGTCCTCATATCAACTCGATTTAATACGACAGGCTCTATAGAGCGTATAACTTTGCCAACCTCTTCTTCTTTTATTGATTGTTCTCGTATTTCTTGTACAATTTGAGGTTGCATTCTATAACCGCCATTCGCAATCGTTGAAATATATTGTGCCAATTGCAATGGCGTATACGTATCATACTGACCGATAGAAAAATCTAGTAAAAAACCTGGTTGACTATCTACTGTTCTCGTTTGTCCAGTTATTTCATTCGGTAAATCAATACCTGTTGGGACACCTAAACCAAATTGTTTAAAATAATAGCGCATCGTATCAAATGCTTCTTGTTTAATATCCAATGTACCATTTGGTACGTAATTAACCCCTGCGATTTGCAAGGCCGTTTGGAACATGTATACATTCGAAGATACTTGTAAAGCTCTTAAATCATTTACATTACCAAATCCAGATACATTCCACGATTTCTTAGCTTGTGTACCTTTAAATTTCATCGGTGCATCATAAAATTGATCTCCTGGCTGTATTGCCCCTGTCTCATATCCAGTTAATAAAGTAGCACCTTTTACAGCTGATCCTAGCTCATACGAAGTTGTCATGTTACCTAATGCCAAATCCTCAATCTCCATTTTCCCTTCTTTTTCTACAATCTTTTTGCCTGCCATAGATAAAATCTGTCCGTTATTTGGATTCGTCATGACGACAAAAGCTCGATCTAGCAGTGGCTCTGAACTCTTAAAAGCCCTCAAATTTTTCTCTATACTTTCTTCCACTTTCTTTTGTAATTCCATATCAATCGTTAATGTTAAACTATTACCACTTTTTCCTTTAGAGATTATTTCTGTGCTAACAATATTTCCTGATTTATCAGTAATGTTTTTCACTTCTTCTTTTGTACCGTGTAATACATCTTCATATCGTTGTTCAATATAACTTTTTCCTACACGATCATTACGGTTATATCCACGTACCAAATAAGAATCTAAGTTTTCTTTCGGTAATCCTTCTTCACTGCTTGTAATATTACCTAACACGGAACGAAATAAATTACCATTTACGTAATTACGTTCCCAATCAACCGTTGCATCTACTCCTGGGAACTCCACAAGCTTTTCACTTATCCGTGCATACTCTTCATCTGTTACATCTTTTTTAATAATTTGTGGTGTCAGTTGATAACCTGAACTCATTTTACTTTTAATAGCTAACACTTTTAAATCTTGTGCTGTTAATTCTGCCAATTCTACTTCTGTAACGCGACTTCGTCTTAAGTCATCAATTTTTTTATCTAACTCTTTTCCCTCTATTCCCTTCTTTTCTTTAAACTTTTCTATATCTTTTTTAGTAATCTTTGTCTCTGCACGTTTCTTATTCAACTGCATCCAGAAATCTTTTTTATCGATTTCGGTTAACTTACTTATATCTTGTTCAGGCATTTCAAGTACTTTCGCCAAGTCTTTTGCTGTTTTTAAAATATCTTCACTCGTAATCCCCTTCACCCTTGTATACGTAATTGTGCGAAGAGATTTATTATTAACGACTGCTTTCCCTTCTCGATCTAGAATTTGTCCACGTGGAACGGGTATACTAGTTGTTTCATTTTGACTGCTTTCCACTTGGTTCTTATAAGCCTCTCCCTCAACGATTTGTACTTTTCCTAGCTGCATAATAATGGCTGAGAATAGTAGAAATATGCAAAGGAACATTATATTCAATCGTATAGATATATATGTCTGCAGCTTCTTTTCTTTTTGTTTTTTCATAAACCCTCCATATAATTCTTCCGGAACTCCTCACTAATACTTAGTAAATAAATACGTTCCCTATATATTAGAAACCACCATTCAGTTATAAATAGTGCCTTATCTTTTTTTATACATCCTTGTAAGCGTCAAGTCCCTTTCGTTTAGCCGCGTAATTGATACATCTCCTTTCCTGTTTTCTATCTTTTTTTATCACTTGCATTAGAAATGCTAAACTGTATAATGACTCATATTAAGCTTACACATAGACTTGCTAGTAACTTTTCATACTAATTATTCCTTTCTTCATGCTGTAATACTTAATAGACAACCTAAATAATAAAATTGTTCCACATTTACAAAAAAAATAATTAACTATAAGATGAAATAGGCTACATAAGGGAGGGTTATATGTTACATACAAAAAGATGGAGATTTTTTGCGGTTCTTTCTATTGTAGGTTTGATTTTACTACTTTTAGTAAAAATCAACTTCATTTCAATTACTATCGCAACTTCTTCAGCTGAAAGAGGAAAAATTTTTGATCAAAATGGTGTAATACTAGCTACAAATAAGAAAGTTAAGTCTCTATATTGCACTTCTAATGATGAAAAGCTATCAAATCAAGATACATCAAACACATTAGCTTTTTTTAATCAATTTTCAAACGAGTTTCAACATGACATTTCTGCAGAGGACGTAAAATCACACTTACAACAATCTTGTAAAAAGCAGACTATG
The DNA here is from genome assembly GCF_051780025.1 of Bacillus cereus group sp. BceL062. Taxonomy (NCBI): domain Bacteria; kingdom Bacillati; phylum Bacillota; class Bacilli; order Caryophanales; family Bacillaceae; genus Bacillus; species Bacillus cereus group sp. BceL062. The sequence continues at coordinate 590,029 of NZ_JBPWGY010000001.1, read as the reverse complement.
AATGATATACCGTTATACTCTGACATAAATGAGAGTGAACTTACATTCATAAACAAGAACAAACCCGATAATGTAATAATTAAAGATGAATGGATTCGATATTATCCTAAACACGAAATTGGTTCACAGCTAATTGGGTATGTAAAAAATGACCTTAATTCTAAGTATGGACCTGTTGGGAAAAGTGGGATTGAGCTTCAATATGAAAATGATTTAAAAGGAAAACCCGGAAAAACTCTGATTTTTAAAATGAATAATAAAAAGTTCTTATGGAACATTCAAAAAGTACAAAAAGGAAAAGATGTCCAGCTAGCTTTAGACACTGAATTGCAGCAAAAAACAGAAGAAGCATTAAGATCTCAAATTAAGAAAACACCTGCTGCTAAAGCTGGTTATGTTGTAGTAACCGATGTAAAAACTGGCGCAATTTTAACTATGGCCAACTCGGCAGTTTTTAATCCAAATACATTACATACACATGTATCATCTAAAAATGAAAACATTAAATCACTTTCGCAAAATAAAGCAATTCAAAAATTAAAGTACGGTGAATCTTATGTAAATATGGCCTCTACTATAAAGCCTCTTACTATTTTAATTGGATTAAACGAAAAGCTTTTTCAACCTGAAGATACTTATTTAGATAAGGGTACTTTTCAGTATGATAATCAAAATAACATTACGAATGCACCTGGAACGCCAACAGGTGAAATTACACCGAGGCAGGCTATCATTAATTCATCTAATACATTTATGACAGCAAAAGTAGCTCTGCCCTTATTCAACCAAAATAATGGGAATATAGAAAAAGTGGCACATATATGGACAGATTATTTAATGCAATTCGGCCTACGTTCTAAAACCGGGATTGATTTACCCTTTGAAGAAGACGGACAATATGAATTCCATCCATCTAATAAGTTTGAAAATGGAATCTCCGCTTTATTAAATGCCTCTTGGGGAGGAAATGAAGTGCATACCCCTCTTCAACTCGCTCAATATGCAGCAACTTTGGCGAGTAAAGGTGATAAATATAAACCTCAAATCGTAAGTGCTATTATGAGTCCAGACGGTAAGGAAACAAAAAAGTTTAATCCAATTTTAGAAAGCTCAAATCGTTATCCTATGAAGTTTTGGAGTGTCGTGCAAGGCGGAATGAGTCAAAATATAGAGGAGATTAAAAACTTACCCTTTCATGTCGCAGGTAAAACGGGTATTACAGGTTTTCCGAATGAGCAAGAAAAAATGATAAATCATTCTCTTTTCATTGCATATGCTCCTACTGAAGATCCACAAATCGCCATTTCTGTCGTTATTCCTGGTAGTAATTCAGAAAAAAACATCGCTGCTCTCGTGACATCAGAAATTTTAGCGTCTTGGCATACACTTCAAAAAGAAAATAATAATAAAGAGGAAGGTTCATTAAAGTGAACCTTCCTCTTTTACCAAATAGAATCTATATTTATTATTTTCCATTCACCATTATCATTCTTTTCGAACATAAATGAATACTTAATATCAGTTAAAACATACTCTTTTTGCACATATCCAGTATTGCCGTTAATTGTCGATATTTTTATATATCCATCATTTTGCACTTTTTCTGGAATCCAAGCTTTTACCATTTCATTAGATACTTCATATAAAACTTGTGATTCTCGTTTTGGTTCAGCTAAAATTTTTGTTTTATTTCCAGTAACCGTTGCATATATAAAATGCGCTTGCTTTGGTTGGTTACTTTCTGTCAATCCACTTGGTACTTTGTATACTTTTTTTGTATCATTTGCAAATTCTCCCCCCATTGTAAGAGCGACTTGCAACTCATGAAAAATGTCTTCATCAAACTTCAATTCATCCTTTTTATAACTCTTCCCTTTAAATAGAACTTCATCATTGAATGCTCTATACAAATCATTTTCATTTTTTGAATTTGTGCTTTGATATAAATCATTCATAAATTGTTTTAATGATGGATCTTGAGCAGACTCATCTTTTGTTTTCGGCTTAATTTGAGTACTACTTTGTACCGGTGATTTATTGTCATCAAGCCAAGGTTGTTGAACAATAAAAAATAACATAGTACAAACCAAAACAATTGCAACAGGCAATGCTTTTTTACGAAATGGTCTCTTATTTGTTACAGAATCTACTTCACTATTTTGATATACCGATTGCTTTATTTTATAAATAAATTCTTCTTCATCTTTCCGATGCTCCATTGGGCCTTTTTTCAATTTACTATACCAGTCAGGACTTTTTTTACTGTTCATCACTACTACCCTCCCCTATTAGTTTTGAAACTTTACTTCTCGCTCGACTTAATCTAGATTTGACTGTTCCAATTGATACACCTAATGTTTCAGCCATTTCTTCATAAGATAATTCATATTTCGCGTCCAATATTAGTATTTCACGGTGTTTTTTAGGTAGTTTTAATACAACTTCCCACACTTCATTTAGTTCCTCTTGCTTAAAAAACTCTTGTTCTGCCGAGGCAGACTGCTTATCGTCACTAAAAAAACCCACTAAAGATATCCTTTTAAAATAAGAGGATTTCAAATAGTTTATTGCTGTATTTCTTGTAATTTTTAATATCCACGTTTTAATAGATGACTCCTTTCGAAATGAATGCCAATGTTTAAAAACCTTTATAAAGACATCTTGTGTGATGTCATCTGATAAGTGTGGATCTTTCGTAATAATAAATGAATAATTCCATACATCTTGCCAATAGTCTTTAATAACATAGTCAAGCTCATCATGATTACATTTTTCAATAAACTTCTGTTCCATTTCCACACCTCAAACTTATTTGAATAAACATAAAACTTCCCTCACTTTTAATATGGTTTCAATATATAGACATGATACAAGTTTCATTTGTTCCATTGTTTATCTTTTTTTGATAGAAGAATTCTCCTGAAAAATGTAAAGGTATGCAATACATTTCATTACTCAATCACCTTTACATTCTTTTTTATGACAGGCTCTAAAAAACAAGTAATGCATACAATGTTAAAAATTTACTCGTAAAAATCTGATTATGATTTTTTAAATTTCACGCAACACTCGATTTGTATCACCTATTTTTTCTTAGAGCATACTTATTGGTGTGCTCTATTTATTTTTTTCTAAATAACTCTTTTATTAAAGTTTAAAATCACCCTCGTTTGTCTATTTCAATTTGTTCTTCTCTTATATTTACTATTAACAATACCAAGATTTCAAATATGAAAATAAAAATGAATAAGTTTTTTATCACCAGCTGTATTAGTACCTGTCCCAATCAGACTTGCACTTCCGACTGAATCCTCTAGTTTTAAATCAGTATTTAGGGCAAACTACCAATCAGCCCGTACTTGCAAACAATGAAAATGATGCGCTATCAACTTTCTAGAGCCACATTAACATAGAAAAAGCATTCTCAATTAGGGAGAATGCTTTTTTTGAAACTTAATTGTTCTTTGTTTTGCCCCATTTATACCTTTGAGTTAAGCATACATATAATAAATGTAGTAATAGATTTCACCTTATACTTAAGTGTTATTTCTGAAAAATATGTTTTACTTTTTCGCCGGGAACATTACTCCCTCCTCTTCCTTTTACGTCTTCAATCATCATGGTAACAATCATGTCTGGTGCATTTGCATCAAACGCTGCAAACCATCCAAGTTCTTTTCCGTCTGCTTCTTTCGACTCCTTCAGTTCCGCTGTACCGGTTTTACCAGCAAGAGTTACACCATCAACCTTTGCAATTCTCCCAGCACCGTCAGGGTCATTAATGACTTTTATTAACGCGCTCTTTACTATCTCTTGATTCTTTTTAGAAAGCACATTTTCTTTCCAATTCCCCGCTACTTTTGCTTCTTTTAACAGATGAGGCGACGGAATATTCCCTTCATTCACAATCGGTGCATATGTTAATGCTAAATGAAGTGGCGTCATTAATACTTGTCCTTGTCCATATCCCGTGTCTGCTAGTTGAATATCGTTTTTTATCCCATCTTTTGTAATTGTTGAAATAGGAAATTCGTATTCGATTGGTAATTTTTCATGAAATCCGTATTTCTTAAATTCACTTACATACTGAACTTTCCCCATTTTCAAAGCTTGTTGAGCAAAATAAATATTATCAGAGTACTTCATTGCCTTATCAAAATCAATTGGACTAGCTTCCTTCACACGTGTTATATAATAATTTCCCCACGATGAATCTTTTGTCCATTTTAATCCTTGAATTTTAAATTCTTCTTTAGGATTTATAGTTTTCGTTTCCAAACCAATTGCACCTGTAATCGTTTTAAATACAGAACCTGGTACAAATGCTTTTGTGAAGCGATTCATCATTGGCAGTTTAGAGTCGTTATTCCATGCTTCTCTTTGGGCTTTTGACGCTCCTCTAACTATTATATTTGGATTATAAGCAGGACTACTTACAAGTGCGATTGTTTCACCTGTTTTAGGATTGACCGCTGCACTAGATCCTGCTTCATTTTTCATCTCATTAAAGATTTTTTCTTGAATTGCAGCATCAATTGTTAACGTAACATTTTCCCCTTCTTTTGCTTCTTTTTTTGCTACGTTTTTAATCTCTTTCCCGTTCTCATCTTCCATAAATACGCGTCCACCCTTTTCACCACGCAATTTATTCTCTAATACTTTCTCTAAACCAGTCTTACCCACTAAATCATCTGCTTGATAACCTTTTTTTTGAAGCGATTTTAACTCCTCTGCATTCACCTTTCCTATATATCCTGTTAAGTGTGCCGCTGCTTCTCCTAATGGATACGTACGAATATTTACTGGGCGAGATGAAACTCCTTCTAATTCAATATAATCATTCTGTCTCGTTCCCTCTTTTAAAATACCAATTGGTACAAAGGAGTCTGGTTTTATCCATTTCGCTGCGAGCTTCTGATCGATCTCTTCTATAGACATATCAAGTAATTGTGCTACTATTTCTTTCGTTTGCGCTGCAGTTTCACCTAGTTTCTCTGGAATAATTCCAACCTCAGACGCTTTACCATTCGTTGCAAGCCCTTTTCCATTTCGATCATATATTTCTCCGCGTTTTCCTTGTTCTATTTGCATACGTACTTTGTAATCTTTTTTCATACCTGGGAAAATGAAGTCTGGCGTCCAATCTATTTTCCAAGATTCCTTTTCTTTCACAAGTTCTGCTTCATGGATGAATGAAACTGTTCCTCCATCCGTATCCATTTTAACTTCAAAAAGAAAACGTTCTTTATCTTTCGTATTCTCTCCTTTCGTTTTAATTTTTAAATTCTGAACTCCAATACCTTCATAGATTTTTTCATATTTCTCGGTGAAATCCTTTTTAGAGATCGTCTTTTTTGCATGTTCTGATAAATGTTCATACATATTTGCAAATTTTTTATCATTCCATAAATTAATATATTCTTCAAACGCCTGTTTTGGCGGTTCGTTTTTATTACACCCTACTAACATAACTGCGAAACAAATAAAAAACAGCATCCATAATTTTTTCAATTCAATCTTCTCCCTTAGTTAAAAATGATTATTCCTTTCTTAAAATATTAAATAAAAAATGTTTTATCGCTTAATAGACAGTGTAAGTAATGAAATAGTTCCACATTTGCAAAAAGAATTAACTTTATTGTTAAACTGCATTCAAAAAAGGAATCCTTATAGCAAGGATTCCTTAGCAGAGAATAATAAAAATATAAACAATAAAGTGAAACGTTAATCAGTGGGGGTTTTGTTCATCCCTCACTGATTATTAGCCTTCACCAATCGGGCTTTTACGGGCAGCCCGACCCCCACCTAACTTCTTTGCTTCCGCTGAATTTTGAGGTGGGGGTCTTACTGCCCGTTAATGCGGGTAAGTATAATTTATAGGTGCCCTACATCCTTCTTTTTCTCATTAAAAACCCCTGCGCTGTATGCGACAGGGATTTCTGACGGTATCATCATAGTTCATTCTATAGCTTATTTAGAAGAGTCATGTACATGCAAACTACTAAAAATCAATTCAGCAACTTTTACATATCCTTTTGAGTTTGGATGAATGAAATCCGTAGACCAAAGCGTATTGTCATTAACTAAATGATGATTCCAAAAGTCAACATGATGAAGCTTATACTCTCTACTCAGTGAAAGTATAACTTCATTTGCCTCTAATAATTGTTCTTTTAATACTTGTTTTTTTTCAGAAGGAAATGGAAGCCTAACAGTAAAATCTGGAAGGTTTGCTATCATAATATCAGCGCCTGTTTTACTTAATGTGTCTATCATAAATTCCATATCGTTCTTATATGCATCATGATTCCAACGTCCTTTTAAAACATCATTTGCACCTGCAATGAGACTAACCAAATCTGGATTAAAAGTTAATGCCTTTTCCAATTGCTGCGAGCGAATTTCTTCAGTTACTAACCCACGCTTTGCAAAATTAGCATATTCTATATCGTTTTCACACAGTTGAACAAAATGATCTACCCAGCTTTTTAATGCTATTCCCTCAACTCCATCCCCTATCCCCTCTGTAAAACTATCACCAATTGCTACAAATCGCTTCCACATATGTATTCCCCCTTTATTATTAACCATATCTATACTATACAATAGCTCACACCGTAATTGTTATTTCTAAGTGGTTTTCGTTTTCAATTATATTCCACTTTACTATATTTACATTTAGAATCCAAAATTGACCGATTCCTAAGTATACTTAGGAATCAGTCATATTCGTATATTTACTAAAGAAATAAAATCTCTCTAGGAATTATACTTTTTTCAAAAAATTTGTTGTTCTTTGTTTTGCCCAGTTGATACATTTCTTTTCGATTAAATGATACGAAACTATAGAAAAAAGTAGTGTCATTATAATGCACAAAGTGAGAAGGAAAAAAATAGGTATCTTTGTATACAAAAGTTTAAATAGTACCATCATGATTGGAAAATGACACAAATAGATACTGTATGAAATTTCTCCTAAATATACAAATACACTCTTATTTAAAAATGCTTTTATTTTTAGGTTACTCATAGCCATTATAATAAATATACTAACCCCCATTACGACACCCCAATCTTTGAATAAGAAAGTAGTATCATTACGGGAAAAACCATAAATTAAAATGGAATATAAATATAGAATAATCCCTAATGCAATAAGAAATCCTTTTTTATATTTTTTCATATTTTGATATAAGTAAATAAGCTTTTCCTGATACTTAAAAAGTAACATTCCAACCATAAACATAGATGTGAAATGCAGTGTATCGGCATAACCATTATAAAATCCCTCTGCTTTCCCAATATGCAACATATTAAGGAAAACACTAATTAAAGAAAAGCTCAAAGCAATTAATATCGTTTTCTTCCAACTCAGTTTATAAAAAAGAAGGAATAACAAAGGAAATACAATCGATATACGCATTTCTTGAGCCAATGACCAAATAACTGGATTGTAATTTTCCGTAAAAAAGTTATTAAGAAGCACAATGTGGTTTATAATATCTATTTTTGTTATAGACCCTTGCCACCTATCATAGAACCAATCCCGTAGTCCTGCCACCTCATACAGGGAAAACAAAATAAATAACGCAAAGGTAATGATTATCCAAAAATAGTAAGGAATATAAATTCTTACAAATCGCTTAATTAAATATCCCCAATAATTTGTTTTTGAATGATAAAGTGCCATAGATAACACAAAACCACTCAGTACATAAAAAACGATTACCGCTTCTCCACCCGCCCATAAAAACCTAAGCGGGGAAAATTTAATAGAATTAGGCAACGATGGTAGCATTAAACAAAAATGTCCAAATACCACTGTAAGTGCCGCTAACCCTCGTATGGAATCTAATTCTTTTATTCTCTTACTCATAAAATATTCTCCTTGTAAATTGTAAATTTTGCTGTTAATAAAGGCCACTATACTAGTGTAGTGGGAGAATCGTACATATTCTTTCTTTAAATCTCTAATATAAGCAGTACAAACTCAATCTATGCATCTATTTTCTAGCCTCCATTTCTTTATATAATTAATTTAAAACAAAATATTTAATAGAAAGAAAAGATTTTATTAAATTTTTATAAAATTTAATAACAGAAATAAGTACCAGGTATCAATTTTTATTTTCACCTGATGGAATAATGAATGTTCTTTCATCAGGTAACTTTATTAAACTAACCTTGCATCAGAACCCTTTGAATCTAAATATTCATAATAAACGCCATCCTTCCTGTATATTTCTACAAAAAGAATAGCGTTTTTTGATTATATGGATACAAATTTATTTTAGCTTAATTGCAATACGAAAAGTTCCGCAGAACCAAATTTGAGAATTAATACAATCTTCCATTCCAAGCTACCCTCATAAGAATCTATAGTACTTTGAAACTTTTTGTTCCAGATTACTATTTAGTTTTATCCTATAAAGTTAGCTTTTTACTATATCAACCGCACTATCCCACATACCGCTAAAGAAAGATCCGATTTGGCGCATAAAACGTGTAAACCAATTTGCTTGTTCTACATCAGATTTTGTTACAAGGTCTATTTGTAATGATTTACCTGATAAGAACCCAGGATCTATATTATCTTTAGGCGAGATAATCATTTTACTAATTGTTACACCTTTTTTAATAGGCGCTTCTTGTTCTTTATTCGATACTTTAAATTCTTTTTTATAAACGTCATTGTTGCCCTTCGGCATTGGAAGTGCAACAGCTTGCTTCGTTTGAACTACTACATCTTTATCTTTTGCATTTGCTACTCGAACTGTTTCATGTCCTTTTACTACTGCATCTTTTCCGTAGACATTCTTCACTTCAAAATTCGCAAATCCATAATCGTATAATTTCTTTGTTTCATCAAAACGTGCCGTATGAGATTTTGCTTTTATCACTACAGAAATTAGGCGCATACCATTTCTTTCTACTGTACCAGTGAAACAATCTCCCGCTTCTGGAGTCGTTCCTGTTTTCAAACCATCTACACCTTCATATTGCTTAATTAAACCTTTTAACATCCAATTAAAGTTCGCCATATCAATTGGATATTTACCACCCTCTTGGAATGTTTTTTTAGGAATTTTTGCTGTATTTAATATTTGGGGGAAATCTTGAATAAGACGTTGTGCTAAAATTGCACAATCCCTTGCAGACATTTTATTTTTCTCGTCTAGAGTTGTCCCTTCTGGGTGATATCCTTTTAAATCTTGATTTGTTAAGCCTGTAGAGTTTACAAATTTATAATCTTTCATTCCAAACTCTTTTGACTTATCGTTCATCATTTTTACAAAATTGACTTCTTTACCAGCAATCTCTTCAACTAAAGCAATTGTTGCACCATTTGCAGAGTAAATTGCCATTGCCTCATATAACTCTTTTACCGTATAAGAGCCACCATTTTCTAATGGAACGTTTGATAATGAACGATCTTGCGAAATCTTATGTGCATATTCAGAGATTTTAACTTTTTGATCCCATTTAAGTTTTCCTTTAGCTACCGCTTCATGCACTAAGTATTCGCTCATCATTTTTGTCATACTAGCAATTGCCAATGATTCATCTGCATTTTTTTGATATAAAATTTTTCCGGAATTTTCCTCTATTAAAATTGCTGATCCTGCTTCAACATCTATAGCAGGAACTGTTTCCGCTGATGCTCTTCCAGATGTAACAACAATGCTACAAAATAGTGCAAGCACTGTTACTATTGCAATAAATCTCTTGCAAAACATACCTTTCACTTCTGTTACCTCCAATATCTTTGTACTCAAAAAACGTTCTTCTAACATAATCCTCAAAAAATAGACAGTGTTATCAAATTCTATATACATATAAGACGTTAGGATAACTTTCATATAGACCATCTCATCAAACCCTTTTAGGACAATGACACTTCGTATTCCCACACACATCCCTCTTTTTAATACCTTCGTATTTTTCAAAATGATCCGTACTTTCATATTTTTTAGGATTACACTTAATAGACAGTGTAAGTAATACATTTGTTCCATGTTTACAAAAAAACAGTGTGTTCCGATTAAATATCGAGACACACTGGTAGCTTAGCATTCGTTTATTAGCTATCAAGGTTTTTACTTATTCAATGCAGCTATTTGCTAGACTCATACTAAATAAGAAAAAAACTACATCCTATATTGAATGTAGTTTTTCTAGCTGATTTATTTATTTTTCACTTCATTTTTATAAAAAGCAAACAATGGTTCAATGGCTGGACTAGATAAAAGAGGAATTGCCTTCTCAATCAATTCTCTATCCCAATCAAACCAACGCATTTCCATTAGCATATTAATTTCTGTATCAGTGAACCGTTTCTTTATTTCCTTAGCAGGATTTCCACCTACTATTGTATAAGGTGGAACATCTTTACATACGACAGATCCAGCTGCAATAATTGCACCTTCACCAATAGTAACGCCAGGCATTATAATAGCATTCATACCAATCCAGGCATCGCTTTTAATGACTGTATCACCCTTCGGTTCATATGATTGTTCTATTTGCTCAATGAATGGATAAACTGTAATCCATTCAGGGTGATGATTATGATTCCCACCCATTAAAATGACAACTCCACTTGCAATACAAACATAATTTCCAATAATGAGTTTATCAAGTTGCCAACCCATCTGTTCAATTGGATTGAAAAGTACTCGAGACTTAGCATCGCCCCATAAATATCTAACGCAACCATCTTCAAAATTTTGATCGCCATAATATCCTGAATAATAGGAGTACTCTCCTACTTCAATAAGTGGATTTGTTACTATATCTTTTAAATACTTCGTTTCAGACCAATGATTATATAATGGATGCTTCATAATTACATTCCTCGCTTCTAAGTATGGTAGATTTAATAATTTACTTAGAAGCTTAATACGACAGCTACATTTTTAAACTTTTTCAAACGACGAATCATTATCTTCAAGCCTTTCTTTTATACTAAAAAAAGCATACAGCAATACATTACACTAGTCAAATTGTTTAATTTTGAACACATCTTAAACAGCGTAATACTGTAATAAGAACATTAAAACACTCTGACTTTGATACAAATAATATATTGATTACATTTAGTTCATATTTTGTAAAAAAATTTTAATTGCCATGACAAAGCAAACAATAACCACTATTGGTCGTATTAATGACGTCCCTTTTGTAAGCACCATCTTTGCCCCAATATATGACCCTATAATTTGACCAAGCATCATAATCAGCCCAATTGTCCAATCAATTTGGCCAAAAATAATAAAATATAACAAAGCAGCGAAATTACTAGTAAAATTCAAAATCTTAGCATTTGCAGTTGCTCTTGTAGCACTATATCCACATAAAAGAATGAACGCTAAAGCAATTAAGCTACCTGTTCCTGGGCCGAAGAAACCATCATAAAATCCAAGGAATGGAGCCACTGTTAACGCAAATAACAACATACTTATTTTTCTCGGTCGATCTTCGTTTGCTATATTTGGAGATAATAGAAAATAAAGACCAATAATAATAAGTAAGAAAGGTAATATCATGATTAAATATTCTGCTCGTATCTGTAAAATAAGCCATCCACCCAAAATAGATCCAAAAAAGGTCATTAAGATGGACAAACGCATTTCTTTGAGATTAATTTCTTTCTTCTTAATAAAAATCACAGTTGCCATGAGGGTTCCGCTACTCCCTTGTAATTTATTAGTTGCTATCGCTACAGAAGGAGACATACCTACTAATAACATTACTGGGATAGTTATCATACCACCGCCCCCAGCAATTGTATCTATCCATCCTGCTAAAATAGCTACTAAAAATAATAATATGAGTAATTCAATAGCAAAATCCATATAAAGGGAATGGGAAGGTTTGAGCTATTATAGCCCAAACCTTCCCATTCTCCCTCCTCTCTTTAAACTAGTTTATGATATCTGTAAAGTAACTCTCTTTCTGATCGCGTAATCGGCTGGAAACGTATTGCCTGCAAACAATTCTACGTCCATACTTATTATCACCAATCGGAATTTTATATTCTTCCTCCGATAACCTTTCTCTACCATGAGTTACATTCGTTTGCTTACCATAGTATGAATTTGGCATAATCAATAAATCTTCAGATGTAAGCGGAACTTTATAAGTAGGCATTGTTCGTAACAGTTCCAAAAACACGTCGAATTTCAACTTTTCTTCTTCACTTCCCCCCACATAAATCAATCTATTTTCTGCTCCATTCAAACAAGTTGCAATAATATCACCTTTATCATCCAAAAATATAATTTGGTTTATTTCCCCTACAAATCCAGATATTTCACCATCCGCCATTCCTGCGATATGAGCAATAGGCATTTTACTTATCGCCAATATATCACCTTTACTGAAATGATTTTCTTCAAGATGCTTTTGAAGTAATTTTGGCGTTCCAATATGAGTATTGGTTTTTAAATTTAACACTCCTTTTAATAAAAGAGCATCAACCCTAGTAAATTTGCCGCAAGTAATTTCAGAAACTATTAGTTCGACGGATTTATTAAGTCTATTCGATACAATCTCTAAATTCGTATTGAACGATTTCAATCTAGCTTCAATATGCAATTGATCTTTCATATCTGTATACACTGTGGCATCGTTATGTTGATAAAAGTTTCCGCCACCAGTGCTTGCACCGACATTTCGCAAAACTTCATCATTGTTTAAAGGAGAAATGAGATGAAATCTATTTTTCCCTGCATGTTCGGACGGATGAATCAAAGCATCATAATTAAAAAGTGTGGCAAAAAGCCATGTGACCCATTCAGCATAAAAATATTTTTTCATTCTATCGTGTTCGTTTTCACCATAATTAAAGCCTTTGCGATTTTCTCCAGGTAATAGGGTTTCCATAGGATCACACGGAATATTTTTAATAAGGATAGGCGGTACGTTTCCACCACAATTCGCTTCTTTTATCATATGAAGTAGTTTTTTTACATCTGAATTCGGAGTTTTCTTTGAATAGTCAATCAAACAAATGAGCCACTCTTTTGAAAAGCTTGCAGCTATTTCTTGATCACAAGTATAAGGATTATGAGTTTTTAATTCATTGTCTATCAGATTCTTGATTTTATCCTTTAATACATTAGGAATAGTAATTTCTTCAATTTCCGTAATCTGCAGTATTCCTTTATTCATTATAAAACCTCCGTTATTTTATTTTTCTACACCATATCTCCTGTTAAATGAACTACCCACTTCTTTTTTGCTCCTTTGCTTTTCGTCAGAACTATTAGAACCACCAATTTACAGATACTAAACGTGAATGATACGAGATTTCCTCTTAGTTACATTTCTCCAACGAATTCCCCTTGAATTAGCATATTTAATTTAAAAATCTAATTCATTTTCTAAAACTTTCCAAAAATCGAAATCAGAATTTTCTTCATACTAACAGTAAAAATATAACACGAAACCAAAAAATGTAAATAGTTAGGATTTTTTATAAAAAATAGTCAGACTACTTTTAGGATAATTCGCATTTCATTGGACCAGCTATTCCCCTCTATTTTATTTATAACAATTAAACAACCTGTCTTTGCAATAAAAAAAGTCCCCTGAATGATAGAGGACCTTCTTTACAAGTATATTTTATTTTAAAGTTCTTACTTATCTTTTATTTTAAAAGATATTGCTGTAACTTCTTTATTAACAGTTCTGTTCCCTCTGGACTTACAATAATCTTCCCATTCGCTAACGAAATATTCTTATCTGAAATATCACCTGTAATTGCACAAGCTTGTGAAGATTGATATTTCCGCAAAATAATCTGATCATCTTCCACAAACATTTCTAGCGCATCTTTTTCTACAATTCCTAAACTCCGTCTTATTTCCATTGGAATAACAATACGCCCCATACTATCTGCTTTACGAGTACTCCCTCTTGATTTCATAAAATGTCACCCTTTATTTTTATCTACTATTACAGGACTTATTTTAGCAATAAACAGCAATAAGGAATAGTTCGTATTACAGCACTTATTTTAACAGGAAATTCCAATAAGGAATAGCTCATATTAAAGCTTTCTCATGTTTATTTCTGGTTTTTAAAATATTTATCCTTGATTATCTTAATATATTGTTTTCTTTCTGTTAGTTCAAAAATAAATAAAGCCTTATTAATATAGTTAAAACCATCTTCACTAGATTGCTGAAGTTCTAATAAATTTGAACCTTTTTCGAAATTTAGTTCCCCTAATAAGTATAAACTATTTATATTAATGGCTAATTTAATACCTATATCACTATACTTTATTGCTTCTACATGTTCATATGTAAGATGTAAACATTTTGTTAAGTTATAAATAATTCTTAATTTAATTTCTTTATTTCTAGGAAATTCTATCTTATTAAAATTACTTAAACATTTCTTTAATATGCCTATACTTTTTTCATATTCTCCATTTTCCGCATAGATTACTGCCATTGTATGCATAATATCTATTTCTCTTTCTGATAAAAAATCAGCATTGGTTACAGTTAGTTTTAATGCATGATTTAAAAGATTTAAAGCAGTTTTTGTTGATCTGTTCACCATAAATATAGCAATTGCTTCATGCCATAGTAGAAATTGTTTATTTTCTTTTGACTCGAAATTATTTTCGTTTTTCTCTTTTTTCACTATTTCATAAAGTTCTTCATATTGTTTTTGTTTTATGCAATCTCTTATTACATATTTTACGTTTTCTACATATTTTAATTTTTTATTTTGAGTTAGCGCAAATATATAATTCGGATCAACACCAAGTCTTTCAGATAATTGATACAACAATATGCTAGATGGATAAATAATACCTTTTTCTATCTTACTAATCTGACTTTGTGAACATATTCCCCGACATAGTTCAGATTGTGATATATTTTTTTTCTTTCTAAGTTCTTTAATAATAATACCGAGATTATAGAATTCCATTTCTCCCCCTCAAATGTAACAATTTATGAGTATAAGAATATTTTCCAACTTTTAATGTGATGTAAAATTAATATAGTTACAATTACTAATTATATTGATTTATAGTTTCTTTTACAAACTTGTATTAAAATGAGAGAAATTATTACAATTAAAGGGAATAAAGAGTATTGGATATGATTTTTCAGCTTTATTTCAAATAATAGTTTCTTTTGATTTTTATATGAATAATTTCGAAGGAGCTTATTTTATGAAAAGAATGTTAACCGAAAGAGAGTTAGAAGTGGCTATTTATGTAGCAAAAGGATTAACAGATGCAGAAATTTCCAAAAAGATATATATTAGCCCTAGAAGAATTTCAACGATAATTAATCATATTAAAGAAAAATGGCGTATTCATTCTAGAGTGGAATTAGGTATTTTAGTTTATCATTTTGGGTTTATAGATGCACCCTTATTTTCAAATAAAGAAAGTCATTTATTTGAAAAGATTGCACAATAATTGTCCAAGTATAATTCGTTTAAGTTACAAATAAAAACAGAAAAACCGCTGAACTTTTATTATTTATGGTAATTCTGCATTCTGAAGTTGATGGGCATGTATGGATTGTTAAAAAAACATATAAATCTTATTCTTATAGATATTTTAGTAAGAATGATTGTACTAGAAACTTTTAAAAGGTGAAAACATACCTTTAAACAATGTTTCTTCCGCAACAGCAAGTATAGCTTTTCATTTAAAAAACCTATCATTTTGATTAAGATTTTTTCAAAAAGGGTAGGTTTCTTCAGTTTATAGGAAAGTTATACTAAACTCATAAAAAAATACAATAAAATAGGTAAAAATGCTATCGCGTCTTTACCTATCCTATGGATAAACAGATTCTCATAAGAAATAGACAACTTCCCAAAGAATTATAAATATATTATTTTAAATTAATTGGTTGTTGTTGAGTAATACAATGAATCATACCACCATTTTTATACAGCTCTCTTACATCTATCCCCAACACTTTACGATCAGGATAAAGTTTTTGAATCATCTCATTTGCTATTTTATCATTAGGATCATTATAGTTTGGAACTAAGATGACTTCATTCGCTATATAATAATTAATATAGGAACCTTTATAATCAAGCTTCTTCCCATTTTTTAATGTAACATTATTCTTACTTAGCGGTAGATATACATACTTGTACTTATTACCTGTAGCATCTTTTGCCTGCAGCAACTTGTTAATATCTTTGCCAGACGCTCCCCATTCAGCCAAATCTTTTTCTTTTAACGTTATAATAGTAGATTTATCGTGGAATTTGGCAAATCCATCAATATGAAAATCAGTAATATCTAAGTTAGGTGCTCCATCTAACCAAATAAAATTTGTTACCCCAAGTTCACTAAAATATTTTTCAATATCCTTTTCTAACAATTTAGCGTTCCTATTTTTATTCGTCACAGCACTTCTAGTTAATAAAACAGTTCCATTACCATCCAATTCAAATGCGCCACCTTCAAGAACAAATTTATTCCAATTTATTCTTTCAATGCCTAACTGATTGCTAAGATTCTCACGAAGACGAGCATCTTTCTTATATGGCGTTTTCTTTCCCCATCCGTTAAAGCCTGGATCTAATATCTTTAAATTTTTGTCATTATCGTAAACAAAAATTGGTCCAGTATCTCTAGCCCATACATCGTCAGTAGGTGCGATAAAGAAATCAATTTTCTCCATATTTACCCCTTGATCCGTTAGAACTTCAATAATTCTTTCTTTCTCTTCTTGATCATATGCAACAATATGAACTTTTTCTCCTTTGCTTAAAGATTCTGTCATTTGAATCCAAATCGGTTCTACTTCTTGCTGATATTTTGACCCGTATGTAAGTTCATGAGGCCATTGTAGCCATGTTCCTTCATGTTTGCTTTTTTCATCTGGCATTGTATACTTTCCTACTATTTTTTGCGCCTCTACTTTCTTCCTATCTTCTCTCTGCGGTTTTTCAATTTCCTTCGCCTGGACTTTCTCAATTCCCTTAATTTGAGCATAACCACTAATAATAGATGTGGTTAGTACAGCACTCATACACAATTTCGTTATTTTTTGCATTTCTTAACCTCCTTTTCTGTTCCACTGTAAACCTTTACATAATGTTAAGGTCAAGCTTTTTTAATTAAATTATTACGTATGAAGCACGATTTAAATCGAACAATATCTTTCTGTGCAAAATGCAAAAAATCCACTCCGGGGGTGGTATGAAATGTTAACTTGATGAGCATGTGTAACTCCACCATTTATAAAAACTTTGGAATGCATATAAAAAGGTTTGAGAATTAGCTTCTCTAACCTTTTTATATGCACTATTATGTTTATACCTCTAACATCAATCCTTTTGCCTTTTGCCTGTTCCATGTTCAACCTCATATAAATAACAAATAAGAATCAACAATTCCTACTATAATCACCATTGCCCCTTATAACATCTCGCGATTTTTTCACTTGTTATCTTTTCTGCTCCGTCTACTGTATTTTTTATGAATGTATTCATTTCTAAAACTAGTACAGTACATGAAATTTCATATTACATACGTATATATTTATTCAGTTTATAATTAACTATTCAAAAGCAGTTACGATTCTCTCTTTCATTTTCTGTATTACTTCACTGCTTACTATTTTTTGACCAGCAGGAAGTTTTAATATAGCAGCAGCACCCTTACTAAGATATATTTCTTGGTCATTATTTTGATTTACTACCAATATTCCTTGCCCTTCAAATTCAAAATAACTAATATTTTTTGTTTCATTTGTATTATTTTTTATTGCTTTATATAACCCATATAAATCTTTACTTCTATTTTCTCCACCCGTTCGAATCGGTTCAGTATCATTCGCAACAATTAGTCCCTCCGGCTGCTCACCTTTCATAATAAACCACAACTTTTCATTTGTTGGTAATAGTATATGCTTAAATTCAGAGCTATTTAACATTTGCTGTGCTGGAATTGTTTCATAGATTGGTAACGAAAATGGTGAGGTTGTTATTTTTTCAAAACTTACATTTTCAGAAGAACTACTCTTACTATATTGATAATCTTTTAATGCGATCGATTGTACTGGCTCACTTTTATTTTTTGATGCATAACTAATTTTACTAGCGAAAATAATAACAGTCATTAAACAAATGCATGGTATCACAAGCCTAAGTAGTTTTCCCATTCATGAACCCCCACACTTTTAATATTATTAATTTGCACGGATATTATAAACAGTTTCATTCCACCAAAAATTATTATTGTTATGGAACGTACTGAAATTATGATTATAATG
The DNA here is from genome assembly GCF_051780025.1 of Bacillus cereus group sp. BceL062. NCBI lineage: Bacteria > Bacillati > Bacillota > Bacilli > Caryophanales > Bacillaceae > Bacillus > Bacillus cereus group sp. BceL062. The sequence goes on along the minus strand of NZ_JBPWGY010000001.1, from coordinate 571,754 downwards.
ATCACCATACCAAGGGTCCATGTAAGTTATATAGTCTGTTCCATTTGTACCTTTATAGAATCCATCAAGTACTAGAAAGTGTCCGATGTTAGCTCCATTTTGCCACATAATGAGTGCAATCATCGGTTGATTACTATTAATTTGATTTTTGAACCAATCATACGATTTTGCTCCAGAACTTATAGCTGAGCTAACACCATATCCTGATAATCCATATTGTATTTCACGTGAAGTTGCAGGATTATTATATGATCCACCTTTGACATACCTAACATACTGATCTTGTGAAGGAGTTTTCCCAAAATAATTTAAAACTGAAACCGAAGTGCCCGCCCAACACCAATTTGATCTTTCTTGTAATATGTTAGGAACAGATAATTTACGATCTGTTGATGTATTTGGAGGATTCCCATTAATATAAGCTGACGTTACATATACTTTTTTCCCATCTTTAAAATAATAAAACCAACGATTATCTAAATTTCCTGTCCAGTAATCTTTAACCGCTTCACCATACTCCCATCCTTTAAAGGATACTTTTGTATTTCCGGGAATCACCTCTACAATATTTGCATTCAAGCTTTTTTCTTCTCTAACATTTACATTCAATGGAGCAGTTGTTCCTGAAAATTCAACTTCTTCTGCTATTATTTTGTGAACACCAATGAAACTAAATGTAAAGAACAATAAAAACATACAAACAATACATTGCTTTCTTCCCTTCATTTTTCCACCCCTTCATAAGTATTAAAAACATCAACAATTCATCCTTATTAATTGTTCAAGCTTAATATTACATACTAACGAAAAACAACTTCTCATAAAGTGAAACTTTAATCAGTGGGGGTTTTATTCATCCCCCACTGATTATTAGTTAAACCAATCGGGCTTTTATGGGCAGCCCGACCCCCACCTAACTACTTTGCCCTCGCTGAATTTTGAGGTGGGGGTCTTACTACCTGTTAATGCGGGATAAATTCCAACACAAAAAAAGAGCCTATAAATTTTTATAGGCTACTTTTCATTTTATCGTTATTATTTAGCTAATTCTTTCATTCCCTGCATTACATCAACGAAGAATCCCCAGTTGTTCACAACAGAAGAAATACTAATATGCTCATCTGGAGTGTGGACGTTGAATATATCTGGCCCGAATGAAATTGCATCTAATTCAGGCATCTTTTGAACGAATACACTGCATTCAATCCCTGCATGTACAGCGAAGATTTCAACATCTTTGTTGTATTTTTCTTGATGTACTTTTTCAAACAAATTACGAATTTGTGAGTTTGGATTGTATGGCCACTCCGGATATTCTGACTCTAATTCAAATGTTGCTCCAACTAATTCAGCAATATATTTAATTTCATCTGCAATATGTCGTTTTAAACTACTTACAGAACTTCTTACTTCGTTTCGCAATTTAATTTCATCTTGCAGCGTTTCAATAACCCCTAAATTTGTTGAACTTTCTACAAGGCCTTTAATATCCATGCTCATACTTTGAATGCCATTTGGAATTAAGAATAATGATGAAATCAACTGTTTTTGTGTTTCTTTAGCAAATACTTTTTCTACTTTCTCATCTAATTTTGTCAGTGTAACATGAACATCTGGATCAACAGCACGCATTTCTTCTTGTAATACTCGTGTCCATGATTTTAACTTTTCTTCAACTTGCTCTACATCTTCTGGACGTAATAAAATTGTAGCTACACTTTCACGTGGAATTGCATTCGTTTTTAATCCGCCGTGAGCCTCACATATATCAAATTGAATATTTATTGATAAATCACGTAAAACTCGTCCTAGTACTTTGTTCGCATTTCCGCGTTGTTTATCAATTTCCATACCAGAATGTCCGCCCTTAAGTCCACCAACATATAGACGGTATGCGTCCATATGTGCAGGTGCCTCATCCCAAATTACTGCAATTGTTTCAACTGCTTTCGCACCACCTGCGCTACTTACAAGTAATTTATGATCTTCTTCAGAATCAATATTTATAAAGATCTTTCCATCAAAGTGGTTTGCATCAACAGCAAAAGCTCCGCCCATTGTCGTTTCTTCTTCAGTAGTAATTACTACTTCAAGTGCTGGATGCGGAATATCTTTTGAATCTAATAAAGCTAATGCATATGCAACAGCAATACCGTTATCAGCACCTAAAGTTGTTTGATTCGCATATAGCATGTCTCCAATAATTCGTAACTCAATTGGATCTTTTTCAAAATCATGTACTGTTGCTTGATTTTTTTCACAAACCATATCCATGTGACCTTGAATGATAATAGCTGGTACACTCTCATAGCCAGCAGTTGCGTCTTTTTTAATAATGACATTCAATGCTTGATCTTGAATCACTTCTAAGTTACGCTCTTTTGCAAAGCGCACTAAATAATCACTAATTTCCTTTTCATTACCTGATCCTCTAGGAATCTTTGAAATTTCTGCAAAATGATAAAATACAGGGTGCTTTGTTAATTGTTCTAAAGTAGAATACATTTTTCAAGCTCCTCTCAAAATGAAAAAATAGTATGTAAGTCTTTTATCATTATACCATGATTCATTATTTTACCTTTCTTTAAACGTATTAAAAATTTATTATGAACAGTTCAATTTAATCCTTCTGCGCTCTATACCTTATACTCTTACATCATTGTAAGAATGTTGTAATCTATATCGATTTTTCTAATTTAACAATAGTTGTATACTTTTTAAAGAAACAAATTGAAGGAGATAAATAATATGAAAAAGCTTTTTGCTGTTATGACACTATGTTTATTATTTTCAAGCATTACTATTGGATGTGAGAGAGCATCACTAAATAGAATTGGTAAGGATGTATATTACGTACAGATAAAAGGTGAAGGCTCTATTGAAAAAGTAGAAGGCAGAAGCTTACGGAACTATACGTTGCCCGCATATGATGAAGACGGAGAAAAAAAACAAATTACATTTAGAAGTACAAAAAAAGAAAACGACCATAAATTAAATGATAATGCGTTTTTACGTCTTTATGTAGATCAAGATGATATAGATAAAAATGAAATATCATCTATTGAAGTGAAGTCCTATGAAGAAATTCAGAAAGTAGATTTACCCGGAAAAGTAAAAGAAAAATTAAATGTTAACTAACTTGAAACTAACCCGCAAATAACGGAATAAAAAACAAAAGAAAATGCTCTATGCATTTTCTTTTGTTTTTTGTACTCGTATATATTTTGAACTGCTATTATTCATAAGTTTTTCTAACCGATTTATATTTTCCGTTAATGCACCTTTCACAAGAGAGAAATCTGTATTTGATTCTTCTTTTTTTTCTTTAAAAAACGAAGACTTTTGTACATTTATTTCAGCCATCTCTTCTCCCCCTTTTCAAAAAGATACAACCTTCTATTTATATTATATAGCAAATAAAGACACAGTGTACACGAATCATTTTCTTTTTAATTCTTCTTCTAACTTTTCTACTTGCTGCAACGTATCTCCTTTGATTAAAGAGAAATCTGTTGTATCTTCATTTTCTTCTTTAAAAAAATCATTGTCATAATCTTTTATCACTACAATCACCTCTACCTGCTAGTGTAGGAATGATTGTCCTATTTTATTCAACTTTGTCGAATTTTGTTTTGAATTTATGTATAGAAGAAAAGGACAGAAAAACGATTCTGTCCTACTTACTAAAATAACTATGATGTATTGTTAAATTATATACATTTTCAAAATCTCGATCTTGCAGGCTATTCTTCTTCCCATCAATAACGATAAAAACATCATTCATTATTTTTGCTGGTATAATTCCCACGTTTTCTACTTGTACTGCTTTTTGTTCATTCAATTGCTCTATATGCTCTATAGGTATTGTAATACTAAATTGAGAACGAATACCACGAAAGCCCGTATTTAATTCATTCGCTGCTTCAAATACAACAATTTTCGCTCCGATTTTTTCCCCATATGAATCTAAAAATGTGTTTAAGCTTTTTGTATATTCCTCTTCCGTATGCCATTCCATCGTCCCAAATGCTGCTGGATTAATATTTTGGATAATGTTCGTATATATTTCCCCTCTTGCTTTTGAAGCGATTAATGACCGCTTTATGGATTGAACAGTTTTACCGATATCGCTAAATTTCGCTCCCCATATTTCCGAAATGTTAGGTGTTAAAATAAATGAAATATCAACGAAAATGACCATCGCAGTGAACATTAATAAATTTTTCCAGAGGGTTAAATCGATTCCTTTAATCATGAAATAAACTGTGACTGATGTTATGAATAATCCATACCAAGTTTTTCGAATTCGCTGCTTTTTCTCTTCATACAACTCTTCATTTCTCCAATAAAAGAAAACAAGAACTACAAAAACGATTGCTAAAATAAATAAGCCAATTCGAATGTTAGAGATCGTCAATTACATCACCCTCCATTCAAAAACTACTCACGATATCATTACATGCGCAAGCAGCTCTCTTTATGACAAAAGACGTGGACAAGCTTCTAAATTTAGCTACATCGCATATACATTAGAAGGAGGCCACGTCTTTTATCATGAGTCTACATTGTATATGTAGACAAGCATGCATTTCAAATTTTCATGTTAAAAAGAAATATGTTTCGGAATTTCCCCTTCAGGTACTTCTCCATCCATACTTAAATAATAATGGCGAATCGGACGTAAATTTTCGTCTAATTCATAAACGAGCGGAATGCTAGTTGGAATATTTAATGAAACCACACCATCATTTGAAAGGTTGTCTAAGTATTTCACTAGCGATCGAATTGTATTACCATGCGATGAAATAATTACTTTCTCACCACTTTTTAATGATGGTGCAATTTCTGAATGCCAATACTCCAGCACTCTCTTCTCCGTATCCTCTAAACATTCTGTCAATGGAAATTCACCTTTTTTGAGTGTTTTATATCTCGGATCATTCGCTTCATATCTAGGATCTTCTTCAGTAATAGCCGGTGGTCTTACATTGACACTTCTTCTCCAAATATGAACTTGTTCTTCACCGTATTTTTTTGCAGTTTCTTCTTTATTCAATCCTTGTAGCGCTCCATAATGCCTTTCATTTAGTTTCCATGATTTATGTACAGGCACCCAAGTAAGATCCATTTCATGAAGAACAATCCATACAGTCCGGATTGCTCGTTTTAATACAGATGTGTAAGCAACATCGAAAGTATAACCGTTTTCCTTTAATATTGCTCCTGCTTCTCTTGCTTCACTTAATCCATTCTCTGATAGATCTACATCCGTCCATCCAGTAAAACGATTTTCAAGGTTCCATAAACTTTGTCCGTGACGAATTAGTACAAGTTTTATCATTATAATTCCCCTCTCGGAAATGTGAATTTTATTGTTCCATCGCGTACACGTATAAAGTATCTAGTAATGCACCTTTTTATCCATTCACTCTATGATTTATCCATAGTTGCCAAATGCATGGATAAAATTCTTTCTTTTTCAAACTATAAAGAAAGGCCTATTTCTCATTATTTTTGATCAACTGGAATTTCTCTTTTCGCTATCCATGCATCATGACCTGAACGGCTATTCGCCATTTCATTCATAACTTGATGCCAATTCTCTTCACATGATTCACCAAATTTTGAAAAAATAGCACCCATTTGCTTTCTTTGAACATCACTTAGTTTTTTCTCTAAATCTGTCCCTTCTTCTGTTAAGGATAATTGTTTTACTCGACGATCATGAGTAGCTTCATTACTTTCAATTAGTCCCTTTTCCACAAGTTGACGCAGTGGTCCATGAAGAGCTTGTTTACTTATTTCTAATAGCGATAGTAACTCATTTACACTTATCCCTGGAAAACGTGCGATAAAAAATAAAATTCGGTGATGCACTCGTTGTATACCATATTCTTTTATAATTTCATCTGGCTTTTCAGTAAATGTCTTATATGCAAAATAAAATAATGCCAATGCCTCATTCATCTGTTCTTCTTTATGTTGTGTCATCTACTTTCCCCCTGTATGTAAATTATACCACAATCCAGTAATGAATATTTTAATCAACGCACTTGAACTTCTGTAGTCCATTGAAGCATTCGCTACACGAACTAAAATAATTAGGAGATGATTCTCTTGAAAACGCAATATACTGTAAGTACATATTTATTAGATCGATTATACGAATTAGGAATTGAGCATATATTTGGTGTTCCTGGTGATTATAATCTTGCCTTTTTAGATGATGTGATTGCACATAAAAATTTAGAGTGGATTGGCAACTGTAATGAATTAAATGCGGCATATGCAGCAGATGGATATGCTCGCATAAAAGGTGTTGCTGCTCTTATTACCACTTTTGGTGTGGGGGAATTGAGCGCCATAAACGGCATTGCCGGCTCATATGCCGAAAACGTACCAGTTATAAAAATTACCGGTACACCAACAACAACTGTAATGGAAAATGGAGAACTCGTTCATCATACATTAGGTGATGGAAAGTTCGATCACTTTTCCAATATGTATCGAGAAATTACTATAGCACAAACAAATTTAATCCCTGAGCATGCCGCTGAGGAAATTGACCGTGTACTCCGTGCATGTTGGAATGAAAAACGTCCAGTCCATATTATTTTACCGATCGATGTATATAATAAACCAATTAATAAACCTACGGAACCAATCTTAAATCATCCCATAGTAAGTAATAAAGACGCATTAGATAAAATGCTTCTACATGCCATTTCAAAAATAAATAGCGCCAAAAAACCGGTTATATTAGCTGATTTTGAAGTGAATCGTTTTTATGCTGAAGAAGATTTACATCAACTCGTAGAAAAAACTGGCTTCCCTATCGCTTCACTAAGTATGGGCAAGGGTATATTCCCAGAAAAACATCCTCAATTTATAGGAATTTACACTGGCGATGTTAGTCCTCCATACTTGCGAAAAAGAGTTGATGAATCTGACTGTATCATTAGTATCGGTGTGAAATTAACTGATACTATTACCGGTGGCTTTACACAAGGTTTTACGAAAGAACAAGTTATAGAAATCCATCCCTATACTGTGAAAATTATAGATAAAAAATACGGACCGGTTGTAATGAAAGACGTATTACAATATTTAAGTAATTCAATCAAGCATCGTAATGAAGAAACGTTTGAAATTAAGCCATTTATTTCAGAATCATCATCTATTACTAAAGAGTTCAATCCAAAAGCACAAATCGTTACACAACAACGTTTTTGGCAACAATTGTACCACTTCTTACAAGAAAACGACGTCTTAATTGCAGAGCAAGGAACACCATACTTCGGTAGTGCCGCTATCCCTTTACCTAATAACGCTTCATTTGTAGGACAACCGTTATGGGGATCTATCGGATATACACTTCCCGCTCTATTAGGAACACAACTCGCTAATGTAACACGGCGTAACATTTTAATTATTGGTGATGGTTCTTTCCAGTTAACTGTTCAAGAATTATCCACTATGTTACGTCATAATTTAAAACCAATCATATTTTTAATTAATAACAACGGATATACTGTTGAACGAGCGATTCATGGACGAGACCAACCATATAATGACATACAAATGTGGGATTATAATAAACTGCCAAATGTATTCGGATCAGAAGAAAAAAGTCTCACATTTAAAGTAGAAAATGAAATAGAGTTAGCAGAAGTCTTAAATAAAATAAGTTTTAATATGAATCGACTTATCTTTATTGAAGTTGTAATGAGCCAAGGGGATCAGCCTGAATTGTTAGCTAAACTTGGAAAAAGATTCGGCATCCAAAATTCTTAAAAAGAAAAAGCGTCGCTACAAAAATCATAACGGGTTCAGCTACAAGTTGTAAAACTTGTTTTGCCACTCAAAATATACAAGGAAAAGGATGGTAAGTGCCATCCTTTTCCTTGTATATTGAACTTTTACTATTTATAAATCCCTTCTTCGACTAACACCCTGTGTAACAAGCTAAAATTTTTAATCAACCTTTAACTTTATAGCTTTAGTGGCAATAAAGGTTTTAATATGCTTATCTAATATCCTTGTTCCACCAAAATCATCCTCATAAAAACCCGTTATAACAAAACCAGCTTCAACTTGGCCTTGGATTTGGTCTTCTAAAGTATGTGCATATTCTATTGTTTGATTTGAATCGATGTAATCTTGAACTTCATCCTCTGGTAAATAATCCAATGTTGATGAGGGAATTGAATGTTTAACATCAAGAATACCTTTTTGTTCTTGGTTATCATCAAAAATCCATAGTAACGGATTTGTAAATCCAGCAATAAGAATACCTTTATTCTTTAAAACCCTAGAAACTTCATTCCATACAAGATGAACATCTTTTACAAACAAATTAGAGACAGGATTTACGACAATATCAAAATATTCATCCTCAAAATCACTAAGGTCTGACATATCTCCTTGTACGGTTTTTAAAGTTAAACCATCCCGTTTTGCTACCTTTTCATCTTGTTCCAATTGCTTCTTAGATATATCAGTAACTGTTACATCTGCTCCAGCAGCAGCTAGAACTGGTGCTTGTTGTCCGCCACCTGATGCTAAGCAAAGTATCTTTAATCCATCTAATGACTTTGGAAACCACTCTCTAGGAACTGATTTTTCCGTAGTGACTGTAATCTCCCATTCACCTGATTTGCTTTTCTCAATAATCTCGCTACTTACAGGCTGCGTGTATCTAGAACCTTCTTCCACCTTCTTATCCCATGCATTACTGTTTTGTTGTGTAGTATCCATTGCGATTTTTCCTCCTAACTACCTAGTTGCAATTTAATTGTAAGATTATTAACTATTTATACATTCCTTTTTTTATTAACCTACCAGATAGTAAATACTTAGTTGTATATATTTATCTTAACAGATAATCGACCGTAAATATAAAAACATTCTAAATAAACACGAAATTAGACAACTATTCAATTCATTTAAAATAAACGATATTAATTAACAATTCCCCAAAAATGATATACCAACAAAAAAGGCGTTCCAAACCTGTTGACAGTTGGAACGCTTTTTAAAGTTATTTAATTTTTCAAACTCTTAACTGAACATATTATACAAATAAGTGATGCTTCTTTTTTATTCAGCAAGAGTTAACTGCCAAGATACACCATACTTATCATTTAACCAGCCAAACTTTTTACTAAACGGATAAGAACCTAAAGGCATAAGAATTGCTCCATCCTGCGCTAGTTTATGAAAGACCGTTTCAATTTCTTCTTCTGTCTCACAAGTTACATAAAGAGACATAGCTGGAGTGAATGTAAAATTATGATTTACATAACTATCAATACACATGAACTCTTGTCCGTTTAGCGTAAAAGTTGCATGAATTACAGTTCCCTCTTTACCAGGTCCATTTTCATCGTAGCGAGAGATACTTACAATTTTTGATTGATCAAATAGGGATGTGTAAAAATTCATCGCTTCTTCAGCTTTTCCTTCAAACATTAAAAATGTAGTAATTTTTTGATTTGTGTTACTCATATAGAGACAGCCCCTTGTTATGTATTTATGCAAAACATACATCGTTCAACAAAACCGAACGTACATTCTTATAAATGTATTGTCTATAAAAACGGTAAATTTGTCAATTATCTAATTTTCATTTCTTCTTAAACAATGCTGTCCAAAGAAATGATTCCCCAAACATATCATTCGGTTGTTTCATTTGTTTCATCTTCCTAATTTCAATTCCTTCAAACTCTTTAAATATCTCTCTCAATTTTTCTTCAGAATATGCAAGACCACCTTGTAAACTCCAACCTCTATATACGTCCCAATCTGTTATTTCTGATCCATTTCGTTCATCCAAATCACCTGCTGCAAAACATGTTAATCCGAAATAACCACCTGATTTTAAATATCTATCAATTAACTCTATATAATTCATTCTTCTATGTGGTGGAATATGATGAAGGCAACCAGAATCATATATAAAATCAAATTCATTTTGAACCTCTAAATTGAAAATTGAATCACAAATGAAGTGAATTTGTACCCCTTTTGCCAACGCCCTCTCTTTTGCCCACTGAATGCCTTCTGCAGATAAATCCACTGCTGTAACATCAAATCCTTCATTCGCTAAATAAATGGCATTTCTACCTGGACCACATCCAAGTTCTAATACTTTCCCTTTTGAAACTCTCTCTTTTTGTATATACGAAACTAGATTCTCATCTGGAATATTTTCAAAAAACGGAACATCCTTTTCTCTATTGGCATAAAATTCATTCCAAAATGGTTCTGCAGGTCTTAATAATGAATCAAGCATTTTTAAAATGTCTTCTTGTGTGTGTAACGTTTCATTTTTCATTTGCACTCCTCCATATTTTAATAGTCAGAAAATCATTATATAACCTCCTGAACATTCAGACAAATGAAACTCCACATTTTATTCTTTCTTTATTTTTCAATTCACTTTAAATACGGTAAATGAAATTATCAACTTTACTCGCATTGAGCAAATGCATACCAACCTAATCTTAAAATACAAAAAGAGCCACAAATTTTTGTGACTCCTTCTGCATTCATAATTGTATCAGGATTTTTTTATTATATATCGATTTCTCTATTAACAAACAATATATCTCTTCATCCCAATTACCACTTCATATTTTAACGCCCACGTCTTTTCTGACCTTGATTTGTACTACTTTTCTTATTGCTTGGCTTATTAAATGATTGATTATTTTCATTTCTCGAACCATTTCTCGAATCACTTCTTGAGCTATTTCTCGAATCACGTCTTGAACCTTCACGGCTATCTCTTTGACGATTTTGACCTGATTTCTTTGGAGCCGGCTTTGGTACCGGTTTTCCATTTTCATCTACACGTTTTATCTTCGGTTGTTCGATTATTTCTCTTTGTATTGGTGCACCAAGCGTTTTTTCAATTTCTTCTAAATGTTTTTCATCTTTCGCTGCAACGAACGTAATTGCAAGACCTGATCCACCTGCACGCCCTGTTCGGCCAATGCGGTGAATATAACTTTCTACATCTTCAGGGATATCATAGTTAAATACGTGCGTTACACCATCTACATCAAGTCCACGAGCTGCTACATCCGTTGCGATTAAGTACTGAATTTTAGCTTCGCGGAAACTCTTCATAACTCTTTCACGTTTCGCTTGAGGTATATCACCATGAAGTTCAGCACAATTATAACCTAGTCCTTTTAAATTATCATACAACTTACTTGCTCTAACCTTTGTACGACAGAAAATAACTGCTAAAAATGGCTGATCACGATCCATAACAAAACGAAGTGCATCTGGCTTTGCACGATCTGTCGTCTCAATGACACGCTGTTCAATTGTATCTACCGTTACTTCTTCACTTTGTACTTGAATCATTTGCGGCTCATCCATATAACGTTTCGCCAATTTTTTAATATCTTTTGGCATCGTTGCTGAGAATAACATCGTTTGTTTGCTACCAGGTGTCTCATCTAAAATATCTTCAATATCATATAAGAAACCGAAATAAAGCATTTGATCCGCTTCATCTAGTACAATCGTTGAAAGATTACTTAGATCAATTGTTTCACGTCGTATATGATCTAATAATCGTCCTGGTGTTGCTACAACAATATGTGTATTACCTTTTAACTTTCTCAATTGTTGTGCTACATCTTGCCCGCCATAAATCGCTAGTACATTAATATCTTCTCTTTGAACAAGCATTTTTTTAATTTCAGTTGTAATTTGCAATGCTAGTTCCCTTGTTGGTGCAACAATTAAAGCCTGAACATCACTAGACTCTGGATCGATTTTTTCTAAAATCGGTAAGACAAACGCTAATGTTTTACCCGTTCCTGTTTTCGCTTGCCCAATAATATCTTTACCTGACATAATAACAGGAATTGCTTTTTCCTGAATTGGTGTTGCTTCCGTAATTCCATTTTCACGTAATGTATGATTAAAAGTTTCACTAATTCCTAATTCTAAAAAGTTTTTCAAATAGACCACTTCTTTTCCTTATTTTTCACATTAGCTTTCATTGTACCATTTGTTTCGCCAAATATGAAAAATAAAAAAATTCTTACCTTCTTTTTTTATATTCATCATGTACTAGGTGGACAAATTCTTTTTGTTTTGTCTCGGAATTTATTAATGCTTCCATGTTAGTAGTAGACAAAATGAACTTTTTAATTTTTCTATTACTCCAAATTAGTCTTGTATACTTTGTATCTTCGTCTAGCTTTCGAAACCACTCGAATTCACTTAACTTTGCAATATGATGTTTTAATTTCATATCATTTCGAGGATAAAATGTAATTATAGCCATTATTACATCAAGCAATAAACTCATCTTTTCCCCTCCTATACATATATATTTCAATGTTAAGGAAACATAGTTACAAGGTGATAAAATTGACCAATACATTCATAAAGATATTTTGTATATTGTTCTTACTATATTTTCAATCGACCTCAATTATTATGGCGAAATCTCAAACAAATGTGATAAGTGAATTTAAACAAGCTTTACTCCAAAATGATAAAAAATTAATGCGGTCATATGTAACAGAAGGGATTGAACTACCTACATTCCAAAAGGAAAAACCTATTCATGAAATTAAAATAATACCATCTCCAAAAGAGGATACTACAATTCTTATTTCCTATTTCAAAGACACTGATGATGAATTTACTATCGGTTACATTTTAGAAATAATAACAAAAAACAATAAAATATCTCAAATTAATCAAATTTATGATGGAACTAATCCTCTAATGAGAGAAGCTACTATTGTAAAAAAATATGAAATGAAGTGTAAGGAACATATACTTACTCCTACAAAATTCCCGTTCGAAATTCATGAATTTCAAGGGTACATCTATAACGATTACTTAGAACTACGATACTACAATAAAGATAGTAATGGGATTTTTAAAATCACTGTTTCACCAGTTCAACATAAATTAGATCAATATGTACATAAGGGCACTAAATTTTACATTTTAAAACACAATATAAAGGCAGTATATAATCCTCATTTTGATTTAGCATACGAACTTATCTTTCAGAAGGACGGTTTTCAATATAAAATCGCCCTTGGTAACAAACTATACATAAAAAGAAAATACAATGTTACTGATTTAATAAGAATTGCGGAATCTATGAATTAAAAAACCGATCTTTTCAATATAAGAAAAATCGGTTTTTTTATATATTTTATATAATGAGTTTTCCTCCATGATAGCAATAATAACTTGCTGCTTTAAGGTTTTTAATTCTCTTTAAAGATTCTTCCGCTTTTTCTATATCTAAGCAAAAATTTGGATTAGCTATTACTAATTCATTATTATCTTGAACGGCCGCATCCCCTGTAATTACACAGTCTAAGTCCGAAAAATATAATGAAATATGCCCCGAAGTATGTCCTGGCGTCGCTACTATTTGACATTTATCATTCAAAATCATTTGACCATCATATACTTTTTCATCGACAGAAATATGTCTTATATTTTTTAACTGTTGTATAAACCATTCACTAAATTCTTTCTCTTCAATTGGCATATGTTCTAACATTTCTTCAGCTTGAACTAGTCTCTCTGATTTTATTTCACCATTAATGTAGTTGGATTCTATTTCACTAGCAATAACATGAAGTTGAGGATATTTCACTTTGAAATCGTATAAAGACCCTATATGATCATCATCATAATGAGTAATAATTATATTTTTTAAGTTTTTCATCTCATATCCATGTTTTAAAATTTCATTTTCCATTAAAGGTAAAAAATTTTTATAACCTGTATCTACTAAAGTTAATTCATTGTTTAATACAATTAAGCTCGGATAAATCCATTGTTTTCGCCCGTTACATTCAAATTCAATTGGTAATTCTATTATCTTCATTTCCCTTCCCCCATACCGTTTATTAAATGTTTAATAATAACTGCATCATCCACATACATTTTACTATACATATCACGAATTGAAGTATGGGCTTCTTTAGTTTCTGTACAAAATTCAAACTTGGTCTCACTTCCCATCAACAGATTTCCGACAAGCTTCTCGATTAAATCCGTCTGGGTATCTTATTGCTAATTTAGATATATTCATTTGAGCGATGTCATCTAACGTATATTCCACCTCATGAGCCGTGATAGAGATTATAGTACATAATGTCACCCAATTCTAAAGCTAACCTATAAGTATTGCCGTTCTCTTCTCCTAAACAATGAACCGGATCAAATCCATGCCCATGGAAAATAGCCTTTCTTACAATATCAGCAACCTCACCATTTTTGACTACATAAATTTTATTATCCATACTATGTAATGAAACACTGTAGGTCGTTGCATCATAAACATTATATTATTTTGAACAGGTAATTTCCTATTCTTATGGAATTATAAATTAAGAAACAAAAATAAAATGGATTATTCCCTCACTTCTTTGTCCATCCTTTTAAAAAATATATGTTTTTGTAAAAGGAGTGTTTATATGGAGAAACAGACGCTTTGGAAAAAATTCAAAAAAAGCTCCGCAAACCTTGGAAAATCCAGCGTATATGAAAGTATTATTTTATTTTACACAATGAAAAAGAAAACGTTACCTACTAAAGCAAAACTCATAATATTAGCTGCTTTATCCTATTACGTATTAACAATCGATTTCATTCCAGATATAGCTGCTATTATCGGGATTGGCTTATTAGATGATGTTTTAGCAATTGCTGTAGCGCATAAATACGTTATGAGGCATGCAGACGCTGAAATTCGTGAAAAGAGTAAAATTAAAATGGAGTCCTTGTTTACTTCAGCACACATTTAACGAAGAAAGATAGGCTCTCACTTGTCTTTGTTCACTACTTATCCATCTTCTATAGCTTTTAATCCAATGATTTGAACAGTGTTAAAACAGAAAAAAGAACTAAAATAATCTTTAGTTCTTTTTTTATCAAATCAATTTATTTTTGAACAATCTTTAAAAAGAGCCTATTTTAGTGTACAAACTAATACAGGCTCTTTTCTAATTCAAATTTGCAAAATCCGCATCATTTTACGCTATACTTTGTTACTTCAACAACATTTCTCTTTCATCGCTTTCATCATAGACATAGTTGTCTTCATCATTTCATCACATTCATTCATTTTTACCATCATTGCCTTATCCATTTCTACATCCATTTGCATCATGTTATTCATCATCATTTTCATACACTTCATTTCACACATCATTTTTTCCATAGACATCATCATGTTTGTTGTTTCTACCATCATAGTTTTTTCCATATTAACATCCCCCTAGAATTTTTATGCTACAAGTATAAAAATTCCTTTTTGTTTTTCTAAAACCTTCTTAGTTTACCTCATACAAATATTTATCAATATATTTCCCTCTCTATTGATTATTGATTCGCTTTATTTATTGTCACACTTAAAACGTACATATAATAAAAAGCATCTTATTTTAGATGCTTTTTATTATATGATTGACACTATGAGCCCATTTATTTCGTGAACATAGGTTAAATCTATTATTTTTCATAAAATTCATAAATCCGACTATAACGTATTATAGTTTTATTCATATACTGTAGTAGATTACTAGAAAGGAGGCGTATATATGGAAAGTTGTATTGTGTTCGTAAACGGCCAACCTTTTTTAGTACTCACAGTTGCTGGCATCGAAATTGCTAGATTGGAAATTACTCTTCAAGTAGCACTAGCTTTGAGAGTTCTCGGTATTCCAATCTGTGAGTAGTCCATTTAAGTAAGTTTAAAAGAGGGCTTTCGCTCTCTTTTAAACTGTTGTCAATACATGTACTTCTATTCGCTTAGCAAGTGTAAATTATAACTTTATAAAATTTATAAATAATTATTTACGCTAAAAGGACTTTCTGTAACACACACCTGCAAACAATTCAACATCCTCTTCCTATCACGTTCTTTATAATGATTTAAACATGCAATTTGGATCCAATTATTTTTTTGCAAATAAGATGACTCATAATGAACAATGTATCCTTGCAATGCTAATGCATCGCCTACTGCTTTAGAAGAATACCCTTCATTTAACTGAATGGTGAGTATAATTTGCGCGGTGTGCTCTTTAGGTGAAACAAGCTTTAACCCCATATTAGTAATAGCTTGTTCCATATAAGCATATGTCTCATTTATTTTTACAAACGCCGTTTCATCTTCAAATCTCTTCAATGCTTCTTGCAGTGCGTAAATTAAATTCCATGAATGAGAATATGGAATACTATCATTCATTTCATACATACCAATGTCCATATACGCGGGTATTGCTTCGTTTTTCTCTATATTTTGATTATGAAAAACGAAAGATAATCCCGTAAATGATTTAATCGCTTTCCCGCTAACGCCACTTGCAAAATATACATCCTTCAAATCTATCGGTATTGCTCCAATTGAACTAATACAATCTACACATAGTTTCATATGATACTTTTTACAAAGGGCATTTAGCTCGTCCAAATTATTTAACATTCCAGTTGATGTTTCATGATGAACAAACCAAAGCCATTCATAATTTCCACTTACAATTATTTTTTCTAATTCGATTTGTTTAAACGGCTCTCCCATTTGTTTTTTATACGTATCAAAATTTAAATGTGCTCGTTTTGCCTGCTCAATTAATCTATTACCAAACTCTCCATTCGCTAAAACTAGCCCTTTACCTTTTAAAGAACGTATCTGTAAAGCAACCGCATCATTCGCTAACGTTCCTGTTCCTAACATAATTTGTACATGTTTTGCTTTTGTCATTTGAAGCAATCGTTTCTTTACATTGTCCATCGTCACTTGAAATGACTTAGAACGATGCGAAATAGGCTTAGTAGAAAATGCCTTTTGAACATTCTCTTCCATGTCTACTGGACCAGGTAAAAACGTAAATTCTTTCGTCATAATACCTCCAACACTCGATTCTTCGAACATAGTAGGTGTAACATACATCGGCTGAAAAGCTGCTTCTTCTGTTCCAACTAACGTATGGAAAGATTTGAACCCCATTTGCTCATATAAAGGAAGCTCACGTGTTGTAGCTGAAATGAGTGCCAATTCATATCCATTTAGAAGCAAATAACGATGTAAAAAGCGAATTAATCCTAACAACGCTCTACCATTTCTATATTCACGTTCTACTGAAAGCAAACGAATTTCATATACGTTTTCACCATGTTTGTTTAAATATACATCTAAATTTGAGATTTTATTATGTAATGAGAATGGGCGTTTTCCTCTTACCGCGACCATACCTACTAACTTCACACCGTCTAAACAAATTAAATATGTATTTTCTTCATGAAATCGATCTATACGAAAACGTTCCTCCGTTTCTTCATGTTGCGGAATTTCTTCTACAAATGTTTTATAGTTCAAATTATGTATACTTTCAAATTCCCAAGCTTGATCAGCAATTTTATAAATTATCCCCATGTCCTATCCCCTTTCTCTCTACTTATTGCTCGTTGTTTAATTCATAAAAATTATAAGTGGAGATACCCCCACTTATAAAGTGAAACTTTAATCAGTGGGGGTTTTGTTCATCCCCCACTGATTATTAGCCTTCACCAATCGGGCTTTTACGGGCAGCCCGCCCCCCACCTAACTTCTTTGCTTCCGCTGAATTTTGAGGTGGGGGTCTTACTGCCCGGCAAATAGCGGGATAAAAGGTCCACTTTATTCTCGATTTACATATAAAATAAGAACAATAATAAGTACACTTAATATAGTCGTACCAATAGAGTAAGAATAAAAAACCATACAAATTGGTAAACAAGCGATTGTAATTAACCCTGGCTTTGTAAATCCTTTAAATATTAAATAAAAAACAATAAAAATACCTATGAGAGTAAGCGCTATCAAATAATCAAATGCGATGAGTCCTCCGATAAATGTTGAAATGCCCTTTCCGCCCTTACCTTTAAACAACATTGGGTAAATATGTCCAATAATAACGACCAATAATGTTAACATTACGAATGTAGCATCTTCAAAAAGATATTTTGCTATACAAACTACAATTGCACCTTTAATGGCATCACCTAAAAATGTAGCGACGAAATACCATTTTCCATATACGCGCCCCATATTTCTTGCGCCAGGATTTCCGCTTCCTTCATCCCTAATATCAACATTATGTCTCAACTTTGTTACTATATAAGCGGTCAAGATGTTACCAAATAAATAAGAAGCCACCAAATACAAAAACTGCATACTATTAATCATGTAATCATTCACTTTCTACATGGGAATACATATACACTATTCAATTACTACGTATATTGTACATTTTTTAATCTACATCCCTTTGTACATTTTAACATCATATTTTTACAAATCATACAAAATTTCTCATTTATCTATTTACACTTTAAAATATAAATCCTTCATTAAATAGTATGTTCCTTTCACTGCCATTTCTGATTGTGATACAAATGTAAGTTCTTCAATCCTTTCCTCACAGCACTTCTTAAATACATCATATATTTCAGGAACTAAACGTAATATGCTACCACTTACTGCAATTGGAGTTGAAAACTTACATTGCATCTTATTATAAACATCTACTGTAATTCTCGCTAATTCCTTACCAGCTTGCATCATAATTTCATGTGCACCCTCATTCCCATTTCTCGCTTCCTGAATAACTAATGGTGCGATTGCTGCAACTTTATCTTTTGAAGAAGTATATACTAGGCTTTTTATATGAGACGGTGTCAAAAGTTGAAACTGCCTTTGAATATTCAAGCTTAATGGACAAAGGCTAACTCCTTGATCGAATTGTAATGCCATTTTCTTTAAAGCTTGTAATGCAATCCAATATCCGCTTCCTTCATCCCCTAAAATATGTCCCCATCCACCGCTATACTCGTATACTGTCCCTTTCTTTCCTAGGCAAATCGCACCTGTACCGCCAATTGTTAAAATTCCTTCCTTCCCTTTTAAAGCAGCTGCATGTGCAATCATTGCGTCATTAAAAACTGCAATTTGTGTTCCGTACTTCTTTTTTAGACGTATTGTTAATTCATTTGTATTTGCTCCACTTATACCTGCTAATCCTAAACAAATACAAACGCAATGCTCATTTATTAAACGTTCCCAACATTGATTAATCGCATCTATAATATGTGTGAGTGCATTCTCATAATTTATTACTATATTTCCAAATCCACTCGTACCTCTCGTAAGCTCATTACCGTCTTGATCAAAAGCAATTGCTTCTGTCTTCGTCCCCCCACCATCTACTCCAATCATATACTTCATTTACTTGCCCCACTTTCATCTTCTAGTCGTAGGGAAAGTTATATTCCCTAAAACAACCGGTTCCTTAGCACCTGTAGCACTCGGCACATTACTCTGATTACGATGGTACGTTTCGTTTGCTAAAACTGCAAATGCGATTGCTTCTTTCGCCGCTGAAGAATACCCAATATCTTCTTGAATACATATTCTGCATCTTTCTTCTCTTAATATATTCTGTATCATTTCGACAAGTGTGTCATTATAGCTTCCGCCTCCACCTAGAACTACCTCATCAATTTCATACAACGGAAAAATAAACTCCTTATAATGATGCACAATTGAACTTGCTGTAAACATCGTGACAGTTGTCAATATACTTTCTTTACTATACTTTTCAAATCGCTTTAATAATTCACTCACAAACTCTTTTCCAAATTGTTCTCTACCTGTTGATTTTGGTGGTTTCATTTTCAAGAATGGATGGTTCATACAGTATGTTAATATTTCATCTACAACTACTCCCTGTTTTGCAATTTCACCATTTTGATCATATGGTAAATGGAATAACCTTTTACACACTTCATCGATTACCATATTTCCTGGACCAGTATCAAAAGCAATAACACTTTTATTACTTCGTTTACTTGGAATAACTGTAACATTACCAATCCCGCCAATATTTTGCAGTAGCCTATTTTTAGTTTGATGCTGGTATAAAATAATCTCTGAATATGGTACAAGTGGTGCACCTTGTCCTCCTGCTGCCATATCCATCGTTCGAAAATTAGAGATTACTGTTGTTCCCGTTTCATATGCTATAACTGCTGGTTCTCCAATTTGCAAGGTCGAAGAAATAAAATTGCCTTCTTGCTTTGGCTGATGATAAATCGTTTGTCCGTGAGAACCTATTAAATCTAATCGTTCCAATGACAAATTAGCCTTTTTGCAAACTTCCTTTACAGCATTGGCGAAACATAAACCAAGCTTAAAGTTCAAACTGCATATCAATTGAACATTAGATGTATCAATTGATAAAGCCTGCTGTATCTCATTTTTTATATCCTTACAAAATGGAACAGTAGTAAAATGAATGAGTTCGACTTTAGAATCTACACCGTTTCCTTCTATATAAACGAGCGCTACATCTATTCCGTCTAACGATGTACCGGACATTATCCCTGCAATATACATAAAATGCATGCCCCCTACTCACTAAAAAACAATTATGTAAGTAAACAACGTACAACCTACAGAAAACAATATAAATCTAATAAACAAATGGACTTTCGATACAAATGTGCCATCAATGAAAGAAACAACGATCGTAAGCAAAACACTTGCCGCAATACTTGTAACGAGCCATATACTATGCATTTGTGATAGATTTAGCATTCTTAATAATGGTACTAAGAGTAAATTTGCACATATTACTCCAAACAATAATATAAATACACCTTTATAACTAAATTTTATATTCATTCCTTTACACCTTCTCTCAGTTTAATATGAAAGAAGTGATAGACAAAAAGTCTATCACTCAAAATAACCGTATAAAGCTTAAGGACTAACAGATTCCCCGTCACCATCCTTTTCAATTTCAATCATATTTTTGTCATACATTTTAAAGAATGGTAGGTAAATAAGAAATGATATTGCTATATTTATAAAAACTAACACCACTGCACGCCAATCCCCACCTGTGGCTAAATACGCGCCAATTGGAGCTGGTAATGTCCACGGCGGCATAATATGTGTTGGCGTTACAAATCCCATCGCAGTTGCTGAATATGCAACAGTTGCTGTTACGAGTGGTGTAATGATAAACGGGATAATTAAAATTGGATTTAGTACAATCGGTAATCCGAAAATAACAGGTTCATTAATATTAAAAATACCAGGAACAATACAAGTTCTTGATAATGCTTTCGAATATTTTGATCGACCAAATACAATCATAGCTAATACAAGCCCTAACGTCGCACCAGAACCGCCAATCCATATAAACCATTGATATAACGGCTCTGGTGATATGAATGGCAACTGATCTGCTCCACTAGCAACTGCTTCACCATTTTTCCCTAAGTAAACTTCCCATAATGGCCGAGCAACAGTTCCAACAACCGACACACCATGGATTCCGAATGACCAAAAAAATGTAATTAAAAACACTGGAATGATTACACCGAAGTAACTATCACCAGCTTTTACTAATGGTGCTGCTAATTTATCAACAACATGGTGTAAATCAATGCTAAAAACGACAGTTACTAGACTCATTATAATAATAACGAATGCAGCAGGTATAAGTGCTTCAAATGAACGTGATACAGATGGTGGTACTTGTTCTGGCATTTTAATCATTACATTTTTCGTCTTACAAAACCTTAAAATCTCTACGGATAAAATAGAAACAATCATCGTCACAAATAATCCATGACCTCCGAGATTTGTCATCGGAAGCATAAATCCTTTTTTATCAATTAATTCAGGAGTTAACGTTAATAGCAGTGAACATACCGCAAGCTGTGCTCCTGATAAAGCATCTAGCTTATAACTTTTTGCTAAATTATATCCTATTCCAAATGCTATATATAAAGACATAATAAACATCGTTAACCGATATGGTATTAATATACTTGTTTGATTTTTCAATGCCCATACTGATATGAAACTATCTTTCGGTAGTGGTGGAAATGCTACTATTAAAAAGAAACTCCCTACGATAATAAATGGTAACGCCGAAATAACTCCATCACGGATTGCTTGTAAATGCCTCTGTTCAGAAAGCCTTGCCATCGGTCCAGATAAGTTTTTATCAAGAAACGTGACAAACTTATTCATAACGCTTCCCCCTAACTAATTAATTCATTTACAGTTTTCAACAAAGTCGGTCCACCAAGCGGCGTGTATGCTTGCGGCGGAATAATACCGCACGGAATGGATTCCTCTTCTGCAATTTTTTTTACAGAGTCAAATCGGTGTCTTATTTGAGGTGCAACCATTACAACATCCCAACCATTCTTTACTTCTTCCTCTACCTCATTCGTTCCAATTGCATGTACTTCCATGTGCATACCTTTTTTCTCCGCTTCTTTTTTTAAAGCGTTTACAACAATTGCGCTGGACATTCCTCCAGAACAAACGAATAAAACTTTCATTATTGAAGCCTCCTATACATATAAATTATTTCCTTCAAATGAAAGAAAGTTTCACTTTACTAACAAGCATATGAAGAAATGAAACGATTTAGTTATACTGAAAGTAAATTTCACTAAAAATATTTTTCCTATTAAATTAATGTTTCAATATTTATTTTTCTCGATTGCAAGACCAACCTCCCATCATATATTATTTTAAATAATCGTATAATAGGGAGGCGTATAAATGATTATGAAACGTTTATTAATGATGTGTTGTATCATCATCTTGTTTACTCCTTTCTCTTTCATTTCCCCTCACTCTACTTATGCTGAAGTAAATACTACTTACAAAAAGTATGAATTGCGCGCTGTATGGATCGCATCTGTTCTTAATATTGATTGGCCCTCAAAAACTGGCTTACCTATCGAAAAGCAGAAACAAGAATTTATAAAATTATTAGACGATGTAAAAAACACTGGTATGAATGCAGTCGTTGTACAAATAAAACCAACCGCTGATGCTTTTTATCCTTCAAATTACGGTCCTTGGTCTGAATACATTACAGGTACACAAGGAAAAGACCCTGGATACGACCCGCTCGCATTTATGATTGAAGAAGCACATAAAAGAAATATAGAATTCCACGCATGGATTAATCCATACCGAATAACGATGAATCACACTGATATAAATCGACTATCAGAAAATCACCCTGCAAGACAACATCCCGATTGGGTTGTACCTTACGGCGGGAAACTATATTACAACCCTGGTATTCCAGAAGTGAAAAACTTTATAACAGAAGGCGCTTTAGAAATCGTAAAAAATTATGATGTTGATGCAATTCATATGGACGATTATTTTTATCCTTATAAAGTAGTTGGCGAAGAATTTCCTGATCAAAAAACATTTGAATTATATAATAACGGGAATTTTTCAACTATCGAAGATTGGCGTCGCAATAATGTAAATGAACTCGTAAAAGGTTTAAATACTGCTATAAAACAAGAAAAATCATACGTAAAGTTTGGCATTAGTCCGTTCGGCGTATGGCGAAATATAGCTGACGATCCGACTGGTTCTAACACAACTGCAGGTCAAAGAAACTACGATGATCTTTATGCTGACACACGTGAGTGGATACAAAAAGGGTACATTGATTACATTACACCCCAAATATATTGGAATATCGGTTTCACACCTGCTGCATATGACATATTAGTAGATTGGTGGGTAAAAGAAACAAATAACAAACCTATTCACCTTTACATCGGTCAAGCGGCTTATAAAATTAATAACAACTCTGTCCCTGCTTGGTCTAATCCAGAAGAATATCCGAAGCAAATCGCTTTAAACCATCAATATCCACAAATAAAAGGTAGTATGCATTTCAGTTTAAAAGATATAAATAACAATCCACTTGGAATAAAAGATAGACTCTCCAAAGACATATATATACATCCTGCATTAATCCCGCCCATGCCTTGGCTTGATCATGATCCACCAAAACAACCTACTTTAAAAGGTGCCATTCCAAGAGATGACGGTATTGCTGTAGGAATAATTGACAATAGAGATAATGACTCTGCTTATTACGCCATTTACCGTGTGAATGGAAAAAATGAAGTGGATATACACAACCCAAAACATTTACTTACCACTGTAAGAAAAACAAAACTTGGAGAAATTTACGTAGATAAAACGGCTATTTCTGGAGAAACGTATACGTATGTGGTAACTGCAGTTGATCGATTGCATAACGAAAGTGTTGCTTCTAGTTATACTACCGTTAAGGCAAAATAAAATCTCAAAAAACGCCTTAAAGCTGAGAAACACTTAGCTTTTAAGGCGCTTTTTCTATTTATTCTTAAACTTCTCAGTCGCTGCTCTCATCTTCACATTCAAATCATGATCAATGGAGTCCCGAATATCACGCTCTACTACTTCCATTTCTTTTTTGAAATTTTGCAAGTAGACTTTTAACTCTTCTTCTTTTTCTGGTCGTTGTGACGGAGGTAATTGCACCACTAAAGATAACATCGCAGTTAAATCTTTCATTAAGAACGTTTCAAGTTTATGTTGTTGTTCAAACATACGCTGCTCTTGATAATACGGCAATGCATTTAATACTGAAATTGTAATATCATCAACTGTTCTTTGTAATGAAGGATTTATCGAGCGTTTATACGTTTGAATTGTATTCAATGCATCTGGATATCGATCATAAAAATACAATTTATAAAACGATAGGTCTGACGGTTTTACAGTTTGCTGCGTTTCTTGTCTTAAGAAATCTTTCACTTTCATCGCGGCCACATCGATATCTTCATTTGTAAGCTTTTTCGTTGTTTTTGCCATTACATGCACTTTTTTCTGTTTTTCTTTCGGTAACATTGAAAATACTTGCTCTCTCGTACGTTGACTTGATGTACAGAAAAGAGTATTCAATGTATGTTGTTCTTTCTTTCCTTCTGTACGAATCCATCGATAAAAGAGTGGATGTTGCGTAAACTCTTGTAAAAACGGTGTCGATTTATTCGATAACTTTTCTATAGAATCTTGCGCCCTCTTGTACGGTTTCGTCCATGAAAAATACAGTTTACGTCCGAAATATACTACTAAAACAACAACAGTAAATGCGATTAAAAGTAATGTACCTAATAGTACTAATACTGTTTGAATGAAACTCATTTTTTCACCTCCTCTAATAATCTGTTATTTTCTTGGACGTTGAATGAGTTTCTGCTTCATCTCATCATTAAATGTGTCTAATTCAATGACAAATTTCTTACTAGACTCAATAATACGTTCTGACGATTTCTCAGAAGCTTCAATCGCTGCGAATACATTTTGGAATGATTCACGTAATTTATCCATGCTAATAGCAGGATTTTCAAGCAACTTTGTTGTTTCTTCTGTATTTTGTTTCAATGCTTGAGAGTTACTTAATACCATTGATTCAATTGCTTCATTTGTCGCATTAACAGCATCAATTGTTTTACGTTGATTCGTTAATGCTAGTTGAATAGCAGCTGAAACTGTTACAACGTTTTGCGTCATCGTAATTGCATTACGAATTGCCTCTGTTAACTTTTCATTATTTTTCTTAATGATATCTACAGATGCGATCGATTGTAATAGTACACTTTTGGCTTGCTGCATATTACGTGTACGTACAAGTATCTTTTCTAATGCATCGTTTATTAATGGAATATCTCTTTGACGCTCTGGATTTTGCTTCTCAGCTTCAAGCATCCCAGCAAGTTTTTTCCCTAAGTATACTTGTTTATCAAGAGCATGAATTTTATCATGCGATTGCTCTTTTAACATTTCAAGGCCAACCGTATCTTCTTGCAAATTGTCACGGCCAATTAGAAGGGATCTAATAATCTCCTCGATTTGCTTATCTATAGATTGGTATTTATGCACATATGTTTCAAGTGGATTTTTTTTGAATACTTTAAACATTATTTTCTTCATACCACTTGCTTTTAATGAATTCGGATCAAGCTCTGATACCACTTTTCGTAACTCTAACAATGTATTTGGAATTTCTTCATTTTTCCCATTCATCATCGCTGTTACAGGACGTTTTAACGCCGATAACGTTTGTCCTGCTGCTTGTTGCTCTTTATCCCCTAAATCTCCTAGCTGAGACAATACTTTTGATAAATCTGTATTTTGCTCGCTATTTAACTTTTGTACATAAAGATCAGCTTCTTTATTCAATTCATCAAGTTCTTCATCTTTTATAACTGTATCAACTACTACTCCTACATTATTATCTTTCACAATTGATACGGGTTCTTTTTTCTCGAGTTCAGTCAACAAAATCGCTCCTTTATTTATATGTGCGAATTTATATGCACTATTTTTCATTTCATTTATCGTATTTCATGTACAATCAGTCTGTTTGAAATCGATTTTTCAAGAAATATCTGCTTATGCAGTCATTCCCTGTTTCTTAGTATAAGTATACCTGTTATCCACATTATTTTCCTCAGACTTAAGACCTAGAGAAGAACATGCTGAAGGCGGATTCTTCGTATGTTATCTATATAATTTACATTCTTTCTGTCATGCTGTAGTCAATCTTTTGACATTTGCCCGCTTTCAATGTGATAATTATATTACGTTCACTTCTATTTATTTTTGCGCGCTACAAATGCTCCCTTTTGAAACGCTAATAACACCGTTTCAAACACATCATCCTCTTCAATCATTTTTATGAAATCAGCTAATTCACTCGCATGGGAAGTTGCATTATCAATAACAAGAAATCCTTTTGGTTGTAACATACGTTTTATATGCTCAAACCACCACATGTATTGCGTACGCTCTGAATCTAGGAAAATAAAATCAAATGAATGATCTAATTGCAAATCTAAAAATGCCCCTGCTTCTTGATTATGAATATCGATTCTTTGTAACAGGTGTGCCTTTTCAAAATTGGCAAGTGCCTCTCCAACTCGTTCTGAAGAAAGCTCTACAGTTGTTACATTTCCATTTGTTTCTTCTACCGCATTCGCTAACCACAATGTAGAATAGCCATTAGAAGTTCCAATTTCTAAAATTTTTTTTGCATTACACCCTTTTACTAAAATTGATAAAAATTGCCCCATTTCACGAGAAACATTCCGTAATTTTTCTTCCCTTGTTTTTTTATTTCGATCATGCTCTTCTCCATATTGTTCAAGTTGCAATAATAATGAATCTACTGTATCCATTCTTTTCATCGCCTTTCCAAGCAATATGATGAAAAAGCTCTTGCTGCCCGTCTACTTTTTATTATATGCGAAACAAAAACCTTTTTCCTGTTATATGACAAAGATTTATAATTTTTTATAGCATATTGTTTCGTTTTTTGGTAAAGTTAATTTCTACGTGCAATTATTCCATTCATATTATTTCACATTAAAATTGCAGTTATTAAATTATATAAACCCCATTTAAATGAATCGGTATTTCAAATTCAATTAAGCGCCCTTTTCGGACGCATTTTCTTTGTTTATATATTTCCAGAAGAAAGGATGCTTACAAATGAACGTGATTAGCTTAGATGCTGCTCGAAAACGAAAGCAGCATAAAAAATTAATGATTACTATACCGATTATTACACGTATTTATGAAGAAGACGGGGAAATTAAATTTGAGGTAGCTGGCGAAAAAGATGTACCTCTTGAAATGTTAGAAAAATAATAAAAAACGCATTTCTGAAGAAATGCGTTTTTTATATTTTTACATTTAAATGCATAAGTTTTTCAGGGTTAACCATCATATAAATATTTGAAATTTTCTCATCCTCAAATGCAAACGAAAGAACATAAGTTACTTTATTATTTATTGTAACTATAACTCCTGGTATACCATTTACCATTTTGAAATCAACAGTGTACTCTTCAGTCAATCGTTGTGCAATTCCAAAGAACAAACGTATAATTCGATCCGCAGAATAAATCGGATGGATCGCAGTCGTAACTTTACCACCACCATCAGCTTTGAGTATAGCATCTGTTTTTAATACTTCTAGCATGCCTTCCGCATCCCCACACTGTAATGATGATACAAACTTTTCAACATAAGCAGCCATTTTCTCTGTGCTTAATTTTGATTGCTTCGGTTTCTCCAAAATGCTTTTTCGTGCACGTTGAAAGATCTTCCTGCAGTTCACACTACTCTTATCAACAATTGAAGCTATTTCTTCGTATTCATAACTGAAAACCTCTCTTAATATGAAAACAATCCTTTCTACTTCAGACAGTTGTTGTAAAAGTAATAAATATGCTGTGGAAAGGGATTCTTTCATTACAAATGACTCTGATGGCTCATCACTTTCTTCTACAAGTGGCTCTGGTAACCACATCCCCACATACACGTTACGTTTATGCGCTGCCGAACGTAATTTATCAATTGAACGATTTGTTGCCATCTTACACAAATATGCTTTCATATTTTCGATAGACTGAATATTCTCTATGTTATTCAGCGAGATAAATACATCCTGAACGATATCCTCGGCATCCATAACACTCCCAAGAATTCTATATGCTAACGAAAATAATAATGGTTGATACGCTTCATATAACTGCTCCGTTTCCATGATGAACACCCTCACTTTCTAATTGCTTTAAAATGTGTAACGCTGCACGTTTTCCGCTTGCTACTGCAGCATCAGCTAATAATTCATCCTGCCCAGTCCAATCACCTGCAACGTAAACACCTGGCATTTCAGGGATATTAGGACCTGGAGTTTCAACTCGTTCAATATGAAGAAAATCATATGCTACTGTTATTTTCGGTAAATATTGCTGCGCAACAACTTCTCTTTTCCAATTTGGATGTAACAACTCCATCGCACTTTCTAACTGTTCTTTATCTTCATGAATATGATTCATCTCTAGCGCAGGATTATGGTACTTAATTAGACTCACTGCAATGGATCCATCTTCACTTAATTTAGCTGCTCTTGATTGATTCGTGAAAAATATAGGTTGATCTAACCCTAATGCAAATTGATGTGTAGGATTGGGTAATCGTCTCAAACCAATATCTAATGCAGCAACGGTAACCGGTACCGATTGTTCACTCCATCTATGCAAACTTGTTCCTTCTGTCCCTTTTATTATTTTACAAGCCTCTTTCGGTGGAGTCGTCACGATGACTGTACCTACTTCAAATATATCATCGTCAAAACAATGTATTCTTTGTTTATCTTCATCATGCTCTATTTCCAAAACATGCTTTTTAGCCAAAAATTGCACCCCGACATTATTGGCTATATCTCTTAATTTTGTTATAATCGTCTCCCAACCACCATCTACATAAAGCACTCCTTCTTTTATAGAAAGCTGTATTTGCTTTAGTACAGATGATGCTAATTGTATTGTAGGAGCAAACGTATATGTTGTTGTCCGGCATAGCGCATAAAATATATTGCGAACCATTGGATCTTTTATTTCATTTTCTGCCCATGTAGTTAGACTCATTTCCGGAACTTCTCCTACATCTAAATTTCCTAAACGAATCATAAGACGTGAGAATTGTACTTTTGCAGACCACGAAAGTAGTGGTGTTGATAAAATTGAGCGAAAATCTGTTGGGATAGTGAATATATCCCCTTTCCATATTCCATGTGCTTTTGTAGATGGTATTCCACCTGGAAGATTCATACCGAGCTCATTAAAAGTTATAAACGCTGCCCCGCCTCTATATAAAGCATGTGCACCAAGATTCATGCAGATTCCATTTTTATTTATAGTCATCCCTCGGCCACCGAAGTGACTGGACTTTTCTAATACAATCACTTTCCTTCCTGCTTTCGCTAAATATATAGATGCTGTTAATCCAGCAAGCCCACCACCAACAATTGCTACATCAAATTTCTTCATAATAAAATCCCTCCTTATCGTTCTACATACAAGACGAACGATTAAGGAGGGATGTGACATAAAAATAAATTTTTATTACCCTACTTTATTTCATTACTTTTTAATTCGGTCATATTGCATACGAAATAACTCAATTGCAAATGGAATATCCTCTTCACTCTTTATATAATAACTGATCCATCCTGATTCAGGTAATACGTGATGTGGTTTTACCAATCCTTGCTTCACTAATTCATCTCGCTTTAACTTCGGAAATGGTAAATCAGCTAATTTATCACCATGAAGATGGCCAAGTTCTTTCTTACCATAATTTATTTCAATACCACCAAATCGGTGCGGTTTTTCAGAAACACCCGCCCAGCTGAGTACTTCATTTCTAATCATTTCACTAAATGACATGAACATTCACTCCTTATAAATGATTGATGTACTTTTAAATTAACATTTTCATTACTTTTTTCCATCAATCCAAAGTATGAATGGGAATACGAATATAGTTTAGTCTTAACACCTTATTCTTTATGAAATAAGTGAATTTATTAAACTACCGACAACAGCACAAAACAAAGACTAGACACATATCCTAATTTTGTAACCTAACTTACCTATAGAAAGGCGGGTAATACAATTGACTGCCAACATCGACTATACCTCCCCCTCAACCAATTTTACTTATGATGTAAATAAAAGTAATTTTTTTCGGAAAGATGCCCAAAATTATATAAATGTACTTGGCATTAAACAATTAAATACTTTAGAAAATACTTCTTTATTAGATATTTATTTAAGTACAGGCAATGTTGTAGAACCACATATTCATCAAAATGCAGCTGAACTTGTTTATTGTATTTCAGGGTCTGCTGTTGTTTCTTTACTTAATCCATTTACGAATCAAATATTAAACTTACCGATAAAACCGGGGCAAGTTGCCAACATTCCACAAGCGTGGTGGCATTATGAAATTGCTACAGCAGATAATACTCATTTATTAGCTATTTTTGATGCCCCTATCCCAGAAGTTATTTTCGGCTCTGATATTTTAAGATTAACTCCGGCTCATATGATGGCTCATACTTATTGTCTCAATGAACAACAATGGAAACAAGCAGTATCCCCAATTCAATCCACTACTGTAATTGGTCCTCCAGCAAACTGTAATCAAAACCGCGACATGATAAATCAGTCAACTCAGCCCCCTACTCAACAACAAAATCTATATTACCAAGATTCTTATTACTTCCCTCTTTACTGGGGGTATTAATTAGTATCATTTTAATAGAACCATCCTTTATCTCCTTGGAAAATACCAAGGAGATTTTTTATCGTAACAATTAATAGAGTTCATACATATAATATTTATATAATTAATTGGAGGTGATAGTACTATGAGTAATTATAACTATCGAAAAAACTACTCAAATAATAAAAATAGTAGCTCGTCAGCATCCTCTCAATCTTCCAATTCCCAATCTTCCAATTCCCAATCGCAAAGAGACTTAGCCGAGCAAGGCTATGTAAAGAAAAAAGGATGTAACTGCAATAAAAATAAATAGTTTATTTTATGGATGAATTCTTTTTTAAAAGAATTCATCTTTTTTTGCTGATCAGAAATTTTTAAAGTTACATAACTTATTCCTCAAATGAGGAAGGGTAAATTATACTTTTTTTATACGAACTTAACAAAGAGTAATTGTTCAATTGATTCATTATTTATTTTCTACAAAAATATAGTCCTCCCTAATTTTATTAGGAAGGACTATATACAAATCCCTGTTTAATTTCTAATTAAACATTGTAACAAATTAGACGATATTAATACCTGCACTTACAAATCCAGCAACTGCAGCTATTGGACTTGCTGCTGTTAATGAAACGTATAACAGTATTTTATCTCCAGCTGTTACTGGAATAGCTTCAGCTATGATCCCTGATGCTGTAGAACCAATCGCTATTGCGGCAAATGCTGGTGTTAATAATAGAGGTGCGCCTTGTACTGTAAACGTATTACTTGCTGGAGGTGCAGTTAATATTTGTATCTGCACTTGAACAGGTGATAATGGAGCTAATGCAGCTGTTGCACTAAAGAAACCTGCTAATGACGTAATAATGCCATCGCGCGGTGCTACAAATGCATAATCACCTATACCTAATGCTAATGTGATACTTGTTCCACCCGTTAATGCTATACCTGGCTGACTAAATCCAAATCCAAGAAGAGTTCCTGTATTAGCTATTAACGCGTTAACTAACGCAGATGGTGTTGTACCTGAAGCAAATGGAATAATAGCTCCGCCACCTGTTGCTCCTGTCGCTCCAGTTAAGCCTGTCGGACCTGTTGCTCCTGTTGGGCCTGTGTCTCCCGTTGGACCTGTTGGGCCTGTTGCTCCTGTGTCTCCTGTTGGACCTGTTGGGCCTGTTGCTCCTGTATCTCCCGTTGGACCTGTTGGGCCTGTTGCTCCTGTGCCTCCCGTTGGACCTGTTGGGCCTGTTGCTCCTGTGTCTCCCGTTGGACCTGTTGGGCCTGTCGCTCCTGCTCCTGTTGGGCCTGTTGCTCCTGTTGCTCCCGTTGCTCCCGTTGCTCCTGTTGCTCCTGTTGCTCCTGTTGGGCCTCCTCCTGGAGTAGCACCAATTAGTTGAACTAATAAGTTTAATAAAAGTTGTAAACTTGCAGGGTCAATAATTAAAGAGAAGAAGAATGGTGCAAGAGCACTGTAGAATTGTTGCAATAAGGAAAGCAATTGGCTTAAGTCTGGATTAGGAGATTGTAGTACATTGATAATACTTTGAATTAATTGTTTCAAATAATTACCTTCTGGAGAAGGTGGTAATTCATTTAGTAAATTTAATAGTTGAGTAAACAAATTGAGTAAAGCTAATCTGTTTGCGTCACTTGGATTTGCAAAAAATGCTGCAATAGCCGAAATTAAAGAATTTAGTAAAGTAATTAATCTACCTAATTGCTCACTAGTAATTGGAACTGTTTGTGGATTGTTACAACAATCTGGAGTGAAAACAATCGGATTATTGCAGTGGTTATGACCAAAACAATTATTACTTGTCATTTATGTCCTCCTTACTTGTTTTATATTTGAGTTTTTCCTATTATAAGGATCATAAAGTTGTAAAAGAGTATGTGTTATATATTGACTTAAAATAGGAAACATGAAATATAATTAAACTTGCAAACGCTATTTAATTATGTTCATGACTCACATATTAATTATATGTTTTTAATAATTGAGTGCTTAGATTAAACACCTAAACTTAAGAGTTTATTTTATTTTTCCACGTTTATCTCTTACCTCCAAAAATATCTATTAATTCGAATACAAAAATTCAAATTAACCCTTAGCATATATTCCATAAATACCAACATCGCTTTTTAATTGTAGTAAAAGTTATACCTTTAATAAAATTATGCTACTCTTCTAATCCTAAAGCCGTTTCTATTCTAGAAAACTCTCATACAATATAGTGGACAAGTTATTCAATACTTCGTTCCAATAAAATATGAATAGGAGTGAGAATTAATTGCCTATCATTCAACCATTTATGGCATCTAGAAGATTCACATCTACACTAGGAGCTGGGACTGGCACAGGCGCAGCCTTTGCGGTTGCTGCCACAGCTTGCTTAAACGATGCGGGTACTACTGCAACTGCATTTCCGACTTTCACGTATTACAACCTATATGTAAACGGTATCCTTCAGCCCAGTGTGAACTCCAGTGTTACTACTGGCCCTACTGGCGCTATTACAATCCCTGGTGGAGATGCATTAGACGGCGGAATTCCAATCACAATCGAATTTATCGTCACTTAATGTTAACGAATGTAATTTAAAACAAAAAAGACAGATTCCTTTTATAATAAGAATCTGTCTTTTTTAATTAATAATGATAAATTGCAAAATAATTGAAGACCCTTGCGATGGTGGTTGATTATCCAATAAAGTTAGTTTACCAGTACTAACTTCATAAAATGGTTGTGGTTGCAGAATCCCATTAATAAACAAATTAATATATGAAACCTCACTAGGTGATAATATATTCGTTGTACCATATTGAGCTATCCCATCTGCGTTTGTATATATAAGTTTCTCTCCATCTGAAAAAGTATAATATAACAAATTTGTTGTTGTTATGGGGCCAATCCCCCCAGTAGGACCTGTTGCTCCTGTTATCCCTGTTACTCCTGTTGCTCCTGTTACTCCTGTTACTCCCGTTGGCCCTGTTACTCCTGTTGCTCCCGTTGGCCCTGTTACTCCCGTTACTCCCGTTACTCCCGTTACTCCTGTTACTCCTGTTACTCCTGTTGCTCCTGTTACTCCTGTTACTCCCGTTGGCCCGGTTACTCCTGTTGCTCCCGTTGGCCCTGTTACTCCCGTTACTCCGGTTACTCCTGTTACTCCTGTTACTCCTGTTGCTCCGGTTGCTCCTGTTACTCCGGTTACTCCTGTTGCTCCCGTTGCTCCTGTTACTCCTGTTGCTCCTGTTACTCCTGTTGCTCCCGTTGCTCCTGTCGCTCCGGTTGCTCCTGTTACTCCCGTTGATCCTGTCGCTCCGGTTGCTCCTGTTACTCCGGTTACTCCCGTTGCCCCCGTTACTCCCGTTACTCCTGTTACTCCTGTTGCTCCCGTTGCTCCTGTTGCTCCTGTTGCTCCGGTTGATCCTGTCGGACCTGTTGCTCCTGTTGGGCCTGTGTCTCCCGTTGGACCTGTTGGGCCTGTTGCTCCTGTGTCTCCTGTTGGACCTGTTGGGCCTGTCGCTCCTGCTCCGGTTGCCCCCGTTACTCCGGTTGCTCCCGTTACTCCTGTTGCTCCCGTTACTCCCGTTGCTCCTGTTACTCCTGTTGCTCCTGTTACCCCTGTTGCTCCCGTTGCCCCTGTTACTCCCGTTGCTCCTGTTACTCCCGTTGCTCCTGTTACTCCCGTTGGCCCTGTACTTCCAGTCGGAACATAAATTGGTGGAAGAACTGGAAATGTAGGTCCAATATTCTCAGGTCCTATCCTACCTTTATTCATTGATAATTTATCATTCCGCTTCAATTCAATACCTCATTCCACACGTTTTTAACTAACATACATTATTATGACTCTATTATTAAGAAATAACTTCATAACTATTCTTTTTCTTTCCAAATGATTCATACATTTATTAAACATTTTACCGTTACTATAAACTACTACTATTAATAGAATAAAATGATAGTTCCATTCTAAAAATACTACACTTATTGGTATGTAATTTAAAAATGAGGTGATTTATATGCAAGATAAAAATGAAAAAATAAAAGAAGAACTACTATCAATGGCTCTTGAAATAATTCTTCCATACAGACTTACAGGACCTACTGGGAATACTGGGTCTACCGGAAGTACTGGACCTACCGGAAGTACTGGACCTACTGGAAGTACTGGACCTACCGGAAGTACTGGACCTACTGGAAGTACTGGACCTACCGGAAGTACTGGACCTACTGGAAGTACTGGACCTACTGGAAGTACTGGACCTACTGGAAGTACTGGACCTACCGGAAGTACTGGGTCAATAGTTACAACAAACTCTATGTTCGCTAATAATACATTAGGTGGTCCCATCTCAGTTATATTAGGTGGAACTAATATTCCACTTTCTAATAACCAAAGCCTCGGTAATTTTACAGTTAACGCTTCAAACGATGTATTTACAATTCCTGTAACCGGAAGATATCATTTAACCTATCAAGTTAATACGACAACTTCTCTACTCGCTGGAACAAGGTTACTATTAAACGCTTCAACTCCACTTTCTGGCTCTGTTTTTTCTCCCGCTATATCAACTTCAAATTATAATAATAATTTAATTACTAATTTAATTGCTGGTAATACAATTTCACTTCAATTATTCGGTATATTATCCATTGTTAATTTAGTTGGAGGTGGTTCAACAGGTGCCTCTCTAACAATTATACGAATCGATTAAAAAATGATTCATTCTTTTTCTAATACACATTATTAAATACCAAGTCTGTCATAATAATAAGAACCACCCAATTATTTCATGGCGTTGATTACGTAACACAGAACAAATTGCACTATATTTATAGTAGAAACTATCTATACTAAATTTTCCGTATATACATTATCAATTTACACTCACCCTTACCGATGTTACATTAAATATGAAGACAGTTTCTCCTTTACGAACCATCTCTCAATACGTATTTGAGAAACGTACTCCAATCCTATACGCGAGAGCAATACTATGTTGACACTCAAACGAGTGTCTTTTTTTGTAATTTAACACAAAATAAAAACCACCTTGTATAGATGGTTTTATCTTATATATATAAATGCACACTTATGTAGCTGGGTAATAAATTGTCATGCTTAATCGAGTCAACGATTTCCCTAAATTATGATAAGAGTGTGATCTATCGGCCTTAAAACGAATGGAATCTCCACTATTTAATTTATACTGACAATTATTCACTTTTATTGTCAATTCTCCTTCAAATACCGTTATAAATTCTTCTGCTCCTTCTTTATGCCCTTCTGAACTCAGTTCCCCTTCTGTTTCTATTTCAACTGTATACATTTCAAAATTTCTATCATCTTGAAAAGGAAAAGAAGGATACACTTTATATCTCCCATTATCTTCAGACAATACTTGAACATCATCCCGTAAAACAACTTTTATATCGGGTTGTGGATTATTGATTAAAGAAGTAAAAGACACTTTCAATCCATTAGCAATTTTCCATATTGTTGTTAGTGTCGGACTTGATTCTCCTCTTTCAATTTGTCCAATCATCGTTTTACTCACTCCTGTTAATTGAGAAACCTTTTCTAAACTTAATTTTTCTTTTTCTCGTATTGTTTTTAAATTTTTCGCTAGAATAAGTTGAATTTCTTCCATAAAAAAACACCCCTACACTATATACAATATAACGACCGTTATGTATAATAAAAAGCACACGTTATATTGTTCTTTTCGGTCATTATAACATACAAAA
Organism: Bacillus cereus group sp. BceL062; assembly: GCF_051780025.1. Lineage (NCBI taxonomy): Bacteria > Bacillati > Bacillota > Bacilli > Caryophanales > Bacillaceae > Bacillus > Bacillus cereus group sp. BceL062. Next base: position 534,978 of record NZ_JBPWGY010000001.1, on the reverse strand, counting down.
AATAATAAGGGGGTTTTGAAATGCCTATATTTTCTTTTTTATTATTTGTTTTTATAAGTAGTTTCACACCCGGCCCTAACAATTTTTTAGCTATGACATACGCCAATCAATACGGGTTAAAGAGGAGCATGCAATTTTGCTTTGGAGTAGCTTTCGGCTTTTTCATCCTCACTTCTTTATGTAGTTTCTTTAATGTAGTACTACTTAATATCTTACCCATAATCGAATTCCCTTTAAAAGTTTTAGGTGTAACATACATGTTATATTTAGCTTTTAAAATACTCACTAGTAAAGGCAGTACGAATCCCAGTGAAAAAGATAATAAAAACTTATTTACAGTGGGGATTTCTCTTCAATTCGTTAACCCTAAAGGGATATTATTCGGACTGACTGTAGTATCGACTTTCATACTCCCTTACTACAATTCATATTCAAGTTTTCTACTTTTTTCATTATTTCTAGGTGTAGTCGGTTTAATGAGTACATGTAGTTGGAGTTTATTTGGTTCAATATTCCAAAAATTATTAATAAAACATAACCAATTATTTAACATCATTATGGCCGTTTTATTAGTCTTCAGTGCCGTTTCAATCGTTATACACTAGTTCAATGCTCATTCTAATTTTAGATTTTTGTACTTTTTCATACCAATCTATATTTCCTAATCTTTGTCCTTAATGTCATAAATATTTAGTTTCCACACCCATCTGTTTTTTATTCACATACTGTCCTTAACTAACTACTTTTCTTTAGTAGAACTTTGATATGGGAATATTGCTGTACACAGATCCGCCCTTATTTATTCTCGTATTACCAGCCTATAACCCTTCATACCGTTTCATTGAGCACCTGATGCTGGATCAGAAATAAAGTATGGTAATTCCTTTAAAATTTTTTCAATTCTAGATTATCTATCTTCTAAAACAAAGTACTCAAAAAATAAAACCACAACTTAAAACATTAGTTGTGGTTTTATTTTTTCTTAATATTCACTTTAAAATCTATTTATAATAATACCGAAAAATACGGTATAATATAAATTACTGTTCTTTTGGAGGGTTATAATGGCTGATAAGTATAAAGTTTTCATTCTTATTGTTACCGCATTTTTTTCTTTCTTTTCTTTAATAAAAGATTTCCGCAACACTTCAAAAAGTTTCTTTTGGGGTAGTTTTGTAATTCTTACAAGCTTCATAATACTTTTAACACTCGCTTTAGATTTAACTCAAATACTCCTATATTCAACACAGATAGCGCTTGAGATTATTACAATACCACGCAAACTATTTCTACCATCTGTCACTGAGGCCGCTAGTTTTTGCTAACAACTCGTAATTCTAAAAAAACACGTAAATTACATCCCCTGAACAACTGTATATTCCACTCTTTTTGTAACTTAACTACGTTTAATCTGCATTTTTGCAACCTAAAACGCTATTCATATGTTTTACCAGAGATTCAAGGTGATACTGTCAAAGTATTTAATGAAAGACTATTGGGTTTAGCAATGTTTACAATCATTAAAAATGCGGTTTCTCTTTTCTACAGAAACCGCACCACATGAATATTATTATTAAATTTTAAACTGACTCGTATACAATTCAAAGTAAAATCCTCGATCTTCCATGAGAGATTCATGATTCCCTCTTTCTAAAATACTCCCATCCTTTATAACTAGGATTTGATCTGCCTTTTCAATCGTTTTGAGTCGATGAGCGATTACGAAACTCGTTCTACCTCTCATTAAATTGTTTAATCCTGCTTGAATTTGCAATTCTGTTCTCGTATCAATATTAGATGTCGCTTCATCAAGAATTAATATGTCTGCATCTGCTAAAATTGCCCTTGCAATCGCAAGAAGTTGTTTTTGTCCTTGACTTAAATTCGATCCTTCTGAAGCAATCTCTGTTTCATATTGTTTCGGTAAATGTTTAATAAAAGAATGTGCCGATGCAGCCTTTGCTGCATTGATTACTTCTTCATCACTTGCATGTAATCGTCCATAACGGATATTATCCATAATTGTCCCAGCAAATAAATACGTATCTTGTAAAACTACTCCTATTTTACTTCGTAAAGAATTGATATCATAATCTTTTATATCTTTTCCATCAATATGAATTTGTCCTTGCTGTATATCATAAAATCGAGTTAATAAGTTTATGATTGTTGTTTTTCCCGATCCCGTTGGACCAACTAAAGCAATTGTCTCTCCAGGCTGTGCCTTAAGACTTACTTCTTTTAAAATTGTTTTATTCTCCACATAACCAAACGAAACATTCTCAAGTTCAACATGCCCATGTATATTTTCTACAACGAATGCGTCTTTTTTATTTTGAATTTCTGGTACCTCATCCATAATTTCAAAAACACGTTCTCCACCCGCAACTGCCGCTTGAATCGTATTCATTAACGTTGCAAATTGACTTAGTGGTCTTGAAAATTGACGAGAATAATTAATAAACGCCGCAATGACACCTACTGTTGTCATACCGTTTAATACCATAACGGATCCAGTCCCAATTACAAGCCCCATTCCTAAGTTATTAATAAAGTTCATACTCGGAAAAATAAAAGCTGAAAATGTATCAGCCTTCGTTGCTGAAATTCTTAGTTGTTCATTAATTTTATTGAAATTTTGTACGGTTTCTTTTTCTTTCCCGTATAACGTTGTAACATCCGCGCCTGTTATAGCTTCTTCAATAAAACCATTTAATTCTCCTAAATCTTTTTGACGCTTTGCAAAGTTTTTACCACTATATGCAACAAGTTTTTTTGTAACGAAAAACATAATAGGTACTGTAATTAAAGTTACAAGTGCCAAAATCCAATTTAATGAGAACATCGCAATCGTCACACCTATAAAGGTTAACGCTGATGAAATAATCTGTACGACACTTTGCGTCAACGCTTGATTTAAATTGTCAATATCATTTGTCACACGGCTCATTAAATCACCTTGAGAACGTACATCAAAGAACCGTAAAGAAAGCGTTTGGATTTTCTCAAATATATCTTGTCGTATTTTTTGAATTGTCTTTAATGCAACATTAATCATGACATACGTTTGTAACCACGTTAAAAGCACCGTTACACCGTAAATTGCAATAAGTAACATACACATTCTTGCCGTACCGTTTAAATCTTTCGGTACAATATATTGATCTATAATTACTCCCATAAAATATGGACCTAATAACCCAAGTAATGTCGTAACAAATACTAGAAATATAACGAACATTAGAGCAGCCTTTTCATACCCCATATAGTTCCAAATCCGCTTTACAGTACCTTTAGTATTTTTAACTTTTCCACTCTTAGGCGAGTTACGTCCACCTTTATTAGCAAATTGTCCTTGAAAATTACGCATGTTCTTTCCCACCTTCTTTATGCAAATTACCACCTTGGGAAAGATAAATTTCCTGATATACCTCACATTGTTCTAGCAGTTGTTCATGTGTACCATCACCAACTAATTCACCATTATCTAATACGAGAATTTTATCAGCATCTATTATAGATGAGATTTTAGAAGCAATTAATAATGTCGTTGTTCCTTTATATTCTGTTCTTAATGCCGATTGAATGTTCGCTTCTGATTTCGCATCAACTGCTGATGTAGAATCATCTAATATAAGAATAGATGGTTTTCTCACAAGCGCTCTCGCAATGGATACACGTTGTTTTTGTCCACCTGATAAATTCGTCGCACCTTGTGTTAAGTTATAATGATACGATTCTTCCAACTTGTTAATAAACTCAGTAGCACACGCAGATGAAGCTGCTGTTTCCAATTCATCGTGTGTTGCATCTTCTTTACCGTAACGTAAATTCTCTTCTATACTTCCTGAGAACAACAATGCCTTTTGAGGTACAAAACCTATTGAAGCACGCAATTTTTGTAAATCGTACCTCTTAACATTTATTCCGTCAATACAAATTTCACCTTGCTCAATATCGTATAAGCGTGGTAGCAGTTTAGCTAAAGTAGACTTACCACTCCCTGTAGAACCGATAATCCCTACTTTTTCACCTTTACGTATGCTGAATGAAATATCTTTTAAAACGTATTCATTATTTTTCGTATAACTATAACTAACATCTTTAAAATCAATATTTCCTTCGATTTTCTCAGGTTCAATTGCGTTAGCTTCGTTCATAATATCAACTTCAGTATTTAAGACTTGTTGTACACGATCCGCAGATGGAAAAGCTCGAGCAATTTGAATAAATACCATACTAATAGACATAAGCGCCATTAAAATGATATTCAAATAGTTTATAAATGCTAAAATCGCACCTACTTGAAGAGTTCCATTAAATACTTTTTCTCCACCAATCCATAGTGTTGCGACAATCCCACCACTTACAACTAGCATAATTATTGGCATCATTAAGGAAATAAGCTGCACAGCTCGAATATTTATCTTCGTTAAATTTGTATTCACATTTCCAAACTGAGAAATTTCATATTTTTGTCTTACATACGCTTTTATAACACGTACACCAGATAAATTTTCTTGTAACTTTGTATTCACTTTATCTAATGCTTCTTGCACCTTTTTAAACGTTCCACTCGCTTTACTTGCAATTAAAATAATCGCCAGTAATAAAATTGGTACAACTACAAGTAATATTGGAAATAACTCCCTCGCTGTTACAAAAACAATAATTATACTTCCGATAAATAACAAAGGGCCACGAACGAGAACACGTAAAGTCATCGTCATCGCCGATTGAATTGATGTAATATCATTTGTCACAATCGTTAATAATTTTCCGGTTCCAAATGTATCCCGATTTTTACTGGAAAATGTTTCTATTTTTGTAAACACATCTTTTCGTATGTCTGTAGCGAAATTTACAGCTGCTTTTGTAGAATACATCATACACCCAAGTCCTCCAACTAACCCAAGTGCCGCTGCTCCTATCATAAGAAGCCCCATTTTTATTACATAATTCAAATCCCTATTTGCAATCCCAACATCAATAATATGTTGCATAATAGTCGGTTGAATTAAGTCCATCGCAACCTCAAGTACCATAAATAGCGGTCCAATAATAGCGAAGAACATGTATGGTTTTAAATACTGTAATAGCTTGCGAAATGATTTCATACATAATCTCCTTTTTCCATGAAATTACCACTGAGTAATTCATACCCCTCCTTATTTAAACCCTATAGTTTGTAATTTCTTCTTTACTTTTATTATATTATGCAAATTAATATTTAACATTATTAAATGATAAGCATTAATGACTTTTCGGTCAATAAATGTGCTTTATAAATATACAAATACAAAAACCGCATTCTTAATGAAAAGAATGCGGTTTTTTATCTATATTTCTTCAATTGTAAAATCGAAAAACTCAGTCTCAAATCCTTTATTTTTAGAAGGACTACACGTGTAAAAGCCTATTTTAACAGGCTCATTCCCTATATCCTCCATTAAATGAGCGATTCTTATTTGTTCCCATCGCTGACTTATTTTCACATATATTGAATAATCACCGCGTTTTCGAATAATTCGAAAACGAAGTTGTTGCTTAGCTGCTTCAGTTGGATAATCTTGCGTTGACCAGTCAGAATATCCATTATTCGTTACGACAGCACCTAAATGAGATGGCCCCTCAGGGATATATTCTAAAGAAGTTTTTAACCAACAGTTCTCCGAAATCATAACAAAAAGACCTGCTTGATCGTATGTCGCATTTGGATTCATACGTAACTGAACTTCAGCCTGAAAATCTGTCATAATCTCATTATAAAATACATGACCATTCATTATTTCAAAGCCATAATGTGTTTTCAGCCAAAAATCTGTTTCTGCCTTCGAATGGACAATGAATGTATGATTTTCTTCCAGTTTGTAATATTTAGGTACATTCATTACGGTAAGTTGCTCAATATGATTTGGTATATATGATGTTTTCATAATTCCTCCATAAAAAAGCAATTAAATTAATATTTAAAACTCGGTTAACACCGGGAATTTATAACCTTTAAAATCTAATTCCTTATTACTTCGAACCATTAAATACTTACTAGTCTGTAATTCTGTATATTGTACATCATCAATTCCTAATTGATCTGGGCAAAAATAAAATTCAATCTCCTTAAATTCCCCAGAGATTTCCTCACATAATTCATCTAAAATCGGAAGTACCGGAGCAAACACTCCATATAATTTTAGTTTTTGATTTTCTATTGTAAAAACAATCAACGTATCTAATTTCTCTGAATAATATAGGTTTTCATTCCATGTTGAATCATACATATTTAAATAAAACGAAGAGCGGTAATTTAACGTTGAAAATGTATTAGAAAGCCTTTGGCCATTTTCAATCATCTCATGTATTAATTGTCTATCCTCTTCATTATAAAAATCTAACTTTTTAAGTTGAGAATCTTTATCACTCTTGTTTTCGTATGATAGTTCCATCAAATATTCTTGCACAATTTGAAAACCAAATGGTTTATATAGTTCTGGATTTTCAGTAAATAAAAGCGCACACTCACATTGCTCATCAATTTCTTCTATCATCTTACTAAACAATTGTTTCATTAACCCATGTCGACGATGATTCGGATGTGTCATTACCGATTGAATACCCAATGCATTTATTTTTTCACCATTCATTAAAAGCGGAAGTGAAAATGCAGCAACATTCGCAATTACTTTGTTATCTTGTAAAAATGATAAAGCTTTATATGTATAATCCCAATATCCTTTCTCCGTAAAATCACGTAATGTTTGACTTTCAATACCAAACACTTCTTCAAATAAAGGAAATAACTGCTCTCTTTTCGGTTCTTCTATTAGAAGATTTGCAAATTTTTCAACATTCCCCATGTTGTCCCTCCATACTTCAATTCCATAAAATTATATATGGTTATATGACCTGACCTTAAAATAATAAGTCTTACAAATCAATATACTATCATAAAATATAAAAAAATAATCCAATTAATTTTATGTTTTCACAATTAGAAAAAAGTCGAATAAAACAATATTAAGATTTTTGTATATTGATAAGGTTATTATATAAAAACAGTGCTTTCTAGTTAGTTTTTACTATTAGAAATGCACTATTTATAAAAATATTTTTTTATTCTTTTATTCCTTCAAGCCTCTCCTTCGTATTTATTTCTTCTCCCCTCAGTCGCTTTTCAAATGTCTTTCTCCAACTAGTAGAAAGTGCATGTACTTCTAAAATTCTCTTTATCCCTTCTATATTTTGTTTTTCCTTATGCATAATACGATTAGCAAACGCTACTGTAATACTTATTGGATCAGACTTCAGCAACTTTAACGTATCAACTGGCGATACCCACCCTTCTTTTAATACACGAAAATAAAATCCTGTATATCCTGTTTCTTGAAAATACAGTGGTAACTTTGGAATATTGTATTTCTTAGCTAACTTAAAACAAGGTTGCCTTGGTTGCGTTACTTGTACTATCGCTTCTCCGAGCTCAAACGTATCACCGATACAAACATCCTCTTCACGCATACCACTTACTGTTATATTTTCTCCGAATGCTCCATATTCAAGGTCTTGATTCAATGTTTCTTCCCAATAACTATAATGTTCACCCGAATACACACAAACCGCTTTATCCACCCCTCCATGATGAACTAAATCCGCCTGACCATCACCTTTAAATTTTAAAAATGATAAATATATAGGTTCCTTTGTTTTCGTTTTATTTATACCCGTATGAATTAATTTTCCTCCATACATAACTTCTTTTGGGAATCCTATATTTAGTGATAGTACCTCATATAATTTATTCATCATAATTGCCTCTCTCACTTTCCGCACAATTTTTTAAAAGATTGATTTATTATTTCAAAACCTTTATCAATTTCTTCATTTGAAATAACTAGAGGCGGTAAAAAACGTAGTACATTATCAAATATCCCTGCCCCAATACTTATAAGCCCATTCTTCCAGAATTCATCAATTAATTGTACTGTTAGTTCTTTTGCTGGTTCTTTTGTTATACGATCCGTTACAAGTTCCATTGCAACCATTGCACCAATTCCACGAACGTCACCTATGACTTCGTATTTTAATTGCATTGCATGTAAATGTGCCATTATTCTATTTCCAATTTGTTGAGCTCTTTCAACTAGGTTTTCTTCTTCCATAATTTCAAATACAGCAAGACCGGCTGCGCATGATAACGGACTTCCTGCAAAGGTCCCACCGATTTGACCCCTTCCAGGAACATCCATAAACTCAGCGCGCCCAACAATCGCACTTAATGGTAAGCCTCCAGCTATTGATTTTGATAATGCAATAATGTCAGGTTCTATATTAAAATGTTCCGTTGCAAACCATTTTCCAGTTCTGCCAAATCCAGTTTGCACTTCATCCATGATCATTAAAATTCCATATTGATCACAAATTTCCCGGATTCGTTTTACAAATAAAATGGAAGGAACAATAAATCCCCCTTCTCCTTGTACTGGTTCCATTACGATTGCCGCTACTTTTTCAGGTGATACTTCCTCTAAAAATTTTTCAAACTGATAGATGACTTGAGAATCCACTTCTTCAGAAGAAACTCCTTCTGAAGCTCTGTAATAGTACGGATACGACAATATATGCATGTCTGAAACGAACGGGCCAAATCCTGCTTTATATGGGTTTTCTTTCGTTGATAAAGACATCGTCATTAATGTTCTCCCATGAAATCCTCGTTCAAACGAAATTACTTTACTTCTCCCTGTTACTTTACGTGCGATTTTTACAGCATTTTCAATCGCTTCCGCACCACTATTTGCAAACATCGTTTTTTTCTTACTTGTTCCTGGTATTTTTTCATTAATTTTCTCTGCTAAAGCAATATAGTTTTCATATGGAGTTACATGAAAACAAGGATGAATAAATGACTTTGCTTGTTCTTGTACCGCTCTTACAACTTTCGGATGACAATGACCAACATTTTGCATTCCAATACCACCAGCAAAATCAATAAACTGATTCCCATCTACATCTGTAATGATCGCTCCGCTAGCTTTTTTTACATATAAAGGCGTTAAATGATATATTCCTGTCGGTACAGCCTCCTCATACCTTTTTTGAAGTACTTTTGAATAACTGCCTGGTAATACGCTCGATTTCAACAATTCCTCTTCACCTCATCTAATCTTTATCATCAATCTATTTCTAATAAAGTGATTATAAATCGCACAAAATCATTGTTCAATTCAATTATTTATATAATAATGATAGGTATATCCTATGATTAAATTTGAGGTGATTCCAATCGAATTACGACAATTAGAATACTTTTTAGCTGTTTCGAAAGAATTGCATTTCACAAAGGCAGCCGAAAAATTAAACATTTCCCAACCTTCACTAAGTCAACAAATACGTGCGTTAGAACATGAAGTAGGAATGCCACTTTTCGATCGAATTGGTAAAAAGATATCTTTAACTGAAGCAGGAAAGATTTTATTATCACATAGTAAAACCATTTTTCATGAAGTCGAACAAGCCCGTTCTGCTATCCAGGACTTAAATGGATTACAGTACGGATCCTTAACAATCGGCTCATTGTTAACCGTTGTAAATTATTTACTACCGCCAACCCTTTTACACTTCAATACTCTTTATCCAAACATTGAGCTTTCTGTGTTAGGACTTCGCACAGGAGAAATTCGCGAAAAATTGTTACAAAACGAATTAGATATTGGTATTACATTTCTCCCGGTACAAGATAAAGAAATTGTTTCTATCCCGCTATATAAAAGTGAACTTACATTAGTTATTCCAATCGGTCATCCTTTAAGTGAGCTTGATCACGTGTCTATTAAAGAATTACAGAACTACCCTTTAATCCTTCTACCAAAAAACTTTTATTTAACAGAACTACTTACGACCTATTGTCAAAACTTTAGCTTCAAACCAAAACCAATTTTAGAAATTAGTACGATGGAATCTTTAATTCAAATGGTTTCAAAAGGTATGGGAATTACAGTGTTACCCAAACCGTATATAGACTTTTTGCAAAACGAAAACATTCAAGCTATTAAAATAGAAGATCCTACTCCAACTATAGATATAGGACTGATTTATAGAAAAGATAAATATATGTGCGCTGCAACTCGAGAATTTATTGAGCAACTAAAAATAACAGTACATTCTTTACAAAACTAATGGATATTTATAAAAACACTATAAAAACTAATTCATTTTAAATTCTCACTAAAATAAGAACTAGGATACTTTTACAATCAATAGTTTCCTAGTTCTTATAATACATGTGTAACTCTATTATGCTAAATGATTCCCTTTTCCACCAACGTCTCTGCGATTTGAACTGAATTCCAAGCCGCACCTTTTAACAAATTATCGGAAACGATCCAAAGATGGAATCCTTTTGGCATATCAGGGTCTTTCCTAATTCTCCCGACAAACGTATCTATTTTCCCTTCTGCATATAATGGCATTGGATACAGCTGTTCACTAGGGTTATCTTGTAAAATAACACCTGGTGCATCAAGCAGTATTTCTTTAATTTCTGTAACAGTTGTTTCTTTTTCAAGTTCTATATAAACTGATTCTGAATGCCCTGATACAACTGGAACACGTACACAAGTAGCTGCCATTTTCAGGTTTGGATCTTCTAAAATTTTCTTCGTCTCTTGAATCATCTTTACTTCTTCGAAGGTGAAATCATTATCAGTGAATATATCTACTTGAGGCAGTACATTAAACGCAATTGGATAATGCTTTTTATCTTTTTTCGCTGGTAATATAGCACTCTCCACTTCTTCACCTGTAAGCATCGACTTAGCTTGTTCTTTTAATTCATGAATCGCATGAATTCCAGAACCTGATACAGCTTGATAAGTGGAAACGATAATTCGTTCTAAACCGAATGATTTTCGGATTGGCTGAAGAGCTGTTACCATCTGTAATGCTGAACAATTCGGAACTGCAATAATACCGTTATGCTCCTTTAAAGTGTGTGCATTAACCTCTGGAACAACGAGCGGTACATCGTGTACCATTCGGTACTCACTTGTGTTATCAATTACGATTGCGCCACTGGAAACTGCGTGATTTACAAATTGTCTAGACACTTCTCCTCCAGCACTGAAAAAGGCAATATCTACACTTTCAAAACTAGTTGTTTTTGCCTCTTGTATTGTAATCTCTCGCCCTTTAAATTGTACTTTCTTACCAGCAGATCGTTTTGACGAAAGGAATGTAACTTCAGCTATATTAAACTTTGTTTCTTGTTCTAACAGTTCAATAATTTTCTGACCTACTGCACCTGTAGCTCCAACAACAGCTACATGATAGCTCTTTTTACTCATTTTTTCTCCTCCAATACTGCTTACATGAATTTCCCCACAACATAATATTAAAAGAAATTTAATCATTTGAAAAATTAAAATACATGATATAATCATTCACAAATCATGATATTAAAAGAGGGGTCACTTATGGAAATGAGACATGTTAAAACATTTTGTGCCATTGTTAAGCATGGCGGTTTTTCTAAAGCTGCTCTGGCGTTAGGTTATGCGCAATCTACTGTTACAGGGCATATAAAAGCATTAGAAAACGACTTACATATCCCTCTTTTCGATCGATTAGGGAAAAAAGTACTTCTTACAAAAGCAGGTCATCAATTTCATCCTTATGCATTAGAATTACTTGCTATTTATGAAAAAGCACAAGAAATCCCTCAAAATAATGATTATTTGGAAGGGACGTTAAGTATTACATCTAACGAATCGTTAGCAGTGTACCGTTTACCACAATTATTACGTACTTACAAACAGCAAAATCCGAAAGTAAATATCGTTCTTGAGACTACTACAAATGAACATGCAATGAAAAAGCTACATGAAGGAGAAACAGATGTTATCTTCTTAATTGGTGAAAGTATAGCACATAACGATTTTATTATACGTACTTTTTGTAATGAAACATTCGGATGGATTTTACCTATTCATTCCCCCGTACAGGAAAATCCATTTCGTTTATTACAGGATACTCAGTTTATTTTTACAGAACAAAGCTGCGGTTATCGGCCAATGGTCGATCGTTTTTTGCGTCAAAGCGGAAATATTCTAGAAAAAACATTTGAAACTTCTAATGTTGAAGTCATTAAACAAGCTGTTATGTGTGAGTTAGGAATTTCAATTCTTCCTTACATCGTTGTACAAGAGAATTGTCAAAAGGAACAAATACGTTTTCAACCTATCGAAACTCCAGCCGTTATTCAAAGTCATGTAATCTATCATAAATCTAGATGGGTTTCCCCGGTACTACAGTCGTTTCTTTCCTTACTAGAGCGAGGCTAAATTATTAAAAATGTGCACAAAAAAAGAGTAACTGCCTAAAAAGCACTTACTCTTTTTCATTGATAAGTATATTATTTATTATCCTGTCCCCCACCTGCAATTAATTTACTACCTGAATATGTACCTTTTTGCATAAACACTTGATCAATTAATTCTTTTTGTTCAGCTTGCGACATTATTCCTTTTCCTTCTCCTAAATTCCCACTTTGCAATTTCCAAATTTTATTATGATCCACATCAACCTTTTCATATTTCCCTTGTTTCCATCGTTCTAAAATATCCACATATGTATTTTTTTGTGCAACATCATTACTATTTATAATTTCAAGTAAACTTTCAATACGTTCTTGTGTGATAAAAATATAGCCCCATTTTTGTTCAGCTTTCGTTTTTTGGTGTGCCATTTCATGTAACGCTGTCTGTATGTTCTCATCTGTCCATTTAAAATTTTTATTAAAACCACTATTAGGTAATGAATGATTGCCATTTTCTAAAAGTTTCGCATCTTCGGCTTTTACATTACTATCAGCTAGCACTTCTACTGCCGGAGCTGCTGGCGTTGACTTTTTCGCAACTGGTTTACTATTATTCAAATAATAAAGCATACCATATGTTAAACCTACTCCGATTACTGCCATACCAGCTATAATACCGATTATTTTAAATAGTGTTTTCATCTCGCTTATTTCCTCCCAAATATCTCTGTTCTTACTACCTCATTATTTCTTATATAAAACAGTTCCTTCATTCAAAATAGTTCATCCCATCCCCTACCATATTATTTATATATATTTCCTTATATTGTATTTCTTTTTTTGTAAAATTGAAAGATTATTCTGTCAAAAACCAAAAATATTCTACAAAATTTCCCTTTATATTTATATGGAAACAAAAAACAACGAGCGCCTTCTACAACACTCGTTGTTTTTACTTTATGCACGATTTTCTTTTAACCACTCCGTAATAGCATCTAACCTCGAAACATCAAAACGTCTATCTTCACATACGTTTAAGCTGTTTAAACTTTTCACAATTTCTAATTCATTCGACTTTATACTTTTTGCTTCAATCAATTTACAGTACCCGTCTGTGACGGTATTTAAATTTTCATAATAACGCTGCAACGATTTTGATATATGTAAATGTTTTTCAAAGTTTCTTCTGCTTCTCGTCTCATCAAATTCTTTTCGTTTTCTAAGTTCTTCATCATTCGTGTACAAATAAAAATATTGATCTGGAAAACCAATCTCCCTATTTATCATCTTTTCTTTATAAAAGTTTTCTATTAAAGATAAAGGCTGATTAAATATATCAAAATGAAAACACCAATTATAACTAAGTGGCTGATATATATCCCCATCAAGTATTACTAATTCATATTGCTGCGATTTTTGCACTGCTATATTCCAGCGCTCAACTTGTTTTTCAAAATACCATGTTCTATGTTCATTTTTTGGTCTTTCAAATAAAAAATTCACTTCAGGTATAATGAAGGCTCCATAATTGTTTTCTAGTTCACGGCATGTTGTACTTTTCCCAACAGCACTCGCTCCCTCAAACGCTATAATCCCCATAGTTTCTCCCACTTTCATTAACTAAAATCTCGTTGTTTCGCTCTTCTCCCCCATAACTGTCTCCATAAAACAATTGAAGCGATAGAAAGCATTATTGTTGTAATAATACTACCTTCAATCCCAAATGAGCCTCCATGAAGGACTTCATTGCCATTTGTTACAGGTTTAAATAGTGGTGTTGAATATATCGTCATTCCACTAACCGCAAAGCCATAAACGTTATATTGTGCCCAATTCCAAATGGAATGCCATGCACAAATCCCCCAAAGACTACTGTCCTTTAAAACGTAAAAAGCTGCAAATACGCCAACTAATATTATATTCGATATTGAAAGAATTGTAATTCCTGGATTAAGCAAATGAAGAAAACCAAATAAAAAGGACGTCACAACAATTCCAATCCATATACGGCTTCTAACAGAAAGAACTGGGAATAACCAACCTCTTACAACAATTTCTTCAGTGGCCCCTTGTATTAAAAATGCGACTAAAGATCCTACAATACCAAATATAACTGTCATCTTAATTTCTTGCATTTGTAGTTTTACATTTCCTGTTAATATGAGTAAAATTACTGGTATCGAAATGAAAATAAACCCTATTAGTGCCCCTCTCAAATACTTTCTCATCCATTGCTCATTCCAAAAACCAATAGATGAAAATGACCTTTTCTCAACAAATTTAATCCATAAAAACACAAAAAATATAGCCCCGCCAAACGTTAATATCATCTCAATATTGCTATAAATTGCCTTCATAAAAGTTGTTTCTGTTTTCGGTAAAAACAGCATAAATAACATAAACAATTCACCTAAAGTTAAAAATACAATTGCAAGTATAACAGCAAAAACAGGGTGAACTTTCCTTCTTCCTTCTTTTGCTGCTTCGATTATTTTAAATTGTTTATTTTGCAATATTCATCCTCCTAATTATTGTAATCATCTATATTCTTAAAAAATATATCTTTTCCCTTAAACATACTTTTTTATATAAATGATTTCTGTTTGGAATACATTCAGATTAGGAATAATATATAAATAAAAGAGATTTCTTTGTGTCTTTTACCATTATCGCCCAAATTACACACTGGTATTACCAGCACTTGCTATTTCACACCATTTGTTGTAAGATAGTAATTAAGGTCAATTTAACAATATATTTTCTTTGCATATTATCAAGCATCAATCAGGACCATTTCGTACTCCTTATGGGTTTTTGATAATATGTGAACTTTTATTTTCATTCAAATAAGGCCGATCATATTGTAATCTTTTTAAATTTTAGGAGGCATTACCATGACATTAACAGGTAAAGTAAAATGGTTTAACAGCGAAAAAGGTTTCGGTTTCATCGAAGTTGCAGACGGTAACGACGTATTCGTTCACTTCTCAGCTATCACTGGCGACGGCTTCAAGTCTCTTGACGAAGGTCAAGAAGTTAGCTTCGAAGTTGAAGACGGTAACCGTGGACCTCAAGCTAAAAACGTTGTAAAGCTATAATTCAAACAATAAAAAGGTTGTTACCAGCTCGGTTAACAACCTTTTTAATATATAACTAAAATTTTTTACATAAAAGGAGTGGTTACATGTATCGCAATCGAAAGAACGATGTAGCAGAAGTACCACCAGAACAAACACCTGTTTGGGAATGTGAATCAGAGGATTGTTTAGGATGGATGAGAAAGAACTTTTCATTTGAAGAAGAACCTAAATGCCCTTTATGTAAAAGTAGCATGAAAAGCGGAGAACGTTTATTACCTAAGTTAGGTTAATTTTACTTAACCCCTCTTTTAATAAGAGGGGTTTTTTATTAAATATTTAAGTCCTCTACATCTGTTCGCACTATAGAATATAACAATGCATCGTGTTGTTTATTTCCTTGATGAATATAGCCACGTAACAAACCTTCCTTTTGAAAACCTATTTTAGATAGCATTTTACAAGAAGTAACGTTTTCAGGATATGTAATAGCTCCAATTCTATATAAACCTAAATCTTGAAATCCATAATGAATGATTTCCCCGGCTGCTTCCGAAGCATATCCCTGCCCCCAATAACGCGGATGCAAATCATACCCTATTTCAGATCGTTTACTCCATAATTGTAAATTATTCAACCCAATTGTCCCAATTAAAGTGTTTGTTTCTTTTAGCACAATCCCCCATCGTATTGCCTTTTTCTCAAAGTAGTTTTTCGAAAAAGATTCAATCATACGTGAAGCTTGGCCAAATTCCGTAAAAGAATTCATACCGTAATAACATGTAACTTCATCCAATGAAAAGATTTCATATATTTTTTGACAATAAGATTGTTCTATTTCAACTAAACGCAAGCGCTCTGTTTCTAATATAGGAAATACCACAGGATCACTCCTTTCTCTCTACTAATTTATTATAGCAGAAAAAATATTCATAATTAGGCAAGTCCTCAATGTCCCACTAATCAAATATTTCTAATGACTCTTTTCCTTTTTATTCTATAACAAGTAAGAGTATACCTTCTTACTTGTTGATTACGGCCTTGGTCATATAATGTAATTTATATTTTGCTTATTTCTCTTTACATAATACTAATACCCCTCCAAATACATCTGTTCGCTCATTATAAGAATAATTTCCATTCTAAAACAACAGACTAATTCATACATTCATGTTAAAATATAGAAAATATTCCATTCTATTATGGAGGTTTAAAAATTCTATGTATATATTCATCAGCTTAGTCCTCTTACTCATTTTGCTTATTTTTTTATTCGCAAAAATATTCACACCAAACTCATTCATGATGACTAACTTTAAAGGAAATAGCTTTAAGACATTTTCAATTGGTATATTAATCGCTGCCATACTCTCTCTTTCATATGGAATCTATCACGCAGCAACATATCAACCTAGTTATTTAGATATTAAATTACATAACCAAAACTACACCGTTTTCGGTAATGTGGGCGAGTTCGGTTATTTCTCAGCGAACTTACCGAAAAAAGATGTAGAAGTTGAACTGTATTTCGCCTCTTGGGAAACATTACAGTTTAAAAATCCAGAAATATTCATAGATTATCCTTCAGGCAAACAAGAATTTTGGAGGGCAAGTATAGTATCAATATCCACAAATAAACTAAAAGAAAAACACAACATAAAAGAAATTTATCAACTCTCCCCATACTCATTTAAAGAGTCTGGAAATATTACATTAACAATAAAAGAGAATAATGGAAGAACTAAAAAAGTTTCCATTCAAGTGAAATAAATAAAAAACTGTCCCTCCAGTAGACTGAAGGGACAGTTTTTACATATGTATTCTATATTATTATTTTAACTCTTCACTTAATGTAGTCATTATTTCTTTGGCCGTACTCTTCCCGTTTCCAATACATGCACCAATTCCAACACCGTAATATGAAGCGCCAGCTAAATATACATTAGGATATAGAGCAGTCAATTTTTCATTTAATGCTTGAACCGCTTGATTATGTTCTAAATGATATTTCGGCATTAAATCTTTCCAATTTGTAACTTCAACTACTTCTGGTTCTCCTTTAATTCCAAGACTCTTTTCAATATCATATAAAGCGACTCGTACTAATTCTTCTTCACTATAATTTTTGATCGTTTCATATATCGGATTGGTACTCTTATAAAACATTCTTACTAAAAGCTTTTGTGTACCCGATGTATGTTTCCACTTCCGGCTTGTCCATGTACAAGCATCACAATGTAAATCACTGTTTTCTGTTACGATAAACCCTGTACCGTCCGCTGGTAGTTGTTCATCTGGAATGTCAAAACCTAAATAAATACTAATAAGTGATGAATTTTTAAATTTATTAAAATGCTCGTTTAACTCATTAGATTGTAATAAAGTTTGTGCTATATCATGCGGAGCTGCTAAAACAACATAATCAGCTTGGATTGATTCCTGATTTGCAATAGAAATCTCATATTGATCTCCTCGTTTACTTACAGCCGTCGTTACAGCACCTTTTTTTATGACAGTTTCAGTTAACTTGTCTTCTAAGCGATTAATTATCGTAGATAGTCCACTTTTAAATGATACAAACTTTTTATTTCCTGCTGATTGAAATTGCTTTTTATTCTCTTCAAAACCTTTCATAATACTTCCATATTTATTTTTATAATCAAGTAAATACGGTAATGTTGATGCCATTGTAAGCTCATTCAATTTACCAGAATACACGCCTGAAAGTACCGGCGCAATTTGTCTTTCCACTAACTCTTTTCCTAAAAAGCTTTCTAAAAATAGAGCAAGTGATGTATCTTTCGTAAACTCTTTATTTTTCGTTATGAAATCTTTTAAAGCAACAATTTTCCCTTTCGTTGAGACTAGCGTACTGCTAAACAACGACTCGACACTCATCGGAATACCAAATATACTGTCAGAAGGAATGGGGTGTAAAATATTATCAGAATATATGTATGAAATACCCGTTTCGTTATATACCATTTCTTCTTCTAAGTTTAAATCTTTTACAAGTGGCATAACATGTTCATTGCGAGCAACGATAGAATCCGCTCCTGATTCCATAATAAAATCCTGTTCTTCAACACTATGGATTTTACCACCTAAAGACTCTTCTTTCTCGACAAGGATTAAATGTAAATCGATATTATAATCCTTTTTTAATTTTTCTAAATAAAACATAGTAGAAAGTCCCGTTATACCTCCACCGATAACAACAACTGTTTTCATATGTGCTGCGCTCCTAACCGATACAATTAATCATTCCTTTATTTATTATACCCAATACTCCTTACATTCGACTAGCGGCTTGCGCATTCTGTAAAAAATTTGACACTATATACAAATACATTTATATACATTTAATCCGTACATAACCATCATTGTAAATGAATATATAAAAAAGAACTATAACATTTACAAATCACGTCATAGTTCTCTCTATTTTAAAAACATAAAGTAATTGATCAGTTTGTCTATTTCTTGACTTAATGCCAGTACTTTTTCATGTTGAATTCCATAATCCGATACTAAATATAAAAGTTCTTCTTTTTTTATTTCAATTACCTTTTCCAATTTTACTAGTTCCATGTCGATTTACTTCTCTCCAAACATAAAATGTATGTTATTTAGTATAGCCTACTTACATAATTAGTAAAAGTAAAATACACATGTAAAATCTTACATATTTGAAAAAACAATATACTACTAACAAAAAAAGAAACTTATATCCTCCCTTTTTACAGATTATTAAAATTCATTACGAATGAATAACATACCGGAATTGTTCTAAGGTTATACCTTTATATTCCGGAGCTCTCTTTATATGATCAAAATAACTATATGAGAATTTGAAAACATGTCCAAAATCCCAATCAAATTCACTATAGTCCTTTAGCCAAAATTGATTTTCAGTTGGTAATACGTGAGCACGTTTAGATTCAATTAAAGGCAAATGATCTATAGGAGTATGTAGATTTATTTCAGTATTCAGCATAAGTTTTTTACTAGCACGCAGTACGTATACTAGTTTTAAAAGCGGACGTATCCCTCGTTGAAATACATCTTTATGTCCTAAATCATACATTATATTAATTGCGTGGGAAAAAGTAAGCATATGGCCAATTAAATCATGATGTGATTCTGCTCTATAAATAACCTTAAACTCCGATAGTTCATTTAAAATAAACTTAGATAATTGTTTTGGATTTCTTAATTCACTTTGTATCTCGTCATATATACTTAATTGTTTAACTTCTTTCGTCGTAAAACCAATCCACGATCTACCAGGAATTGTTTTTTGAAATGATAATATAAGATCAGTTATCCCTTCTATCGCTTGATTATTTCCCCATTTTTGTAGCTCTTTCATAGCTAATAAACTTAATGCCGCATAAATGACGTTATGCCCCACCCAATGAAGTTCATCAATTGTATATTCCAATGATTTTATTATCTTTTTTTCAGCACTTTGAAAATCAATTTCTTCTTTACTATCGATGATTTCATCTAAGTTTTTCTTGTTCAGCATCATTTTTGTATGCGAATGCATATTACGAGCTATCTCTTCTTCAATATTATTATCCTTCATGAAAAAATAACTAGCAATTGCAGCTGCCCCATAATGTGCATGCCAAATATCCTTTGTTTGTTTTTTGCATTGAGAAATAATTGAAAGGCCGCCTTTTAACACACTTTTATTTTCCATTTTCTATCCCCCATAATAAAACTCACTTTATATTCATCCTAAAGATGGCGTTAATACAAATAAAATGTGATTCGATTCATCACTTTTATTCAAAAATCGATGCTTCACGTTTGGTGGGATACGTACAACATCACCTTCTTCTAAAAAATATTCTTTTCCTTCTAATTCCACATACACTTCCCCTTTCATGACAACCGCAATCTCTTCCTTATCTTCATGTGAATAGTGACTTTCCGTTGTGTTTGCTTTTTTATTTAAATCCATCATTAACATTTCAATACGCGCTTTCATAAAATCAGGTGTTAATACATCATATACAATGTGATCATTATTTTCCCGATATACTTTTTTTCGATCTTTTTTCTTAGAAATGAGTGAGTCTGTATCAATATCATTAATAAAAAGTGTAAATAGCGGCACATTTAATGCTTTCGCAATTAATTCCAATACATTTAAAGAAGGATTAGCATGTCCTCTTTCAATTTGGCTAATCAGTGACGTACTAATCCCTGCATACTCAGCAAACTCACGAATTGTCATATTATTTTTCTTACGATAACTTAAAACAGTTTGTCCAAGTCGATAGTGAATCAAAATAACTACTCCCTTTCGTCCATCATAATGTATGATTCATTCCCTTTGTGCTGACTTACTAAACAAGGGCAAATAATCCTTTTCTATCGTCTCCAAGACTTATATACTTACCTTTGTGCATTATATCGCATTAAGTATATTATAATAAACATTCTATCGGAGGGACAGACTTTGAAATCACCTATTTTTTCATATTTCATCTTATTTTTCGGTGTATTCGCCTTATCAACTTCAGCAATTTTTGTGAAATTGGCAGATGCTCCTGCGGCAATTATTGCTTTTTATCGATTATTATTTGCTACAGTAATTCTGTTACCGTTATTACTATTTAATAAAAGGAATCGAAACGAACTAAAAACATTATCGAAAAAACAATGGGGATTCGGATTTCTATCCGGGCTATTTTTAGCTGCACATTATGTACTATGGTTTGAATCCTTACAATATACTTCCGTAGCAAGTTCTACAGTTATCGTAACGTTACAACCTTTATTTTCAATGATTGGTGGTTACTTTTTATTTAAAGAGAGATTTACGAAAGGAGCGGTTATCGGTTGCTTCATTGCCATTTCAGGAAGTATCGTCATCGGTTGGCAAGATTTCCAAATTAGTGGCGACGCTTTATACGGAGATATTTTAGCATTTATGGCGGCCGGCATTCTTACAGCTTACTTTTTCATTAGTCAACACATTCGTAAAGATTTATCTCTTATACCATATTCGGTAATTAGTTATGGAAGTAGCGCATGCTTTCTCGGTATATTTGCTTATATGCAGCAACAATCTTTCATTCATTACGCTACACAAACTTGGTTGTCCTTTATTGGACTAGCTTTCATTGCAACGATTTTAGGACAAACGATATTCAATTGGTTATTAAAATGGATGAGCGCTACTGTTATTTCAATGAGTATTTTAGGTGAAACAATTGGTACTTGTGTTCTAGCATACTTTATTTTGAGTGAAACCATTACTTTACAACAAGCACTAGGAATTTCAATTATTTTCATTGGATTAACATTATTTTTATTACAACCGAAACTAGCGAATCACACATGACAATTAAAAAAGCATGACATTGATTTGTCATGCTTTTACATATTAATTATGTACAATTAAACCATCAGGTCTAAAACGACTCATCATAATTTCATTTATAAACTTTCCGTGAGCCTTTAAATTCCCTACCTTTACCCCTTCTACTACAAACCCAAATTTTTCATATAGATCTTTTGCTTTCGGATTTGTTTCTAATACACCAAGTTCTACTCTCTCTAACATTAACCAATTATCAGCTAAATCAAGCATTTTTGTAAGAAGTGCTTTGCCAATACCTTTATTATGATATTCACTGTCTACCCCAATAAATAAATCGCCTGAATGAGATCTTCGTCCTGGACTTTGTGTTAAGCCAATAAAACCTACTACTTCCCCGTCATACTCTGCAACAAATTCAAATTGATTTGGTGCTAAGTTTCGAATTCTATTTTCCATAGCGTCTACACGCATGCTAGGTAAGAAAACCATATAAGGTAAAACCTCATCCTGTATACATATACGATGAATTGCTCTAGCATCTTGTATTTCTACTGCTCGTATGTTGATTTCCATATTCCTCCCCCTCCATATAAATAACAATATATTATCATTCTAGAAACCTATATTAAATCATTCCCCACCTGTATTTCTTTATGTTATTTCTACATAATTATTTTGGTATAACATTTAGTTTCCAAACACCTTACCCTAATAACCCTATACTTTAAATTTTCACCTTATTATATAGCTCAAGCAAATTCTCTATTGGAATACCATTTATTTTCATACCAGTTACATCACAATTTACTATTTCAATATTTTTCAGGTTACTATTATGCATTGTACTACCTTCCAAATCACAGTTTTCAAATGAAAGAGGTTCCTTCTCATCTCCAAGACTTGTATTTTTGAATTGCACTCCACCTAATGTCACCAAATTAAATGTACTACTAGAAAGATTTAAATCTGCATATGAAGACCTTCTAAAGTTTATATTCCTAAACTTTGATTGACTTACATTACAATTACTCATATTCATATGCATTATATTACTACCAACAAATGCACTATTTTTTAAATTTACTTGATAATATTCTGTATGAACTAAATTACAGTTTTCGTATTGACCATTTTTCATATCTTTATTTTTAATTAGGTTCTCTTCACCTGCACCTACATTTTTTCTTTTTACATAGCAATACTCATCTTCAGATTTAAAAATGATTTCATAGGCCATTTTTTTATAAAAATGATGATTATTAACTTGTCTACTAGATGTTTCAAGATCCCAAATCCTTATGTTCGGAAATTTTTCTTCTATTAACTTAATAATCCTTGATCCAATTCCTTTTCCTTGAAGAAAAGGCTCTACAAAAATACGATCGATTCTTCCGTACGATTTACCAGAGATCGTAACTATAATTCCCCCGATTATTTTTTCATCCATTATCACTTTGTAAGAATCCAATTCTTCAATTGAATATTTCATCATTTCAACTGAAGAATATCCTGGCGGTTGAATGTTATAATCACTTACATCATCTTGGCCGCATAACCACCGCTTCGCTTCTTCGTCAAATGTTCTTTTCATTATTTCTGTTAACTTTTCAGCATCTAAAATTGTAGCTTTTTCTACAGATATTATTGTCATTTTTGTGTTCCCCTTCATTGTTACAATCTCATAACTTTTGTAATCTATATAGTTATAAAATAAAGAAAATTAAAATCAATCACTCTCTTTACTATTAAACTACAAATCAACCTATATTTTCCACTGTTACTTAGTATGAATGAATAAAAAAAGAGAACATGTAATATACACATGTTCTCTTCTTTTTATTTTACGCTTATTCACTTTCAATTTTATATAATTAAAAATTTGATATTACTTAAAGCCACTCGTTACATGTATTAACTAGTTCCTGTAAATCCTCTATAAAACGACTCGCATGATATCCATCACAAACCGCATGATGTACTTGCAATGAAAAAGGTAGCATTACCTTGCTTCCATCATTGAAATATTTTCCGCAAGTTATAATTGGTAATAGAAAATCACCATCATTATTAATATTTAAATTAAATCCTGTAAAACTAGTCCAAGGTATCCCAGAAATTGGATAAACATTTGGCGGAATATTTTCTTTCGGGAAGAGACCATGAACATTAGCAAAACATTTCATATCCTCTTCATAGTTTTTATAGAAAATGTGGAAATCACTAGAATAATCCGTCCATATACTTGAAAAAGATTTATCACCTTTATGAAAGATTGTATAACTAGGTATCATTTCCTCCCAATACCCTAAAACTCCTTCATCATTAAAACATGTTCGAAATTCTTTATGTTTATTTATCATTCTAGAAATTATATAAATAAAAGTCGGATAAAATTTTATTTCCTTTTGATGTATTTTCTCTAGCATCATCGTAATATCAACATTCGCTGTCATACTAAACGAACACTTTAATTTTAAATAATGTTCAAAATACTGCTCTCTATTCCAATTTTCTCTGTCAATTACATGAAACTTCATTTCATTAGCCTCCTAAAATTTCATTTTTATTTTAGAAGGCTAATTTCCTTGTTTTCACCACACTTGTTCACTCCTTATAGTTTACATTTATACTCACGTTTTTATTTAATTATATAGCATTTGCAAAAATCCATTCACATATTTCTTGCAATCCATCCACATACTATTAATAAGGTGAAACTTTAATCAGTGGGGGGCAGTTGATCCCCCACCTAACCTTCTTTGTTTTTGCCGAATTTTGAGGTGGAGGTCTTACTGCCCGTTAATGCGGGATAAATCAAATGACGTTTGGAGGATTCAAACATGCATGATAAAAATGAAAATAAAAAAGTAAATGTTATCGAAAACACTACATCTATTCACAATAATAATACTGCAATTCTAACTAGCGAAGAACAAGCAATGAACGGCTTATACGGAATGCCCGAAACAACCATTGAAGATGCTGATCACGCTGTAACTGATGATTTGACTTCAAAAAATTAATGAACTACATAGAAAAAAGCCAAGGAAAATATCCTCGGCTTTTTTAACTATGCATCCACTTTTTGTATTTCTTCACTCTTTTTTGAAAGTTTCCCTGGCCAAAAAGCAAAGCGACCTAAAACAACTGTAATTGCCGGTACAAGTAACGGTCTTACAATAAACGTATCAAGTAAAACTCCAATTGCGGTCACAATACCAAATTGAACTAAAACTTGAATTGGTAACGTACCTAACACCGCAAAAGTTCCTGCTAAAATTAAACCTGCAGATGTAATGACACTTCCTGTTTGTATAACACCATTTTTTACTGCATCCAAGTGATTTTGTGTCTTTCTGTTTTTCCATATTTCTGAAACCATAAAGATATTATAATCTTCACCTAAAGCAACTAAAAATACGAATGCGTATAGCGGTATCGCCCCTTGTATTGCCGGCGCTCCCATACCAAAGTGAAGTAATATCCATCCTGCTCCTAATGCAGAGAAGAATGATAAAACAACTGTTACTATTAAATAAATCATCGCTACAATTGATCGTAAGTAGACAAGTAATAGTAAAGCTATAATACTAATCATTACTGGAATAATAACTGCTTCATCACGTTCCGTAATTTGTTTTGTGTCATATAGTGACGCTGTTTCTCCACCAATCCACAATTGATCTTCAACATCATTAATCCCCGCATCTTTTAATACTTTTTCTACACTATTTTTCAATTTAGGGATTTGATCTAGCGCTTCAATAGCGTACGGATTTTCCGCTAAAGAAACTTCATACATTTGTATTTGTTTATTTTCTTTTCCCTCTTTTGGCTCTTTCACTGTATTTACAAAAGAAAATTTCTCTATCTCTTGTTTAATAGGAAGCTCTTTTCCTTTCGTATTAACAACAACTTTTACTGGCGCTAGTTCTCCAGCTGAAAAATGATCACTAATTAACGTAAACCCTTCACGTGAAGGCATATCCTTCGGAAACGATTCTAAAAGGTCATATGTGTATTGAATACGTGGTACGAATGAAGCTAATCCACCTAATACAAACATAGTTAGCATAATTATTGTCCACGGTCTTCGTACGACAATATCTCCAAGTTTATTACTAAAGGAGCCTTTTGATTTTTTAACTTTTATTACTTTCTGTTTCTTTCTTGCAAACTCCTCATTCGTCGCAGTTGTTCTTGGTATAAACGGGAAGAATGCAACTCTGCCGAAAATTAATAAAAATGCAGGAAGAATTGTTAAAGCAGCAACCCCCATTATGAATACAGCAACACTAAATGGTACTGCAAATCGATGAAAGGCGCCGTAATGAGCAAGTAATAATGTTCCTAATCCAAGTACGACAGTTAATGCACTCATTATAATTGCCCCGCCAGATGCTTTAATCGCAAGTTGCAGCGCTTTATATTTACTTTCTTCTTCTAACAAGTACTCTCTATATCTTGAAATTAAAAATAGACAATAGTCTGTACCCGCGCCAAACAATAATACGGTCATGATTGATATCGCTTGGGCATCTACTTTAATCCACCCATGATCAGCTAAAAAACCAAGTGTAGGACTAATAATACCGTATGCAAAGCCAACAACAAGTAAAGGTAAAATTGCTAAAATTGGTGAACGGTAAAGTAAAATTAATAAAACCAATACTAATAGTACAGTAGCGACTAATAATTTCACATCAGCTTGACTAAATAAACTAACCGCATCTGTTTGAATACCTACAGGGCCAGATAATCGAACATGTAAACCAGAGTCCGTTATTTTTTGTTTAAATGGATCAACATCCACCTTACTATTCACCAGTTTTCTTACATCTTCAAGATTTCCTTTTAATATATCCGTACCAGCTGATTTATTAAAGAATATCGGTGTGACAAATGATGTACCATCTTTTGATGCACTTTTTGATAATACTTGCTCTGGAATTGTATCAAATGGTGGTAACATTGATTGTTCTTTTAAAGGGCTAGCTTTTAACTCTTTATAAACGTCCTGTATAAGTTTATAGTCTTTTGACTGTAATCCACCATCTCTATGCCATACTACTAACAACGGATTTCCTGCATTATTAGGAAACTCTTTTTTCATAAGTTCTTCCGCTTGCTGTGACATAGCTGTTTCAGGTAAATTTTTCGGATTCGGTTCTTTCGTACTATTTACTTGTGGCAACGTAAATGAAAGTACTAATGTAATAAGGATCCAAACTGATAAAGTTATCCATTGCGTATTCTTCCCTGCTACAAACCTCCCTAACATATGTAACGGGTGCTTTTTCATAAAAACCCACCTTCCTTTTTTCCTACAATATTAATTATATATACTGGTCAGTTAATTAATCAAGAAAGATTAAAAATTATGTTATAATTATCTCAATAATAAATGTCAGGAGCGAATGTATTTGGAACAAAAACAACGTCCTCTCGGAAGACCTCGTCAAAATAAAAATACAAAATCTACAAAAGAAATAATTTTAGAAGTTGCAACCCGATTATTTCTTACTCAAAATTATCAAGTCGTTTCCATGGATGAGGTCGCGAAAGAATGCGGTGTTACGAAAGCAACCGTCTACTATTACTATTCTACAAAAGCTGATTTATTTACCGCTACTATGATTCAAATGATGATACGTATAAGAGAGAATATGGATCAAATACTTTCCACGAATAAAACTTTGGAAGAAAGGTTGTTAGACTTCGCTACAGTATACTTACACGCAACGATGGATATTGACATGAAGAACTTTATGAAAGATGCAAAACACTCTTTATCTGAAGAGCAGTTGAAAGAATTAAAAAATGCCGAAGATAACATGTATGAAGTGTTGGAAAAAGCACTTCATAACGCGATGCAACTTGGAGAAATAAGTAAAGGCAATCCTAAATTTGCTGCCCATGCTTTCGCATCTTTATTATCAATTGGGAATTTTAAGGATGAAAATCACAATCCTATTCTTGCAAATATAGATGAGTTAGCACAAGAAATCGTTTCTTTTTATTGGAACGGGTTAGGTCATTCGTATTAAATAGATTTCCTTTAATAAAAGAGCATATTTGAATTTTTCTCAAACATGCTCTTTTATTAATTACGTGTTGTATTTATATACTTACAATTAGATTATTCTTTAGCACCAATTAACAAAAAATTATTATTTACAAATTTTGAATTTGTGCATTTATATTCCCTTTACTTAATCCCCCATGGTAACAAACTACGGATTCAATATCTAGATTTAAATACTTCTTCAAAGACTGTTGTGCTTCCTGAACATCCAAAGTAGTTGGAGCATGAATTCCTCCTAACATTCCATTTACACTATACATTGAATCCCCAGCGATAAGAGTTTTACTTTGTTTCAAATATAAACTAATATGACCCGGCGTGTGTCCTGGCGTATGGAGAATTAGTATGCCACCGCAATACGGAAGTTCTTGTCCATCAATCACAGTATCACTCACTTTTCCCTTTGGTAGATTCTCCACATTTCCACCTTTCAATAAAGGTAAATCCCCTTCAATATACGGCTTATCTAGCTCGTGCGCATAAACTTTAATATTACTTCCACAGTTCTGCAACAACTCTGGAAGACTACCTGTATGATCTATATCCTGATGCGTTAAAATCACTGCTTTTAATTTATCAAACGATACGTCAACTCTCTCCATCTCTACTTGTATATCTTCAATTTGTCCAGGTAAGCCAGTATCTATTAATACTGCCATTTCATCATCCCATAAAAGAATTGGGTGAATAATAAATTCTTGTAATTCAAGTTGTAACATTTCTACCCCTTTAGCAATCTCCATACAGCAATTCTCCTTTATACTGAAGTTTGAAAATATGTACGAGTAAACTGAAAATATAAAGCGCCACTATCTTTTAATATGTTTTGTCATCCCAACAGAGAATACCTCAAACCCTATAGATTCATAGTAAGATTGCAATTTTTCCACACACATCAGTTGGGGAATAACCTTTTTTTGTTCACAGTGCTGGATTAATCGTTCTACTATTTCTTTTCCAATGCCAATGGACTGATATTTTGGCAATACACATACACCACAAATAACGCCTGTTATTACACCATCAGATATAACACGCCCCATGCCAATTAATTGTTGCTCTTTAAAAGCATATATCACATACCAACTTTGTTTACACATTTGTTCCAATTCATTAACCGTTAATTTTAGAGAATTCCATCCTAAAGATTCATATAAAGCTACTAATTCATTGAAATTTGTTGGATGTTCAATTATGTAGCTTATTTTAGTTTTCATAAACGCCTCCCTATTCTCCTATTTATTTGTATCCTCTTTTACATTGCTCTATTAAAATTTTTAAACCATCATCAACTTAACTTGAACAAACTTCAATAAGAAAAATAGAATTCCTTCTCAACATAAAATAAAAAGAAGTTACCTCACCTGAGATCACTTCTTTTATATAAATCTACCACTATATTATCACCCAAAAATTATGCAGCTACATACGATAAGAACGAACAAAACTAATAAACTGTTTGAGAAATAACCCATAGAATACTACCCCTTTATTTCATTATGTAAAAAATTTTATCATAAAATTATTTACAACATAATAACTGAAAAAGACATTGCATTCATTAGTTACGTATATTTAGTAATATTTTATTTTTGGCCATATTCGTCTTTTCTAAAATCACTTCTCATCCTCCTCTTCTTTAGTTCATATAATTTCAAAATAACAAATTAGTAAATATTAATTTACTATAATAAGTTTAAAAATTTGATTTATAGCTAAATTAGTAATAAAATAATGACTAAATCAAAAAAGGAAGCGAAAATAATGTCCCATAAAGAATTATTAAACGAATACATGAATTTATTATTAAATATGTCAGGTACTTTCAAATTACTATCAGAAAAGTCCTCTGAATTTACACATTTAGAACAACACGTAGTGGAGTATATCGCCCAGCAAAAAGTACCTGTAAATTCAAAGATGATTGCTAGTTATTTAAACATTCCTAAGCAACAATTAAGTGTAACTATACGTAACTTAGAACAAAACGGATATATTGTAAAAAAGCAAGATACGGTAGATAAAAGAGCTGTATTAATTTCTCTGACAGAAAAAGCTGAAAAGGTACATTATGAGAGATGGAAACAAATTTATAAAAATTTCACAGTAAACCTCGAAAAGTTATCCGAAGAAGATAGGCGGGATTTAACTTACGGACTATATAAAACAAATACAATGCTCTCAAAAATGTTAAATAACGACTAACTATATTGTTTTATTATGCAACGGAGGATGTTTCATGGTTAAAGAGTTAGATTTACAATCAGTACAAGGTACGATGCTTATTCCCCTATGGGGACGAGCATATGGCAGTGAGAAAAATAAGGATATTTTAGATGATACAGAGGCTATTCGAATAATTAAAGAATGCGATTTTGACTTCTCGACAATAGCAAATACATTTGGCGAATACGGATGTATCACATACATTACTCGTGCACGAAAAATTGATGATACGATAAAACAATTTATAGCAAAACACCCGAACGCCACTATAGTAAATATCGGTTCAGGACTAGATACTACTTTTTCAAGAATTGATAACGGTACAATACATTGGTATAACCTTGATTTACCCGATGCAATCTCTTTTCGCAAGACTTTAATTGAAGATACACCGAGGAATATTAGCATCACTAAATCATTTTTTGATACTTCTTGGTTTGACGATATAAGATATGATCCAAACGACGGTATTCTTTTTATATCAGCAGGTGTATTTTATTACTTTAAAGAAGAAGATTTAAAAGAGATCATAGTTGCTATGTCAAAACGTTTTCCTGGAGGAGAGCTATATTTTGATGCTGAATCAAAATTCGCACTGAACCTTTCGAATGCAACCGTAAAAAAATCTGGTAATAACGGCGCGATGATGTATTTTTATGTAAACAATCCAAAATCAATAGAAAAATGGTCTTCTTCCATAAAAGTATTAAGTTGCTCCCCTTTTTTTAAAGGTATACCTACAAATAAAGATTGGGATGGTAGTACACGTATTATGATGCGAATTGTAAACGTAATAAAGATGTTGAAGTTTGTTCATTTGCGGTTTGAAAAATAATAAATAAAGAAGGCCGCATTACATTTATATTTAGGTTATACATGTTAAACTTAAGAAAAAGGCAGGAACATATTTGATATGTTCCTGCCTTTTTCTTATGGGGTACCGATACATAGTCATATAGCTATGAAAAGCAACTACCCCAAAATGAGAAATTTAGCATCTTAACACCCCTCAAGTGGCTTCTGTATATAATACATTTGAAATTTAATTTTTCTTGATAAATCAAAGATTTCCTGGCATACTCTTAAAATTATTTATGCACGAATAAAATCTCTTCGTAAACGTCCAATTGCACTAAAATATACAAAAATTGAGAAATATGAAAAAGACACTCTTATGAGTGCCCTTCTTAGCAACTAAGTCTGCTGCAGCTTTTACCATAACCCATATGAATTTCGTCTGTAAGAGGAAATTTTAAGTTCATATTTAATTATTAAAATAAGCCGCACCAAAGTTTTCATTAAATCTTTTACACCAAACAGAAACCGAACCATATTCATTTACATCTATCCCTTCAGGAATTTCGTAGTTTTGGTCTCCTTTATTTCCCTTTAATTTTCCTAATTCAATATACTGATAGTTTTTTACGTCTTCATTATTTTTCAAACGATTTGTAGGAACTAATACAACTCGTACATCTGGCCCATTTGATGTTGCAAAATTAGAAAGTCGTAAAACACGTTTTCCATCCGCTAATTGGTGAATTTTTGCCGTTCCAGTTGTTTCATGGACACCGTTTTGAAACTGACCTTCCCTTATTACTCGATCACTTTGTTGCCTTACTTCAGTTGATTGTATCTCTGCTTGTGGCAATGATTCATTTACTTGCTTATCAATAAATAATTTCTCTGGTCGGAACAATGACCATAAAATCCCCAATACAATTATTAAACCACCTATAAGCCATACATATTTTCTTTTCATAAAGTAAAAAACCTCCTGTAACATACTGTGTAGTAGTATGTTAACAAGAAGGTCTTTCATTTTTCTAACGTAAATGTTACAAAAGTCTTTCAGCCATCTTATTTTTTACTGATGTGATGGGAAGAGTGAACCAAAATTCACTTCCCTGCTTACCATCTGCGCGATTCCTTACACCAATTTCCCCTTTGTGTATTTCAATTAATGATTTTGCAATAGCTAATCCAAGTCCGGAACCTCCAGATTGTGAACTTCTTGATCGATCTGTTCTAAAAAAACGTTCAAATACACGTAATTGATCATTTGGAGAAATTCCCATTCCTTCATCCCGCATAGTGAATTGGACCTGTTGAGTTGATTTATTTTCCACTACAGTCAATTCAATTGTTCCAGAGATAGGAGAATATCGAATTGCATTATGTAATAAATTACCTATGACCCTTTCAATTTTACAAGGCATAATCAAAAGTCGAGGTAATGTATCAGGGACATCCAATTGCACATGGATTTGTTTGTCTCCTAATAAGACAGAATGTGACTCTAATACATCTAATAGAACTTTATCTAAATGTGTGAAACTTGGGTGAAAATCTACTTGCTCAAACTCTAACTTTGAAAGATCAAATAAGTCGTTAATTAATCCATTTAATCTTTCTATTTCTTTTAAAACCGTTGCCAAGTATTGCTTTTTTATTTCAGGATCTTCAATCAGGTTATCTTGTAATGCTTCTATCATCATTTGCATGCTAGCCATAGGTGTTCGTAAGTCGTGTGAGATATTGGTAATTAGCTCCTTACGAGAGTTTTCCTGTTCCTCTAACTTAGTAAATCCTTCTTCTAATTTTTTTGCCATCTGTTGAAAGGCTGTTGCCAATTCTTTAAACTCACGTGGTTCTTGCCCAATTATATACATCGTTTCAAAGTGTCTATCACTAAATTGTTTCGTCAATTTTATTAAATTTTGTATAGATTTCATGATAGGACGTGTCATTAACCAATAAATAAACGTTGAAATAATGAATGCCACAAATGCAATTACTGTTAATAACCGCGTTTGTTCCGGTTCAAGTAACATTTTCGTCTCACTATACCATATAGCAATTACCATAATACTGGTACTTAATAGATTCATGAGTAACAATTGAATACGTAATCTCATGTTTCATTTCCTCCATTTGGCTCAAAGCGATATCCTATACCCCAAACCGTATGAATCCAACGATTCTTTATCGTATGCTTTTCGAGCTTTTCACGTAAACGACTCACTAACACGGTAACTGTGTTTGATGCTCCTTCATGTCCAAAATCCCAAATTAATTCAAGAAGCTGCGAGCGAGAAAATACTTGTTTTGGATGCTTTGCCATGAGATAAAGTACCTCAAACTCTTTCACCGTTAACTCCACTTCCTTATCACAAACAAGTACATATCTTGTCTTTGGATATATTTTTAAATCTGGAAACTCTATCAATTCCAATAGAGATTCTTTCGCCTGTATTGGTACATGGCTTCCTCTTCTTAGTATAATTTGAACCCTTAATACTAATTCACGAGGGGAAAATGGCTTTGTTAAATAATCATCTGCCCCCATTGTTAAGCCTAAAATTCGATCCCTTTCCTCTCCCTTAGCAGTTAACATAATAATAGGGACATTTGACTGTTGACGAATTTCCTCGCATAATTCCCATCCATCTTTTTTTGGCATCATCAAATCTAATATAATTAAATCTGGTTGATGTGTAAGAAATAAATCCCAACCTTCTTTACCATTTACAGCGGTATAAACTTCATATTCTTCTCTTTCTAAATACCGTTTGCATACTTCTCGAATATTTTCTTCATCTTCTACAATTAAAATTCTTTTCTTCATATACTATCCTCACTTCTTTTTCACCAATAACACAAAATTTATTTTTTCTATTATCCAATAAAAATATCTTTATAGGTAAAGATATAGAAACTAATCACATAAATAAATCAGAATTCCTCATTTTAGCCTCGAAACGAATGAAGAAACGAATGAAGATTCAGAAAATAGTTCATGTAATACAGATAGTAATCTTAACATTTGATTACTTATATGACTAGATAGGTATTTAAAATAGTAGTTACTAAATTATATAAATTAAAAGGAATGAGTCCGATTCAACATCGAACTCATTCCTTATTAGTAACCTAAATTATTGTATCTAACTTTTCGGATTCAATTCATTTCTGGTTCTCTTTTCAAACTTAGCAACAGAACTGTTACCTATTACTGAACTCTTGATAGATTCCATGCTATAGTATCAGTCCCATTCTCTCCATTACCATATTTCATATAATCGATTAAATATCCTACCTTTAACTTGTTACCATTAGATAGTATGTTCCATTGCTTATGGTATCCAGTGAAATTCTTTGGATATGCATGATTAAATTTAAAAGTACTTGCATTCTGTTTTTGATCTAAATGGATATAACTATCTTGAAGTTTTAAATATGCATAATCTGAATAAATAGGATTTCGAAATTTAATTAATACCTCTTCATCCTTTTTAATTGGTTTTCCAGGTTTAGGTTGACCTACTCTTTCAATAATTACATTCACTTTTTCATCGCTAGATTTTTCAACCCAAAGATACTCCCATTTATTCCCGGCATGATGACTTCCCCAATAAGCTGTATTTCCATATGAAGCTACGGTATAAGGAACCCCTTCTGTAACAAATTCACCTGAATTATCTACTACATAATCTTCAAATTCTTTATTAGCTTTAATTTCAGTATCAATCTTTTGTGTAGGGGTTAGATTGTGTGCGTCATTGATTTCAAATGTAACTTTTCTGTGCGCAGCAATTTCAGATTTAATAGGGTGTATATTTTCTCTAGACTCATATGTAAATCCATTCTCACGTTTAACTAGTGTTACTGTTTGTGACGGAGCATTCCATTTCTTACTATAAGTAGTAGGAATCTCTTTACTCACACCAAATAAACCAGGTAAAATTGTTGCCCTAATCTTTTGCGTCACAGAATCATAACTACCTTC
Source organism: Bacillus cereus group sp. BceL062 (assembly GCF_051780025.1). Taxonomy (NCBI): domain Bacteria; kingdom Bacillati; phylum Bacillota; class Bacilli; order Caryophanales; family Bacillaceae; genus Bacillus; species Bacillus cereus group sp. BceL062. Next base: position 500,151 of record NZ_JBPWGY010000001.1, on the reverse strand, counting down.
TACTAATGTTGGTTGCTGTAGTTTTGCAAAAGCACCATGTACAGAGTCTTTATGTAAATAACCGCGATTTCCCTGTCCCGCTTTTAAATCGTTCAATGCATCAGTTCCATTATTAGCTGCAACTACTGATACGTTATTAGTACTTTTAGCCTTGTTTACAATATGATTTACTTTTTTCGTATCTATATTTACATGTTGAAAAACTTCGTTATAGGATAAAACTGGCTTATCAGCAAGGGATTTGTCTTTAGGAGTATATATCCTAAACTTTGGTATATTTCCTATATCTGTTTCTAATTGTTCAGTAGCTGCATTTACTCTAGACTCATATCTCCCTGAATCCCCCAAATGCATAATTTCTTCACCTTTTTCAATAGATAAATCCATTGTACTTGTAGGTAAAACTTCAATCGAAAGAAGTTCCCCTTGTTCAACAGCTTTCAATTCATCCAAAGATAAGACAATATTCGCATCTGCTTGTCCTTCTAAACTGTCAATTACTACTTCTGTTTTATTCCGTCCACCTTTTTCTGTACTTAAATAGTTTGCTTTAAAACGATCTTGTGTTGCCTTTACAGTATTAATAATTTTGTTTCCTAAACGAATATTAAAATGAGGCGAAACATTTTCAGCGGATGCTGTTCCTACATTCTTATATTCCAAATGTACCCGTAATTTTGCTGCGTTCGCTGTATCCACAGTTGTTGCAGTAGACCAATCAAAATTATTTGTATAACTCTCCGTTTCCGTAGTTGTTTTTGAATATCCGTATCCCACATTTGCTGAAACACTTCCGGAAGGAACAGGACCGGCTGCTGAGCCTTCTACACCACCTGAACCACTTAAACCTACATTAAATGAATGTTGTGTAGATACACTTTTTTCCCATCCTCTGCTAACTGATCCGCCATTATTATCCGTAATGGTTGCAATAGGAATTACTTCAATTCGTTTGACACCAATTTGCAAATTCGGCATGTTGGCAACTATCGGATTGAAATTAGTATCAGAATCGTTGTTATAATTCTCAACCTCATACATATCAGTAAAAGGATCACCATCCGTATTTGCATTCATAGGATTCGATATAAATTTTGGTTTCCCTTTATCCTTCTCGGGATCCCATACTTTCGCTTCATTTTTTCCAGTTTGTGAATTGAATTCAATTTTATATCCATTCATCTCTAAGTCGTTAGAAATACCATCTTTATCCCAATCGTTGTTTGCCATTTCAATGTTTTGTGTAATGAGTGAACCTATTTCCCCATCAGATCCGAGCGTGAAATTCTTATCTTCTTTTTTTACATTTGCATTCTCTTTGAATATTTCAACTGTACCTCCTGGATTCGGTTGTTTTACATCTGCTAAAGCAGGAGATGCTAAAGTCAGTGCCATCGATACACTACCTAATACACTAATTGCTGGCTTCAATTGTTTCATTGTTATTTTTCCTCCTTGGTTTCTAGGTCAATTAGAACACCTACTAGTAAGATTAATTTCATCATATATAACAAATCTTTCTTTTCTCTCTCATAACTGTTAAAAAAGTCTCTCGTAAATGTTACAAAACACTTACAGAGTTTTTAAAATCTATATATGAAACATTAAAAAACCGTAATATGAAGAATTGATTACAATATATACAAAAAAACAGCTAGCCAAAGCTAACTGCTTACTAATTTATAAAATTTCAGTAAAAGAATGTATTAATTTTGAAGTGTGCAAATTGGAAGAGTGACTTCAACTATAGTTCCCTTATTCACTTCACTCTCAATAAATACCTTCCCCTGGTGTGTTTCAATAATTTTATAACATACCATTAATCCTAAGCCGATTCCCTCTTCCTTAATACTGTAAAAAGGTTCTCCTAAGTATGGTATACGTTCTTTTGGAATCCCACATCCTTGATCGATAAAGCGAATCCTTATTTGATTATTATCAAGTTTATCAAATTGAATCAAAATTTCTCCTCCTGTTGGCATAGACTCAATTGCATTTTTTATAATATTAACAAATACTTGTTTTAATTGATTTCCTTCGCATGGAATCAATGGAATACCAGGTGTAAAATCAATTCTAATTTTTATATTATTCATCATTGCTTGAGGTTGCAGTAGCATTAAAACTTGATCCATTAGCACACTAATATCATTAGGTTGTATCTTTACCACCTGTGGTTTGGCTACCGCCATAAATTCATTAGTAATACTTTCTATACGCTCAATCTCTGATGATACTATATTTATATACCCCTGATTATTCTCAGTTTCCGTTGATTTTAGTAATTGCATAAACCCTTTCATTGCGGTTAATGGATTATTAATTTCATGAGCCATTGCAGTCGCTAATTGTCCTACGACAGCAAGTTTTTCAGATTTCCGTAGTAATTCTTCTGTTTTTAGCCGTTCAGTGATATCACGAGAAATACTCAGGAAAACCTTTTTACCATTTAAGTTAAAAACACGGACACTAAACTCAGTTGTTATTATTTTTCCTGTTGGAAAAGCATATTCATCTTGTAAAGTGAAGGAAGTTTGTCCCTCTCTAATTTTTTCTAACAACCTTACAATCATTTTAGAATCTTGTGGTACTACATTTGGAAATGGTAACGAGAGCAGCTCTTCTCTACTATATCCAAATCTTTTACAACCAACAGGGTTTACCTCAATGAATCGACTGGGAACATAATTTTCATTCAGCTCTACTACATATACTGCATCAGTTGCTTGTTCGATTAGTGCACGGTACTTCATTTCACTATCTTTTAATTGTTGATGTAATCGATGTCGCTCTCTTTCTGCTTGTTTTCTTTCAGAGATGTCTCTACATATTGCAGATAAAGCTATCACATTTCCTCTTACGTCTAATATAGGAGAAACTGTCAGACTGACATCAAGAAGACTTCCATCGTTACGTCGTCTAACAGTTTCTAATCTAGTAACTACGGATTCTCCTGTTAGAATTTTCTGAATATTTTTGAGTGATTCTTCCATTAAGAAATCTGGTACACAAGGTAATCTCTTACCTATGATTTCTTGTAATGACCATCCAAATATCTTTTCATAAGCTTTATTTGCTTGTAAAATATGCCCTTCTCGATCAGAAATGGTAATAGCATCTACATTATGCTTTATAAATGATTCTAGTAATTCTTTGGTAGCTCTTAATTCTGATTCTACCTTTTTCCTTTCGGTTATATCGACTGTAGAACCAACAACTTCAATAACTTGTCCATTTCGTTTAATCGGCCTAAGTGCAATAAGAATAATGGTTTTATCATCTGGCCAGGGTAATTCGAATATAATTTCTTTCCCTTCCCATGCCTGAAGATAATACTTCATCAATTGTGAAACTAAATGTGGTGGAACAATAGAGGCATCAATAGTCCGTAAGCTTTTCCCTACCACCTGTTCAGAGTAAAATCCTTTTTGATAATAAAACTGTCCATCACATAAAGTGTGTATAAAGTGCTTACCCACTTTTTTAAATTTAAAAATCCCTCCTTGAAGCTCATGTACGGTATCTGTAAGTTCTTGCTTGGATTTTTTTAATTCTCGATTCATTTTAGATAAGTCCTGTGTTAAATAATACAATCTCTGGTAGGCTTCCATAAGAAATAGCCCAATTAAAAGTCCTAATGCTATATATAATAAGCCTCCTGTGTAAAGTAATGTAGTATTAAATAATACACCAACTAACCACTTTATTCCGACAAAAACAGAAAAATATAAAAATGCACTTTTAAACGGATGAGGGTTTTTAAAATATGTTTTAAAAGTAACAAATAGGATACCCAAACCTAAATAAGCAATCACAGGAGGTTCCCAGTAACCTCCAATATAAAAGATACGCATTATAATAATGCTAATTAACGTAATCCAACCAGCAATGCGACCAAAGTAAATAAAAGATAAAATAAGAGGAACAACTCGAAGATCGTAGGAAAATCCCATGTATGGAAAAGAAAAGAGCATCAAAGTAACTGCAATAATCCCTCCATAGAATTTTTCGAAATATCGCCTGGAATGAACCAAAAAAACTTGAATAAATATCGCTGCGCTAACTAATAAAGAAAAAATAGAAAGATTGATGAAATAGTCTTTAATAATCATGTAATGTCCCTCCTTGCATTAAAGATATATTCGACAAAAAAACAGAAAATCCTACAAATAATATACACAGTTCAGGTGCAAAAAATATAATTCCGTACATGACAATACATGTAAATAGTATCATATTGATTCAAATCGAAAATCAGGGCATCTTCCATTTGAACCTGTAAATCCCCCAAAAATAAGGTGTTTATTTAAATGTTATGTACAAAAAAACGTAGGAATATTTAATTCCTACGTTTTTTATAAATTAATCAATTCCTTCACTATTACGATTCTTCTAATTCCTCAATTTCGGCTTTTCGCTTTAAAAATATTGCAATATCTTTATTCTCCCTTTCTATTAAACCAAGAGCATGTCTATCATTTAAAGCTAATTCTTTATAACCCCATGTATATTGTATCGTTGTCGCTTTACTATGTTTATGATTCGCAAAATACCATTCTAAAGGTTGTAAAGGGTTCGATACTTCAAACAATTCTGCTGGGTACCATGAAGGCAAGTTTTCATTTTCACCCAAGATTAGATAGTCTAATGCTCCATTCAATGAACTAATACCATAAACCACATATTCCTTATCGGTTTCTAAATTTATAATAGAGTCTCGATTATATCCTTGATCTAATAAAACCTCTGAAAATGTATCTCCTGAATTTTTTATACACATTACCTTCACATACAAGCTCCTATCAACAAAAAATTAATTTTTAAATTTAAAATCATTAAATTCGCCTGTTCTATTATTTTTAAAATAATGAATTGCTACAAGAGTTCCATTCCTAGCCACCTTCTTTGGGTCAACAAGAATCTGTCATTGGTATTCTCGTTAGAACTATTCTTTGTGGATTTGAATTAATTTTTTTCATTGCAAGTCGTTCTTTTAATGTATTTGCAGTGCTTCTACCTGCGGAGTCTCTTCCTAATATTTCAACTTCATATTTTGTATTCTTTGTAGCCTCTTCTAGTTCCTTTTCTTTCTTTTCAGGTTTGCATATATTTCATGTCAAATTACAGAAGTGAGTCAGGCCACTCTAAATCTTAGATTAGAAGAACATGAATAATATTCTTTTTTGAATTGTAATTAAACCTCAGAGTGGCACCTCATACTCAGAACGATTTCCTTACCCAACAGAAGTTAATAAAACATATTTAATTATTGCTTCACCGCTTTGGCTACAAGTGCTGCGTATGCTTCTGCACCTACTTTGGTTAAATGCACACCGTCAGGTGCAAAGTAGTCTTTCTTTCCAGCACTTGCTGCATACCAATCAACTAGAGTTACATTCGGATATTCAGATACCGTTACTTTCAGTCTCTCATTCACGATTGATTCCCACGGACGTGGTACTCTCGTATTAACAAATATGATTTTACGTTCATTTCCAATTACTTTTATTAATGAAACAAGTTGCTCAGTAGTAAAGGCTCCATTTGTACCTAAGCCAATAATGACATAATTTCCTAAATTACCTTCATATTTTAACTGTTCAACTACCGGAATCGCTTTTGACAGCTGGCGACCAATTTGGGCATCAATCCTAATATCAGGAAAAGTATTTTTTAAATACGGAGTAATATCAATCATAACGGAATCGCCTATCGCAGTAACTGTGAGTGAATTTTTAGGTTGCGCAGAATTTACTTTTCTTGATTCCCCTTGTTTTTGAGGCGTCTCTTGATTTGGATTTTCCCAAACTGCAACTGGATGTGGCGCCGGTTGTGTTTGTGCTGCTTTCACCTTATCTTGTTGAGAGTTCTCCTTAGCCTTACTAGCTTTTGATAACCCTACGACCGCTATCGACGAAACGAATAATGTACAAATTAAAGCTAACTTAACACCTAAAGTGACATTTTGAATTCTTAAATTCTTAAACTGAATGTTCCGGAGCGCACCTTGTCGGATTGGTTTTTCAATAAACTTCCATGAAATTTGCGCAATCAATATAATCAAAAGAAATTGAAGGATTGCTCTTATTAATAAAAAATCCCCAGCATTTACCTTTGGAGTCGTCAATGTAAGAATTGGATAATGCCAGAGGTATATGCCATACGATCTTATCCCTATCCAACGTAAAGGTCTAAATCGTAAAAATTGAGCAATACGACTAGCTGGATGAGCTAGATTTGCGACTAACAATGCTGTTGCAATTGATAAGAGAACCATTCCTCCCTTGTTTAGAAATGGATCATATTGATTGGTCTTCCAAAACATAACCAAAATAATAATAAGGGCAATGCCCCCACTACATCAAGAATGAAACGCGCCTTTGGGATAATTTTATTTGCAAGCCTATTGCTTGGCCAAACTAAGGCAAGTACCGCTCCGATAAGTAAGGAAAAGGCCCTCGTATCTGTACCATAATATATTCTGCTCGGATCAGCTCCAGGTTCATACAAAATTGCCATCGCTAAAGCTGAAGCAACGGCTCCCAGACAAATTAATAAAATCATACGGGATTGTTTTTTTATGTAGTAAAGCCCTAAACTAATGATAAACGGCCAAACAACGTAGAATTGTTCCTCAACTGCTAACGACCAAAAATGATTCAATGGAGAAAGCTGGTTAAAATTATCAAAGTACGATAATTTATGATAAATATACCACCAGTTACTAACATAAAATAATGCCGCTAATGAATCTCCGCGCATTTTTTCAAGTAAAGAGCTATGAAAAACCGTAATCCATGCCAACGTTATAACAAGCATTCCTCGAAGCAATCTCCTTGCCCTACTAAGCCAGAATTTTTTTAAATCAATTCTCTTATTTCTCTTCCACTCTATGGCTAGAATATCTGTAATTAAATAACCTGAAAGTACAAAAAATACAGTAACTCCTAAAAATCCTCCAGGCATCCAATTAAAATTAATATGATACAAAATAACACCTAGTATAGATAGGCCCCTTAGACTGTCCAATCCAACCATATAACGACTATTTTTTTAAAAAGGTTTAGTCATCCTACATTCACCTCTTTTTCTTGGAAATTAGGTTAATAATAACGGCACAAAGTACTATTAATCCCCTAAAATCGTATAAGCTAAACTATTGCAAACATCTTTTTGTAAGGCTCTTTTTTTTATCTTTACATGCACAGTAATTAATACTTTAGCACGTTATCTGGCTCTGTTGTGAAAATTTTTAAGCTAGATGTTCTTGTTGCTCTTCCGAAAAAGAGGAATATGATATATAATGTATATTTGAACATTTCCCTGCAAAATAACGTTATAAAGAAGGGCTACTGGTTATGAGCAGCCCCTCTTTTACCTTATTTCACATATACATATGTTTCATTTGAAATCACATTTTATGTCTTGCCCTTACTGTCGTGTATTTTATATTGTAGCGAACCTTGCATCAGAACAATATGTGTTCTGGTGCAAGGTTTTTTTAACTAGAATAAATTCTGGGAAAGCAAATAAGGAACATGACAAATGTGATATTTTAAAGAAAAATAGTTTAAGAAAAATAATAGTAGCCATTTGCTACTATTATTTTTTTCTTTAAGTTATCGTAATATGCCTGAAATTCTAAAGGGACGTGGTATGTCAATTCATCTAACAACCATTATGTGCTGAGTTCGTAAATGCGGAAATTTCATTCGTGATTTTTGAAAAATAAAACAAAAAAGAAAAACTATCTTTGAAAATGGATGAAACCTACATAAATGTCAACTAATCTATGTACGAATTCCTTTGCTTTAGCTAAGTGTTCTAGGAAATAAGGAGCCATATACCGGTCAATTTTTCAATTAACTTGGTGTCTAGTTTAGTGTACCATCTCCAATTAATGCGTTTTTTCAGGTTCAGTTCATTATATTTTCTACTTTGTCTTTATATACAACATATTCTTTTCCATCCACTACTGCTACCACCGCAAATTCATCATTTGGATTGAATGAAAGCCAGTCAGCCCACATGTTTGTATTAGCACCTCCACTCCACATATGATGAACAGTGTTTTTAGTTAAATTCATAACTTTATAAGACGCATTTGGTGCATTTGTTCCAGTCTTTATTTCAAAAGTGTATGCGTTATGGATTTTTTTATAAAAGTAAAAAACGTTTGATGGACGAAGTAGATTCATAAAATCTTGTTCTTTCTTCTCTGCAATTTTTATGCCTTCTAGTAATGTGACAACATCTGCTCTTAATGTTTTCCAACTGTCTTTAGCTGAATTCAAGTTAGGCTTTAAAAATTTATATCTATTTTGATCAACTTTTTCATCAGCTTTATCAATATGCCCCATTACGCCCGAATATTGAGAGTCTAAATCATCCCATTGTGTGGACATATAAGTAAGAGCAGTAATAGCACTATCAATCGTACTATGCATATCACTAATATTATGAAATGCAACTCCGACTACACGATTTAATGTAATTTTATAATCTACAGTTTTACGTAATTCTGCTAAAGCAGGCTCTAATCGACCTAAATTATCTCTAGCAGTACCTATCATTATGCCACCAGAAATAAGCGTGGGGATAAAAGGGACTTTCACCATTATTAACCCATCAGATTCTAATTTTTTATAATAGTTTACTTGTCCTAAAACTTCATCTAAACGCTTTTGATCAGTCTCTACATCAGCTCCTTGGTTTTTTAAAATCGATTGCAAAGTCTCTTTATGGCTTCCAAATACTCTAACATCTTCTCCAATAGCGTTTTTAAATTTAGTTAATTCTTCTATTAATGCCTTTGCAGACTTTTGGTTTCGTTGAATCCCCACCCTTAAATCTGTAATCCCCTTTTTTAAAGTATCCCCATTTCCATTATTGATTGCCTCTACTAATGTTTCATAATAATTTTCAAACTTTGTATCGTATTCAATAATGCCGGTCAAGGTATCTAAAAGCTGTTTTTTTACTTTTGTATTCCATGTAACAGCATGTGCTCTTGCATTCTTTTGATCCTGTACAATTTTACTAGGTAAATCTGCATACCCATTAATAGAAATCCCTTCAAAACTCACATCCGGATTATTAATTAGCAAATAAGAATATTCATTCATAGCCTTTGCAAATAACCCAGCATCTTGTACAGTTTTTTTCATCTTTTCTTCATTTGCTGAAAGAGACCTATCTCCAGTGTTCGTTTGTTCAGTTTCAATTGCAAAGGTTGCTACTGGTGTGACTGCATAGGTAGTTGTCATAATTAAAAATGCTGATACAGCCAGTATTTTATAAGGTTTTTTTTTCATCTTTTCTTATTCCTCCTGTATAGAGTATGATTTCAAGTCCTATTCTTATTAAAAGACGCTGTTGTTGCATAGATTCGATATTATTAAGCAAATCTATATAACCTGTCTCCTATTGATCGATTCTGTTACAAATTTTTAAAAACAAGTAAACTACATGTCTATCTTTTTATTTGGATACAACTTATATATAAGTGAAAGGCGAAGTCTTTAATGAGACTCCGCTTTTTTAATATATAAGGATTTATTAATTACCGCTTTACTGTTTATCAGTGTAATCATAGACTCTCTATGTTATGGGGCACTTTGCAACAGAATAAATATTTCCCTATTTTTGTGGAGTAACTGTTTCCACTTTTAATTCCTTTATTCCTTCTTTTAATGTAACGGCATCTGTTCGTAATGTTTTCCAACTATCTTTCGCTGCATTTAAATTAGGTTTTAAGAATTTAAATTTATTTTGATCCGCTTTTTGAGCTGCATTCTCAATATGCCCTAGAACGCCCGAATATTGAGAATCTAAATCATGCCACTGCGTTGACATATAAGTAAGAGCGTTAATAGCATCATCAAGTGCCTTGTGCATTTCATTAATATTACTATAAGCAACTCCAACTACACGATTTAATGTTACTTTATAATCCACGGTCTGACGTAATTCTGCTAATAAAGGCTCTAACTTACCTAAGTTGTCTCTTGCTACTCCCACTATAATACCGCCAATTATTGGTAGACCCAAAATAGCACCCTTCATTACATTAAACCCATCAGATTCTAATTGTTTATAATAGTTTACTGATCCTAATACTTCTTCTAGACGCTTTTGATCTGCATCAACATCTGCACCTTGGTTTTTTAGAATCGATTGCAAAAGATCTTTATTGCCTCCAAATGCTCTAACATCTTGTCCAATAGAGTCTCTTAATTTAGTTAATTCTTCTATTAATTGTTGTGCGTACTTTTGGTTTTGTTGAATTTCACCTCGTAAATCTGTAATTCCTTCTTTTAAAGTTTCTCCATCCCCTGTATTAATCGCCTCAACCAATGTTTCATAATAATTGTCGAACGTGGTATCATATTCAACAATACCAGTCAATGTATCTAAAAGCTGTTTTTTTACTTTCGTGTCCCAAGTAACAGCATGTGCTCTTGCATTCTTTTGATCTTGTACGATTCTACCAGGTAAATCTACATATCCATTAATAGTAATTCCTTCAAAATTTACATCAGGATTCTTAATTAACATATAAGAATAGGCATTCATAGATTTTGCAAATAATCCAGCCTTTTGCAAGGTCTCTTTCATTCTCGCTTCATTTGCAGAAAGAGCCGTATCTCCATTGTTCGTTTGTTCAATTTCACTTGCAAAAGTTGCTACTGGTGAGACTACAGAAGTTGCTGTCATAGTTAAAAGAGCCGATGCGACGATTAGTTTGTACGGGATATTTTTCATCATTTTATATTCCTCCAATATAATTTTTCATTTTCAGTTCTATTCCTGTTTAAAAGCAATGTCTTTTGAAATGAATTCTGCATCTTTATGAATATCATTCCAACTTTCTTTAGCAGCTTTTAAATCATCCGGTATTAAAGAGAATTTGTGGTCTTGCATAGAATCGATATTATCCAGTAAATCTGTATAATTTGCGCCCATTGTATTCCATTGCTTTTGAATATTTGTTAGAGACAATATCGCTTGATCTACAGTCTGGTACAGATATGCCAATGTTTCTTTCGCGTTAGTAAGCGAAAGAACTGCTTGATTAGCACGATCTGCTTTCATACTTAATTCTCCGATTTTGTTAGAAATTTCGTTATAGGAGTCCATATGCTTAGATGCCGTGACACCAGCCGCAGTTCCTAGACCGATACCAGCTGCTCCAAGAGCTGAAAGTCCACCAACAACAGCCGGTGTTGCTGTACCACCAGTTACAACAATTACAACCGCTCCTCCAATAGCTGCAATAACTAAAATAGCTGCTCCCAATCCACCACCAATTGACCATGCTAATACATCATCAAAATGTTTTTTCTGAGTAGAACGAAGTTGCTCAATTTCAGCTTGAAGTTGTGGAATCGTTGCCTGTTGACCTGCTAATATTGCAGTTAATCCACCTTTCCCATCTGGACCACCAACATTATTTTTAAAATCTGCAGAATTTTCATATAGTTTCCCTTTGAAGTCTTGTAGCATCTTAATTACATCTGTAACCTCTTTTGAATTTGTATTAATTGTAGTAATTAAATCATTTATGCCCTCTTTTAGACCCGCCTTATCTTTCTTTTGTACTGTATCTACTAAAGTGTCGTAATAATTTTGAAATTGTTCATCGTAATTTACAATATTACGAGCTGTTTTTTGAATCTGTGTCTTCGCTGTATCTAACCAATAATTCGCATTTATTCGTGACAGTTCTTGATTAAGGTGAATATTTTTGAGCAACTCTCCTCCTTCTGATCCTAAATCGATATTAGATAAATTTACATTCGGTTGCTTAATCATTGTTTTTGCGTACAAATCCATTACAAGAATATGAGAACCTGTTTCAGCCAATGCTTTCTTCAGTCCCTCAGGACCTAAAGCATAATTGCCTACTTTTTGTTCTTGAGCGGTCGTTTCTTGTGCAAATGCATGAATAGTGTTACCAGTAGTAGCAGTTATAACCGTTGCCAGAGTGGCTAAAGTTAGCACTTTGAATGGGAATTTTTTCATCACTTTTCTCCTTCTTTCGCTAGATTCTTATAATCTTTATAGTTTTTTCAAAAACGTAATATCAAAATTTGTATACCTGTTCTTCAAGGTAACTTATTACATTTTTTAATTGTCTTAATGTATCTTTTTGAGACTGCTCGTTAGTTGCATCAACATTAGTAGATAATTTTGTAATGTTATTTTTTATTAAATCTAAATCTTCTTTATAGCGCTTTAGTAGGTCAAGTTCTACTTCTACTTGATTTGCAAACGTATGCAAATCATTTTGTGAAAGAAGAAGCATTGATTTTTGTAAATCTGCTATTGATAGTTTCGTTGTTAAATCATATATTTTTTGGTTTTGTTTCTCTAAGTCATCTAAATATGCTCGCTGCTCTGCTGTTAGTTTATTTACTTCTGCGAAGACACCAAATGTTTTCTTAATTTTTTCAGTATCAATGGCTTTCATCAGGTCATATTCTTGCGTTTTTGCGGCTGCAGCTGCAGCTATTTCACCTTGTTTGCTTTTCTCAATTGCTTCACGAGCTGCTTTTTTTGCCGATTCAATTTCTAGAGCTGTTTTACCTTGCTCTGTCGCTTCTTGCGCTGCTTTTTTCTCAGCTTCTAGAATAGAGTTGTTAATTTCTTTTCCTTTGTTATACGCTGCCATCCCTGCTTGAGCAGCCGGTTCAATAATTTCTTTTGAAAGACTATAAACTTCTTTGAATATAGCAAATCCCTGCTCATTTAAAGCTCCTGGTATTAATGCAATTTGTTGTAAATCATTTTGAATTGCTTTTTTGGTATTTAATATTTCATTTTTTAACTGATCTATTTTTCCTGTTCCATCTGTACCTAATATGCCTTGCGCAGTTGCCACATTAGTATCGAAATCTTTTAATTTTTTATCAAGCTGTAATTTAAGATCAGTTAACTCATTAATTTGTCGTTGCGCATTTTCTTGATTCGTCATAGCCATTTCTTGAAGTACTTCAAGTCTATCCACAAAACCTTCTCTATCTTCTTTATTGTCTACATACGATTTTAATGTCGGATAATAGCTATTAAATTTTGTTACAAATCCTTTGCTTTTTGAATTTAATAGAATTAACTGTGGATAGAGTTCCGATGACCATTCCTTCATATCTTGTTTGATTAGGAATTGATTTGTATTTAAAGCTGGAACTTCCTCTAGCTGTACATTAGGACTCATTAAAGATTGATCAATATACGTTTGGATTAATTTAGATTGCGCACCTAATTTTCGTAATGATGAAGAAATATCCATGTTTTCCTGTTGAGTTTCTGCTTGAACGATTGGTGTTGCGAGAGTATTGATAGGAATAGTCGCTCCAGTTACAATGGATGTTATTAAAAATCCTGTCATTATTTTATTCTTCATTCCGTACACTCCTTTACCATTTTTTTCTATAAATTGATTCATATAACTTGTACGACCTAGCACTAGGCTCTCTCTTTGTACACGGATGAGGAAAGAGAAGTCTTTCAGATAGGGTGTTATCCTTATTTTTTACTTCTAATAGGATGTAAGAATTTTACTCATCTCTCATTTAGATACTCTATTTTTCAAAAATAAACAATAAAAATTCATCAGCTATATTTGAATTAGACACCCAATGGGTAGTAAAATATTAATTCTCCCATAGAGTTGCGGTTTAACTTACAGAACCGCGAGGATAGATAAACCAATGCTGACAGTTAATCCTGTTTTTACCTTGTTTAATATCAATTACATAACATGTCTCTTAGTTTTGTCAGCAAGAGCCTTACAAGACTACAAAAGATGAACTTATACTGTACATTGCTTATACTTTTATTGCGGAATAAATTCACTTTTGTTATGCAAAAACTTAGAACACTTTTATTACAAACTTGATCATTTTGAGATTCTAGGTCTCTCATTAATTAACTGATTATTAAGAAAATTATTTTCGACATAATGTTACTTACAACTTCGCTATACTCCTATTAGCGTCATCTTCTCCTTTCTCTCTGGTCATACCAGTTATGTTGTTCATTAAAACATTAAATTTTTAATGCGTAAATAGCAAAATTTTGTCGATTGTACTCAATAATTTAACTGTTAAGTAAAAACACGAGCCAAAAACATTATACAAATATAATTAATTAAAAATTTCACCTCTGTAATTGTAATGATTACAAATTAATATATATAAGGTTAAAAAATAACTATTTTAGCTTAACCAAGAAATTATATTTTAGAAAAAATACTTATAGAATAATTTAATAGGTTTTTTTATACTTTTTTACCTTTATTTAGTTATGTATAATTGCATAAAACATAGATATATCATGTGATATATGTTACATTATTAATTTTTACGAAATATACCCTAATATCAACATTAATAAATATTTAAAATGGAGATATTAATCTATAAACTTATCCATAGTTATAACCATAGATTTTAAAATATAAAATAGCTGCAAAGCTTTCTTAAAAATCCTTTGCAGCCTCCTGTTTTTTTGTTTTCTTTAGAAAAATAGTGTTTCAAGTTAACAATATGGTATAAACATTTCCATTGTGCTTTTGCTTGGATATATGTTTCATGGACTCTTCAAAAGCTATTTGTTTGAGCTGACGTCAGACTCGTTTGTCTAATTCAGAACTATACTGATAAATCCAGCGCCTAATTATTATTTAAAAAATAGATAAGCTTCGTTTCTCCATTATTTTTGCCAACTCCTGAAAATTGAAACTGTTCCGCTAACAAGATAATATCAGGTTGATCATACGTCTATTTGAATACAAGTTCCTTATCTAAACAAATCACACACTTTTTCTAGAGTAATAAGCTCAGTATTTTCAAGTTTTAGAGATTACTTACACCTATTTTTAAGTTTTTACATTGAGACCAGATAACAAGCCTATATTATTGTATATTTTTCACGGTACTGTCTAGGGGTCATGCTAGTAATTTTTTTGAAAACCCTCGTAAAATAACTTTGGTCATTAAAGTTAAGCCAAGCACAGATATCTGATAGCGAATAAGTAGTTAGAGTTAATAATTTTTTTGCTTCTTCCACTCGTTCCCTTTGAATATATTCGCTTAAAGTAATTCCCATTTCTTTTTTAAATAGTTTAGACAGATAAGTAGGGGTAATTTCCAAATGATTAGCAAGTTCATTGAGAGTTATTCCATCGTAAACATTTTTATTAATATGTTTCATACATGTAGTAACCGCGTATGAATACTTTTGTGCATTGAATTCTTTCACACGATCTGCAAAGGTACGTAAAGCGTCTCCTGACAATCGCTTTGCAGATTCTACGTTATCTAATTGTTCCAGAGTTTGTATATATAAAATACTATGAGCAAAAGCAATATCTGGTGGCAGGTTTCCTTCTATCGCATATCGAGTAGCTAAGGTAATCGCAATAATTCCAAGGTTTTTTTGGTTCCTGAGCGGATCCTCTATTAACGTCAGTTCAACATCCTCTTGTGAAACTGCATACATATACTGTATTAACTTTTTTTTATTTCCTTCTTTGATAGTCAAAAAGAAATCATTTACTAATGCCATGTTGTGAGTTTTAGGTTTGTTTTGTCGGCGTTTTAAAATATATAAATCAGGTTTCACAATTTTATTAGGAACTTCCTCTAGTACTTTATTTTTTTCTAAAACAATACCCACATCTAACTTTTCATTGAAAATCATGTAATGTAATAAAATTCCCATATCAATTAATGTAGTTTTTTTAATCTCAGATAAACACTGATAATAGGCTAGTCTTTCTTGAATTTTATCATTTGATTTAAATTCTTTTTGAAGTTTTATGGTCATATCATCTGAACCTTTTGGATGTATAGTGGGACCGATAATAATAGTCCCTTTAATGTGATCATGATTTTCTATATGTATTAGAACAAAATTTTCAAGATAGCTGTTACATCTGAAAAGTGGTAAGTTAAAGGGATCGTTTTCTTGATAAATATCACTAAGATGTTCTTCTTTTGAAGAATAAAAAGGACTATAAACATCATCAGATGTAGAATGATATAAAATTTTTTTGTCTGTAGATAAAATATGTACAGGGGCATTAAATGCTTTATGTGCAAGATCACACAAGTGTTGTATATCGATAGAAGTATTCATTACATTCTCCTTTTAAGTAAATTATTTGATAAATTTCCGCTTTGTTCCTTTTATAGTTTCATAATATATATTCTGCTAGGTATAATTCACGACAAATAATACTATAAAATATCAAATTAGTACAATTTACGACAAAATATTACTATATCTTTTTTATGAAAATCATATATTATTTAATTGTAATTAGCATCTAAATATCAGAGTAGATAAGAAAATGAAATGAATGAAGGTCATTTCTTAATTCTACAAGATCTAATCATTACACTTGAGAAAACAGTGAAGAACATACAAAATACAGTGGTACTCCATGCGAGGACCAAGCTGGAAAAAAGATTCAAAATACAGCGAAAGTAACAAGAGATACTGTACCACCACAAAAACCAACAATCAAAATTTCAATTCAATTACTTGTACAAATTGAATTCCAAAAATAGATAATGCTAATTTAAATGTAAAACTGAAAACCTACTGTGTTTCAAATTTTAGACAAAGATAACAAAAAGTCGGGAAATTAACAACAGAGGACAATGATAAGACTATTTATGAACCACTATGCTTCGGAAAGTACACGTTGGAAGAAATTCAAGCACCAAATAGATCTACGTTATTTAAAGATCTAATTGAGAGAAGAATCTTATCATCAGTACAAAAATAAAAAAAGAAAACATAAAAAACGAATGGAATATTTAAAATTCTGGCGATATAGGGACAACTATTTTTATCTAATCCCCACAATATTACTTGTCCCAACATTAGTTTTATTTTCCACAAATGAGGAAGAAATATATAGATTTCAAAAATACTAGGAATTGCAGGGGAGATAGAACATATGAATAAACTTTATTTATATGTTGTTCATCTTTGTATTATTAATCTTTATGCTACCTAGCTTTCATACCGCACCACATCAACATATTCTTAATTTTCCACTTTATTTTTAATTAAGAATCAAAATACCTTTAAATGAAGTTATATTATAGTTTATTAAATACTATAAATAAAAACAAAATGCTATTTAAACACCCTCTGACTACTCATATAAGGTTTTTTCTCTAATGATACCTATGGTATTAACTCCACTTTAAAGGATCATTTTAAAAGAATTTGAGAAGCCATTTTTCTAGTTCACCATCAAAAATCTTGAAATTTATGTAAAAAAGAACCCGTTTTATATATAGTTTCTTTTTTCATTTCTTTAACTTAGTCTAATCTATATTGGCCAGTTAATTGTTCCTCAGCCATTCGAGCTAAGTGTAATTATTCTAATCATTAACACCTTTTTTCTTTAAATTCTTTAGACCCTATCCTTGTTTATATGAATAGCTTTCTTATTCGAAAATAGATTTTTAAAAATTCCTACCCCTACAATTAATACACCTATTCCAACTAATTTATTTATTTGTATTGGAACGCTCTCCATTCCAAACAATCCGAATGTATCAATACATAATGCAACAACTAATTGTGTAATAAGACTAATTAACACCGTATACGCTGGACCTAAACTCTTTATTGCACCCATTATACAAATAATTAATCCAATGCCAAAAAATCCACTTATATAAAACAAATAATTTGTAGTGTAAAAATTAATGCTAATACTTTTCTCTGTTATGATATAAAATAGACCAGAACTTATGAGACCTATTCCAAGAACACATGCAGTTGTTAACCACTGTCCTACACATTCATTGACCTTTGTGTTAAAAACAGATTGTAAGCTAATTAATACTCCAGCAAATATAGCTAAACTAAATCCAATCAAAATATTCCTCTCCCTTTCATTGCTCATATATATTATCTTTAGCAACTTCCTTCATTCTAGAAAAATCTTTAATTACGATAACTCCATTTTTCTTTTCAATTAATTTTTCTTTATTTAATTTTTGTAACACCCGAATTACGTGCCTATAACTTACTCCTATAAAATCAGCAATACTTGATATGGAAGTTGCATCTAAATCCTCTTTATACATATTTCCGTTACTATCGGTTGAAATTGATAGTAAATAACTAGCTACACGCACTTCTACTGGATAAAGTAAATTTAGAGCTGTAAAACGGGTCGATATTTTTAACGTGTTCGCAATGTTTTCAAGCAAGAAGTTCATAAATATAGGATCATGTAATAACTTGTTTCTAATAACCGTATTGGAAATGGAGATAGCTACAACATCTGAACAAGCTTCAACGACATTATGAGTCTTGCTTTTTTGTATCAATTCAAGATCACCAACAACCGCCAATGGATTGATAAAGCGAAGAATTAGTTTCTTTCCTTCTGGTGTAATCGTATAAACTTTTACTTTACCTTTCACTACAAAATATAAACGATCCATTTCGGCATCTATATTGCAAATAAACTTGCCTTTTTCAAAATGATTTATTTGAAAATAAGCTGTATCTATTTCTGAAAAAATCTCAAATATTTTATTAGTTTTCAAATAATGAATAATTAAATCTGATCTATTCTCCATTCTCATTTCCTCCTTCTATTCACATATTAAATATTACAATCCCTATAATCATTACTATTGTTCCCACAATATGATATCTCTCCATCTGTATCTTTTTTATATGGAACAGTCCTTTTATTTCAATGAAAGTTGCTGTTAACAATTGAGCAACCATAAGTGTGCCAGCTGTCAATGTAACCCCCATTGAATATATCGCCATAGTTTCTGCACAAATAATGAATCCACCAAATGCACCGGCTACTAAATATGTTTTTTTCACACCCTTTAAATCCGTTACTTTCTCTTCTTTCTTTAACAAAAATATAGTTATTGCAATAAGGAACCCAATTAAATGCGTTATAATACTCGTTGACCATATGCCGATATGTGAACTAAGTTTCGCATTAAAGGTTCCTTGAAGTGTTATACATACACCAGCAAAAACAGCAAATACAATGCCTTTCAAAAAATCATCTCCTAATTTTTTATTTCTAACTTAATTAAAAGCTATGACCCTAAAAGGCAAAAGGACAAATGTCACATCACTATGAAAATAATTAGAAATGAACAAAAAACACATCTCAAAAATTTGAGATGTGTTTTTATATTTTTATTAATATATAATTTTTTACATATTATAACTACGCTACATTAACAGTCTTCTTCATAACAAACTTTGCAAATAAGAAACGCACAAGCGGCCCCATAATAATTAATTGTAATGGATAAGCCATAATGAAATTTTTAATAAAAATTGAAAAATAACTTGAAACAAATGATTCCCCTTGTAGTCCACCATGTAAATACATCATAGCCATTCCGTAAAATGACATAAAGAAAACCATTCCGATTACCATAGCTGTAGCCATCGCTACTATAATATTTATTTTCTTCGATTTATTAAACGTTATCGCGAATACAATTTTTTTCGCACAAGGTCCAACGATACATATCTCAATTAATAACGCAATCATAAATCCAATTAGTAGTTCTAATGCGATCTCCTTAATATGAATTGGCCCTCCTGCTCCGTTCAATAATAAATTGTAAAACGTCATTACGATAACCATCCCTAGGCACATCATCATACCGAATTGGAGGCTTTCCTTTCTTGTTGTTGGCAACTTTCATCATCCCTTCTCTTTGAGTCTTTGCCATTATATCGATATTGGAAACTCCTTCGTAAGTGAACATTTCGAAAGCGTTTACGTGTATTTCTGTCACTCTTCACTCAAATCTTCCCATTCTATAACTGTATGTTTATAAAGGTTTTATATATTTCAATGTTGAATTACTAAATTTAACATTGAAATATATTACTACTAGGAGGATAACTATGAATGAAGCAGAATTTTACGCATATCACATCGTTACAAAGAAAAAAATGAATATCGGACAAATCATTCATTTTGATAAAAATCAAACTAATACTTTATATCACTTCTTTTTTGAAAGAGAACAATTAAATGCTACTGGCGAAGATTCTATTCAAATTTTAAAAAGCAATTATATAGATAACGAACTACATATAAATAATGAAAATGCTCAAGTAGTTATGAATTATACGGATCAAACAATTAGAGCTGTTAGGGAAACGATTGTCGAAATGGTTAGGCTGCAAGAATATCCTGAATACCCTTCAAGGTTGTCTTGCTTATATGCTTCTAAAAGCTATGAAGATGCTTTGAAATGGAAAGCGTTATTTGATTCTTACAACCGAGATGTTTTACAGATTGTTAAGCTACTAGTGAGTGGAAATTCTTTTGAAAGCGACGGAAATCTTTTACCAAAAGAAGATGGTATTTCTTTCTCCAGAAAAATTGAACAGGCTAGAGACTATTGGAAAGGAAATAGCAAAAGCGAATTACCTGAGCTACTGATTAATGGGAAAATTCAGGTGGTGGAAATTATCAATGATTTTTCCAAAATTAAAATTTAATTCTTGGCTAAATATTAGAGAATGGAGATTACAATGATGAAAAAGGTGTACTTCAATCATGATGGTGGTGTAGATGATCTAATTTCACTATTTTTATTACTCCAGATGGGTAATGTCGAACTTACAGGTGTTTCAGTTATCCCTGCAGATTGTTATTTAGAACCCGCAATGTCTGCAAGTCGTAAAATTATTGATCGCTTCGGCAAAGGTAATATCGAAGTAGCAGCGTCAAACTCTCGTGGAAAAAATCCATTTCCGAAAGACTGGCGAATGCATGCATTTTATGTAGATGCTTTACCCATTTTAAATGAGTATGGAAAAGTTGCAACACCTGCAGCAGCCAAACCTGCGCATCATCATTTAATAGAAACTCTTCTACAAACGGAAGGAAAAACAACTTTATTATTTACAGGGCCGCTAACTGACCTAGCCCGTGCATTATATGAGGCTCCTATAATCGAAGATAAAATTGAACGTCTCGTTTGGATGGGCGGTACATTTCGGGCTGCAGGCAATGTACATGAGCCGGAACACGATGGAACGGCTGAGTGGAATTCGTTTTGGGACCCTGAAGCAGTAGCTCGTGTATGGGAGGCGAAGATTGAAATCGACTTAGTAACACTAGAAAGTACAAACCAAGTTCCGTTAACAATAGACATACGTGAACAGTGGGCAAAAGAGCGTAAATATATTGGTGTTGATTTCCTTGGTCAATGCTATGCGATGGTTCCTCCTCTCGTTCACTTTTCAACGAACTCTACTTACTATTTGTGGGATGTATTAACCGCTGCGTTTGTTGGGAAAGCTGACCTTGCAAAGGTACAAACGATTAAAAGTATTGTTCATACATACGGACCTAGCCAAGGGCGTACAGTGGAAACTGATGATGGGCGACCTGTAAATGTCGTTTATAATGTAAACCACAATGTTTTTTTCAACTATATAACTGACTTAGCAAAGAAAGCTTCCACTTGAAATTCTATCTATACGAAAAATAAATAAAGTCGTATAACTTCAGATGATAAGCCTGCAAAAAAACTCAAATTGGTTGCGGCTTAATATTTACTTATTAAAAAGAGTATTGAAGTAAACTTCAATACTCTTTTTGTACAGTTTAAGGCTATTTGATTAGAGTTGCGTTTTACTGGCTAACCATTTCATAACCATTTACAAAATACGTTATTGTTTCTAACTCATCTTCATTTAATTCTCTATCTAGCTCTTGTTTATACGCTGCCTTTATCTTCTCTTCATCGCCTTTATGAGCTTCTGTGTATGTTCCTACTGTTTTTAGCAATTGTATTTCTTTTAAAAACTCCTCCCGATTTATAGCTGTCCCATGAGAAAGAATATATGTCTCAGCATCAAATTTTTCTAATTCATCTATTAATGTAACCGTTCGTTTCGTCGTATAGTTCCACTTCGAAGAAAAAATATCTGCATATATACAGTCTCCTAAAAACAATATCTTTTCTTCTTTTATATACATAACAACAGAGTCATGTGAATGATCTCCGCCCACATGCTTTAGCACACATGTCACTTCACCAAGATCTAATTCAAGTTGATTCTGGAATGTTAAAGTTGGAGGAATAATTTTAATATTTCTCGCTTTTTCATTAAACTCTTTTTTGATACACTCCGCACAAAATTCAATTTCAGTACCCTCTTTTACACGTGTGTCCAACGCTTCATCTGTCCATTCATAAGAAACAAGTGTACTCATCTCTTTTTTCGTTTCAGAATGTGCAATAGACAATGCCTCTTGTAGTACAGGTAATCCAAAAATATGATCCCAGTGCCAATGCGTTAGTGCTACGAAATCAGGACTCGATACATTCTGTTCTTTTAGCATTTCTAAAAACAATTGTGCATGTTCTTCTGAATTCCCTGCATCAATCATTAAAGTTTTTTCTTTTCCAACGACCATTCCTAATATAGGTCTATCTGTTTCAGAAACAGGTGTCATATACCAAAATGAGTTTCCTATTTTTTTAATTTGCTGCATAATCAATTCCCCTTTTCATATTCCCACTTAAATTTAATATATAAATTATAACGAATTGCTAGTTTTTTCTCTATACTCAAACACAATTACTTGGACTAATCCAACTTAACTTTTCGTAAGCTAAAAATAAGGGAATACAATCGGAGTGTGATACTATGGAGCGTTTATGGATTCCAATGATTGTAACATTTTTTTCGTTCGGTGGACTACTATTAGGAGGTGTTGTTGGAGTTGCAACACGCCAGCTAATTGAAGAAAAGATGCATCGTTTATACGCATTATGTGGTGGTATTTTGCTTGGCCTTTTATCCCTTGAAATTATTCCTGAAACATTTTCAGGCTATGAAATGACTGGTCCTATACTTGGTATAGCTATCGGTATTTTAGTTATGAGCTTATTAGATAACTATTGTCACCATCCAATGATACATAAAAAGGATCAACAAGCATGGCAAACATTCCTGTTTCTCTCTTTCGCTATATTTATTCATAATATACCGAGTGGATTTGCGTTAGGCACAGCTTTTATTAATCATGCTGACTCAGGCATTCCCTTTTTAATAGCAATCGTCGTTCACCATATTCCAGAAGGATTAGCTTTAATTATCCCCTTTCTCTTTACAAAACATAAATATGTTTCATTTCTATTAACAACTTTATTACTTTCTCTTATTCTCGGTACCGGTACGGTGTTTGGAATTTTAATGGAAGGAAAAGCTCTTCATTTACAAGGTCTCATTATGGGCAGCGCTATCGGTTCACTTGGTTATGTCACAATTCATGAAATGCTTTGGAAAGCTAAGAAACAGCTCTCTTTCCTTACATTTCTCATGTGGGCAACTAGTGGTTTTTTACTAATAACAGTGTTTACTTTATTCGCTGGTCATCATTAAAGCTAAAAAATTTATTATTTGTATATTTTTCCTTTTTCTTCAAAACATATTGTTATCTACCTATTATGAGGAGGAACAATTATGTTTGGGAAAACAGCTGGTGAAGCATTAGTTGATTTATTAATTGACTGGGGAGTAGAACATATATACGGTATGCCTGGAGATTCTATCAATTCTATCATTGAAGCTTTAAGAAAAAAACAAGATAAAATTAAATTCATTCAAGTTCGCCACGAAGAAGCTGGCGCATTAGCAGCGGCCGCTTATGCGAAATTAACAGGGAAACTCGGTGTTTGTATGGCAATCGCAGGACCTGGAGCTATTCATTTATTAAACGGTTTATATGATGCGAAACTCGATAAGGCTCCTGTGCTAGCAATTTCAGGACAGGTAGAAACCGATTTACTCGGAACGGATTTTTTCCAAGAAGTAAACTTAGAAAGATTGTTTGATGATGTTGCAGTGTATAACCAGCGCATTATGTCAGCGGAGCAACTACCTGCTGTAGTGAATCAAGCGATTCGTATGGCCTATACGAAAAAAGGTGTATCTGTTCTCACTATTCCGGATGACGTTCCGAAATTCGAAGTAAAAAATGGGGCTCGTGTTACAAACACTTCTTTTACATTGCCTGAGCTATTTCCGCAAAAAGAAGATTTAGATGCAGCGAAACTCGCAATAAATGAAGCGACAAAACTTGTTATTTTAGCAGGTAAAGGCGCAAAACATGCAAGAGAATCTTTACTTGCATTCGCAGAACATATCGGCGCTCCAATCGTACTTACATTGCCAGCTAAAGGAATTGTTCCTGATGAACACCCACTTTGCATCGGTGGATTGGGATTAATTGGAACGAAACCATCTTATGAAGCAATGAAACACGCGGATACTTTAATTATGGTGGGTACTTCTTATCCGTTCACTGGTTTCTTACCTGAAAAGGCAAAAACAATTCATATCGATACAGATCCCGCCCAAATCGGGAAGCGTTATGTGACAGATATCGGCTTAGCCGGTGATGCTGATAAAACATTAAAATGGTTAATTGAAAATGTAGAAAAACACGAGGACCATTCCTTCTTAGAGCATCATCAAGAAATGATGAAAAAGTGGGAAGAAAAATTACACGGTCAGGAAGAAGATTCCTCTACTCCAATTAAACCACAACGCGTTATGCATGCATTGCAGCAAGTAGCAGAAGATGACGCCATCCTTTCAGTTGATGTCGGAAATGTAACGGTCTGGACAGCAAGGCACTTCCGTATGACGAACCAGCAATTTATCATTTCAAGCTGGCTCGCAACACTTGGCTGCGGTTTACCTGGTGCACTTGCTGGAAAAATTGCGTTCCCGAATAAACAAGTATTTGCAGTTTGTGGTGACGGCGGATTTGGAATGACTATGAACGATTTTGTAACAGCTGTAAAATATAAACTACCAATCGTTGTAGTCGTATTGAACAATAATAAAATTGCCATGATTAAATTCGAACAAGAAGTTATGGGTAATATCGAATTCGGCACCGATTTAACGAATCCAGATTTCGCAAAATATGCAGAGGCGTGCGGCGGTATTGGCTACCGTATTGAGAAATTAGATGAACTACTACCTGCTTTCGAAAGTGCAGTAAAACAAAACAGGCCGTGTATTATTGATGTAGTTGTAGATGTAAACGAAGCACCAATGCCAGCAAAAATCACATTTAGTCAAGCAGCTGGTTATACGAAACATATGATAAAAGAATTATTTGAAGAAGGTAAAATTGATTTACCTCCACTTTAAACGAAAAAAGATAGCTGAAAACGATTTGTCTTCAGCTATCTTTTTTTATTTTTGTACCTCTCTATAGAATGAAAAATCATTCATAGTCGGTTGTATTTGTTTCTCTACTTTCCCTTTTTTCTTTTCCCCCTTTGGCCTTCTCACATTTCCTAATTTAATTGCATCTTGCATACTATTACTAATCAAATTTCCAGATAAGATTGTCATACTATAAGAAAGGATTGGTATGACCACGATCCAAGTATGAGTAGTTAAATGGCGGAAGTTTTGACCAATTAATCCTGTCCATTCTTTTGTTACACTATCTGCCTCTGTACCAAAGATTATTGTTCCGCCGAAAAACAGTTCTAACAAACCAAGATGTAAGAGAAGTAATAGGGTGCTTACAAATTGCTGGGCTACTAATAAAAGAAATGATGGTAATATATGTGGCCATACATGGCGTTTCAACCGCTGCCACTTACTCCCTCCGAGCACAGTAGCAGCCAACATAAATTCTTCATTCTTAATACGCTTTACTTCTTGCGCCGTATACAACATAACAGTTGGTACAGCAAGGCACGCAAGAACTATAAGTTGAAACGTAACCCGTAAATGAAACGGAGCAGCCTCCTCTCCACTTTCAAACATTAAAACTTCATTTAACATAAAATAGGAAATCATAATCATCGGTACAATACTAAACGGATCAAAAAAAGATGAGATAACTGAAAATGAGCGTTTACTGTACATACCAAGCAATAAACCAATAGTTCCGCCAATTACTACACGTAAAATTGCGATAACGATACTAGCACCAACTGTCCATTTCGCTCCTTCTATTATTAACTGAAAAAGGTCGCGTCCTTTCTCATCGCTTCCAAACCAAAATTTACTCGATGGTGAAAACGGAGCAGCCTCTAATTCTCCTTTTTCGTTATACATCATCGTTAATTCACGAATATTTCCGTCAAAAAACACCGTATTTCCAATACTAACAATCATTAATACACTCAAAAAAGTAACACCTAGCCAAAATCTCACATCTCTTTTTACAACTTGCCACATGTTACACACGCTCCTTTATAACATTTTTTAAAAGCGTATGTAATAAACGAAATAGTATAAAAAGCGGTACGTATAATATAACTAAACTCACTGTAAATATTTCTAATTTGGAATTTTCTTTTACAAAAACAAACATGCCGTACGTATTAAATAGCCATTCAATAATATATAAATTTGATAACATAAATAAAATATTTGTTTTTGCATAATAGACTGTTGTTAACAAGACGTTTCTTGAAATATGGTGCGTCAAAATATGTCTTAAACTCAGTCCTTTTCCCTTTGCAAATATGCTATAATCTTTCTCTAATTCTTCTCTAAAACGTAATAATAGTAGCTTCATAAATAATAACGTTGTAGGTATAGCAAGACATATTATTGGTAACATACGAGCTCTATCCTCACCAAATCCCGCATGTTTCACTGGCATAAATCCTGTTTTTTGAAAGATAATTACTACTAGAAGTTGAGATAATAAAATTAATAAAATGTCCGGGATACTTTCCAGTGCGACGAAAACTCCATTCCATATACGTTGCTTTGATTGAGAGCGCTGCAATACCCACACAACGATAACATACGCAATGAGTAAAGAAAGTATAAATGCCGAAATAAATACAAACATTGTCTCTACATAATGAGTCCATATTTGTGGAAATAACTTTCTTGAGTTCCGAAATCCGTAAGTAATTTCACCTGGTTGTAGTAACTTCTCCCCAAGAAACAGAACTGTGTCCCAAAAACCGATTAAATCAATTTGCAGTCCTTTAAATAAACGCGGAAGTGCTCCTAAAAAAAGGATACAAATAAGTGCTGCAAATAATTGTAAACATGTAACTCCACACCACTTACCAATTCGAATGAACATAACTATTATCCTTTCTATTTAAATGAATATTCAGAAATAAAATCTATGTATAGTACCTATACCTTTTAACAAATTAACTCCTTTTTCTAAAAAACATAGCAATTCCCGTCATTTTTTGGAAGTTTTATTATATCTTTCGACCATTATCCAACATTTTCCTTCCCAATCAATTCCATACTATAAAAAAGCACTTATTTTTAAACTAAGTGCTTTTTGTATTTAATTCTATTTTACGAATGTATCACACATCCACTCATAAAACTTTTCCTTTTCTTCAAATTGAGGGTAATGTGCTGAGTTTTCAAAAGCTATAAATTCCTTTTGATCCGCTTCAATCAAATCAAAATATTTTTTAGCTGCATGAAATGAAGTATTATAGTCATATTTACCCATAAGAAAATAAAATGGTAGCTTTAGCTTAGTTACTTTAGTAGGTAATGGATTCTTTAAATCTTTTTCTAATAAGACCGTTTGGGAATGTGATAATCCAACGTTATAACGAATTACGTCTAACAAGTTATATTCATTACTAAGTAACATCTGAATGTTATCACCATCTGGATTTTCAATGAGTCTTGATGTTCCACCATATTTTGCAACATAATCTCTCGGAGTGTATGTATCGCCGTTTTTAATTTTTTCGGTTAACTCTTTTAAATATGAAACCTCCTCCGCATTTCCCTCATTTTGCGCCTGTTCAATAACGTATTTTAAACTATCCATCTCACTTTCTACTGTGTCACTCATCTGCCCTATACCAACATACGCTTCATATTTTTCAGGAGCTTTATAGGCAGCTTGCATTCCAATATATGTACCGTAAGAATGCCCAATCAATATTACTTTTTCTTTACCGAGACGTTTTGAAACATAATCTGTCATAGCTAATAAATCTTCTACAAGTAGGTCTGATGATAATTTCGAATAGTCTTCAAAAAAATGATACGATTTCCCGCTTGCCCTTTGATCATAATTAACAACTGTGAATTTCTCTTCCAATAAGTATTGATATTTTTGAGCATATGGTATTTCCGAAGAACCTTGTCCACCATGAACAAAGATAATTACTGGATTCCTCTTATCTTTGCCACGTATCATAATCTCATGACCACTTCCATTTATCTCTACTTGTTCTAATGTACTTATACTGTTATTACTCTTTATTTGCGAAGTCCATGTAGGAAATATTAGTGCTATGGTTAGTAATAGTATAGTAATGACTCCAATAAGTTTTATTGATTTTTTTATCTTTTTCATAATACGCTTCCTTTCTGTTAAATTTATAAAATATCAATTTATTTCTGCAAAACTACCTCAAGAAAATAAAAGTACAAAACAAGTACACTTTCCAATTTCATCTCAATGTTTTTGTACATTATTAATGTCCCATACACATCTTAACTTTCCGCTATATAAACCCTTAAAATTTTCTTAATTTTCAATATTTTATTATTATGAAGACTTAATAACGTCTTGCATACACGTATTTATGTATCACAAACATAGAAAAAAGCCCTTGTTTTCAAAACAAGGACTTTTTTCATAAACTATTTCCCTACCTCTTCTTTCGGCATTACCATCCCTTTATAAAGTTGAACAGTTATCCAGTAATAGATGAAATAAATGACTAAGAAAATCCCTATTGGCACCCACACTTTTACAAATGGGTCAACTAATATAAAACCGAATAAGTTAAGCCCTACTAAAACGTGGGAAATTCCAATGATCGCTGGGAAGATAAATAAATATGAAATTTCTTTATAAATACTTTTCGTTAACATACTACGTCTCACACCGATTTTTCGTAACATTTCATAGCGGCGTACGTCGCGAGAAGCACCTGTTAATATTTTGAACATAAGGGAACTTGCCATCATTGCTAAAAAGGCAATTCCGAGAAAAAATCCCATAAACATTGTTCCGCTCATGAAGCTGTTCATGAACTGATAAATTGTCATTTTCGTAAATAAATCTACCTTTGCACCTGTTGCTTTTTCAATTTGTTCTTTTTGTCTCTTGTCTATTTCGATCAACAACGGTTTATATTTTTTCATATCATCTACTTTTGCTAAAGTTACAGTATGTTCTGTTCCTTGAATTCCTTTATAATGCTCTTCATCAGCAATTCTTACAGGCTTTCCGTTAAATTGATTATGTGTAATTTGTATTTCTCTTACAACCGCATCTTCCCAATCTTTTGGCATACGAGGAAGCTTATTCGCTGCTTCGGGAGCTTCCAAAGCAGAATATACAGGTTCTGTTAAAGGTTCAGCCACACGTTTTCGTGCAGGCTCTTTTAACGTCTTTGTATCAAAATGATCTGAAATAAGTGGTGGGTTTTCAGTTAAGTCGTTACGTAAATAATAAACCGCTTCTCCATCTACTTTATATTTGTACTTGCTTTCTTCAACAATTTCCATTTCTTTCAAGTCCGCTTTATCTTGATCATTCGGATCATGAATTACAACATCATATACACGAGAAAAGTCTGTCATAATACCTACATTTTTTTGGAACGCCATACCTGCCGTCATCGCACCTGCGCCTAATGCAATTAACATTGCTACAGTACCTAATACTCTCGATAAACTATTTACTCGAAAGCGTAGCTGTGCATATGTAAAACTATTTAAGCCCGTTTCATTTCGTTTTTTATTCCCTTTAATTTTCATCACAAAAAATGGGAGCAATGAACTAAAAATAAAGTACGTTCCAAGTGTTGTAACAATCGTCGCTATTATAAAACCAAGTTCAGCATATGTTCTTATATTTACCATAAAATAATACCCTGTACTTACTAGTAATACACCCAGTACTGTCATTATAATAATGCGAGTTTTACTTTTCTTTACTTCATCTAGTGTTTCATCTTCACGAATTAACTCTAGTTCTGTTTTACGTAACAATCGAATGCTATTCATTATACCCGTAATGAAAAATAGTATTAAGAAGAAAATAGATGTAACTAAAATAGCTGGTGTGTATACAGATGCGTAACTACCTTTTGCTGAAATTTCCATGCCATTCATTAAAAAATTTCCTGCTACACTTGCAAGTAACATCCCTACTAAAATACCGATAATAATACTTACAATCCCCATACCGAATGTTTCAATAAATAATAACTGTGCTACTTTTTTCTTTTTCGCTCCAAGCATCATATACATACCAAGTTCTTTTCTTCTTAATGTAAGTAAAAAAGAATTGGCATATATAATATAAAATACAGTTATGAAAGAAAGTAATATTGCACCTACCCAGAAGACGAGTCTAATACTACTAATGAGACTATTATCTTTTGTAAATTCACTGTTCATCGCCATCGTTTGGAACATATAGAAAATACTAATACTAATAACGAGACCAATCAGTAAAACCATATAATCTTTTAACATCTTTTTCATACTATGACGTGATAATTTAAATAACATAGTTTCGCCCCCTACTTAGACTCAGCAGCTGAGCCCATATGAGCGAGCACACCTAAAATGTCTTGATAGAAATTCTCTCGAGTGCCTTGACGATTTAATTCTTTATAAAGAAGACCATCTTGAATAAATAAAATACGCTCACAGTAACTTGCACTAAACGCATCATGTGTAACCATCAAAATACTTACATTGTGATTTTCATGTAAATCTTGCATTGCTTCTAATAAACTTTTTGCATTTTTACTATCAAGTGCTCCTGTTGGTTCATCTGCTAATACGATTGCCGGATTATGTACTAAAGCTCGTGCTGCCGCTGTTCTTTGTTTTTGCCCACCAGAAACAGCAGTCGGATATTTTGTTAAAATTTCAGTAATTCCTAATTTCTTCGCAACCTCATTTACTTTTCCTGTAATCTCACTTGATGGTACGCCTTGCAAAGAAAGAGGCAAAGCAATATTTTCATAAATTGATAAGTTTTCTAGTAAGTTAAAATCTTGAAAAATAAATCCTAATTTTTGAGAACGAAAATCTGATAATGCATTCCCCTTCATAGAAGTAATATTTGTACCAGCTATCGTCACACTACCACCTGTCGCTTGATCCAGTGTACTAATCACATTAAGTAAAGTCGTTTTTCCAGATCCAGAAGGACCCATGATCCCTACAAACTCTCCTTCTTTAATATGTAATGAAACACCCCTTAACGCTTTTGACTGATTCTCATTTCTTTTCCCGTACGTTTTTTCTACACTTTCTACAGTAACTACATTTGTTGACATTTCTTTCACTCCATCCCTTTTGTATAAAATTAATTTCTCGCATATTTCTTATTATTTTGTCATTTAGATTCTTAAGAATTTTTTAATTATCCATTCAATAAGATTTACACCCTTAACATGAACCTATTTCCTACTTCATATTCTCATTTTTCTACAACTCGTTCCCTCGATTTCGCTTACATTTACCTTACATTTTTGTAAGATAAAAAAGAAAACACACTAATTTCTAATAGTGTGTTTTCTTTACAATCAATATTTTCTATTCTTTATTTCTTCTTCAATACTTGCCACAAATACATCTAACGCAATAACTTCTGACTTCTCTTCCCCATATTTACGTACATTTACAGATCCGTTTTCCATTTCCTTATCCCCAATAACAAGAACATAAGGAATTTTTTGCATTTGTGCTTCTCTTATTTTATATCCTAACTTTTCATCTCGCATATCTCGTTCAATACGAACTCCAGCTTGTGCTAATTTATCTGCAACCTCATTTGCATATTGTACATGAACTGCATTTGAAACTGGAATTACTTTCACTTGAACTGGTGCTACCCATGCCGGGAACGCGCCTCCAAAGTGTTCAATTAATATTGCTAAAAAGCGGTCTAACGAACCTAAAACTGCTCGGTGAATAACAACTGGTCTTTTCTTTTCATTCTTCTCATCTATATAATTTAAATCGAATTTCTCTGGCATTTGGAAATCAAGCTGAATTGTTCCGCACTGGTGACTTCTATTTAAGGCATCTTTAATATGGAAATCAATCTTCGGTCCATAAAATGCGCCGTCACCTTCATTTAGTCTATATTTATAATTCAATGACTGTAATACATTTTCTAATGCGGCTTCTGCTTGCTCCCACAATTTATCGTCACCCATTGAATCTTCTGGACGAGTAGATAGCTCTACTTCATATTCGAATCCAAAAGTTTTATATACGTAATCAATTTGCCCCATTACGGATTTAATTTCATCCTCAATTTGTTCCGGTGTTACAAATAAATGAGCATCATCTTGGCAGAAAGTACGAACTCTTAATAACCCGTTTAACGCACCGCTAAATTCATGTCGATGCACTTGACCGAACTCACACATGCGAATCGGTAATTCACGATAAGAATGCAATTTATTTTTAAACATAAGCATATGTCCAGGACAATTCATTGGCTTTAATGCAAAACTTTTGTTGTCTACTTCTGAGAAATACATATTATCTTTATAATGGCCCCAGTGCCCTGATCTCTCCCATACTTCTTGGTTCATCATAAACGGAGTGCGTACTTCTTGATAATTGTATTCTTTTTGAATTTCTCTTAAAAATGCTTCTAATTCATTCCGAATAATTTGGCCTTTCGGTAAATAAAATGGCATTCCCGGAGCCTCTTCAGAAAACATAAATAACTCAAGTTCATTACCTAACTTACGGTGGTTTCTTTTTGCTGCTTCTTCAACAAAATGTAAATAATCTTCTAATTCTATTTGAGAAGAAAATGCAACACCATATATACGCTGAAGCACTTGATTATTACTATCCCCTCGCCAATATGCACCGGAAACGTGAGTTAATTGAAATGCTTTCAAATAGCCTGTTGACGGTACATGTGGCCCCCTACATAAATCTACAAATTCACCTTGTTTATATAGTGTTACACTTTCCCCACTAGGAATTGCTTCTAAAAGTTCTAATTTCAAGCGATCATTCATGTCTTGAAACAGTTTAGCTGCTACTTCTCGAGAAACCTCAACTCGTTCTATACTTATATTTTCTTTTATAATATTTCTCATTTCTTTCTCGATTTTTGGTAAATCTTCTACGTTTACACTACTTGGAAGATCCATATCATAATAAAATCCATTTTCAATAACAGGCCCTACCCCAAGATTTATATCACCATACAATCTTTTTACAGCTTGCGCTAAAATATGTGCCGCAGAGTGTCTTGCAATTTCTACTCCATCATTTGAATCTATAGTAATGATTTCTACTGCCGCATTTTCTTCAATATTTCGGCGTAAATCATATAACCCCTCATTTACTTTCCCCGCGACTGCTTTCCTTTTCAAGCTACTACTAATTGATCCAGCAATTTCTTCTAAAGTAATTCCTTTTACAAATTCTTTAACACTACCATCTGGAAATTTAATTTCAATCATCTGTTCTTTCATTTTTCATCTCTCCATTTCATAATAAAAAGCACACTCATCCCTAAAATAGGGACGAGCGTGCTTTTACCCGTGGTTCCACCCAGATTCCCATTGTAAACATACAATGGCTTCTTTTACGGTAACGTCGTTTACACGGCACTAGATACTTCATTTCCCCAGTGCAGCTCTAAGGTGGTAAGTTATTTTTCTGCGTTAGGAAGTTCTCAGCTTTCCTTCCTTCTCTGTATAACCGGGTAAAATAACTCGTGTCCTTTTCTTTGCTTATTATGAAATTGAATGCAAAAAAGCATATTCATCCCTAAAATAGGGACGAATATGCTTATATCCGTGGTTCCACCCAGATTCCCATCACAATATGCAATGGCTTCTTTTGCGATAACGTCGCATACACGGCACTAGATACTTCATTTCCCCAGTGCAGCTCTAAGGTGGTAAGTTATTTTTCTGCGTTAGGAAGTTCTCAGCTTTCCTTCCTTCTCTGTATAACCGGGTAAAATAACTCGTGTCCTTTTCTTTGCTTTTATAAAACATCCATTTATTGTTATTTAATATATCTTATTCATTTTATTTTTGCAAGTGTTAAATAATATTATTTATTTAATTTAAAAAAGTGAAACCAAAAAAAATTTGGTTTCACTTCTCAATTTTACCAATCTTGTGGTTCGTAATTTAAATCTGAAAATAGGCGTCTTTTCTCTTTCTTCGATAAATCTCTCCACTGCCCAACTGGTAAATTATTCAATTCTATATTCATAATTCTCGTACGTTTTAACGTATATACTTGATAACCTAAAGCTTCACACATACGGCGAATTTGACGATTCAGCCCTTGTGTCAAAATAATTTGGAACTCATATTTTGATAACTGTGTAACCTCACAAGGAAGTGTTTTTGTACCTAAAATTTTAACTCCTGCTGCCATTTTTTCTAAGAAATCAGGTGTAATTGGCTTATCTACTGAAACGATATATTCTTTCTCATGCTTGTTTTCAGCACGTAAAATCTCATTAACGATATCGCCATCATTCGTTAACAAAATTAAACCGTCTGAGTCTTTATCTAGACGCCCAATATGACTAATACGTAAAGGGTGATTCACTAAATCAATAATATTACCTTTTACTGCTTTTTCACTTGTACATGTAATACCTACTGGTTTATTTAAAGCGATATACACATGGTCTCGAGCAATACGAAGTTGCTCTCCATTCACTCGTACATCATCACCTGGATTTACTTGGTCACCAATTTTTGCAACCTTACCGTTAATAATTACTCTTCTCTCATTAATTAATTTATCTGCTCCGCGTCGAGACGCTTTTCCAGCTTCACTAATAAATTTATTGATACGCAAGTTAGGCACATCCTTTTCATAAAAAATTTCAAGCTCACACTGCTTCTACCGTACAATACAAAAGGGTAAGCCTCCTATTTTAACTTAAATATATTAACATGAAAGGGTATATGACGTCTTCTATTAATTTCTTGTTTACAAGAAATTATCTTTATTATACATTCATTTATACACTTTTTCTGCACTTAATATACAAGCCATTCTTCCTTACATACAGCTTGTTTACCTCTTATCTCTTCTATATCTTCATGAATGTTAGCTAGTTTATACAACATAGAAAAACTCTCTTCCACATAATATTGATGCGCCATTTCATCTTCCCAATAAGTTAATACTATGTAACGAGTTTCATTTTTTAAAGACTTGGCAACTACTCCACCTAACATCCCTTTTGCATTCTCCATTCCTTTATTCCAAATTGTTTCTTGCTTATGTAAAAAATGATTTTCTTTTTCTCCCTTTACATCACATATGGCAACTCTTACGAATGATCCTTCTGTAACAACGTTTTGCAAAGGCTTAGCATTTATATCATACAACGTTTGAAATAGTTCAATTTCACATGAAAGAAACGTATCTTTTTGATTACTATTTAAATAAATTGTATCGTGAGCACCATTCATAAATGATTGATATGCACTTCTATCTTCCCATAAAGTAAATACACATGCCTCATCTTCATTCCATCCACCAAATTGCCCATGAAAACCATCTAAATGTTGTAAATCACGCCATTTTTCTTGAGCAGCCGAAAACATCTCCCTTTTCTTTTCTTCCACTCTGCAAAATATTGTTTTTAGTAACATTTCTAATTCCCCCTCATAATACAATCTCTCTTACAACAATCAGTTTACATAACAAAACTATGGTAACTACAAATTTCTACTTTTGTACAACTAATCATTTTATTAAACTATATCTATCAAACCATCTATCTATTTTCATTTCAAATAATTCGGAATATAAAAAATGTAGCTCTATACGAATTACATCGAAATCTTTTCTCCCTTGTATATCTATTGCTCAAATAAATAATACGTAATTTCTCTCGGATAATGCTATACATTTACCTTTCGTTCCACTTTTTTAAAACTAACTATGCTGGCTCCCATCCACTTGCCTTTATAATAAGCATTACACTTATATATGTATAAACCTCTTCATTATCATCATTAATATGGATTGCTGACATTGGTACTGGAAATTTTTCAATTTTAGATTCTTTGTCTACATAAATGAGTGCAAATAAAGTGAAACTTTAATCATTTTGGGATTCTTCATCCCCCACCTAACTTCTTTGCTTTCGCTGCATTTTGAAGTGGGGGTCTTACTGCCCGTTAATGCGAGATACACCAATTAATAACATACCCGTTACAATATTTAAAACTTGTTTTCTTTTATTCACTTTCACTAAAATTCCCCTTTCTTACATATTCCTTTCATCTTTTTACTAATTTTAATTAGTTACGTATAAAAAAGATGTAATTCAAATCACTTCTAACTTTATTTTCTCTATTTAAAACAACATTATTGTTATATATTATAATTATAAGTTTTTAAATTTTGGAGGCGTTACATATTGAAGAAAATTCTTTTTACTAAATGGACAGTAGTTATTTCTATTTTCATCATTTTCGGTACGATTTTCTACGTAACTAATGGTAAAAATAAAAATGATAATGAAAAAGCAACTGTAGAAACAGTGGATACAAAAACTTTCAAAACTAAATTACAACCTAAAATTAAGGAATTGACTACTAATTATAATGACATTATCGAAAAAGATTGGTTGCCTGCCTGGGAAGAGATGAATACGAACGGAGATTCAGTGGATAGAAATAAACTATTAGTTACAATGAGTGCTGTTTCCAAACAGTATGAAACACTTATGAACGAAATAGACACGATAAAAATCGAAGAAAGCATAACGGATATACATATACAAAAACAACTAATCCAATTCACAACTCAGTTTAAATCCGCATCAAATTACATGAAAAATGCAGCAGATTTAATTATTGATAAATACAATAATTCTACTCCGGCCAATGAAATAATTGAAAATACAAAACAGGCTTTAGGGCTTGCCGATCAACATATTGTCATCGCTTTATCTACTTTAAATGAAGTTAAAGATAAATTAGGAATTTCTAAAAAATAAAACTGTTTACTATTTTAAAATAAAAAAAAAGA
The DNA here is from genome assembly GCF_051780025.1 of Bacillus cereus group sp. BceL062. Lineage (NCBI taxonomy): Bacteria > Bacillati > Bacillota > Bacilli > Caryophanales > Bacillaceae > Bacillus > Bacillus cereus group sp. BceL062. The sequence continues at coordinate 463,086 of NZ_JBPWGY010000001.1, read as the reverse complement.
TTGCAATTCACAGTTTGTCTGTCTATAATATTTTTATTGATTTACATTCAATGTGTATATTAATTTTATAATTCGGATGAACCATTCAGGAGAAGGTCAATTGATCTACCGACGGGGCAAAAAGTTGTAATACCAACTTTGAAACTCTCAGGTCTTGGTTACAAGTAGAACTGCATGGGGACGAATCTCTGGAGAGACTCCCTCTCGCTTTTAATAGCGCGGAGGAAAAAGAGCGCCGAAGGAGCAAATCCGCTATTTTAGCGGATAATCTCTCAGGTAAAAAGGACAGAGACAAGCGAAGGAAAATGCCGATTTGTATCGGTTTATTTTTCTATTCCTTGTTTCTCCAGAGACCATTTCATTTACTTGAAGTGGTTTTTATTTTTTCTAAAAAAGGAGAATAAAGATGGAGACAGTAAGTAAAGTATTAGAACAAATGAATCATTACGTGTGGGGATTACCAACTTTGTTGCTACTCGTTGGTACTGGTATCATTCTCACAGTGCGTTTGAAAGGTTTACAGTTTAGTAAACTATTATACGCTCACAAAATAGCATTTAAAAAGTCAGAAGATACGTCATCTTCTGGAGATATTAGCCACTTCCAAGCACTCATGACAGCTATGGCCGCAACGATTGGTATGGGAAATATCGCCGGTGTTGCAACAGCTGTTACAATTGGTGGTCCTGGTGCAATTTTTTGGATGTGGATTACCGCTTTATTCGGAATGGCAACAAAGTATGCCGAAGCAATTCTAGCAGTGAAATACCGTGTTAGTAATGAGAATGGTGAATATTCAGGTGGACCAATGTATTATTTAGAGCGTGGCTTAGGTAAGAAATGGCTTGCTGTTTTATTCGCTATATTCGGTACAACTGCTTCTTTCGGGATCGGTAATATGGTGCAATCTAACTCAGTTGCAGAGGCAATGCGAATTAATTTCTCTTTCCCCCCTGCTTTAACTGGTATATTAATGTCATTTTTAATCGCTATTGTTATTTTAGGCGGTGTAAAAAAAATCGGGAAAGTAACGGGATTTATCGTTCCTATTAAAGCTTTCTTTTATATAATTGCTGGTCTTATTATTATTTTCTATCACTTTGATCAAATTCCAGAAGCATTTTCACTTATTTTTTCTGGTGCATTTCAAGGTACAGCAGCCGCAGGTGGTTTTATTGGAGCAACAGTCGCATCAGCTATTCAAATCGGAATGGCGCGCGGTGTATTTGCAAACGAAGCTGGTTTAGGTAGTGCTCCTATTGCGGCCGCTGCAGCAAAAACAGATTCACCTGCAAAACAAGCTTTAGTTTCTATGACTGGTACTTTTCTTGATACATTTATCGTCTGTACAATTACAGGACTTGTATTAATTACAACTGGAGCATGGAAATCAGGTAAAACCGGTGTTGAAGCTACAACACTTGCATTCCAATCTGTATTCGGCACCGCTGGTAGTATGATCCTTGGTATTGCCATAATTTTATTCGCCTACTCTACTATTTTAGGCTGGTCATATTACGGTGAGAAATGTGTCGCTTATTTATTTGGAGAAGGTGCTGTTCGATATTATAAAGCAATCTTTATCGTGATGATTGCGATTGGTGCCAATTTAAAACTTGGTATCGTATGGACATTTGCTGATATTGCAAATGGACTTATGGCAATTCCAAACTTAATTGGCCTAATCGGATTAAGTGGTATCGTTGTCGCTGAAACGAATCGTTTTTTACAAGCAGAGAAATTGAAAGAAAACCATAAAAAACAGGCAAGTTAATCTATGAAAAAAGGAATGACTCACACATGATGAGCGTTCCTTTTTTCATCCCCTCTTTTACTTAATTACTATCATTAAAAATATATTTATATCAATATTTACTCCTTTTTATTCCTCCAAAAGTTTTTCACATAAATGTCATAAATCGTATGGTCTAACTATATAGTTGAAAAGGAATGCGATATTAAAGTGTCGCTGAAAAACTCATCCAAGAAAAGGGAGGAAAAATCTTTTGAAAAACAAATTCATTGTTTTCCTATCTATTTTATCATTTATTATTGGTGGTTTCTTCTTTAACACGAATACTTCAAGTGCTGAAACATCATCTACTGATTACGTTCCTAACCAATTAATCGTTAAGTTCAAGCAAAATGCAGCTTTAAATAATGTGCAATCTTTTCATAAATCTGTCGGAGCTAATGTCTTATCTAAAGATGATAAGTTAGGTTTTGAAGTCGTTCAATTTTCAAAAGGTACTGTAAAAGAAAAAATAAAGAGTTATAAAAATAATCCAGATGTGGAATATGCAGAACCGAATTATTACGTTCATGCCTTTTTGACTCCAAACGACCCATATTTTAAAAATCAATATGGATTACAAAAGATTCAAGCTCCACAAGCTTGGGATAGCCAACGAAGTGATCCTGGTGTAAAAGTAGCTATTATTGATACAGGAGTTCAAGGCTCACACCCTGATTTAGCTTCTAAAGTAATTTACGGGCATGATTATGTTGATAACGACAATACATCTGATGATGGTAATGGTCATGGTACACATTGCGCTGGAATTACTGGAGCACTTACGAATAACAGCGTCGGAATTGCTGGTGTTGCCCCGCAGACTTCAATTTATGCTGTCCGCGTATTAGATAATCAAGGAAGTGGTACTCTTGATGCTGTAGCGCAAGGTATTCGAGAAGCTGCTGATTCGGGTGCAAAAGTAATTAGTTTAAGTTTAGGAGCTCCAAATGGTGGTACTGCATTACAACAAGCCGTTCAATATGCATGGAATAAAGGCTCTGTTATAGTTGCAGCTGCTGGAAATGCTGGAAATACAAAAGCTAATTACCCTGCTTATTACAGCGAAGTAATTGCAGTTGCTTCTACAGATCAATCAGATAGAAAATCTTCATTTTCTACTTATGGTAGCTGGGTAGATGTTGCAGCTCCAGGTTCAAATATATATTCAACATATAAAGGGAGCACGTATCAATCATTAAGTGGTACATCTATGGCAACACCTCATGTTGCAGGAGTCGCTGCTCTTTTAGCAAATCAAGGATATAGCAATACACAAATCCGCCAAATTATTGAGTCAACTTCTGATAAAATTAGTGGTACAGGTACGTACTGGAAAAACGGTAGAGTCAATGCATATAAGGCTGTACAATATGCTAAGCAATTACAAGAAAATAAAGCTTCATAAGAAATACAGTGAAACTTTAATTATTGGGGGCTTTGTACATCCCAAATGATTATTTTCCCACACTAATCGGTACTTTATAGGCAGTTCATGCAGGATAAAATAGAAGGAGAGACTTTTACAATTAAAGTCTCTCCTTCTTACAAACTATATTACTCTCCCTCTTTCTGAATCATATGTAAATATAGTACAAAATCCATCATTGTCGATGAATGACCAAGTTGACGGATCATTGCTGTTATATTTCCTCTATGATATGTACCATGATTTACGACGTGTTGCACTAATTCTAAAATTGAAGTATGTAGTGTCCCTGCATATGGATTCTTAATAACAAATTCAGCATGTACATCTTGTTGTGTACTTAGAAATTCTTTATACTGATTAGCCATATTTAAAAACATTTCTTCTAATTCATTTAGCGATTTTGTATCGATTTGTTTTTTTAACTTTTCACGATCTTGTATTGCTTCACTCATACTTCTGCCATGTAATATGTGTAACCACACTTGATCTGTAATATAAATATGCGCAAAAGTATCCTGAATTGACGGAAATACACTCTGTATCTGTTCATTAAAAATTGTCTCATAGTTTGGTAACTCTTTTAGTCGATTGAATAATCTTGTATTCGCCCAAACATGATAATCAAACTGTTTTAACATATAATCTTTCAATTTAAATCTCCTCCTTATTGTATAAAACGAATGTTTTGCTCCTTCATTTCTGATTCTCTATCAGCTTTTACAATCCCTTTTTCTTCAATTTCATGTTTATTTATAGTTTTATATTTTACATACGTATGAAATTCCGTTTTAAATGGATACGGTGTAATTCGAATCGTTTCTTCATCAACCCATTCAGCTTGAATAAGTTTCTCCTCCTTACTATTAAACATTTCTGTTCCTTCAAAACCATCTTTAAATAAATCAATTTCATCTTTCTTTTTGACACCAGGCTTATTCATACATACGTATAAAGAAAGTTCATCACAAAACTTTAATAATCTATAATGTTTATCGAACATCGCAAACTGTTCCTTTGTTAACGTTTTCAAAATTCTTTTTTGTCGTTCTAATTCATGTTTATAAAATGACATCATCTCTTCATCTTCCTCGTTTAGTGGAAATGATAAAAAATGTTTACTACAAAGCAATGCCCCGTATGGATTAGAATTTTCAATTTCATTCAAACCAATCGTATAAAAAACAAAACGTAATGGGCTTGGACAATCCATAAATGTATACGGAATATTTTTAGCATCATTCAAAATTGGTACTTTATCAAGTTCTATCCATCCTCTATCATGTTCATATATTGCATCAATTGTCTCTTTTAAGTATGTTGTATCTTCAAAAAAACATTCTTTTATATGCCTAGCAATCTCTCCAGCCAAAAAACCATGATCATGTTGACGAATTAATATACTCTCTTTCTCACTCTTTTCACGAAAAATCATACGTATATTCCCCCTCATCCTCATACTATTGCTTTTTGTATGCATCAATTCTTAATTAATCCCCAATTATTAGCAGGGATTCAGTCTCTTGCAACGAAATTAACATAACTATATAGTATTCTTTCCAACCATAAAACTAGCTTTATCTTTACTATCCATTATACTAAAACATTCATTCTAAAAAAATTTTTATGAGGTGAAAACATGAATAAAACAGAATTAATTAAAAATGTGGCACAAACAGCTGATATTTCTCAAAAGGATGCTTCTGCAGCTGTACAATCCGTATTTGACACAATTGCTAACGCATTACAATCTGGCGATAAAGTTCAATTAATCGGTTTTGGAACGTTTGAAGTGCGTGAAAGATCTGCTCGTACAGGGCGTAACCCGCAAACTGGGGAAGAAATTCAAATTGCGGCTGGTAAAGTTCCAGCATTTAAAGCAGGTAAAGAATTAAAAGAAGCTGTTAAATAAACAAGAAACCAGCCATTTTATAGGCTGGTTTCTTGTTTATTTCTTATTTAAGCAATTCCTTTATATTTTCTGCATGATACACTTCACAAATATAAAATAAACATTTGCAGTTACTTACAATTTGATATTTTCTAGTTGGATACACATTCGCCGCAACAGAGCATCCATCAAACAATTCGATAATATTTCCAGATGGCTGATATCCTTCATATAATACGTTTCTTCTTACTTCCATTTTTTCTATCAGGTTTTCAACAGGAATAGTTCCACTTTCTAATTCACTTTTTATTGTATCCGGTAAAAAAGAAGTATCCGCAAAAATTAGATTTTCAGATAACACCTTACCTTTATAACTAACATTAGATACACGATAAAGAAATGTTCCGTTTTTATCAAAGAAATTTTTTGCTTCTTTCGGAATGTACTGTCTATCTATTACCTCTTGTTCTAGAACATCAAATTGAACTGTATCATTCAAAAGCTTTTCTAAAGCAAGAATAGATGATGTATCTCCAGAAAATAAAATATTTTTAATTGCTTGTACATTATAAGTGAATTCATTTGTTCTACTTTCCGCCACTAACATGTGGAACACCTCTTCTATAAAATATTTTATTAAACTTATTTATAATTTAATAGCGCTACCGCGTCTAACTGCGTAATTTCAGTTACTTCTTTACTAAATATTGCAATGGAAGCCATATAATCTAAACTAGGCCTTACATCTTCCATCCTTGTATTTTCTGCTAACTCTTGTCTATCCTTAAAAACCAACAATTTAGGAGGATCATTTGGAGCTGATACAGTAATTTCAACTGGTGGAATCAATAGTCCTTCACCTGTCGCTTTCAGCACAGCTTCTTTTCGAGTCCAATACGTTAAAAATCCTTCTAATCGCTGTTCATTAGGTAATTTCATAACTTGTGCTATTTCAATATCTGTTAATACGCCCTCTGCCATTTTCATCACATCTACATTTGGATTCATTTGTTCAACATCAACACCGACAGATGCAGATTTTGTAAATGCAACGACAACCCACTCACCCGAATGTGAAACTGATAATTGTGGCATACCTTCTGGTAATTGCGGCCTACCATGTTGTAACTTACATACTGGGCACAATCGATCAATCGGCACTTGAACTGGCGACATAGAAAGTATCTTTCCAAGAACTAACCTACTAATTACGCAACCTATTATAAAACGTGCACGATCTGCCGAATGATGATATGAATTTGCTTTCTCTTGCTCTACATCATTTAGTAAATTGTAATGCCATGATTGTAAATCTGAAATTCTTGCCCACCATATTTGACAATCATTCTCATTCAAAGTTGGTATAGAATCTACAACTTTACTTTCTATCATGTAAAATCTCCTTTTTACTACTAATATCAATTTCAATTAAAGTAGCATACATATATTGCTATTCATTGACGAGTTCTTTCTCTTTTTGTGATACTGATAACATTTTTTCTTTCTTCTTTGACATTACCTCTTTATCAGAAATACGTAAAGAAAATAGTAATGCTATAAGTAAAAATAGTGCTGATCCAATTAATGCCGCTTGATATGGCAAGAAATCTGATTGTGCGTTATTCTGTACGTTATTACTTCCAAAACCAGACAGTATACTAGCTAAAACAGCAACTCCTATTCCAGATCCTAATCGGTTTTGCACATTGAATATAGTAGTTGCTCTACCCATAGAATGTGGTGTGATATTGTTAAAAGCAGAAAATTGAACTGCACCGACAGACTGCCCTAAGAAAATACCTATGCCAAACAATAATGCCCGTATTTGCCATGGATTCGTATCATGATTTACAAAACTTAATAATACAAATATAACCGCGGTACTTATTAGTCCAATAGAGATTACCTTTCGAGCACCTAATTTCTTATACGTCCATGGTACAACTTGCGAAGAAATCATTAATCCAATCGCCTCTGGGAATGTCGTAAGACCTGATTCCAGCGCAGAAACTCCGATTACATTTTGATACATAAGCGGAAAAACAAAGAGCATTCCAAGTAAACCAGCAGATGAAAACAAGGATATGAGACTCATTTTTCTAAAAACGGGTTCTTTTAATAAGCGTAAATCTAACATCGGTTGCTTTACTTTCAATTCTACTATTATAAACAGTGAAATGAATACAATCCCAGCTATCCCAGTACTTATTATTTCTGGAGAAATCCATCCTTTTGACGGCCCTTGACTGAGTGCATAGATGAGCATCGCAAAACCTGGTGCTGAAAGAACAAAACCGAGAGAATCAAAACGACCAGCTGATTTTTCAATATGCTCTGCTAAAAATAGAAGTCCAAATAGCATCGCAATAATACCAAACGGCAAATTAATATAAAATGCCCAGCGCCAGGACATTTGATCTACAAAGAAACCACCAATAATCGGTCCAATCGCTGGTGCAACAGCAATTGGCAGTACAATAAATCGAGAAATTTTTGGTCTTTCCTCTGGTGAAAATGTTCGGAATAACATCGCCATCCCGACCGGTGTTAAAAGCCCGCCACCAGCACCTTGAATGATACGAAAAATATTTAATGAAGTAATATCATTCGCAATTCCACATAATGCAGATGCAATTGTAAAAACGAAAAGGGCAGTTAAAAATACTCTTTTCGTACCAAAACGATCGCCTAACCAACCAGAAATCGGAAGAAAAACAGCTAAGCTAACTAAATACCCAACATTTACTGTCCCCATTGCAGATGGGGGTACTTGCAGTTCTTTGCTTATCGTTTGCAATGCTACATTCACAATTGTTGCATCCATCGCAGCCATAAACATCGCTGTTATATAAACGATGCTTACAACTACTTTTGGATTTATTTTTACTTTCATTATTGTTTTCCTACTAATATTTTTTCGCTAATTTGATTTTTTTTCGGCTCTAAATCATTCCAGTTTACTTCAACGTATTCTAAGCAAACTGGTCTGCTAGCTTCTTCATGTACGACATTCCATCCAATTGGTACATCGAGAAAGGCAGGCCAGAGAGAATACTGGCCCTCCTCATTCATTAATACTTTATATGTGTAATTATCATTTTCAAATGGATTCGTCATACTCTATTTACCCCTTTCTTATTCTGTAAATATTTCGCTAGCACTTGCCCAATTTCTGTAAGCGGCCCTGGCTGACATAAATCTTTATGTCTACAATCAATATCATGTTGCACGATATCTCCATCTAAATAATTTAGCCATGTATTTGGAGAAATAGGATCAAACCAGTCTGGTATAACAGTAGACCTAAAGAATAAAATATCCCCGTTATAAACTTTCGGTACATATTTCCCTAACAACCCTACTGAATTTACATATGTTTCTTTCAAGTTCAATATAGTCTCTTCTTCAAGACTTGCTAATGCACTTCCATCTTTACGAAGGATTTCAACTGCACTTTCCATTGTAAGTGGTTTACCATCCATGTTGTCTGGGTCATATCCGCCTAAAGCAAGTAATGCGATTAACGCTTCCTCTTCAGTAGGCGCTTCCGTATTCGGTAAGAAGTGTCCAGGATAAGAATCAAGCATAACGAGTAATTCTACTTCTTCTCCTTCATTTTGTAGTTGCGCCGCCATTGCATGCACAACATTTCCTCCAAGCGACCAACCTAATAAACGATATGGTCCATGAGGCTGTACTTCACGAACATGTTTCAAGTAATCCGCCGCCATCTCCTCTAAACTTTTTGGAAGTTCTTCATTTTCAGCGATACCACGTGCTTGTACACCATAGATTGGATAATCTGTTCCTAAAGATTTCATAAGTCCTGCATAGCACCAACTTAATCCACCTGCTGGATGTACACAAAATAGTGGTAATTGATCCCCGCTTGCTCGTAATGGAAGCAACACATCAAGTGCACTTTGACCATTCCCAATCTCAAGCCTTTCAGCAAGCCCCGCAACAGTAGGTGCTGCAAATAAAGTTCCAATATTCAGTTCAACGCCAAGTGCCTCTTTCATACGACTCATAAGCTGCACTGCAAGAAGTGAATGACCACCAAGATCAAAGAATCCATCATCAATTCCAATTTGAGACACACTTAAAACTTCTGTAAACAAGTCACATAACATTTCTTCTTGCGGTGTTCTCGGTCCGCGGCTAGATGATGATGCAATAAACTCTGGAGCTGGCAATGCCTTTCTATCTAATTTACCGTTTGGAGTTAAAGGTAACTCATTTACTACTACAAAAGCGTATGGAACCATATAATCTGGTAAACTACCACTAGCATGCTGACGCATTTCATTCGTATCAATCGTTTCATTATTTGATGCGACGATATAAGCAACTAATCGTTTATCCCCTGGTTGATCCTCCCGGACAATAACGGCCACTTGTTCAACTTTATCGTGTTTCATTATGACCGCTTCTATTTCCCCTAATTCAATTCGGAATCCACGAATTTTAATTTGATGATCTGCACGTCCTATATAATCTAACGTCCCATCTTGACGCCAGCGCGCTAAGTCTCCTGTGCGATACATTCTTGTACCTGGTTTACCAAATGGATCTGCGATAAAACGTTCAGCCGTTAATCCTGCTCTTCCTAAATATCCACGAGCTAGTCCAGCACCTGCAACATACATTTCTCCAACTACTCCTGGTGGCACTGGTTGTAAATAGTTATCTAATACGTATACTTTAAGATCTGGTATACTGCACCCGATTAAACTATTTGCTCGTAAAGAAACGATACTCTCATCTAACTCAATATAACTAACATGTACCGTCGTCTCCGTTATACCGTACATATTAATAAGTTTCGGTGCGTTATGAGGATGACGACTATACCAATCTTCTAATCGACTTAGTTCAAGTGCTTCTCCACCAAAAACAACATATCGTAAAGATAGTTTTTGACCAACCTCTTCATTTTCACGATCTGCTTGCATCAATTGATAGAACGCTGATGGAGTTTGGTTTAAAACAGTAACCTTTTCCTTAACAAGAAGCTGTAAAAATTCTTTCGGCGAGCGACTTACAGTATGTGGTACTACAACTAAACGCCCTCCATATAATAAAGGTCCCCAAATTTCCCAAACCGAGAAATCAAAAGCGTATGAATGGAACATCGTCCACACATCGTCTGCGTCAAATTGGAACCAATGATCGGTTGCTCCTAAAAGTCTTACTACATTTTGATGAGGTATCATAACTCCTTTCGGTCTACCTGTTGAGCCTGACGTATAAATAACGTAAGCAATATGTGAAGGAGATAACGGCTTCAGGCACTCCATTTCATCAATATTGTCTTCACTATATTTCTCAATTTCTTCCATTACGTTCACATCATCAACTAAAATCTTTAGTGACTCATCACATTCAATTTCTACACTTGAATTTGTTAATACACATGATGGTTTCGCATCGTGTAGCATAAATGAAATACGATCTGACGGATAATCTGGATCTAACGGAAGGTATCCGGCACCTGCTTTAAGAACAGCAAGTAAGCTTACAACCATGTTTAATGATCTTGGCATCGCTAAAGCAACGAGTTGATCAGGACCAACCCCTTTTGCTATTAGGAATCGAGCTATTTTATTTGCTTTTCTATTTAACTTTTCATAAGTTAATTTCTTATCTTCAAAGACAACAGCTATAGAATTTGGATTTATATGAGCCTGCTTTTCAAACAATTGTGGCAATGTCATTTCTGGTGCAATTTGAAAACCACCATTCCACTTTTCTAATACTGTATTTTTCTCTGCTACAGTTAATATTTCTAATCTGCCAATTGATTGATTCGGATTTGTAGCTGCATCATCTAATAACAAAATGAATCGTTCTATTAGTTTTTGAACCGTTTCACGTTTATATAAATCGGTACTAAACTCTAGTAATCCATGTAAACCGTTCGGAGTACCATCAACCTCGTTACTCTCACTAATTTCAAATGTTAAATCAAATTTTGCAGAACCAACGCTTTGAATTTCAAGGCTCGCTTCTAAATCTGGTGCATTAAACGTTGCTTCTGGTGTATTTTGAAAAGCCAACATAACTTGAAACAACGGGTGGCTGTTTCGAGTACGTACTGGATTTAACACTTCAACAAGCCTTTCAAATGGAACATCTTGATTTTCATAAGCTGCAAGATTTACCTGCTTCACTCTATTTAATAATTCTTTAAAACTTGGATCTCCTGACGTATTTGTACGTAACACTAATGTATTTACAAATAAACCAACAATATCTGAAAGTACATCATCATTTCTTCCAGCAATCGGACTTCCAATTGGTATATCAGTGCCTGCACCTAATCTTTTAAATAGTGCACTAAGCCCTGCTTGCAATACCATAAACAAACTAACCCCATTTTTACGACCAAGCTCTACTAACCTACTATGCATACCTTCATCTATATGAAAATGAATTGTTTCCCCGCGATAACTCGTTTCCACCGGACGCTGGTAATCTGTAGGCAACTCCATTTGGTCTGGTAAACCTTTAAGTTCTTCTTTCCAAAAATCTAATTGTGTTGAAATAAGACTTTCTGGTGTCGTTTCATCACCTAGCAATTGCTGTTGCCAAAGTGCATAATCTGCGTATTGAACTGGTAGTGTCTCCAGCTGAACTCTGTCACCTTGACATCGTGCTTTATACGCCGCTGTAAAATCTCTCGTTAACGGCTGTAATGACCAGCCATCACCTACAATATGATGTAATAGAATTAATAATACATGTTCGTTTTCACTCACTGTAAAAAGTTGCAAACGAACTGCCGGCTCAAAATCGAGGTTAAAGCTATATCTTACCGCCTCTGAAAGTACACTTTCTAATTCATCTTTACATGTATTAGTTATAACCATTTCTAGATTTAAGTTTTCCATATCTAAAATTTTCTGATAGGAACTACCTAATACGTTAGGGAAAATTGTTCTAAGTGTTTCATGTTTCTCAACTACATCATAAAAAGCACCTTGTAATGCTTGCCGATTCAATATTCCATTCATACGAATGACTAGCGGAATATTATAAGTAGGACTTGGACCTTCTAAACAATTTAAGAACCATAACCTGCGCTGTGCAAATGAAAGTGGAACTTCATTTGGCCTACTTGCTTTCTGAATAGCTGGTCTTGCACTTTTTGCATGGTTTAATTGTTTCGCCAGTTCGGCAACAGTTGGTGATTCAAATAGTTTACCGATTCCTAATTCCACACTTAACGTTTCACGAATTCTTGCCATTAAACGAGATGCGAGAAGTGAATGTCCACCCATTTCAAAGAAATTATCATCAATGTTAATTCGAGAAACACCAAGTACTTCTGCAAATAAATCACATAATATTTCTTCTTTCGGATTTCTAGCAACTCTCTCATTGTTCATTCCATTAAAATCAGGAGCAGGTAATTTCTTTCTGTCAACCTTACCATTTGGCGTTAATGGTAATTCTTCTAGCACAACAAATGCCGATGGTATCATATAATTCGCTAAACTTTCTGAAACATAAGAACGAATTTCTGAAAGATTAATCGGTTCCTTTTCTTCTGCAACGATATACGCAATGATGCGTTTATCATTTGGACGATCTTCTCGTACCATCACTACCGCTTGTTGAATATTTTCATGTCGTTGTAATACCGTTTCAATTTCAGCTAATTCAATTCGAAAACCACGAATTTTTATTTGATGATCTGCGCGACTCATGTACTCTAGCACACCGTCGTTACGCCATTTCACAAGATCACCTGTGCGGTACATAAGCTTCCCTGGTTCTCCATATGGATTTGCAACAAATCGTTCAGCCGTTAACGCAGGTTTTCCTAAATATCCGCTTGCGATTCCTTCTCCTGCAATATATAATTCACCGATAACTTCAGGTGGAACAGGTTGTAATCCTGCATCCAATACATACACTTCTGTATTGCAAATTGGCTTTCCAATAGGTGGTATACCCTTTTCACTTTCATCAATGTTCATGAAAGTAGACCAAATCGTCGTTTCAGTTGGTCCATATAAATTAGTTATTGAGCAACCTAATTCTTTTAATTTATTTGCTAAATACGCAGGAAGAGCTTCACCACCAACAAGCATGTTTAGCCCTTGTAGCTTCTCTGGGTAATCAGTTACTAACGCCTGCCAAAGCGTCGGTGTAGCCTGCATAACGGTCACTCTTTCTTCATGTAAAAGTGTCGTTAATGCAGAAGGCTCTTGTATGTCTTCTTTTTGGGCAATTGTTAAACTTGCACCACTAATAAGAGGTAAATAAATTTCTAGAGCAGAAATATCAAACGCAAACGTTGTAACTGCTAATAAATGATCATTTTCATTTAATGAAAACTTTTGTTGCATAGCCATTAAAAAGTTACTTAAACCTCTCATAGGAACAATTACACCTTTTGGGTTTCCTGTTGAGCCTGAAGTATATATTGTATAGGCTGGGTTTAAAAGTGATACATCATTCTTACATGCTATATTCATACGAGAATATGTATGTAACGCTAGTTTCGTTTCTTCTTCATCTAATACAACTTTTTTCATATCATTTTCTATAACTAACTTAGATGAAACAGATGAATGTGTTATGATACAAACTGGTTTTGCATCATTTACTATATAATTAACTCTTTCTGCTGGGTATTCTGGATCTATTGGTAAATATGCTGCACCAGCTTTTAAGACTGCTAGCATACTAACTACCATTTCTATTGATCTAGGGAATACTAAAGCTACAAACTGGTTTGGTCGTATGCCTTCTTCTACTAAATAATGTGCTAGTTCATTCGCTCGTTCATTTAGCTCTTTATACGTAAGGTTTACACCGTCACAAGTAATTGCTAGTTTATTTGGATTTTTTTGCACTTGTTTTTCAAATGATATAGGTAGACTGATTAACTCATCATCTTCCTTCGTTTCATTCCATTCCAATAAAACTTTATGGTTTTCTTCAGGCAGAGTAATGTTTATTTTTCCAATAGACTCGTTTTTCTCATAATTATTTATTACTAATTCAAATAGATTCATAAATCTTTCTTTATGCAATGCTAGCTCCGCGCCATTATATACTTCGGGATTCGCATCAAAATGAATCATTAACTCCTTTTGATCAAAACGTTTATATACATTTATCGATAAATCATCGACAGGTCCTGCTGATAAGTTATGCGTAATACCACGCTTCCCAGCAAAATTAAGCCCGTAATCAAATGGCATAACATTCACTAACGGTCCAAACAACCTTTGATTTTCACCTAGTAACTTTAAGTCTCTTCTTAATTCCTCATGACGGTATTTATGATGGCGACGTACATCTCGGATTTCTTTAGAAACTTGTTGCAATAATTCCGCAAGAGTTATATTGGGAGTTACTGTAATACGAAGTGGAACTAAATTCATTACCATACTAGGTGTATGAATAGATACAGAACCTAGACGTCCCATCATTGGTAAACCTAAAACAATATCATTTTCACCTGTTAATTTATGCATATAAATACTTGTTACAGCGACAATGAATTCCGGCCAACTTGTTAACGAAATATTGATTTCTTCTAGTAAAGTTTTCGTGCTAGAACTAGATAAATAAGCTGTTTCTCGTGAAAATCCATTTGATGTTCTCGGTGCTCGTTCTGCCAAACTTACAACTTCTGGTTCATCCGCAAATTTTTCTAACCAAAAAGTACGATCTTCCTGAAATTGTTTAGACTCACGATACTCAATATCTTCTTGCACAACTTTTGCAAGAGAACCAAATGGCTTTTCATTCTTGTTTGTTTCTTCTATAAGTGATGTATACTCATTCGCTACCTTTTGGCTAAGAAGTGAAAATCCATAGCCATCCATCACAATGTGATGGATGCGCTGATACCAAAAGAAACGATTATTTTCAACTTGAATAAGTGCTTCAGTAAATAAAGTATCTTTTTTCAAATCGACTGGCATAGATAAATCATTTTTCATCCATACTTTAGCAGCTTCTTCAGGATTTTCTTCTTTACGAACGTCAATAAAATGCATATGAAACTGGGATTTCTCAATAACTTGCCATGGGCCAATTTCATCCTCTTCGAAGCGAACATGAAGTGCTTCTGCTTCCATTACAACTTTACGTACAGCTAATTCAAAAATGTCTTGATGAATATTCCCGTTTATTTCTACATATTCCCCAGTATTATATATCGGATTAAGCGGATCTAATTGTTGCGCAAACCACATACCAGACTGCGCAGATGATAACGAATGACGAATCTTTTGACTGTTAGGCATTCTTTACTACCCCTTTATTATGTAGTCTATTTGTTACAGCACCTGTGCTGTTTGTGAAGATAGTAAGCTGTACCAACCTGCAACAGTTGGACGTTCTGCTAAATCTGCAAACGTGATTTCTTTCCCTTCACGACGCCACTTCTCTACTAAACTCATAATTCTGACCGAATCAAGCCCTCTATTTAATAAGTCCTCATCAATATCAATACTCTCTACTGGCTCACGAAGTAGTTGTGCAACTAGTTCATGTACTTCCTGTATAGTGATTCCTTCCCTCTCATCACCTTTTACACTTTGTAAATCTTTTAACAATAGGTTTGTTGATGTCGTTACTGCGCATCTATTAGATGCATACTCCAATGCTTGTTTATGATGCTCTAGTGAAAAATCAGCAACTGCATCTGCTACAAAGAACGGCTCTATACCATCCATAAATGCTTCACAAGCTGTTAAAAGGCATCCAATATGCGCATAAATACCGCAAATAATGAGTTGATTTCTTCCTTGTTCATTTAAAATTTCTAATAGATTTGTCTTTTTAAATGCACTATATCTCCATTTTGTTAGGAATATATCATCCTCATCAGGAGTAAGTTCATCAACAATTTTCTTTTTATCTGGTCCAGCAGGAATACCGTCACCCCAAAAGTCTTGTAATAAACCTCTTTGTTCTAACGTTTGTCCACCAGGTTGCGCTGTATAAACAACTGGTATACCAAGTTGTTTACATTTTTCTCTTATCATTTTAATATTTGAAATAAGTTCTACTTTTGGTGATTCTTTATCGCTATATGCATCAAGAAAATATTCTTGCATGTCATGAATTAAAAGTACTGCACGTTTCGGGTCTGGTGTCCAATTCACTTTATTTTTTGGTAGTTCTGATTCAATTGGCATTTTATATACTGAAATAGATGGAATAGCCATCTAATCACTTCCTTCCGGTTTTTATTATTGTTTTACTGTAATAAGTTTTTCAGCAATGACTTTACGTAGTTCTTTTTTGCTGACTTTTCCGACTCCTGTTTGCGGGAATGATTCAATAAATTCAATTCGATCTGGAATTTTATAAGCCGCTATACCACGTTCTCTTAAAAACATTTTTAATTCACTTACAGTTGGAACTTGTCCGCGAGCTATAACAAAAGCACAGGTGCGTTCACCTAAATAATCGTCAGGCATAGATACAATTGCTACATCATGTACTGCATCATGTGCTAATAGATGATTTTCAACCTCTTCCGCAGCAACTTTCTCACCACCACGATTAATTTGATCTTTATCTCTTCCTTCTACAATGATGTAACCTTGTTCATTTACTTTTACAAGATCACCTGTGCGATAAAATCCATCCTTTGTAAATGATCGTGCATTATGCTCTTCCGCTTTATAATAACCACGAATTGTATATGGACCTCGTGTTAATAAACTACCTACTTCACCCGGTTTTACATCGTTATCATTTTCATCAACAACCTTTACTTCATCGGATGTAGACATCGGTCTACCTTGTGTATGAATAATGATTTCTTCCGGATCATTTAATCTTGTGTAATTTACTAGCCCTTCTGCCATACCAAACACTTGCTGTAACGTACATCCAAATGTAGGACGAATACGCTTCGCAACTTCGGCACTAAATTTCGCACCACCTACTTGAATCACTTGCAAGCTCGATAAATCGTTATTACGGGAAGATGCAGCATCAAGCCAAATCATTGCTAATGGTGGAACGAGCGCTGTAATCGTCACTTTTTCTTTTTCTATAAGAGCAAATGCCTCATCTGGACTCCCTCCAGTTGCCAACACTACCTTTCCACCCGCATAGAAAGTTCCAAATGTCCCTGGAGAACTCATTGGGTAATTGTGTGCTACTGGAAGAACTGCCATATAGACGCTTTCTGCATTCAAATTACAAATTTCAGCGCTAACACGTAAACTATAAATATAGTCATCATGTGTTCTAGGAATTAATTTAGAAAGTCCTGTTGTCCCTCCTGATAATTGGAGAAACGCAACATCACTTGGCTGAACTTCTGGTAATGAGACGGGATCCATACACAGATCATTTATGTTCACAAACTCTTCTTCTTCTCCCACTACAATTACATGTTGTAAAGTTGGCACTTTCTCTTTCACTTCTCTTGCTAGTTTTCGATAATCAAAACCGAGAGCCTTATCTGAAATAACGTAAGCGCTCGCCTCACCAAACTCACAAAAATAACTAATTTCACTGCTTCGATGTGAAGGCAGTGCAAAAACAGGAAGCGCTCCAATTCGAAATAGTGCAAAACATACTTCGAAAAACTCGATAATGTTAGGTAACTGGATTACAACTCTGTCCTCTTTCTTTATTCCTAAATTCAGTAAACCTGCTGCTAAACGATCTACCTTTTTATCAAGTTCACTATACGTTATATGCGTCTTACCGCTTACAACCGCGATTTGATCTCCATATTTCTCAGCCCGCTCTCTTAACACTCCGCCAAATGTTTCACCAAGCCAACACCCTTCTTCTCGATAAAGATCGGCAAATTCTTTTGGCCATTCCGTATAACCTGTTAACATTCTTTCTTCCCCCTATTTTTCATTCAACGAATTATCCCTTAACCCTAAAGCCTTCAGCATTGTTTGGAACTTAGCTGATGTTTCTGCTAACTCATCTTCTGGTTTTGACTCAGCAACAACTCCAGCTCCTGCATATAAACGAAGTGTATTTTCTTGTACTTCAGCACAACGAATTGTAACAATCCATTCTCCATCTCCATTTAAATCGCTCCATCCTAGCATTCCTGTAAAGAACTCTCGGTCAAATGGCTCAATATGCTGTATAGCCTCTCTTGCCTTTTCCATCGGAGTTCCGCAAACTGCTGGCGTAGGATGAAGGGCAATTGCTAATTGTAAAGAAGAAGTATTTGGATCCTTAAGTTCACCTTTCACTTCTGTAGACAAATGCCACATCGCTTCACTATGAATAACTGATGGCTTTTCTGGAACATGTAATGTATGACAATACGGACGAAGTGCAGCGGCAACCGCTTCAACTACTACCGCATGTTCATGTAAATCTTTTGGAGAAGAAAGTAATTCCTCTGCTCTTCTTTTATCTTCTACTGGGTCCTCACTACGTGGCCTTGAACCAGCTAACGGGTTAGAAATAACTTGCATACCATTACGTGAAACAAGTAATTCAGGGCTTGCTCCAATTAGCGTCTTACTGTTCTCTTTTTCATCTTTCGGTAAATTCACAGCAAATGTATAACCATGCTTATTATGTTCTGCTAATTCTCGAAGAAGTTTTTGCTTATCAATCTTTTCGGAAGATTTAACATCTAACGATCTGGATAGAACGATTTTCTTTAAATCACCGTCCTGTATTTTTTCAATTCCTTGCTTCACACCATTCATATAAACTTCAGGGTCCGGAACCGGTGTCATTTCAAAAGTCAGTTTCTCATTTCGTTTTATCTCATTTGTTGTCTCCAACTGTAAACGCTCAGTAATTCTGCAATATTCCGGAACAATAAGTTGAACTTCTTTTCTACGATCAAAAGGCAAAGCACCAACAACGATAGGATTCGGATTTCCGGCTTGTTTTGCATTACTTAATACCGCTTGTACAAGTTCTGGAAAACTTTCAATATCATGATGTTTTACTTTAGTAAACTCCCCTTCTGTCAATATCGTTCGAGTTGGTGAAGCGAAAAAGAACGAAGATTCAGTCTTATAATCTTCTAATAATTTTTCTGACAGTTCCTTTACGGCTGTAAGTTCATTCATAGTATGAAAACCTCCTGAATTTTTTATTAAACTCCTAATGTAGCTCCGCCATCGACACATAAATTGTGCATTGTAATATGACTCGCTTTATCAGAAGCTAAAAACAATACTGCTTCAGCAATTTCTGAAGGTTGTGCAATTTTTTGTAATGGTATACCGAGTCTATATGTATTTTGAGAACCAGCAATTATATTTTTAGCTCCATTCTCATCAGCCCATAGTAACCTTTGCATTTCAGTTTCAGTAGAACCAGGAGAAACTAAGTTGCAGCGAATATTGTATGATGCAAGCTCTAATCCTAAACATTTCATGAACATGGTCGTTGCAGCTTTTGATGCAGCATACGCAGCCATTTCCATTCTCGGAGTATTTGCTGCATTTGAGCCAACTGTAACAATTGCCCCTGATTTTCTTACCATCATACGTTTACTTACCGATCGAGATATATAGAAAACTCCTGTAGTATTTACAGAGAATGTTTTATGCCAATCTTCATCACTTAAAGAGTGAATCGCTCCCATTCGTAAAACTCCTGCGACATTTACTAATATATCTATAGGTGCTATGTCATTTTCAATTCGGTTTACTACCTCTTCGACAGCATCGCTATCACTCACATCTAAATGAAATGTCTTCATACGTGTTTCATATGATGCATCATGATTTAATAACACATTTAGCCCTTCTTCATTTTGATCAACCGCAATAACTGTCGCTCCTCTTTCTAAAAACATTTTTGCTACAACACTACCTATACCTTGCGCTGCACCTGTTACGAAAACGGTTTTTCCATCAAATTCCCCTGCGTTCATTTCCTCTATCCTTTCATATAAAAATTAATCTAATGAAACAAATCAAATGATAACGATTTTCATTATCATTCGTGATGTAAAAAATAATACACTTACTAAACTAATTGGTCAAGTGTACTTTTCATCGAAATGAAATTAATTGATAATATTTTTCATTTACTGTTCTTACACCGAAATGATAATGTTTCTCAATAAACTTGTCAATCTTTTTTTATTTTTCAGATAAAATATTTTTTACGTTTCTATGTAATGCTACATCTATAATCATTAAAAAGTACTTTAAATACAGTGAAACTTTATTCATTGGGGGTTTTTACGGGCAGTAATAAGGTATACAAATTTAATCCATAATTCCTTATCATCTTTTTGACATTCAACAAGAGAACTTGTAGATTTCTTCGCCTACAATGCTTTACCAAAAATTCATTTTTTCTTTTCTCAACATTTTTCTGAAAATATTTTATTTTACATCTTTCATTTCTCAATAAATATTCTATGTATATTCTAAGATTTATTTAGATTTTCCTATATTATGCATCCCTTAATAAAATCCTAATATAATCCAAATTGATGTTTTACTCGCGCTTTTATTCGTATCATTACGTCGATTACAAGGACTTGGTAGGGAAAAATAATTTAAAAAAGTTCATATAGAAAAAAGCACCCTATTTCATAGAGTGCTTTTTCTTATCGTAGTGCCATAGAAGGTTTAAATCGTTACGCTACACTGCGATATTCTTCTTCTTTTTCTTTTTTCTTATTAGGTGCTTGAATTAAAATTGCGATAATAAATGACACGACACATAATACGCCGATCACCATGAAAGTTGGTTTAAATCCACCTAGAATTGCACCGATAAAGGAACCTGCAAGCGCTCCAAACCCGAATCCTTGATACACAATTCCGTAGTTTTTACTATGATTTTTCATGCCGAAGAAATCACCAACAATAGCTGGGAAAATAGTGATATTTCCGCCAAAGCAAAACGCTACACTTGCTACACAGACGAAGTAGATACCATAATTTAAATCTACGAAACTTAGGACCAAGACTGAAGTCGCCATAGCAACAAAAGTACCAGTAACGATTTTTAAACGGCCGATTTTATCTGATAACGGTCCTAGAATAATACGACCTAATGTATTGAAGATTGCAACCATAGCCACTGCATTAGCTGCTGTTGTTGCGCTAAGCCCTACAAGTTGAACACCGATGTCTTTTACCATGCCAATTAAGTATAAGCCACTCATGCATGATGTAAATAACATAATAAATAATAAGTATACTTGTTTTGTACCTAGCATTTCTTTCGTTGTATATTCCTGCGTTTTTGTTTCATGAACTGCCCCTTGATCAGCAGCTTGATGGATTAAACAAGCGCCAATCACAATCATAGCTGTAACAATTAAACCCCAGTATATAAACGCTTGTGATACACCAACTGATTCAATCAACTGTGCGTTTATGTATTTAAAGATTAGGCTACCTGAACCATATGCAGAGACAGATATACCAGCAATTAAACCTTTACGCTCTGGAAACCACTTAATTAAATTCGATAGTGAAGTGATATATGCTGTACCATCTGCATACCCTACGACAACTCCTGCTAATACATAAAGCAATATTAATGAGGAAGCTTGTGAACTAAGTATTAATCCTAGTCCTAATGCTAGTCCAGCTATCATAATGAGTTTACGAAGTCCCCATTTTTCTTGCAATTTACTCGCAAACAAAGTTGAAAACGCTAAAGAAAGGCTTGTAATCGAGAAAGTTATAGCAACAGCGTTCAGACTCCAACCAAATTTACTAACTAAAGGCTGATTGAACAAGCTCCAAGTATATATCGTTCCAAGCCCCATTTGTACTATGACTGTACCAAGGACAACAAGCCATGGATTAACAGTTGATTTTTTCATATCATCCCGCCTCCTCTTTCTATTTCAATGCTATTCGCTACATTTGCTTTTTTTATGTTCATTTTGTCCACCTCTTTGATTTGACAACTTCATTGTATAAGATGTTTCCGCTTATGTAAGCACTTACAATACAAAGCGTCAAAAATATGAAATCAGTTACAGAAAACGAAGGGTGAAATACAAAAAACTGCTTATTAAATACGTAGCGGCTGTTCGTATTGTGTTATATAAGTACGACTTACAAGTGTTTTTGAAATCTTTTTCATTTAGTGAAACTTTAATCTGTAGGATTTTATTCACCTCTCATTGATTATTAGGCCACACCAATCAGATGTTTACGGGCAGCCCGACTCCCACCTAATTTCTTTGCTCCAGTCAAATTTTGATTACCTTATGCAAACAAAAGGTTCCCTACTTAATTGGATACGAATATATATAACTTCTTTTCGAAGTTTCTGGTTGTTTGCATGAAAAAAACCATTACATTAAAAGTGTAATGGTCACAATCCTATAGTGTCCTCTTTAATCTCAGAATGACTTCTCATCTATACCTATCTTATTAAAAACTTTACTTTCAAAAATTCGGCCTATATGAATATCTGTTTGACAACCATCTTTGAATTGAACTTTAAATAGTAGAACACACATGAAATCATTGTCAGCCTTTGTTAATACACGTACTATTTGAAATGAGTTGTTGTATTTCGTAAATTAAACTGGGCTGTAATAAAACCTTCTCTTTACTAAATAGTAAAGAGAAGGTTTTATTAGGTCAATTCATAAGGCTGATTTTCTTTATACGTTTATAATTGTTTATTCAAATATAACTATTGGCTCTACAAATTCCATCATAACGAAGGCGTTTTTAATACGTCTTGTTAAAACTTCTTTTAATTCTGCACACTTTTCTTCTGTAAGTGATTTTACAAATACAAAATTGTAATAATAGACCACACTCTTCTCTTTACTTAAAGGATTTAAAAACATCCCCTCTTTTGTAACGAAAGCGTTAGAATGCCCCGATAGAGTTGAAAGAAACGTCTCTAAAATTTTTATTTCTCTATTTGAAAACTGTTCCTCACAAACTACTTTAATATTCATTTCTGTTATCATTTATATATTCCCCCAACCAATTTTTTCACAAGGGGATAACTATAATACTATTAAAATTTCACGAGACTCCCCTTGCCGTTCAAAAAATTCACCAGAAAACTAGTTTGCTTAACTTTCTTTTTCCCTTTACTCATATGAATCTCTCCTTTCATATATATGACTTCTCCATTTCTAATTGAATACCTTTTTATATTTGAGTTTTTCTATATTTTTAGTCAGATTTATACAGATCATAACTCCATTTCTTTTCATTCCTTATACTATATTCACCTGAATACTATTACTTTTGAGAAACGCTTATTTATACTTATTGAAGAAATTACTTCCTGTACTCCGAAAAACAATGCTGCCTTCCCTATAAAACTTTGCTTATCTACTTTACGTTTAGAGCTACATATTATCTCTCTTTTGATTAATTTGTTTAGCTACATAATTTACATAGAAATATTGGTTCGCCAATTCTGAAAAATTTTACTTTGCATATAATAACCTTAAACAAAATATAACTTTTACCATAGGAGCACTCTATACTTTTCTATTAAATAAAAAATTTTTCATTGATAAACAAAACTAAATATTCACTAATATAACTATCCGTGGTTTAATATATGTAATAAACAAATATTTCTGTCTTTTATAAGGAGGTACTATGAAAGCAAACGTAGGGGATACTATACTTTTTCAACGAAATAATTTAAAGATTACAGGGTCTGTACTAAAACTATATACTGAATCGGTCTTAGTTGAAATTACAGATGTAAGCGGTGGTACTTTTGAATTTGATCGAACGATAGTAAATCATAAAAACTATAAAATTTTAAATGCAAATACATAAAGTAAAACTTTAATCAACCCTCACCAATCGGGCATTTACGGGCAGTTTATCTCCCATCCAAATTTCTTTGCTCAAGCTAAATTTTGAGGTGGAAGTTTCATTGCCCGTTAATGCGGGATAAAACAACATAAAATAGCCTCTGCTCACCAGCAGAGGCTATTTTATATCATAATACTTCATTAGTTTATATATCCTAAAACATTAACAATCTTACTCGCTTTTAAATTATTAATGTGATAATAAATTTCTAAACCCTTTCGCTCAGCTCGTAACACTTTACCTTTCATTTTTGATAAATGTTGCGAAACAGTCGATTGTGGAATATTCAGCAATTCTGTTAATTGTGTTACATTACAAGTTTTTCTAGTACTTAATTCATTTACAATTTGTAATCGGATTGGATGCGCCATAATTTTTAAAATATCTACATCCTCTTCTGAAACTACACTTTTTTTCATTTCACTCGTATATGTTGTCATAAGACATTCCCCTTTTATATGAATTCCTTTTTATTAAGATCCATTTCTACAAAATTCAATACTCCCGCTCAAGACCTTTATATAGAAATAATAGGATCTCAAATTTTCAAAAATAGAACTTACAATTATTCACTTTTTTTATTTATTCATTTATTTATTTGGTACATATACATAATACAATGTTAATATGTGCTCTATGTGAAGTTAGCATAAATTTATGATGAAGATTTATTTAATGACTTGCATCCTACTACGTGCTGGATAGTTTTATGCATTTTGTATCTTCCGCATAAAACTATCCAGTAATCTTAACACATTTTAGGCGTTTGTATATACTATTTACAAAACAATTTGGCAAAGGAGGATTTCATATGCCTACAATGTTACAAGAAGAAATTGAAGAGGCACGTGAGACATATGTCAGTCGTATCATTTTAGTTGGTGGATCAACTCTATTTTTAGTAGGTGGTGTTATATCGGCAATCGTAGCTTTTAAAGCTTATAATCGTTTGGAAAATACACCGCCTTCTTCTGATAATTCATAGGTGAGTTATCAAATTTTGAATAACAAACATACAAAGGCCGCCTCTAAAAAAGAGACGGCCTTTGATTTTTCATAGGTTCTACATTTAATAACGATTAGAACCAGCTTACATACTTTTATTTAAATTCAAATGTAAATAAAACATTTTAAAATATAAACCATTACTTACATAATAAAATTATGAAACAATTCGAGAAAAGCGTGATTAAATCTTTTAGTATGAACTAAAATTGAACTTACTTCACCACAAACCGAGTCTGACTACATCCATCCTTCTGCTTCGTTACTTCTAATACAGCCGGCATTGCGTTTTTCAGCTCTTGAACGTGTGAAATGACACCGATAAATCGGCCTGATTTTTGTAAGTCAATTAAAGCGTCTACTGCTTTCGTTAATGATTCCTCATCTAATGAACCGAAACCTTCATCGATAAACATCGTTTCAATGGAAATACCACCTTCATACGCTTGAATGACGTCTGCCATTCCAAGCGCCAAGCAAAGCGATGCGTTAAACTTCTCACCGCCAGATAATGTTTTCACATCACGTGTTTGGCCGGTGTATGCATCGTACACGTCTAAACCTAATCCACTTTGACGGTTTCTTTTTTCAACTCGCTCACTTCTTTTTAAATAAAATTGCCCATTTGATAATTTTCGTAATCGTTCGTTTGCAATTTGAACAATTTGTTCTAAATACTCAATTAAGATGTAACGCTCGAATGATATGCGACTTTCGTTATCGCCTTTCATTACTTCATATAAATCAACTAGTTCTTGGAAAGCTTTTTCTTCCTCATGAATTTGTTCATCAATACGTCTAATATTTTCATGTAAATCAGAAATATATGTTACAGCGTTTTGCGCACGTTGTCGTTTTTCTTTACTTATATCGAGATTGATTTCTAATTCTTTTATATGCTCACCTAACGATGTAATATCCATAAACTTTTTATCTTTTAATTCAGCATGTAACTCTTCAATTTGTTTTGCAAGTACTTCAAGAGATGAATAGTAACTTTGAATTTCTTTTTGTAACATCTCCATCTCAGCATCATTTAACTTAGCTTCTTTATACGTTAGCTGATCTATAAATCCCCTCTGCTCTAGTTCTTTCATAAAGCGCGAGAGAGTCTCTTCTTTCTTCAATTTTGCACTTTCAAATTGATTAGATGCACCTTCATGTTCTGCTTGAATACGTATATTTTCATTTTGCCAATGTTGATATGCTTCTTGCACTTTCTCCCATTCGTCTTCCATTAACCTAAGTTGTTGCATTGCTTGGTCAAACTGTGCTTTCCAAGCTTGTACTGTTTGTAAGTTATCTGGAATATTTTGCTTATCATGTTCATATGACGTACGAAGTTGCATGCACTCCATTTCTGTACGGTGCTGCAATGTTTCTGCTTCACGCTTTTGTTTCTGAAGTTCATCTACTTTTTCTTCTACACTTTTTATATTCACAGCAATTTGCTTACGCGTTTCTTCGCTTTCTTTTAACGTATTAACTTCTGCCGCTAATTGTTTTCCTTTTTGAACGAGTGCACTGTACGTTTCAACTAATTCATCTGAGTGATACCCTCGTTTCATGACTTCTTCGATCACCTGTTCATATTGTAGTCGATAGAAATTCCATTTCTCCTCTACTTGAACATGTAATTTTTCAGCGACATTTTTCTTGTCTCTTAAATCATTTA
This sequence comes from Bacillus cereus group sp. BceL062, assembly GCF_051780025.1. Classification (NCBI taxonomy): domain Bacteria; kingdom Bacillati; phylum Bacillota; class Bacilli; order Caryophanales; family Bacillaceae; genus Bacillus; species Bacillus cereus group sp. BceL062. The sequence continues at coordinate 436,524 of NZ_JBPWGY010000001.1, read as the reverse complement.
ACTCTTTTTCATCAATCGCATCACTTTGCTCTGTCGCTTTTTTCGGATGATTCGTACTACCACAAACTGGACAAGATTCACCATCATGTAAATGAAGTGCTAATATGCCTGCTTGTTCGCTTAGCCAGCGGCGTTCCATATTTTCATATGCACGAACTGCCTCTTGCATCTTAGTATATGCTGCTTCTTTTTCTTGCTCGAATTTTTGTTCCTCTTGCCAAACGTCATATGCTTGCTTTAAAACTTTTGCATCTTCTCGCATGTTCGTTAGTTCTTCTACTTTCGCTACATACTGCTCAAGTGCTTGTTCCAATTGCTGTAATTCACCAGACATTCTCTGTTTTTGATTTGTATGCTCTTCTAGTAGTTGATCGAGCTTTTGCATACTTTCTTTTAATCTTCCTAGTTGAATTTCAGCGTTTTGTAAATTCAACTTTTTTTCAGCTAATGATGCAATAATTGATTGTAATTCTTCTAATCTTTGAACAAGTTTTTTAGCATCTTCTCGTTCAAGTTCTTTATTTTTTTCTACTTCGTATTTCTGCTGTGCAAGTGTAAAACTGGTTATTATATTCTCTTTTTTTACGATAATCTGCTTTAATAAACTTTCAGCCTTCTGTTCATTTTGCATTACTTCCTCGTGCCACTGCTCAAATGGTAATAAATGCTTTGCTTGTTCCGCACGTCTAAAAGATGTTTCTTTCCTTTCAATGACTGCACGGTTTTCTTGTAAAGTGTTGTATCTCTCATTCTTTTGTTGTAAATCTGTAAATTTCTCATTTACAGATTTTGCTGCATGAAAACGTGTTTCAGCTTCTTTTAATTGCTTTGTTCGAGCATCTTGTTCTAGTTGTAATTGCGCAACCTCTGTCTTATATGCCGTTGTTTCTTGCTCTAACGCCTCTACTACTTGATGCGTATTTACATGTTCTTGTTCCACTAATGTCTCTAATAATGCCCCATCTCGAATTGGTAGTTTAAATACATTGCGGAAATGTAACTCTCGCTCTTTTTGTTTTTCTTGCAGAACGTCTTTCCATTGTTTTCGTTTTTGATCAAGTAATTCACGCATTAATTTATAACGATCTGTTTTAAAAATACGACGTAAAATCTCTTCTTTGTTTTCTGTCTCAGATGTTAATAGTTTTCGGAATTCTCCTTGTGGTAACATAACAATTTGACTAAATTGATGTTTACTTAACCCAATTAAATCTTCCACTTTTTTGTTTACATCTGTTACATGAAAACGATCAACAGCTGGAATTTTTTCTCCATCCATAACGTCATATAATTCTACTGCATGTCCTGTAATCGTCTTATTCCCTTGTTTTTTATGGCCAAGTTGCCGTTTTATTTCATAGCGCTTCCCTTTTAACTGAAAAGTTAGTTCTACACTTGTATAAACATTATCATCAGCAAACTGACTTCGAAGCATGCTCGTATCACTACGTTCTTCCCCACTAGCTTCACCATATAATACGTAACAAATCGCATCAAAAATCGTTGTTTTTCCAGCTCCCGTATTTCCAGAAATGGCGAAGATACGATGCTCTCCAAGATCATCAAAATTGATTACTTCTGTCTGTTTATATGGCCCAAATGCTGTCATAATTAGCTGAATCGGTCTCATCCTCGTTCACCTTCCCGTTCTTGCACTGTTTGTAATACTTCTACAAATAGACGTTCTTTCTCTTCTGATAAATCTAAGCCTTTCATTTCTTTATAAAAAGCTTTTAAAAGAGATACATCATCCGTTTTATGTCTTGAAACAGTTACTTCATTTGACTCTGTGAACTCTCGCCTTTGAATAGACCTTTCAACATGCATTGCATTTGGATATACAGAGCGTATTTTTTCCATTGGCTGCAAAACAGGATTTTCATCTAATAGTTTTACAAACACGTAATCTTCACTTACCGGATGTTGTAATAATTCATCTATTTTCGCTTCTACTGTTCGCATTTTACGACGTGGTGTAAGTAATCTTTTTTCAATTGTTGTTTCACCCTTTTCGTCCAGTTCCACGATATAATATCCTTTTTTATGTTTTTCTTCAGAAATAGAATATGCAAGTGGCGAACCTGAATATCGAATTGTCTCATTACGTACGAAATGCGCTTGATGTAAATGTCCAAGCGCTGTGTAATGAAATTTATCAAAATAATGACTATTTACGTATTCAGCACCACCAATTGAAAGCGGACGTTCTGCATCACTTGTATTCTCCTCCGCTTCTCCCGCAGAAGTTACAAATGCATGACCTACAAATACATGTCTTGCTTCTTTATCCATCGTTTCAGAAAGTTCATTCATAAAAATACGCATCGCATCATCATGAGATCGGACGTCTTCGTTTTTCAATACATGTCTAACTATGCTTGGATCCGCATAGGGAACTAGATGGAAGTGAACCTCGCCATATTCATCATTTAATACAATGGGTTCATATGGAAATTGAAATTGCCCCACAATAAATAATCCTTGTTTCTTCATTAAACTACTACCGAAATGTATACGATCTGGACTATCATGGTTTCCTGCAACTGAGATAACTGGTGTTTGTAAATCAATCACTATTTTTTGTAATACATCATTTAATAAGTCTACTGCTTCCGTAGGTGGAATTGCTCGGTCATATAAGTCCCCTGCAATAATTACGGCATCTGGTTTTTCTTCTTCAATAGCTTGTACAAACTGATCTAATACAATCTTTTGATCTTCAGTCATATACACGCCATGAACAAGCTTGCCTAAATGCCAATCCGCTGTATGAAATAACTTCATAATTTCCTTCTCCTTTTAATTTACTGAGTTTAGTGATACGAGTTGATAGTTTACTGTAGTTTTTCCGTTCTCCCACTCTAACTTTTGTATAATCGCACTACCAATTCTTTCTTCATTTGATTTATATAAAGGTAATATTTCTTGAACTGCAAATAAATGATAACCATTCAAGTTTAATTGAAATATGTTTTCTTCCATATGTAATCTTACTTCTTTTTCATTTGAAACTATTTTTGTGTGCATCTCAAATTTCATAATAGATACAACCCCTTCTTATAATCTCTACATTTTAATAGTATAGTGGCTATGCAAGATTGACAAGTACATACACGGCAAAGTACACACTTTTCTGTTGCTATATGTTTTATGTTTTTATTAAAATTACGGTATGTGAAATTTAATGCTATACAAAAATAAAAATGTCTATTTAGACATTTTTATTTTTGCATATAATCTTTCATTACATAATATAAAATCGTTATTAAAACGCTCGCTACGAAAAATGAAAAAACCACCACAATATACCCATCTTTATTTAATAGAAAACATAAGGAAATAGATACGATAAAAATCGGAAATACGAGACGAACTTTATCCTTTACTTCTTCTGTCGTATCTGTATGATGAAAAAACTGAGTAATCCCTATCATTAATGATGACAAGATAATAACCGACAATAATAAAGGTCCTGGCATTCCGATTTCTCCTTTCTCTATTTCTAATTCCATGTAAACATTCACTATCATTTAAACCATCTGTTTTCAAGAAATTTTTTACATTTTACACATTTATAATAGCGCTTTTGCCATAATAATTTCAAATAATATCACTTACACTAATAATGTATTATTCATCTTCAATATTCAAAATCCTGCAAAGATAACTCGGCAAAATATGCGTTGAATAAAGTGAAGCATGAATTAATAGGTATGAACAAAACTTCCACTGCCTATCGCTCGTACCTATCAAACTTTTAACAGCCATTCTCTTCTACCTAACTTTCTCGTATGCGTCGAATTTCAAGGTGTGGGCCTTCTTATCCACAAATAGCGGAATAAAATAACACTTACCGTCAACTTTAGACAAAATTTATACAGGACATTTCAATACGTATCAAGAATTAAGAATAAGAAGATATATAAGGGAGGATGAATCATGACTGAAAACGTTTTATTTTCTGTTAGTGAAAACGGCGTTGCATCAATTACTTTAAACCGCCCAAAAGCACTTAACTCTTTATCTTATGATATGTTACAACCAATTGGGCAAAAACTTAAAGAATGGGAGAACGATGAGCGCATTGCAATTATCGTATTAAAGGGAGCCGGAACGAAAGGTTTTTGCGCAGGCGGTGACATTAAAACTCTTTACGAAGCACGTTCAAACGAAGTTGCTTTACAGCATGCAGAACGTTTTTTTGAAGAAGAGTATGAAATTGATACATATATTTATCAATATAAAAAACCGATTATCGCTTGTTTAGATGGAATTGTAATGGGTGGTGGTGTCGGACTTACAAATGGTGCGAAGTATCGTATTGTGACGGAGCGCACAAAATGGGCGATGCCTGAGATGAACATCGGCTTCTTTCCAGACGTCGGCGCCGCATATTTCTTAAATAAAGCACCTGGATATACAGGATATTACGTTGCTTTAACAGCATCTATTTTAAAAGCTTCTGACGTATTATTTATTCATGCTGCTGATTACTTTATGACGTCTGATTCATTACCAGCTTTTCTAGCCGAACTTGACAACGTAAATTGGCATACTGAAGATGTACATACTCATTTAAAAGCAGTTCTTCAAACCTTTACATCTACTCCTGACTTAGAAAGCAAACTTGCTGCTTCATTAGAGGAAATTAATACACACTTTGCCTTAGAAACGATTGAAGAAATTATCGACTCATTAGAAAAAGGAGATAGCGAATTCGCTTTACAAACGAAACAAATATTATTATCAAAATCTCCAATTTCATTAAAAGTAACTTTAAAACAACTATTAGATGGCAAAGGAAAATCTGTTGAAGAATGTTTCGCTACAGATCTTATACTTGCTAAAAATTTCATGAGACATGAAGATTTCTTCGAGGGCGTACGCTCCGTTGTCGTTGATAAAGACCAAAATCCGAAATATAAATATAAACAGGTAAGCGATGTTTCAGAAGACGACGTAAATCGTTTCTTTAACTTACTTAATGCCTAACAGTGAGGCTATATTCGTAGTGTATTCACCACTACGAATATAGCCTCTTCTTATTTAATATTTTTTAACAAAATTTAATTTTATTAAATTAAATTTTGTGCTACACTAATTTTAATCAAATATTCTAAAAATAAAGAAGGAGGACGAATATGATAGAAAATTATCTTCTTTTCATCATTATGTCTATTTGTCTAATCATTTTACCTGGACCTGATACAGCGATGGCTACGAAGAACACATTAGTTGCTGGTAAAATGGGCGGTGTTAAAACAGTATTCGGTACATGTGTTGCACTTTTGATTCATACTTTAGCTGCTGTAATTGGTCTTTCCGCACTTATTGTAAAGTCAGCTCTTTTATTTTCTATTTTCAAATATGTTGGGGCCCTTTATTTAATCTATATTGGTATTAAAGCCCTATTAGCAGTGAAAAACAAAGAAGGTGTAAATACAAATGATGTATCTATAAATAATGATAAAGAACATACTTCTTGTTTTCGCCAAGGGTTTCTTACGAATTTATTAAACCCTAAAATTGCAGTCTTCTTTTTAACTTTTTTACCACAATTTTTAAATCCAAGTCATAATACATTTATTCAGCTTCTCGTAATGGGTCTTACTTATCTCGTTTTAACAATCATTTGGTTTGCCTTTTATATATTTTTAATTGATAAAATTAGTGCTTTTATGAAGAAACCGAAGACGCAACGTTATATTCAAGGGCTAACAGGAATCGTTTTAATTGGATTTGGTATTAAACTAGCATTAGAAAAAAATAATTAATAAAGTGAAACTTTAATCAATGGGGTTTTGTTCATCCCCCGCTAATTATTAGCCTTCACCAATCGGGCGTTTACGGACTGCACAGGGCTTCCACTTAACTTTTTTGCTCTAGCCGAATTTGGAGATGGGAGTTTTACTGCTCGCTAATAGCGGGATAAATGCGAAAAACACCACTATTAATAGTGGTGTTTTTCGCATTTAACAACTAATCTAGCAGTCTACTCTTTATTAAAACCAGCGCTCCGTTACAACCTTTTTACGTGTATAGAATTGAACGCCATCTGTACCATTTGTACCTAAATCACCAAAGAAGGAAGCTTTATTTCCTGCAAATGCGAAGAATGCCATTGGTGCAGGAACATTTACGTTTACACCGATCATACCAGCATCGATGTTATCACGGAATGTTTGTGCATGCTTCCCATTTGAAGTGTAAATAACAGCACCATTCGCAAATTTAGATTGATTTGTTAATTTAATACCTTCTTCTAAATCTTTCACTCTCACAATACTTAATACTGGAGCGAAAATTTCATCTTGCCAAATTTTCATTTCTTGGTTTACGCCATCAAAGATTGTTGCTCCAACGAAGTAACCTTCTCCAACTTCTTCATTAATTTTACGACCATCTACTAATAAAGTTGCTCCATCTGCTACACCGCTATTAATATAGCCTAAAACACGCTCTTTATGCGATTCACGGATTAATGGTCCAACGTAATTATCTTCGTTGAAACCGTCACCTACTTTTAGTTTTTTCGTCTCTGCTACTAGTACGTCGATAAATTCATCAGCAATTTCATCTACTACTGCTACTACTGAACATGCCATGCAGCGCTCTCCACTACTTGCAAACGCAGATCCAATTACACCTTGTACCGTTTTTTCAAGATTGCAATCTGGCATTACAATCGCATGATTTTTCGCACCTGCTAACGCTTGTACACGTTTTCCATGTTTCGTACCTGTTTCATATACGTAACGAGCTACCGGCTCAGAACCAACGAACGAAACAGCTTGAATATCTTTATTTTCTAAAATGCTATTTACAACATCTTTTCCGCCTTGTACTAAATTTAATACCCCTTTTGGAAAACCAGCTTCATAGAATAACTCTACAAGTCGCTCTGCTAAAAGTGGCGTTCTCTCAGATGTTTTTAATACGAACGTATTACCGCAAGCAATTGCAAGTGGGAACATCCATAATGGAATCATCATTGGGAAGTTAAACGGTGTAATACCCGCAACAACTCCAATTGGATAGCGCCAGATCGATCCATCAATTCCGCTTGCGATATTAGGAAGAGCTTGTCCCATCATTAAATTTGGAGCTGATGTTGCAAGTTCTACCGCTTCAATACCACGTTGTACTTCACCTGTTGCATCTGTTAGCGTTTTACCATTTTCTAGCGTAATGATTTTTGCAAGCTCATCTTTATTTTCTTGTAATAGCTGTAAATATTTATATAGATTTCTTGAACGATTCGGAACTGGTACTTTAGACCATGTTTCAAATGCCGCTTTTGCCGCTTCAACAGCCTTTTCAACGTCTTCTTTTGGAGAAAGTGGAACGTAAGCAATGATTTTTCCAGTCGCTGGATTCGGAACCGCTTCTACTTCTGTACCAGTAGATTCTACCCACTCGCCATTAATATGATTTTTTACTCGTTTAATTTCAGTTGTAATCATTGTATTCTCTCCTTTTTATGATTTATTTTTGATTAGAAATTAATTGTTCGCTAACTTTCTTATATAAAGCAGCCATATCGTTTTCACCATATCCTGCCTCACTCGCTTCTTCATATACATTTAATAACATTTCACTTACAGGTAAGTGAAGTTCACTTTCCTTAGCTAAATCAACTGCAAAGCCTAAATCTTTTTTTAATAGATTTACAGTAAATCCTGGCTCATAGTTTTCTGCTGCAATGAAACTTTTATAATTGCGCTCATAAATTCTACTTTGACCGTAACTTACATTTAAAATATTAAACATTTTATCTAAATCCATATTACTCTTTTTCGCTAATGTTAAAGCTTCACTCACACCAGCTGTATAGAAACCAATTAATAGATTGTTAATTAATTTAACAGTCGTACCACTATCAATTTGCTCGCTTACGTGGAAAATATTTGCTCCTAACACTTCCATGATAGATTCAGTTTTATCATATACGTCTTTTGATCCACCTACCATAAACGTTAATGTACGATTTTCTGCACCAATTACCCCACCGCTAACTGGTGCGGCTAAAAAGTCTACTTTCTTTTCTTTCGCCGACTCCTCTAACTGTTTGTTTAATTGTGGAGATACAGTACTTGTATCAATAAATACGACATTCGAGTGGCTATTTTCAAATAATCCTTCTTCCCCAAAATATACTGCTTCAACAGCACGAGGTGAAGGTAAACTTGTAAAAATCACATCGCATGTCTCTGCTAATTTTGAGATTGATAAGCCGATAATTCCTCCTTCTTTTTCAAAGGAAGCTTCAGCCTCTTTATTTAAGTCCACACCATATACTGTGTAACTTGATTTAACTAAATTTTTAGACATTGGAAGGCCCATGTTACCTAAACCGATAAAACCAATCTTTTTCATATTGCTTTCCTCCTATTTACACAATATATTTCCCACGATTTATAATAGCTTTCGCAATTTCTCTCTTTTTCGTAAATACGTTCGTGTATAAAGGCACTAATAATTGACGGATTTCAGCTAACATTACGTGTCTATCTTGTTCTTCTGTGACAGCCGCTGAAAGTATAGAAATCGCCGCTTCTTCTACTTTACGATAGCCTTCCTCACAAATAACATCCGTTATCATTTGTTTTGTACGCTCTTTTTCTTCACCATTTTTATTAATTGCTTTACTCGTACGTAAAAATGCTGATTCCATGACGTACACGTCCGTCAACATATTTGATACTACACGTGAATATTCTTGCTCTTGATCAATTTTTAATCCTGGAGTTTTAGAGAGCGTTTTCAAAGATTGTTTCAACAATTTTTTCGCTAATAAAATGTAACGATGGTTTCTTTCTACAGTTGCTATATCAATTTCTACTTCAGTATCTTCTATTTGTTCGATTTGCTTCATTAACATTTTGGCAACTGTTAATCTATTAATTTCATTTGTTCCTTCAAAAATACGACTAATTCTAGCATCACGATATAATCGTTCTACTTCGTATTCTTGCATATAACCGTAACCGCCATGAATTTGTACAGCTTCATCTACGATATAAGCAAGTGTTTCAGAAGCGTTCACTTTATTCAGTGCACATTCAATTGCAAATTGGGACATTTTTTTCATAAGGTCCTCATCACTCTCATGAATTGCGTCATCAATTACACCTGCTGTACGATAAGCTGCACTTTCTGCTCCATATGTTGTAATGATCATATTTGCAATTTTCTCTTGTATCATCGTAAAGTCTACTAATTCCGTTTGGAACTGTTTTCGCTCTTTTCCATATTGAACTGACAAACCAATTGCTTGTTTTGCTGTTCCAATATTTCCAAAAGCAAGTTTTAGTCTAGCGAAGTTAAGAATATTAAGGGCTACGTGATGCCCTTTCCCAACTTCCCCTAACACATTTTCAGCAGGGATAACTACATCTTCTAAAATAAGCGTCGCTGTTGAAGAACCTTTAATCCCCATTTTCTTTTCTTCTAATCCAATAGATACACCTTCATATGTTCTTTCGACAATAAACGCTGTCATTCCTTTATTTGTCTTCGCAAAAACAACGTATACATCTGCCATATGAGCATTTGTAATCCACTGCTTCTCACCATTCAACTTCCAAGCTGTACCCTCTTCATTCAAAACTGCGCTTGTTTTTGCACTTAATGCATCAGAACCAGCATTTGGCTCAGTTAGAGCATAAGCCCCAATCCATTCTCCCGATGCGATTTTTGGTAAATATTTTTCTTTCTGTTCTTTCGTTCCGTAATATATGTAAGGCAATGTACCGACACCAGCGTGTATATTAAAAGAAACGCTAAATGCACCAGCGTAACCCATCTTCTCTGCTACAAGACCTGAGACAGCCTTTCCTAACTCGAACCCGCCATAATCTTCTGGTACCTCAATGCCTAATAATCCAAGTTCCCCAGCTTTCTCAAATAATTGACGAGAAACTTTATAGTTATGTTTTTCAATGTTTTCAATTTGTGGGACAATTTCCTGTTTAACGAATTGTTCTGTCGTTTTTGCGATTAAGTCTTCATCCCCTGAAAAATCTTCTGGTGTAAAGAAAGTATTGTTCACATCTTTATTGATTGAAAAAAATTCATCCCAAGGTAACTTCGTTTTCTCCATCTGAATCCCCCTATCATTTCGACCTTCATTGCTTTTTGCGTATGCTCGTCTACGATGAGTGGAATATCTTATTATTGAAAACAGAAGGCGATGAATTTTCACATCAAGCAGTTCATTTTGCCAAAGATGTATTCTCATCGCCCTAGTTGTTTTATCTATTGATCTTCTGATAATACTGTTTTTGCAATTCCAGTATCTAATTCTTCAAAGTCATGATATGAAATTGTCTCATATAGCTCGCTTCTCGTTTGCATATTTGAAAGTGCATCTTTTTGAGAACCAGTCTCTTTAATTAGCGTGAATACATTCTCATATGCTTTTGCAGCAACTCGAAGCGACGTTACTGGATAAATCACCATTTGGAAGCCCATATTCGCAAATTCCTCAGCACTATAATATGGTGTTTTCCCAAACTCAGTCATATTTGCTAGTAAAGGTGCATTCACTTTGCTAGTAAATAAACGGAATTCTTCTTCCGATTGAAGCGCTTCTGGGAAAATTGCGTCTGCACCTGCTTTAACATATGCATTCGCTCTTTCAATCGCAGCATCTAGTCCTTCTACACCGCGAGCATCTGTGCGTGCAACAATATATAAGCTTGGCGCAACTTCTTTAATCGCTTTAATTTTTTGAACTAATTCTTCTGTCGTAACAAGTTTCTTACCATTTAAATGTCCACATTTCTTCGGTAATTGTTGATCTTCAATTTGAACAGCCGCTACTTTTGCCTCTACCATTTCTACAGCTGTTCTCGCTACGTTTAGTACTCCACCAAATCCTGTATCAATATCAACAAGAACTGGTAAATCTGTAGCTCTAACTAGATTTCTTGCTCTTTCAGCTACTTCAGTAGATGTCACGATACCTAAATCTGGCAGACCTTTACTTGCAGTGTAAGCAGCTCCCGATAAATAAAGAGCTGAAAAACCTGTATTTTTTGCAACAAGAGCGGCCATTGCATCATGAGCACCTGGAATTTGCAAAATTTCATTTGCTTCTACTAAAGCTCGGAAGCCATTCGCAAGCTCCTCTTGTGTTGACTGTTTATTCACAACCCAAGCCATTCTAAATTCCCCCTATTATTAAATTAAGAATAGATCTACAAATTCGTTTACATTCATATTTTCTAGTTTTTCTTCATTTAAACAAACTTCATGAATTTGTTCTTGTTGCTTACTAGAATAATGACCTGCCATATTTGCAGTGAATTTTTGAACAACTTTTGGAATCGCTTCGTCTCTACGGAAACGGTGACCAAGTGGGTATTCACATTCCACGTTTTCTGTTACAGTACCATCTTTAAAATGAACTTGAACAGCGTTGGCGATTGAGCGCTTGTTCGGGTCAAGATAATCTAAACTGTACTGTTTGTTTTCAACAACAACCATCTTATTACGTAATTCATCTACACGTGGATCATTTGCTACTACATCCTCATAATCGTCCGCTACGATATCTCCTTTTAATAAACCAATTGCCGTAATGTATTGTAAACAATGATCACGATCAGCTGGGTTATTTAATGGACCTTCTTTATCGATAATACGAATTGCTGATTCATGAGTTGTAATTGTAATACGATCAATTTCATCTAATCTTTCTTTAATTTCCGGATGTAATTTCACTGCACATTCTGCAGCTGTTTGTGCATGGAATTCTGCTGGATATGATACTTTAAATAATACATTTTCCATTACATAAGACTCTAGTGGTCTAGCTAATTTTAATTCTTGTTTGTTAAATAATACATCTTGGAATCCCCATCCTGGCGCAGATAATGCTGTTGGATAACCCATTTCGCCTTTTAGAGCAGTCATTGCAAGATGAACACCGCGACTCGTCGCATCACCTGCTGCCCATGATTTACGTGATCCAGTATTTGGAGCATGTCGATATGTACGAAGACTAGAGTTATCAATCCACGCATGTGATAATGCATTAAAGATTTCTTCACGTGTTCCACCAAGCATTTTCGCAACTACTGCAGTTGTTGCTACTTTTACATATAATACGTGGTCAAGACCAACGCGGTTTAAGCTGTTTTCTAAAGCAAGTACACCTTGAATTTCATGTGCTTTAATCATCATTTCTAGTACTTCACGTACTTTTAATGGTTCTTTTCCTTCTGAAATACGAACACGGCTAATATAATCTGCAACTGCTAAAATTCCGCCTAAGTTATCAGATGGATGTCCCCATTCTGCTGCAAGCCAAGTATCGTTATAGTCTAACCAACGGATCATACATCCAATATTGAATGCACCTTTTACTGGATCTAGTACATAAGACGTTCCTGGTACACGTGTACCGTTTGGCACAACCGTTCCTGGTACAACTGGACCTAATAATTTCGTACACTCTGGATATTGCAGTGCTAAAATTCCGCATCCAAGTGTATCTAATAATACGTAGCGAGCAGTACTAAATGCTTCTGCACTAGTAACCTCTTTATTTAATACATAATCCGTAATTTCTTCTAATAATGCATCTTTTTGTTTAATTTCATTTGTTTTAATCATGCTATTCTTCCCTTTCTGTCGAAAATTCGTTATTATTAATGATGGGTGTCTGTCAAACACCCATCTGGCGGGCGGCGCTAACAACTCCCCAGTTGTTCTTATTTACTAAGTACATGTCGCTCGCCAACATAATTTACACGTGGACGGAACAAGCGATTATTTGCATGTTGCTCAATAACGTGCGCACATAGTCCTACTGTTCTAGAGCTAAAGAAGATTGGTGTGTACAGTTGAATTGGGATACCAAGCATCCAATATACAGGTGCTGCATAATAATCAAGATTCGGATAAATGCCTTTTTCCTTCTCCATGATTTTCTCTCCAGCTTCACACATTTCATATAGTGTATAATCACCTTTTACATCACATAGCTGTTTTAAAGCTTCCTTCATCATAAGTGCTCTTGGATCCATTTTCTTCATATAAACACGGTGTCCAAAGCCCATAATTTTTTCTTTGTTATATAGTTTTTTCTGTAATAACTCTTCAAACTTCTCAACATTGCCAGCCTCTAAAAGCATGTACATAACAGCTTCATTCGCACCGCCGTGTAAGCTACCTTTTAAAGATGCAACCGCACCTGTTAGAGCACCGTATAAATCTGATTGTGTTGACGCAATTACACGCGCTGTAAATGTAGAGTTTGGCATTTCATGTTCACTATATAAAACAAGGGAACGATCAAAGATCTTCTCCTCAAGTTCAGTCGGTTTCTTACCAGTTAACATATAGAAGAAATTCGCACTATATGACAATTCCTGAAGAGGCTCAATTGGCTCCTCATTATTTAAAATATGATAGCTATTTGCTACAATATTTGGTACTTTACTTAAAAGCTTATAACCTCGATCTTTGTTTACTTCTAACGAGCGATTTTCAATATCATTATCATAACCAGCTAATGCAGACACACCTGTACGCAAGCCATCCATAGGATGCGTTTCTTTAGGCAACGCCTTTAGAACGTTGAATACCCCTTCTGGCACTGCATATTCTTCTTTTAATTTCTTTTCAAGTGTTTCTTTTTCATCCTCATTCGGTAGATGTTCTTCTAATAAAAGGTGCACAATGTCTAAATACTCTTTTGTTTTTGAGAGTTCGATTAAATCATACCCTTGAATTACAATTTCACCTTTTACTGTGTCAAGAAACGAGATTTTCGTCTCCGCTGCTACTACACCATCTAATCCCGGGGAAAATTTTTCTTCAGCTTTCATTATTATTTCCTCCAATCCTAATAGATCTTCGTGCACATAACTGTAAGCCTTTACAATGCTTTAGAACTACATTTCTATTTCAATGTATCAGAGTTTTTAGAAGATTTCAATTTATTTTATAATGATAAGTTTCCTATACTTTTATTGATGTAACAATACAATTTTTTGAAAATAATTTTCATATTTTTCAAAGAAAGGACAGACTTCTTTACACTTCTTTTTAAAACAAAATATAAAGATAATTCATATAATCCCATCAAACATATCTTTTTTCCGAATTTTATTACAAAATAGAAAAAACGAGCTGCACACATGTACAGCTCGTTTCTATATGATATTTATTTCACTATCCTCTAAATATAATTCTTATATAAAACTTATTCATTTTTAATAAAGTTATTATTTTACATAATTAAATTAAATTTCTTCTGTTTCTTTATGATAACTTACAACTAAATCATAGTTTTGAAAGTACCAAAGATCATCAAAATCTACAAAAATAGAATACCATCTTTCTTCACTGACACTATTTCCCCATCTGGTTTCTCAGAAACAATCCCTAAAGAATATCCGGGCTGAATTGAACTGTTTCCACCATATCTTATGACAAATCGAATACATTCATTGCGATTGATTCGTAATTCTTCTTTAAACCATTTTACAGCTTCGTTTTCAACGATAATATTCAATTTTATCCCTCTCGGCTTAATTCTTTTTCACTTAACTTTTGTCTTACAAACATACCAAAAACAAGTAAAGCTATTACAGCTGAAACAGAGCTTGCTGTAAATAAAATACGATAGCCAAACATTTGTGACACAAATCCAAGTAAAATTGCACCTAATCCGATACCTAAATCAAAAGCTGTAAAAAACGAAGCGTTAGCAACTCCTCTTTTACTAGGATCAACAATTGTAAGCATCGCCGCTTGTAAAGCTGGCTGTGCTGAGCCAAATCCCACACCGTATAATGTCGCTGCAATAATGATGCCCGTCAAACCATTTGCCATCGTTAATACAACTATAGCTAAAATAGTAATACATAGTGCTGGAAGTATGATGAATACTTCTCCATATTTATCTAATAATTTACCTGAAATCGGTCTTACAATTGTTAATGCAATTGCATATACAAGAAAGAACGTCCCAGGATTCACATTAATTGAAGAAGCGAATAACGGTAAAAACGTTGTAATGCCACCATATGCAAATGATAAAAAGAAAACAACAACCGTAATTGATAAAACGGATTTTTCAAATAGTTGAATTTTCCCTTTTTCCTTTTGTGGCTTGAATGGCATTTTCGTTATTAACGATAATATAACTGCCATGAAAGATAAAAGAGTTGCTAAAAGGAATAGACCATGAAATGAATAATATTGTACTACCCATAATCCAATCATCGGTCCGATTGCCATTGCAATTGTCATAGCCATCCCGTACCAGCCCATACCTTCTCCACGGCGTGAATCTGGAATAATATCAGTTATCGCAGTTCCAACAGCTGTTGTAGAAACGGCCCATGTCACTCCGTGAATAACGCGTAAAACTGCTAAAAGGACTATAGTCGATGCTAAATTATAGGAATACATCGTTAGCCCAAAAAGGATGAGTCCGAAAATAATAAAAGACCTTCTACCATATTGATCTAACATACCTCCAATAATCGGTCGTATTACAACAGCAGCTATTGTAAACATTCCCATCATCAATCCAACTTGTGATTCATTTCCACCAATCTCTTTAATGAATAGAGGAAGCGTTGGAACAAGTAAATAAAACCCTGTAAATAAAAATAACATCGCGAAAGACATTTGAATAAATGACGTCGTCCATAATCGTTCCATAAAAACACCTCCATAAACACATGAAATTTACGATTAACACTCCCATTGTACATTTTCTCTGTCTCTTTTCCCTCAGCAAAAAGACGTATCTTTTCATATTAAATAGTCCACTCTCAGCATTGATTGGTCGTACGACTTTGTACGTATGCTTTAACCAAAAGTCCTATGTATTTGTACCTTTATACGTGTTAAGAGAATATACTAATTTATTATCTCAACTTAGGAGTGATTATTTTTATGTGGGTATTATCAAGAGTAACTGCCGTGGTTCCTTCAACTCCCGGAATACATGTGCCCGCCGTCCATACAGCTAGCTCTGATGTTGGCATTGAACTTCCCGCAACTTGGCAACAATATCAAGTTCCCGGTCAAGTTACTCCCTCATTTTGGCATCACGGTACACACCCAAGTAGCACTACCTTTTATAACCCCAGTTATGTTCCATTACCCCCGACTCAAGTCTTTTATCATTTTCCATCCATTTATTTTCAAAATTTCTATGGTACGTTTAACATTTAAATAGCATCATTGCATAGCTCCTATATTTACTTCCAATCCCTTTTCAACATAAAAAAGTCGAATTCCTTATGTAAGAAATTCGACTTTTTTAATTGCTTTTTATTAACTTTTCTTATTGACCAGTATTAGCAGGGACTTCTCCTGCATTCCCCCCATTATTCGGTGGAGTTGTCACTGGTGGGGTTGGATTCCCTTGACCTCCCCCGTTATTCGGCGGTGTTGTGTTCCCGCCTCCTCCGTTATTCGGCGGCGTTGTGTTCCCGCCCCCTCCGTTATTCGGCGGCGTTGTGTTCCCGCCTCCTCCGTTGTTCGGCGGCGTTGTGTTCCCGCCTCCTCCGTTGTTTGGAGGCGTTGTATTTCCTTGACCATTTCCATTATTTTGTTCATTTTCTTTCTTCTGTTCTTGTTGCTTCTTAAGGTCATCTTGTTTCTTTTGTTCTTCTTGTTGCTTCTTAAGGTCATCTTGTTTCTTTTGTTCTTCTTGTTTCTTTAATTCTTCCTGTTTCTTTTGTTCTTCTTGCTTTTTCTCTTCTTCAGTTTTTTGCTGCTGATCTTGTTTCGGCTGTTCAGTTGTATTCGGTACGCTCGTATTTGGTGAAGAATCACGTTTCTCACCTTTTATACGTAATTCATTACCTTCTTTCACAACACTACTTGGCATCTTAAATTGTGATTTATCAGTAGCCATCTCGTTCATCATTTCTTTAAAGATCAACTGTGCAATTTTCGTATTTTTACTACTAATATAATCGTCTTTACTATCTTTCATATAACCAGTCCATACTGCCATCGTATACTGCGGTGTATATCCTGCAAACCAGCTATCACGAGTCGCACTGTCTGGTAATTTATATTGCGCTGCTTTTTCCGAAGAATAGTTCGTTGTTCCTGTTTTACCAGCTACATCTAAAGAACTTATATTAGCAGCTGTACCAGTACCAGATGTTACGACGGAACGAAGCATATCTGTAATCATATAAGCTGTATAATCTTCCATCACTCGTTTTGACTTTTGCTCAAAACTTTTCGATTTACCATCTGGATAAACCACTTTTTTAACAAAATGCGGCTTCGTATATTTACCGTCATTACCAAATGCAGCATACGCACCTGCCATTTCAGTTGGCGATACTTCATTTGTACCAATCGCTGTTGATTCTGTCGGTGGTGCATTAAAAGTAATACCTAACTTTTCAGAGAAAGCTTTTGATTTATTTATTCCTACTTCTTTTGCAGTTTTGATAGCTGGAACATTACGTGATAATTTTAATGCTTCACGCATTGTAATTTGTCCTAAATACCCTCTATCTGAGTTTCTGACATCTTGACCACCAGTATACTTAAATGGCGAGTCATCGACTTGATGATAAGTAGCCCATTTTAAATATTCAATTGCAGGAGCATAATCAAAGATTGGTTTCATTGTTGAGCCTGCTGAGCGATCTAATTCAGTTGCCATATTATGCCCTTTAAATACAGCCTTATTTTCACCACGCCCACTACCTATAGCACGTACTTCACCTGTTTTCGTATCCATAAATGTGAAAGCACCTTGGAATTTCTCATTTGGATAATCAATAATATTTGTATTTAAAATATTATCAGCCAATGTTTGTGCCTTTTTGTCTAATGTTGTATAAATTTCTAAACCGTCAGAACCAATATTAGCATCAGGTAATTCTTTTTCAACTTCTTTCACAACTGCATCCATAAATGCAGGATGTGGCATCGCTTGTAATTCAGCTGCCTTTTGAACACCTTTGTCCACTGGTACTTTCGACGCTTCTTCCATTTCTGCTTTTGTAATATAACCATGTCGATTCATTAACTTTAGTACAACATTTCTTCTTTCTGTTGCCTTTTGAATATTTTGTGGTTTCGATGGGTCGTAATTATTTGGTGCTTTCGGTAAACCTGCAAGCATCGCAACTTCTGGTAATGTTAAGTCTTTTAATTCTTTATTATAGTAGTTTTGTGCTGCTGTTGCGATTCCATATGAGCGGTTTCCTAAATTAATTTTGTTTAAGTACATCTCTAATATTTCATGTTTTGAATACTGTTGTTCTAGCTTATAAGCTAAATACACTTCTTGCGCCTTACGCTTTGGTGTTTTATCCATTGATAAGAAGTAGTTTTTAATAACTTGCTGCGTTATTGTACTTCCGCCTTGCGAACCGTAATCTCCTTTTAAACTAACTAAAACTGCACGAGCAGTACCTTTGAAATCCACACCACTATGCTCATAAAAACGTGCATCTTCCGCAGCTAAAAAAGCATTTTCTACTAATTTAGGAATTTGATCATACGTAACGTTGGTTCGCTTTTCTTTTCCGTATTCATATATCAAATTTCCATCTTTATCATAAATTTTTGAGGATAACGGATTAACAAGTTTTGCTTTTTCAAGTTTAGGTGCATCCTTTATCATTACAAAAAAGGTAGCAACCCCCGCCACTAAACCTACAATACCAAGTAATAAACAACTAATTAAAAACTTACGGAAAAATGATGTTTTACCCTTTGGTTTTTGTTTTTTAGAAGCTGGCTGATTTTTCTTTTTAACTTGTCGTCGCTCCTCTCGAGAACGATAATTTTCTGACATGTTACTTTCTCCTGCCTTTCAATTCTCCCGTTGATTTACTAAAAATATTGAGGCCACCTTCCCAAATATCTTTACATTTAGAAAGTGTGTTCATCGGAAGCATTCAATATTTTCCTAATTCACAGATTATAAATTTTAGATACTTTTAAACAAATTATTTTTTTACCTCTATTCCTTCAAATAAAGCTGCCTCATTACGCATAAAATGGAAGAGATAAAATTTTAATACCTCGTATAAATAATATACCTTTTTTTCAAATGGTCAATATTTTCTTATTAATTTCATCAAAGGTGAGATAAAAATAGCATATCGATATGAACTTCGTGTGAACTTCTTTATAAATAGGTATAACAAAGATTTAATATATTGGCTATCCGTATTACTGCTGCTTTACATATTCATATTTCAAGAACCTAATCCTCATTTCTAAAGTAATTTACAAATAAAATTAAGGAGTTGTATGCTTATGAAATTATCTCCTGTTATATCAAAAAATTTGATTGCTGTTGGTTATAATCCCTTTTCTATGATTTTACGAATCCAATTAAAAAATGGCATGTATGATTTCTTTAATGTACCTGAAAGCATTTACAATGGCTTATTAAATGCACAATCTAAAAGTTATTACCATAAAACTTACATTAAAAATTCTTTCCGCTACACTAAAATTTAAACTTAAGCACCAAATAAAAAGAAAGGAGGTTAATCCCCCTTTCTTTTTATACTATTTTCACAGACGAATTATCTTCTATTCCTCTTATTAATTTCATCATATGCTTGAATTTGTTTTCTCACTCGCCGATCCGCCTTTTTATCATGTACGACTAAAATCGCGTGTATGACGCCTGGAACCCAAAATATTAAAGTTAATATGAAATTAATTATTGCTTGAAATGGCTTTCCGCAAAATAATACAGCTACAGGTGGAAGTAGAATTGCCAATAAGTACATCATCTCTTGAAAACTCCTTATTTTGGATTTTTTATAACAATTCTTTTCATATGCAAGCACACTCTTTGATTTTGAAGTTACACAAATTTCAATTAAGCAATTATAACATTTCTTCTATAATATATATTCTATCCATATGCAAAAAAAACCTACTAGACCAAACTCTTCCTACCTATTTAATTACATTTTACATCCGCTCTTTCAATGAGCATTTTAAAATCCTTATTATTTTCAAAACTTTTCTCTTTCTCTACTGCAGTTAATCCAATCGCAGAAATTACCGTTCCTATTGCCTGTATCCAAATACCAATCAGTGCTATTATCCTCTCATCCTTCTTATCAAGAATACGATCTTCGTTTTCTACTTCATCCTTCGATAAATTAATTATGCCTTGATACGCTTGTAGTCCGGCCCCTAAGCTTTGCATAGAATTGCCTAGTACAATGATTCGCTGTATTACTTTCATCTCAATCAAAGCTGCTTCTACTCCTAAAAAAGCACCAATCGATTGTAAACTGTTCCCGACAATGATAAGATAATCATTCTCTGTTAATTGTTCATTTTTATTAAAATATGTTCCTATTACATTTGATATATTCCCTAATGCCAATAACTCAATTCCCATTTTATCCAGTGTTTCACTTTCATTCTGCAAACATATATTTCGATTTTCTACTTCTTCATCTTCGGTATAATTACTCGCTATAATTTGTAAAATATACCCGAAGGCTTGTAATGAGCTTCCTATAATAACAAGGTCCGATTCAATTTTCTCTTCCCCAATAAATCCTCTTGTCGTTCCAATAGCAGCTGTAAGATTTCCTCCTACTTGATACCATGCTCCTGTCACTTTTAAACTGCTTGGATTCATTTTCATCACCTATTTTGATATTTTCTCGTGCTTTCGAAATAACCAAAAGTCACTCTTAATCAAATATTTTATTTTCCATATGTAATTTTGTGCATTCTATAATGTGTTACTAATACAAAAAGTACCTTAAAGGTACTTTTTTAGCCAAAACGTATATCACTGAAATTACATTGAGTAATAGATACTTATTTTTAAACACATGCTGGGCATGTCAATGAATCACCATTTTTATCTATTGTTATATTCAATATATATCGAATCGCATTATGTGACCACATTTCAGGTGTGGGTGATTCATTAACATACTTTGGTGCACATGAATACAGCATTGGAGTGCTAATACCACCGCCAGGATCTAAAGCAACTACAGCCACGCCATCAGGCAATTCCAGTGCCATAGATTTCGTGATACCTTCAATTGCAAACTTCGAGGCACAGTATGGTGCAAGATCTGCCTCACCTTCTCTTCCCCAACTAGAACTCATATTAATAATAATTCCTTCTTTTCTATCTACCATTGCTGGGACAAATGCTCTTATTACATTTACTACACCATTCACGTTTACATTCATTACATTTTCAAATTCCCCAGCGGTAACTTTCCAAATTGGTGCATTTTGATTCACAATTGATGCATTATTTATTAACAAGTCGGGAACCCGATATTTAGTAAGGATATCATTTGCCCAACTACTAACTTGCTGCGAATCTGAAACATCAATTATTTGAAAATCATGTGTATTACCGTATTGTTTTTTTAGTTCTTCAATTTTATCTTTTGAACGTCCACATCCACATATGTTCCATCCCAATTCATGAAATCGATCAACCATCGCGCGTCCTAATCCTTGTGTCACTCCTGTAATAATTACGAGTTTTCTAATGTCATTTCGCTTCAATTCCTCGCCTCCCTTTACCATATTTTACTCCTTTAACCTTCATTTAACTATTTACTAAAGTATTAAAAACACTTCATACTTTAGAAGTATTTTTAATACTTCACACATAAACAAAAGAGTAACCATAGCGGTTACTCCCGTTTACATATTTAAAAATTCGTTGCTTATTTCATTATTACTTTTAAATTTCAACTTCTCTTTCCCACATTTTTCAAAACGATACATATAAACTGTACCTAATTTACCAGCTTGAAAATCCTCATTACCCTGCATTTTAATAAAACTATATTTATGTTTACAGTGCGATTCATCCAAATAATTTCCAAACTACTTTTTCAACATAAAACAGTCCACCTTTGTGAAAAAATCTTCAACTAACCTGATTACATACTTTTATTTAAAAGCTCAATCTCATATTGTAATTTTTTGAATTGCTCAAAATGCATTGTTATAGATTGACTGCTACCAACTTCAGCACTTTGTTTCACCAGTAATACTCCTGTATCATGAAAAAGCGCTTCAAGTTCTTTTCTGATGGACACTTTTGCAATATGAGCTGTTTTAATTGCAGATAAAATTGCAATCTCATTAAACTTTAATTTTATTTCATTTGGACAAAATGCGTTTTCAATCAATATAACTTCATTGCTATAAATAAGCGCAACAAGATTACTTGATTTTGCATCTGATAAATCTACTTTTTTTATAACGTTATTCATAACATTTTGCCTCCTTTGTTTTCGTATATATTAATTATACAAATTCTTTCTTTTTTATTATCCAACTCATATTAAGTTTAACACACTTTTATTGAAAGCCACGCTTGAAACGTTTTACTATTCCACAATTTTTGTTACATGAACCATTTGGACTTTACTCCCATATAGTAATGTTAACAATTCATTATAAAGCAGGTGAAAATTATGCCCTCAGTTGTAGGGAATTTAGTTGTACAAAATAGTAACGGATCATTTAACTTAGGTGATTTCTACAACGTTTCTCCGAAAGAAAATACGAAAGCTTACAATGGATCTGGCGCATCAAACGTTGGTTTTGTTGTTAATACTTTTAACGGTGTTAGTGCGACTAATACGTTTGATTCGGACCTTGCAGATCAAAATCAAGTGGGTACAGCCTAACCCTATTTTTCATCTTTCTGTATAGGAATTTTAGATTTGTCTATACTATAATCAGGCTGTTTCACAGCTATTATTGAATGTTGGAGTACCCTATCTTTTTCTCCCTTTCCCTGGGGCTTAGCAGTTAGCATGAAGCTAGCTGCTATTTCGCATTATTTCTTCCATCTATCAGAAATAATAGAAGCTGGATATTAAAGTTCAGCTTCTATTACATTATTTCAATTACATCTGTAAAACTCATTACGTGAGTTTTATAAAATGCGTCTGTGCACATTATAATCTGCCTTACCGGGTCTATATGAACGACTGTCATATAACTTGTAAGTATGTAGCCATCTTCACAATATGTCACCAATATTTCTTGCTCAGACAATAATGCCGTTAGCAATTTATCAGAAATTCTTTCTTTTTCTTCATTTGTTACTATCGGCCTTTGCACTTTTAATTTCTCACCAATAACCTTTCTCATACTTAACAATTGTTCCGACATTACTGTAAATGGAACCCACTCTCTTTCTTCTTTCTGCCTCTTTACATGATTCATTTCTTTATCTCCTTGATCATTTATCCATTCTATTTCACACATACTGTTACTCCATCATTTTTAGTAATTACTAAGCTCGTATTTATTTCTAGATTGTATAATGTCTGCATCAAAAAAAGAACATTCGTTCTAATTATACACGAACCTACGTTCTTTTGAGAAGGGGCATATTTATATTTTTAAAAATGTAATTTGAATCATTGAACTTTATCTATAGTTTATTTCCCCTTAAAACAAATTTTTCACTCTCTACACATTGAAATACATTTAGCGAATAAAAAACGATTTCACATAAAGTGAAATCGTTTTTTCTAATACGTTATATTTTCAAATTTATTTTTTTATCTTGACTAGCTTTCCTTCTGAATGAAAGTTTTATTTATTATTCGTCAACAAACTACAACATTATATTCGTTTAATCGAATATAAAATCTCTGACTACACTACAAAGCTTTATTTTTTTGCATGAACCATTCTTAAACGCAAACATACATTATAATGAACGAACTCACAAAATTTAAGAAATTTATAATGTAACTCAATTTATTCCTTATAGGTTTTCTGTGAAAAGAGGGCGATTTCCACACTCTCTTTTCGTACATATCATATTACAATATCAAATACTCCTTTGCTTTCATAATAGTTTGATATCGCTACCATTCATTACATATATTTAGGATGTATGGTTATATGTAACTCTCTCTCCGTTTCTCCTCTTTTCGGATGACGAAAATACTCTATTTCATATTTTAACACTTCATACTCAACCATCCCAATTTTAATCCCTTTCGTTTCTTTTAATATAGCTAATAAATCACTTATATTTTCATCATTCGATTCAAAAACTTTCCCTCCGTCTTCTCTTTGAAAAATCACTTTCATTTATTCATCTAGTAAATAATACATTTAGAAATATTCATAACAAAAAGAACATCCTTTTTAATAGAATGCTCAACTTTTCACTTCCTATAATACTGCAAATGTTTATTCAAAAATATTATATGTACTATTCTTCAAATTATGTTGATCCACTATAAAAATTTATATACTTAATTTATATGTAATAAAATAATCAAAACATTACTATATCAACATTTTTTAAAACGATTATTATTTCCTATTTCATTTTCCTACAATTTTCCATTGTAATTCTTAATATTTAAATGTAATATTATATTGTCTTACTATCTTTTTTATAACACACACACTAATTAGAAAAGGGAACTCAATATGAGTTCCCTTTTCTAATTAAAGTTACATAATACTTCTAGAGTTTTACCTTTAAAAATTTCATATGAAGATGCGAAATTTTATTTTATTTTATTTAGTTTTTTGTTTTTTACTTATCCGAATCATTCTAGTATGATTGTGTTTACCGAAGAAGTCTGCATTCTTTTTTCAAAAAAACAAAAAACAGAAGTCTAGCAAAATGCTACATTTCTGTTTTTTCTATCCGTATTATTTCTTTTCTAGAAATTTAAATGTCTCTTTATATTCTTTATCATTCACCTTAATATCAGCATCTTTTAATAAATCATTGACTACTTGCTGTTTCCATTTACCTGTCGTATCTTGTAATCTTTGTTGTTCTAAATCTTTACGGATCTTATCCTTCACTTCTTCAAATGGTTTCAACTCTTTTTTATCGGTCACTTTAATAATATGGTAACCGTAAGACGTTTTAACTGGTTCACTTACTTGTCCTGCATTTAATTTATACGCAGCTTCCTCAAATTCTTTAACAGTTTGCCCAGGTCCAAAACCAGTTATTTCCCCGCCCTGTTCCTTTGAACCAGTATCTTCTGAGTACTGCTTCGCTAAAGCGGCAAAATCTTCACCATTATTCACTTTCTCTTTTACTTCTTTAGCGGTTTTTTCATCTTTTACTAAAATATGACTTACCTTCATTTCTGGTTTATAGTTATCTTTTACATCTTTTTCTGTGACAGTCGCTTTAATCGCTTTTTCAAATGCAATTTCTGGTTTCATTTTTTCTTTTAATTCATCTTCGTTTTTTAACCCAAGTTTTTCTAAAGTCTCTTTAAAATTGTCACCCATTTTATCTTTTGCTTCTTTTACTTGTTTTGTTGCTTCCTCATCTGAAACTTTATATTTATCTAGCAGCGCCTTACTTAATACCATTTGATATAATGTACTTTCTCCATATTTTTGTTTTAATTCTTTACTTAACTCTTTCTCTGTAACATTTCCTACTTTTGATGTTACTACGTTGTCTGAGGAACCACATGCAGATAATGCGAGTACCACGCATGAAATAATTGTTCCCAAAAATAGCTTTTTCTTTTTCAATTCAAATACCTCACTTTTATTATTATGCAACGTAACTATACACCGTTATTGTGAAAACAGTGTGTTTTCCATATGTAATTCATTTCATTTGAATCAAATATGTATCATATTTTTTATACACAAATATGAAAAATCTTCTCACTATTTATTAATGAGAAGACTCTTTACGAATGCCTCAAAAACATTTAACGACTAAGGTTACTTAATGATTAAATGTTTTTCCAGTATCCAACTACTTTGTCCGATATCTACCGCATTTTTTACTCTTCCCCACACACGGTAAGATGTTGATCCATCTATATTTCCTTTATAATTAATACATTCAGGCTCTCCATAATAATTTACTCCGTACCCGACAGGATATTTTGAAGAAGCATAATACCATCTCACATCAAAATGTTTTAAATATACCCACTGCTTATCATTCCCTAAGCAAATCATATCTTTATCGCCGCCTCCCCAATAACTGTTTAAAATTAAATACGGGATTTTCTTAGTGATTGCACCTGTATACTGGGGGTTCACAGGATTTTCATATAAATTTATGCCGTATCCATCAGGATATTTTGAAACTGCAATACCAATACCACTTGATTGCTGCAAATCCACTACATTAGATTGATTTTCTTGATTCGAATCTATAAACCAGGAAAGTGACTTATTTCCTATTAATTGATTCAAATCACATTTCCCGATCCCAGGAACATTCCCCGAATCCGTATATTGCCAAATATCACACGGATACGCCGGCTTATTCCCTCCATAACGAGGAATCCATACAAAATCAGCATCAATATTACGCGCTCCAAACGATACATACGTGTGATGCCCAACATATAAACCTACTTTTTTCGCACCTAAACGACGTAATTCATCTATAAATACTTGTGTCCCGCCTTGCATATCTACCATCGTTTGTACTTCAACATCCGCCACCCAAAACGCAGCAGACTTATCGCCACGATTCCAAAAATCTTGTGCCTCTTTCTTTGCATCTGCAATAGAAATAAAACGACAAAATGCATAATTACCAAACGGAACACTATGCTTCTTCATTGCATTCACATAATTTTGATACATAAAATCCACCGTATTTGAACCATCTTGCACTCTAGCAATAACTAAATCTAGTTGAGGCGCTGCAATTTCCCAATTAATAGTTCCATTCCACTTTGAAATATCAACAATGTAACCCATTACAATTCAACTCCTTTTTATTATCATATTCAAAGCTTGTTTTAGCGTAATCCACATATATCTATTACTATCTATCTATAATATAAATAAGAAGAAATCTTTATTTTTTGAAATATATAATCTTTAAAACTACTTCTTTCAATCTCTCCTCTAACTCATATAATTAGGCGTGAAAATATCAATTTATTTAAAAATGATTTTTCTGTTGATAATATAAAATCTTCTATATGTCCTATGTTTATTTGCCTGTACGTAGAAAACTCCTATATGTGAACTATCTTTTTATAATAGTCTAGCCTAACACTCATTGTTTATTTCATTTCTATCTGTAATCAACAATTCCATACGCTATCCAGCCTATTTAAAATTGAGTAAAACTATAATTTTTTTACATTTTACCACTGATTGCCAGCCAATAAATTTTGGTACAAAATAATATTAATACATAAAAAAAGACATTTCCGGTTTTTGAAAATGTCTTTTTGCATCTTAATAAAACAACTTTGGTTCTAAATCTTTATTTTGTAATTGTGGATTTTCACTGCTCATAACGCAACTTGTGGAAAATAAAATTGGGATATCACAAACATCATCCTGCATTACATCACGAAACACATTTGCAGCAACACCTGTAAACGTTTGACATAGATTTGAAATATCATCATTAAAAAATTGGATCACTTCCGCTTTAAAAACTGGAAATACAACATTCACTCCACCAGGGAACTGAGGTTGTACCACAACTTGTTCAAAATAAGGATTATTCTCTAACGCTACTTGAAATAAATGCGCAATTTCAAATGCATCTAGTGGACAAGGAAATGGATTTACAATTTCATTTTCATTATTCGTTACAATAACCGTTACACTTACATTTCCAAATTGTACAGAAGATTTTAGAAGCGTTGCTAATGCTCTCGCTTTTTCATTACTTAACGCATGCACTAAAATAATATAATTCCCGCCAACCGGAATAAGTGGCCCCACTGTAACTGTTGGATCAGCACCAATTGAATTTCTTAGTTCATTAAAATATGTGATCCACGGTGGTGAAAGCTGTGGCTGAGCTTGTACATTTTCTTGCATTCTTTTATTACCTCCTCATACTATTCTTACTACCATAATATGTATCAGGACATAAAATGCATTAGATAATTAAATCATTTTTCATATTATATTAATTATACATTTCATAGAGTATTCTCCGCTTTTCCCCACATGTTTATGTACTTATACGACAATGAGGTTCTATATTATAATCAACTTAACAATGATTTCATATTATATAAATACACCTTAATAATCATTTAAATCAAAAGGTGAAGCACATATAATGTGGAATATTAGGAGCTGATTTCATGAAAAAAAAACCTATCGTGTTCAAAGTTCCACCGAATTCAAAACTAAAAGTTACATTTTTCGGTCCTTGTAACGAAGTAATTACAAATGTTTCTATAATTAATCAACTACTCACCCCTAAATGCCAAACTATCACGCAATATCCAAACTTTAAGAAATATGTAACTGAAGTACGATCATTATCCCATTGTTAGTCCCCATCATGCACGATTTTCACAACTTTTTCACCTAGATTATTTCGAAAGAAAACAACTACATCCCTAAACTAAAATTACTCATTTCATGATATTCCATTGATAATTTATTGATTCTTTACACGTTTTCATTAAACACGCATATATTATCGTATGGAGATTATCCACTCATAAAACCTATCTTTCTTTTGAGCATACTTTTTATGTATGCTCTTTTTTTATATCCATCGTGTGGATTCGACAATAACCTTCTATATATTATACTCTCACTATTACCATTCATTTCTCTTCTATTATATCTAATTCATAAAACACTCATATAATAAAAGAAATTAAATCTGATTGCTTATATATTTTAGAAAAACAATAAAAAGCCCACACTATTTAGTGAGGGTCTTAACAAACTTTCTATAAAACATCTACTTATCAGCTTCATTCAATTGGAGAAGGAAACCTTGCCGCTTCAAAATGAACAGTATTTAAACCATTAACGTTTTGTACAATAACGCCATCAATACTACTCTCTGCGAAAATTTCAACTACATCCCCTGCTTCTAATTGAAGAATAGAAGTGACTGAAACATCATTATTAAAAAATACCCCTGTCCCAAAGTAATCATTATCTATAGCTATTGCTGCATTTCCATTTACACGAATTTCTACTCTAGCTCTGTAATTCACATTTATATCATTTGGTGAGAATGTTATATTCCCTAATACACTATACACCCCTCTAGTCTTAGGCATAAAAGTGGATGTTACTGGATTATATTCATTTGCTAAATCAAATTGTTCATTTTGAAATAACACTTTAACAGACGTATTTGCCAGAATAGGTTGATTAACTGTATTCACAGCTCTAAATGCCGACGCTCTTACAAGCTCCTCTTTCTTATTACCACAACAATTTACTTTTACATACTTCCCATTACATTGACTACTTTTCCTATAACAATCATGACTCTTCTTTTTGTACTCGTTACAATACTTACAGTAATAATAAGACGTAGTAAATCCCCCTTTAAATTTATTATTACATACTATGCAAAGTTGATTAGGAAAGCTTGGACGAGCTATTACTATTTTTAATAAAAAATGAATCCCCACCTGTTTAGTGAGGATCTATTATTAAACTTCTATTCATTTTTTAATTATCTACTTTATTTAGTAGGAGACGGAAATCTTGCCGCTTCAAAGTGCGAACCATCTTCTAAGGGGCTTAAAACACCATCTATACTACTTTGTGCATAAATTTCAACTGTATCTCCTGCATTCAATTGAATGATTGTTGAAACACTTACAACATTTCCAAAACCTATTGGACCAAAAAAGTCATTATCTATAGCTATTGCTGCATTCCCATTCACACGAATTTCTACACGAGCTCTATAATTTAAATTTGTATCGTTTGGAAAGAAACCAATCGTTCCAATAATAGAATATACGCCTTTCGTCTTCGGCATAAAAATAGACGTTGCTGGATTATACTCATTTGCTAAATCAAATTGTTCATTTTGGAATAACACTTTCACAAAAGTATTAGCAGGAACATTTTGATTTACAGTATTTCTAGCTCTAAATGCTGATGCCCTAGCAAGGTTATCCTTGTTGGCATGACACTTACTAGTGTTATTACGACAATCATGTTGCTTCTTTTTATAATCCTTACAATACTTACAGTAGTAATAACAAGACATACTCGTTCCCCTTTCAAGCTTATTACTACATATTATGCAAGATTGATTAGAGAGGTTTGGACTAGCTATTATTATTTTTAAAAGGGTGCTTTTTACTTGCACCCTTTTGTATTCATTTTATTCCTCTAGATTTATAAATTGAATACTGTTCCATATGGAATTGAAGTAAAAGCAATTCCGTATGGTGTAAAATGTTGCGTTGGGTAAAAATACTCCATAGAGGAATAATACGGTTGTATACCTTGCTGCATTTGCATTTGTTG
Organism: Bacillus cereus group sp. BceL062; assembly: GCF_051780025.1. Lineage (NCBI taxonomy): Bacteria > Bacillati > Bacillota > Bacilli > Caryophanales > Bacillaceae > Bacillus > Bacillus cereus group sp. BceL062. The sequence goes on along the minus strand of NZ_JBPWGY010000001.1, from coordinate 406,293 downwards.
TTGCATTTGCAATGCTTGTTGAACAGCTTGAACTGTACTTTGTGCCCCGCTATACGTTATAGCCGTACCATACGCTGGTCGTATGCCAACTTGAGAATCCACATATGAATAAAACATTAATTTCAACTCACTTCCGAATAAGTTATTACAAAGTATGTTATGTATAATTATTTTAGTGAGTGCTAAAAGCTAGTCTACTAGCCTTTAGCACGTTATTCATTTTAAACTTTTACATTATCGCAATATTCAATTAATTATTGTATTTTAAATGGACACCCCATAAGAACATCTCTATTTTGTTGACATATACTTAAAAGAAAAAATATTCTTGAATATTTCACATTAAACATATACTCAAAATCACTTTAAATTTAGAAGCAAATAGTAGTTATCAAGACGTACTTAATATTTTTTTAAAAGGAGGTATTTATGAAATATAATCAAAATTCAAACTCAACAAATCCGTGCGAAAAGTTCCAGGTCCCCTGCTTTATTTCTATATCCCCTTGTGATCAAACTAATTGTTGTACACCTGTCTTTTTCTCAAATTCTCAGCAACAAGAATTATTACAATTAATTAACCAATTAAACGAAGCTATCCTTTCTTTCTTTACAACACCAAATCCAATAACTATTCAAATACTCCAATCAGAATTACAAGCATTAAATGATTTATTAATTGCAGTACAACCAAATACTCCAAATAGAAATTTAGTCATTCGAACTATAAATCAATTAATTAATTCTCTACCTACTGCATCCCTCACTCAAATCTCAGCACTGTTCCAATTCCTATTCCAAAACTTATCTTCACTTATTAGTTGTTCAAATATTTCAGACCCATTGTTACAACAAACATTCAACTTAATTTTACAAGGAATCTTGAATAGTTCATTATTAAGTAGTACTGGACCGACTGGGCCTACTGGACCAAAAGGGATTCAAGGACCTAAAGGAGCACAGGGACCTCAAGGTGTGCAAGGGATTCAAGGACCAGAAGGGCCAGAAGGGCCTCAGGGATCTCAAGGTGTGCAAGGAATTCAAGGACCAGAAGGACCAGAAGGATCTCAAGGACCTCAAGGCGTGGAAGGAATTCAAGGGCCCGAAGGACCAGAAGGACCAGAAGGACCTCAAGGTGTGCAAGGGATCCAAGGACCTCAGGGACCACCGGGACCGACTGGTTCTGGGACTGGAATGGGAGTTCCTGGGCCACCGGGACCGACTGGACCTCAGGGGGTGCAAGGGATTCAGGGACCAGAAGGACCGGAAGGACCTACTGGATCTCAAGGTGTGCAAGGGATTCAAGGACTGGAAGGACCGGAAGGGCCTACTGGACCTCAAGGTGTGCAAGGGATTCAAGGACCAGAAGGGGCGGAAGGGCCTACTGGTCCTCAAGGGGTGCAAGGGATTCAGGGACCAGAAGGACCACCGGGACCGACTGGAGATTGTGAATGTCCAACAGGTCCAACAGGTCCGACTGGACCAACTGGACCAACCGGACCTGCATGTAATTTCCTTGTTTATGTTACAAACGCAGGAACCATAGATGATCCTGCAGATGATACAGTATCAGTAATCAACACCGGAACTAATACAGTCGTTGCTACAATTACTGTAGATAATGCACCTCTTGAAGTAACGGTTTCACCAAATGGGACTCGCGCTTATGTTACTAATATTTTTTCTAATACCGTTTCCGTTATTGATACTGCCACTAATACAGTTGTTGCTACCATCCCAGTTGGATCTAATCCGATTGGCGTAGCTGTTTCTCCAAATAACACAACTGTTTATGTTGGAAATCATGGTAATAATACTGTTTCTGTTATTAATGCTGCTACTAACACAGTTATTGATACCATTCCTGTTGGCAACGCTCCGCAAGGAATCACTGTTTCTCCAAATGGAGCCTTTGCATATGTTGCAAACGAATTAAGTAACACAATTTCCGTTATAAATACTGCGACAAATACAGTTAGCGCTACCATCCCTGTTGGTATTCGCCCTAGGATAATCGTCTTCACACTAGATGGCACTCGTGCGTATGTCACAAATCAAAATAGCAATACCGTTTCTGTTATTAACACCGCTACCAATTCCGTTATTGATACAATTAACGTAGGTACCGAACCTGTTGGTATAGCTATTACACCAGATGGCACCCGTATTTATGTTGTAAATAAAGTTAGCGATAATGTATCAGTAATAAACGTGGCGACAAATACTGTAATTGATACAATTCCTGTTGCTCTATCCCCTGATCAAGTAACTATCATACCAGATGGCACTCGTGCCTATGTTACAAATCAAGCTAGTAATACTGTCTCTGTCATAAATACTGCGACAAATACGGTTATTGATACGGTCCCAGTAGGTGTTGCTCCAACTGGTATAGCAACCGGAACTATTTGCGAATAATATAAAGAAAGAACAGCGAGACATTAAACATGTCTCGCTGTTCTTTCTTTATTGAGCTTCTTATACACGTTCACAGTCTATGCTTATCTTCCTTAACTATCCCAATTTACCCATCTCCTGATAATTAATTCCTTTACAAAATAAAAAGTAGCTTTTAGGCTACTTTAAATTGCTTTTATCCCCAAGAGAAATGATATATATATTCTCCGGTTACACTTTCATTAATCCCAGTAATCCTTACAAATCGCATTAAGTCTGCTCCTTGAAGAAAATACATCGTAAGTGTAACTGGTACCTGTGACCACATAAATTGATAAAGCTCGTTCACTCTCTGCTTTGTTGAAACAGTTACATCATATACAGGACCATTATTCCACGCAGAGGTTTGAACTGAAGTGAACGGAAGGTCTTTCCCATTTACCACTATTCTTGCCACACTTTGAGTTATGTCCACAACAATCTCCTCCGCTATTCCAAAATTAGACCTGTTTCCATACTCATATTCTTATAAATATTCGTAGCTTTAATAAATGCTTGAGGAAAACCTCTATTCAAATTAATTTATTTTATAAAATAAAAAAGCAGCCTACTCATCATACGAGTAGGCTGCTTTTTTTCGCTTTACATAGGCTTATTTGTATTTACATAGTATGTTTACTTAACAGTATATGCCCAGCCTTTACGGTCAAGATAATCAGTGAATGCTTTTAATTGAGTATCGCTAGTTGGATCAGTTACAGGATAAACATAGCCATCACTTCTAAGAATTAAGTTACCTGTCATCTTAACTGAGTTTAAAGCACTTACTAATTCAGCCAAGTTTTCTTTACCTATTCCACCAACTTCGACAATATTACGTTTTTGAGGTGGTTGGCTACCTCCACCAGATTGTCCAGTTAAAGCAAAAACGATTGAATTAGCGATTTTATCAACATCCCATTTTGCCATATCGGAATCATTATCAATGAATCCTAATTCGATAAGAATAGCTGGTGCTTTAGTCCCATTCAATACTGCTAAATCTTTACGTTGTTTCGCACCACGATCACGCCATCCAATATCTTTTGCTAGTTGAGCTGAAATTTTAGATGCTAGTTCACTCTGATCATAATACAGCACTTCAACACCCTGCCCAGTCCCATCACTTGCATTAAGGTGAAAAGCAATAGCTAAATCTACAACATGTGAATTACTATTACGAATAATATTATTTAAATTTTGAGCTTGAGTGCTTCCTACTTCGTCCGTATCATCATAGACTGTGTGTCCTAAAGCTTTTAACTTGGCCGCAACCGCATCTTTAACTTGACGATCCAAAACATGCTCTTTCCGATTTCCCCAGTTAGCCCCTTGTACAATACTATTGTGTCCTCCATGTAAACTATAACGCGCCATTACTCAACATCTCCTTTTTTATTAGTATATTCAGAGATTTCCTCATGGTCTGTCCATATACCTAAGTCCATACCAGGTGCAGACAAATAAGGCGCTAATTCATCTAAAATCTTTTCGCATGCCGAATTTAATATAATAAAATTCAAGTAAAGAAAAAACCGCAACCCATTTTTTCAGTTACGGAATCTTTTTTGTATTCTCTTTTGAAAAATTCATTATGAATCACTCTCACTTTCTAATTATCTAGTCCATTTAGTTTTAATGTCACTCTATTAACGATACTTCCCCATAAATATCTAAAGAAATTTCTAATCATGCCATCCCAGCTACTTGCAAAAAATGAAGAAAAAGCTTATAAAGAAAAGTGAGGTTCCTGATATTCGGTTTCATAATCTAAAGCAATCCCTTAACATTAATGTTGCAATAATGTATTTAACTAAAGATCGTAAGCGAATGATTAGGACATGAAAGAGTAGGCAACACATTAGACACCTACTCACAAGTTGTACCAGACCTACAAGAAAAAGCAGTCGAAGATTTTGCAAACAATCTATTTCAAAAATACTAATGTTTGCTATTACGGATTTTGCATAAAAATACTAGCTTATCCGTGTAACATTGAGAGGAGTCAAAAACATGAGAGAAATCAAGTCTGAAAAAGAATTCAAAGACATCATCGCAAGTGAGGAGCCAGTAGTTGTTAAGTTCTTTACTACATGGTGCCCAGATTGTGTACGCATGGACAACTTTATCGGAGAGGTAATGGAAGAGTTCAATAAGTTTGAATGGTATTCTATTAATAAAGATGAGTTCCCAAGTATCGCTGAAGAGTATCAAGTAATGGGTATTCCAAGTTTACTTGTATATCAAAATGGCGAGAAGCTAGGCCACTTACATAGTGCTAATGCAAAAACTGAAGAGCAAGTTACTGAGTTTTTAGAAGCATACTAAGATGAAAATCCTCTGAAAAATATTTTTCAGAGGATTTTCATCTTTTTTCACAATTATTGTCGTAGCTCTTTCTTCATGACCAATGTATATAATTACACTCCTTTCCCCCTTCATCCCCTAAGTATAGATGTATACGTTCGTATCACCACTTTCATATGTAATTAATATATCGTATTGTCGTATTTCGCCACTTTCCTTTTGTTTTTTCATTTCAATCCAAAAATTATGAACCCCATTGATTATTTGTTTGTTTTCTATGTTCATTACATATCTTTCATTTAATCCACCGTATCCTTTACATGTAGATATTGATCATTTAGAAATATAATACTTCTTCACAATTTCATCATTTGATGAATTACATCCAGTCATTATTAGAAAAATACATAGTAAGAAAAGTATTCGTTTCTACATCCACCTACCATCGTATCCCTTTCATTGTGAATGATTCCCAATTATATTCATACCCTCACTTTGTACTTTTCAACATATTTTTCCTTAACGAAACTTTGTTACCCCCTACTTAAAAAGCTATAAAGTGTCAACAATGTTTGTATAGACCCACACGAGTTTCATTTGATACTCTATGTATAGAAAGAAATTCCTTTAAAGAAAGGTGCGTGATTAAAATGGATACTCTTTCTCATAAAGAAGCTGATAAAGGTGCTATTGTCAGCATTATGGCCTACATATTTTTATCCTCTATGAAAATTATCATCAGTTATATTACCCTCTCTAGCGCATTACGTGCTGACGGTTTGAATAACTTAACGGATATTGGTGCCTCTTTAGCAATATTAATCGGTTTAAAAATTTCTCGTAAACCTCGAGATCCAGATCATCCATATGGGCATTCGCGTGCAGAACAAATAGCTTCGCTTGTTGCTTCTTTCATTATGGCAACGGTCGGATTAGAAGTTGTTATTAGTGCCATTCAATCATTTTTAAATCCGAAACAAGCTGCGCCCAATGTACTTGCTGCATGGGTAGCTTTATTTTCTGCTGTCGTTATGTACTGTGTATTTAGGTATACGAAAAAGATTGCAATTCGAACAAAGAGTAAATCATTAGAAGCTGCCGCAAAGGATAATTTATCAGATGCGCTCGTAAGTATTGGTACAGTTGTAGGCATTGTCGGCTCACAGTTCCAAATGCCTATTTTAGATCCTATTGCCGCTCTAATTGTCGGCCTTATTATTTGTAAAACTGCATGGGAAATTTTCGTAGAAGCTTCTCATATGCTAACAGATGGCATTGATCCTAATAAAATGGAAGAATATGCTGATGCTATTGAGCATATTTCTGGTGTGGAAAACATTGTAGATATTCGAGCGCGTATGTACGGGAATCAAACGTACGTTGATATTACAATCGAGGTAGACGCTCGTATGGATGTTGGAGAAAGTCACTGTATTACTGACAACATCGAAGCCATGCTTCGAAAAAAATTCGGAATTTACCATGCCCACATTCATGTTGAACCAATGGAAAAAGAACCTATTATGACATAGGTTCTTTTTTTATAAACGCTTTATGAAATATAACACATAAAACGAGCCAGCTACCGCCAGCTGCCCATCCTGCTAATATGTCAGATGGAAAATGCACGCCAAGATATATTCGGCTAACTGAAATAGATAATACAACAAAGCTTGCTATAAGAATAATCAACAGTTTTTTATGCAATGAAATACGCTCTTCAGTAATTGTGACGTATGCAATAAATCCTAAAAAAGCAGTAGCATTCATCGTATGACCGCTCGGAAAACTATATCCAGTTGCAGTAACAAGCTGCGTTACATCAGGTCTTGCCCGTTCATACCATAGTTTAAGCATACTGTTTAAATAACGAGATCCGTAGTAATTAATTGTTAGAAGTAATGCACTAAGCAACTTTTTTCTAACGAGAAAATACATTACAAGAATAATGAGTAACGGAAAATATATTCTTTTGGAACCGATAAAGGACACCCAAGTAAAATAGGTTGTCAAATAATCGTTTCGAAAACTTTGAATAAAGTGTGCAACTATATTGTCAAATTTCTCAATACAAGCGGTATGATACGAAAGTGATAGTGCGACAAAACAAATGAGTAGAGTAAAGCTTAACAAGTATAAATGTCGATATCGTTTCACATACATAACCTCACTATGCAAAAAAATGGAGCGGTTGTTTTAGTTTTCCTCTCCATTTCTTTTTTATGCATAGTTTATTAAAAAATATAATTGTTAATTTTTTGCTGCATCGTTGGGATATCTTCATTCGTTACTGTAAAGCGAATAACCTTCTCATCCAGATCAAGTGCTTCTGCAAATAAACCTGCCAATCCACGTGATTTTCTATCTACTTCCATAATGATTTCTAACCGTTCGTGGGAACTTGGCAAGATTAATAATTCTAATTCATCTAATTTCCCATAATACTGTCCTGAAACAGGAATAAACTCAAACTCTTGTGCGAATGGTACTTGCTTACGTAATCGATATGGTAATTCTTCGCATTCTATATGACGCGCTTTAAAACCTAATTGATTTACACTCTCTAATACACTGTTCAATAGTGCATTTGGCAACACTTGAATGTAATCACGGTCACTTGGATCAATACTATTTTTAATATCAAGGCCTGTATGAACCCAAACCGTTTTCATTCCAAGTGTTAGTGGTGCTTCAATTGGCATCTTAAATGAAAATGGAATTTCTTTCTTTTCATTTGGCTCTACAGAAAATGGATCTGTTAAACGAACTCGCTCTAAGTCGAACGTTGCTGTTACTTTTTTATCATCCACTTCTCTTACATATGATGTAGATAACGTTAAGTAAATGCTTTCAATTTGTTGGCTAACTGATCCTCCAGTTATACGAACCTTCCCTACTATCGTTTCTCCAACTACATACTCCTCTTTTTCAAGAACAGTATCTACTTTTGCACTACCAATACCAACACTCGCTAAAAACTTTTGAAACATGGAGTCTCCATCCTTTCTAAAGCAAAAGCTATATCTTTTTTTAAATCTTGTACATTCTCATAGTACGGTGTTTTTATTTGTAACATTCGCATCAATATTTCACGATTATCATTTTTTAAAGTTAACTCTTCATACCATGGCTTTTCATGTTTTTCAATAGATTCATATCCTGCATATAATAAAAATAACGAGAAATGGCCAAGCGCATAAAAATCGCTACGAAAGTGAACTTCTCGCATCAAAGCTTGTTCACCTTCATACGTTGTAGCTCGCTCATCACCCTCACCTTTATATTTAGCTAATCCAAAATCAATAATACTAATTTGATTTTCTTTCATTAATATGTTCGGAATACGTAAATCTCGGTGAATAATACCTTTACTATGAAAAACTGAAACAATTCCTAATATTTCATATAAAATTTCAAAAACTTCACGTTCTTTATATACATGCCCATCTGAGAAAATATAATCTTCAAAATTTTCACCAGGCATATATTCCATCACAAAAAAGCTTTTTTTCTCCCATAAGAACTGATCATAGAGACTAGGAATTGCTTGATGATTCAATGTTTGTAAAATCATTTTCTCTTGCTCAAATGATTTTCTACCAGACTCATATCTTTGTTTACTTTGTCTTAATTGTTTTAAGACTTTATATCTATTTATTTGTAAATCATTAACGATATATGTAACCCCATAACTGCCCATTCCAATTACTGATTCAATTTTATAACGTTCTGCTACAATTGTATTTTTTCGCAGTGGTCTATCAAATAAAGCTAGTACACGACGCCATTTCATCAGCTACTTGAAAAGAAGCTGCGGCTTTTACGTTTTCTTTTATAATGTTGGTGCCCATAACCAGATGAACGTCGCTTATAGTCACTACTTGAATAAGAGCGCCCTCTATGGCGATAATCACTACTCGAATACGAACGATGTTTTTTCTTTCCTAATAAAGAATCAATAATTTTTTTGAACATCCCTTCACCTCTTTAGTAAAATTTTCTCTTAATTATACCAATAATTTATACGCACGTTTGTGACAAGTTTGTAAAGAGTAAAAAACGACGAGTTTAGCCCGCCGTTACTTTCAATCTTCCTCTTCATCAAAAACTTCGTCAATCATGCATTTCTCTAATAAATACTCAAATGTAATATCTGCGAGATCTTCAATTTCCTCTCGCTTTGGGACGTATCCCCTTTCAATTAGTTGCTCATAAAAAAACTCCGCAATCTCTTCCGTATCAATTACGACTTCAATTTCCTTCATGAGCATCACTCCTTTATTTCTGTTTTATGAAAAAATCTCAAAATTATGTATATGAGATTAGAAAAATAGTTTTTCTTTTTTTATAGGTCATATCATTTGGACGAGGTGCATACGATGGTAGTACAAGCTATCCAAAAGGGGGAAATAATAATGGAATACCAATACGAAGTAGAACAAACAAAAGAAGAGTTCATGCATGAAGATCAATGGGCAGACTCTCTTATTAAATGGCTTTTTATTTTTTTAATAATTGTAGGCATACCTTATACTGCATATGTTGTTGTTCAATTTATTCTCTCTGTCTAGTTAACTATTTTTTCTCTGTCAATTTAACTAAATAATTATGAACAACATCCATAACAATTTTATATTCTTCATCTTTAAATGTATCAAATAACAATTGATAATCGTTATAAATATCAAGTAACCCATCTATGATTTCTTGACGATTTGTCTTAACACTCACTTTTTTCGAGTTGTTAATTGACTTTAATTTTCCTAAATCCAATTTATTCATGCCGGCTTTATCTTGTTTCATTTTCTTCAAAATTGCATTTGCCGTTTGAGCATTGGCAAGTAAAGTTAAATCTGATTCATCCGCTTCTAACCATTCACCATCCGTAATTCGTGATAACTCATATATCGTATCTTCCCATGCGTCATTTTTGTATCTCCATACCTCTGTACGAAAACCAACAATACGGAAAACATCTTTATCATATCCAGTCACTTGCACGAGATCACCAAAGGTGAAATTATAATTTAATTCAATCCACTCCGTATCGCCCTTTTTCATTTCTTGCTCTGTAACGTGCTGCAATGTTTGTTCTACATAAAATCCATCGTGATTATTGACTTCGTATACATAAACCCCATCTAAAACTTTCATATTTGTGATTTTACCAACGGTTCCATATAGCGTAATCACGACTATGTCCCCTACGTTGTATTTAGGTTGTTTTTTTCTTGCCATCTCTATCTCTCCTTTTTTTGACGTCGTGATTTTGATAACAGTATATGCAACCTACTTAAAAACGCTTATCACAGAAGCTTATATTCATAAATTTTTTCGATAAAAAAATATCACTACATAAAATTTATGTGAAACGCAAAAAAAGCTAGTAAATAGACTAGCTTTAAATCAAGACGTTTCATATAAAAAAACATACAGAATACTTCACTTTCAAAAAGTAATGTATTCTGTATGTTTTCAAATCGTTTTTATCCTTCTTGTATGTATAAATCCCACGCTTCATCAAATATAGACATACTTTCTAGCATTCCACTTAACTCTAAGTATGAACTAATTTCATCATAGTCTTCAGATTGCTTCGGAAAACTTAAATCATCATACATTGCCTCTGCTAAATCTGAAATTTCATTTCTAAATAAAGCTGCGCGATGCTTCATCATATAATGGTAAAATGTCTTTTTCAAAAATATTCCCTGCCTTTCTAACTTGGGTACATTATACAAGGCAAAAAAGAAAAAAACCAGCATAAAAGCTGGTTAAAAGTCGAAATAATTTCTTTTTAATAACCTTGGTCTTCCCATTAACTCTTCATATGTTAGTTGTTTTGGCAAATCTTTCGTATAAATTAAAAACAACTGATCTTCAATTTCTTTTACAGTATGGTCTGCTTGATAGTCCATTCCACATGAGGAACAAGAAATACATGGTGTCTTTTGGATTTCAATGGCTTTCGTACCATCTGGTAGTTCCCAATACACAGTATTCAAGCTTTCTTTCGCTTCTGTACTGTCACACCACATACAATTCATACTGCATCACCCTCAGTTTTTTTGTCGTTTTCTTCTAATTTAGCCATTTGCGATTGATATTTTTTATCTTTTAATTGGTCTCGCTTATCACGTTTATCTTTTAAAGATGCATGCGTATCATTATCTTCATAGTCTTTACGACGGTTCATACGCTGTAAATCATCTGGAACAAGGTTAAATTTCTTATCGCTCATAAGACCTGCAATACCAACATCTGAACGTTTTTCTTCATAGTTCGGATAAATTTCTTTAAAGTAACCTTCAGCTCTTCCTGGAATGTAGCTCTCTGGTTCTGGATACGTCGTAATAACCCCTTCAAAGTTACGAAGTACAACTTTATCCGCACTTTGTGAAATTAAATAGTTTGGCTGAAGCGCAATTTTTCCGCCTCCGCCCGGTGCATCCACAACGAATGTCGGTACTGCATAGCCAGAAGTATGTCCACGTAAGCCTTCAATAATTTCAAGACCTTTAGAAACTGGTGCACGGAAATGTCCAATACCTTCAGATAAGTCACATTGGTAAATGTAATATGGACGTACACGGATTTTTACTAAGTCATGCATTAGCTTTTTCATAATTGGAACGCTATCGTTAATACCTGCTAAAATTACCGCTTGGTTCCCAATTGGAACACCCGCGTTCGCTAGCATTTCACATGCTTTTTTCGATTCCTCTGTAATTTCAATAGAAGTGTTGAAATGTGTATTTAACCATACTGGATGGTACTTTTTAATAATGTTACATAAGTTTTCTGTAATACGTTGCGGGAATACTACTGGTGCTCTCGTTCCGATACGAATAATTTCAACATGCGGAATCTCTCGTAAATTTTTTAATACGTATTCTAAAATTTTATCATTAATTAGAAGACCGTCACCACCAGAGATTAAAACGTCACGTACTTGTGGTGTTTCACTAATATAAGCAATCGCATCGTCTAATTGTTTCTTCGGTACACCCATTCCAATTTGTCCACTAAAACGACGGCGTGTACAGTAACGACAATACATAGAACATTGATTCGTTACTAAGAATAATACGCGGTCAGGATAACGATGTGTTAGCCCTGGAACTGGTGAATCTTCATCTTCATGAAGTGGATCTTCTAAATCATATTTCGTTTTATATAACTCTTCCGAGATCGGTACAGATTGCATCCGAATCGGACAGCGTGGGTCATCAGGATTCATTAGCCAAGCATAATACGGTGTAATATTTAACGGGATCGTTTTCGTTGAAATTTTAACGCCCTCTTCTTCTTCAGGTGTTAAGTTAATCACTTTCCTTAAGTCATCTAACGTTTTGATCGTATTCGTTAATTGCCAAACCCAATCATTCCATTGCTCTTCAGTAACATCTTTCCATAATTCGATATCCTTCCAGTGACGATTTGGTTTGTATACATCATGTAACATTGCTATTCCCCCTTTTTATACGCTCATCCTTTATATAAGCAATTGTTATGCCAACTTCATATTCTTGATAAGTAAATGTGCGAAATACCCTATTATATAGGAGAAAAAATATTTTCAAGTGCAGTAATAACAGAATATTAACTATCATATTCATTACCTTTTATATATGTAAACGTTCTTTTATTGGTGCAAACACACAAAAACCGCCGATTATTCGGCGGTTTTGTCGTACTTGCTCAGTTTATATTGAAGCGTTTGACGCGGAATACCTAACATTTTTGCTGCTTGCAAAATATTTCCTTCCGTTTCAATCAACGCTTGGTCTATTAATTCCTTTTCTGTTTGATGAAGAGCTTCCCGAAGCGGTAATATACTTTTCTTCTTTGGAAGTTTCTCTTTCTTAAATATACGAGGTAAACAATTTGCGGTTAATGCATTTCCTTCCGCAATAATGACAGCATGTTCAATTGTATGTTTTAACTCACGAACATTTCCAGGCCATTGATAAGCTTGTAGTCTTTCTTTCGCTTCCTTATCAATTTGAAGTACACCTTTTTTATAGCTTTTATTATATTCTTTCAAGAAATAAGAAGCTAATAGTAATACATCCTCAGTTCTTTCACGTAGTGGCGGGATATATAATGAAAACACATTTAATCTATAATATAAATCAGTGCGAATTTTATTTTCTCGTAAACATACTTCTGGCGGCTGATTCATCGCGGTAATCACGCGAACATCTACTTTCCTCGTCTTATTATCACCGATTCGTCTAATGACTCCATCCTCTAATACACGTAGCATTTTCGCTTGTAAATCGAGCGGCATTGAATTCAGTTCATCTAAAAATAATGTTCCTCCATCTACAAGTTCAAATAAGCCTGCCCGTTCAATCGCCCCTGTATAGCTACCTTTTGTCGTTCCAAACAGTAAGCTTTCTAATAGTGATTCTGGTAAAGCTGCACAGTTTTGTGCAATAAATGGCTTGTTTTTTCTTTTAGAAGCTTCATGAATTGCTTGCACGAACAGTTCTTTTCCTGTTCCCGTTTCACCATATATTAAAACGTTTGCATCTGTTGGCGCTACTTTTTGCGCTAACTCTTTCGTCTGTTTAAAGCGAGAATCATTTGTCACTATCGTCTCAAATGCAGCATGCTTTTTAATCACTTTTTTTCTAGACGATCGCTTTATTTTCGACTGTAAATCGACAATGGTATCAGTTAGCTTTTGAATTGTAGAGTAGTCTTTCGCAATTTCAACAGCACCAGCAATATTCCCATCTATAAAAATAGGTAACGTCGTATTTACGGTACAAACATCTTCTCCATTTAAATTTTGATAATGTTGCACTTGATGTACAATTGGTTTTTTTGTATCTAAAACTTTCATCAATGTACTCGTTTCCCTAGTTAAAGATGGGAACGCCTCTAACAAATGCTTTCCTAACACTTTTTCAATTTTGGATCCATCGTGTTTCGCAGCAACTGTATTGTAAAAAATTGTAATACCATTTTCATCTACTGCGTGTATAGCCTCATCAATACTGCCCAAAATCGCTTCAATGACTTCTTGTGTCGAAACTGCTAGCAATGTCATCCCCCCTTTTGCCGAAAATTCAGCAAATATTATGCCGAATTTCCGGCATACCTATGTGCGATTATAAGCATGACGATTCCGTTCTAATATTTTGATGAAATTTATTTTTGATTAGATAAAGTAAAACTTTAATTAGTCGGGCTTTTACGAGCAGCCCGATTCCCACCTAACTTTTTTACTTTACAGCCGAATTTTGAGGCGGGAGCCTTCATGCTTTCGAATAGCTAGATAAATCTTTTACCCATATATTCATATCTTCCAACTTATCGAAAATGTAGCAATTGTTCGCCAGTCTTCCTGTATATGTATAGCCTAACTGATGAAAGGCAGCATTCATACCGAAAGATAGCGATCGAGCAATTGTATAGGAACAGAAAATAGATTTTTCTTGAAGCTCTTCTTCTAACTTAATGAGCAAACTTTTCATAAACCCATGTTTACGATATTCAGGTAAAGTAGCACAATTCGTTAATTCTGCATTGCCTTCCTTTACGTTCATTTCTGCAGACGCTGTACTAATGATTTTCCCCTCAAATTCATATACGTAGTAAATTGTATCGTCTTCTTTCATCGTCTGTAATACATAACTCGCTTCATTTAAAGGTGTCGGATACACTTCAAATACTTTTCCAAAGACAGTTGCTAATTCTTCTGCATCTTCTTCAGTCGCTTTTCTTAACAGAAATTTCTCCGGGACTACTTTTTCTTTTACTTCTTTTGCTTTTACACCACTTAAAATAGTATCTTCCTCAGACCAATGAATACTATTTCGTCTTTCATCATTATTATATTTCACAAAGAAGTATGCATCGTGTCCTTGAAAATAATGAGGTATCGTCGCTTCCAATAAGAAACCGAAAGAGAGCCATGTTGAAACATGCTCTCCCTTTCCTTTAATAATACATTTAGTGAAAGAATGTTTCTCTGCTAGTCCGTCAATTGTCTGTATAATACTTTCAACATTTCCTGTATAGTGATCTATTCGAATACGTTTATTAAAATAATCTAAAACTCCTTCTACTGTATGGCAATTTGTCTGCTCTCTAAAAGATTCATAGTATTTCATTTTTTCACCTCACACCAATCTAGTAATGTACATGCAATAATTTTTGCGGCAGCTATCATTTTATCAATTTCTATATATTCGTTTGGATAGTGTGCTACTTTCGTCTCTCCCGGACCAAATACTATCGTTGGTACACCTGAGATTTGTGTAAATAAACCTCCATCAGTCCCCCACGGAGATGCTTCAATCATTGGTTCCTTCCCTTCAATTTCAACAAAGTTATGCTGAAGTGTTGTAATTAACTCATGGTTTTCTTCTAGTTCACCAGGAACCCATCTCGCTCCAAACCATTCTACTTCTACTGGATTTTCAACAAACCAATTGTCCACATCATGTAATTCAGCGATCCAACTCTCAAACTCTTCTTTTGCTGCCTCTATAGTCTCATTCGGCGCAATACCATATCTTCCTTCTAAAATTAACGAATCAGGAACAGAACTTGGCCAGCTACCACCTTCAATTTTTCCAATATTAATTGGAATTGGAATTGGAATTCCTTTAAATAACGGATCAGTAATTCGACCATTTCTCTCCTCTTCTAATTTTCTCAAATGATCTATAACAAACATGCTTTTTTCAATTGCACTTACTCCTTCATAACGTGTACCACCGTGTGCAGCTTTCCCTTTTACATGTAGACGGAACCACATTGACCCCTGTTGCTTCGGGAAAAACTTCAAATTAGTCGGTTCTGGAATAATGACACCATCTGCCTTATATCCTCGTAATATAGTCGCTAATGTCCCTGCCCCGCCACTTTCTTCTTCTATGACACTTTGAAAATAAATATCTCCTTTTAATTCAACACCAGATTCAATAATCGCTTCCATCGCAAGCATAAGTGCGACATTGCCGCCTTTCATATCCGTCGTTCCGCGGCCATATATACGATTCCCTATTTTCTCACCACTATATGGGTGATGGTCCCATTGATTCACATCGCCTTCTGGTACTACATCAATATGCCCATTTAATATCATAGATTTTCCATCGCCGCTTCCTTTTAAAGTTGCCACAATGTTCGGGCTGTCTGAAAAACTTGTACGTGGTGATACAAAATAAGGATGATCTTTCATTTTAGAAAAAGATGGTTCCCAAATATCAAGATCTAAACCTAGCTCACGTAATTTTTCGATCACAATTGCCTGCGCACCACTTTCATCACCAGATACGCTTTTTTCTTGAATTAACCGTGTTAAAAATTTCACACTTTCCTCTTCATGACTCTCAATATAATCACAAACTTGCTTTTTTAATTGCTTCATATATTACATCTCCCCTCATTCAATAACTAGTAAGTTAGAGCCAATTTGAAACTCAGCTTCCGTATGTCGCTTTATATCTTCTACTGTATACGGGCTCATTAATTCTTGTAAAATGAGTCCACTCGAAGTTACTTCCATAACCGCCATATCTGTAATAATTAAATCTACACATTTCTTTGACGTTAATGGCAATGTACACTCTGAAACAATTTTTGCATTTCCGTATTTATCAACATGATTCATCACAACAACGACACGCTTCGCTTTTTGTGCTAAATCCATCGCTCCCCCAATACCGGGCACACGTTTCCCTGGTACAATCCAGTTTGCTAAATCTCCATTCTCACTCACTTGTAATGAACCAAGAATCGTTATATCTAGTAAACCTTTTCGAATCATCCCAAACGCAGTGCAGCTATCAAAATAACTCGCTCCTGTAATAAGAGAAGTCGGTAAACCTGCTGCATTACATAAATTCTCGTCTTCATTCCCTTTACTTGGCGTTGGCCCCATACCGACGATTCCATTTTCTGCATGAAACATTACATTTATATCGTCAGGCAAATGATTCGGTACAAGCGATGGAATGCCAATACCTAAATTTACAATCATGCCATTTTGTATTTCTTTCGCCGCACGCCTAGCAATCTTATCTCTCACTTCTACGCCCATACCCATTTCCAATTCACTCCTTCCGACAGTACGATATAATTTACGAAAACACCTGGAACGACAATTTCCTCAGGATCTAAACTTCCAAGTGGAACAATTTCTTCTGCTTCTACAATCGTTATGTCCCCAGCCATAGCAACATGAGGATTCATATTCCGCGCACTTTTGTCGAATACAAGATTACCAAACGGATCAGCTTTTTTCGCATAAACAATCGCAACTTCAGCAGTTAATGCAGTTTCAACTAAGTATGTCTTGCCATTCATTTCGACTGTTCGTTTTCCATCTTCTACAATCGTATCAACACCAACATCAACTAAAACACCACCAAGCCCTACGCCTCCAGCGCGAATACGCTCTGCTAATGTTCCTTGCGGGGAAAACTCAATTTGTAATCGTCCTTCATTTAACTGTCTTCCTGCATTTGGATTTGAACCAATATGGGAAGTAACTAAAGACTTAACCCGTTCATTTGTAACAAGACGACCGATTCCTACATCAGGAAAGCCCGTGTCATTTCCTATTAAATTTAAATTTGTAACTCCCTTTTCTAAAATAGCCTGTATTAAAGTTGGAGGGGATCCAATCCCCCCAAATCCCCCAAACATTAATGTCATATCATCATGGAACAAAGAAATTACTTCCTCTATCTCTTTTAATTTATTGAATGTATTTGTAATTGTTGTCATACGATACTATGCCCTCCTTTTTGCATCATCTCTTCTACACTTTTTGCAAAAATTGAAAGTAATTCATCTAACTCGGAATATGTAGTTGTCATTGGCGGTGCCACAAGCAGTGCGCTATCTTCTTTTCCTGCTTGCCCTGAAACAGCTTGGTATAAAAGGAGACCATTTTTTGCTGCAACCGAAATAAGCTCCGAAGCTTTTGTAAACGGTTGCAATTCTATTCCGATCAGCAACCCTTTTCCACGCACATCCGCAATAATTGTCGATTGTTGCTGAACTTTCTGTAGTCCCTTAATTAAATACTCTCCCTTTTCCGCTGTTTTTTCAGGTAGATTATGTTTCTCCATGTATTCAATAACAGCTAGAGCCGTTGCTGCAGATAATGGATTTGCACTTAGCGTATGACCACTCATAACAGAACGTGACCCACGTAAAATTGGCTCCATAACTCTGTCACTAACAATCGTCGCAGCCATTGGTGTATATCCCGCTCCTAATCCCTTACCAAGCGTCATAATATCCGGTTCTACACCCCAATGCTCCATCGCAAACCATGCACCAGTACGACCAAGCCCAGTCATTACTTCATCCGCAATGAATAAAATATCGTAATGACTACAAATATCTTTAATCACTTTATAATATTCTTTCGGCGGTACAACCGCACCGCCAGCTGCTCCGATAATCGGTTCAGCAATAAAAGCTGCAATATGCTCCGCACCAATTCTTTCAATTGATCTTTCTAGTTCAGTTGCACAAGCAAGCTGACAAGTTGGATATACCTTTTGTACAGGGCACCTGAAACAATATGGGGCTGGAATAGTTGGATAATCTTCCAAAATAGATACGAAACGTTGTCTGCGCAGCGGATGCCCAGACATTGACAAGGCTCCCATCGTAATACCGTGATAGCTCATCCAGCGTGACAAAATTTTATGTTTCCCTTGAATACCGCGCTCCTGAAAATGCTGAATTGCAATTTTCATAGCTGTTTCATTTGCTTCCGTACCACTATTTACGAAAAAGCTCCAGTTCAAATCTCCTACACTTAAATCACTTAACTTCTTCGCTAGTTTTTCAGCTGGTTCACTCGTAAACTGTGATCTATATACGAAAGCAATCTCCTCTGCTTGCTTTTTAATAACATCTGCAATCTCCTTTACGCCATGTCCAATACCTGCCGTAATTGCTCCTGACGAACCATCAAAATATTTATTTCCGTTCTGGTCATACAAATATACACCTTTTCCATGTGAAATCATTGGATACGGCTGACCAACAAGTGGTTTAATTAAGTAATCGCGCATAGCGCTCCCCCATTTCTTCAATTTGTATATGTATATGAAGAAAATTGACGTTTCTTTCATAAAAAAGAATCCTCTGCACAAGCAGTGAATTTATCAAAATACTATTATAAAATATACAAATGAGTGCTAATAAATGTTTTGAAAACAGAAAATTCAGAACTTAAAACGAAGACCAATCCTTATCTATACGCTCAAATAACCCTCCCTTATATAAAAGTAACGTATTACTAAATGTTTTCCTAACATAATGCCAGCTTCCCTCAAATGCCGACATTGTGTAAACTTCGACGGAACTCCCTTTAAACTCCTTCCTATTATCCTACTTTAAATTGCATATTTCCAAAAAAATTTCGACAATTATCTCGCCGCAATGATAACAATCTTTTTATAGAAACTAATTTTCCACATTTAATATTTTCAGTTTATACATAAAAAAAGAACCGATTAACCACATTAATCAGTTCGGCACGACGCTCTTTTATCAATATTACTGAGACTCGCTAAAATAAATCAAAAAACCATACGTTTTACGAATTCAACAGTCATATAACGATTTTTCACACAAATTCCTTCATAACTTCATTCACAATCATAATCGGGATATCCCCATCCCAAGGTGTCACTCCTTCCACCGAAGTTAAACTACCTTTCCTTTATAAATTATGTAGGACAATTATCCCTTTGTATGTGTGTTTGCCTATAAATTAAAAAATCCCTTTACTAAAAATTTTTTATACATGTATTCGATACGTTGATTGAAATGCCCTTATAATTTAGTCTTTTTATATTTTTATTACTCCTAGTAAATATAAGCTTCTATTCAACTTAACTAACTCCATATACATCTCTTTTAGCACCACTTTACTAGCCAATAATACTCAGACATACTTCTCCCAAAATATGGTTTTAATCTTTTACTTTTCCCATTCAGAAATACAAGTTTTTCGCATAACCTCTTTCTCACTTCGCATATAGTTTTAATGATGACAAAGGAGGAATGTGCATGTCTCAATCTGAAATCGAAAAATATGGACAAGAAGCTGTACGTTACGATCAGCTCGCCCGTTACTATCAATATAGCAATCCCAAAAAATATGTAGAACTATATATGAAGTATTACGATGCACTTACAAAACTTGTACAGGCATATGAAAAAAGAGATTCACAAGAAGCCGCTTTACCGTCACATATAAGAATTTTTCATTCTGCTCCAAACACGCCTGCGGTTGACATTTTAGTAAATGGACAAAAGGTAATCAAAAACATTTCATTTAAGCAATTTAGCCCCTATTTATCATTAGTGCAAGGTAAATATCGCATTGATATCGTCCCTGTCGGGAACGAAACTCCAATTTTTTCAGCTTTAGTACCGATAATGGGAAATCATACGTATACACTTGCCGCAATAAATAGTGATAATCACCTACAATTACAACCTATACTTGATAATACACATATACCATCTGGGCAATCCAAAATTCGATTTATGCATTTTTCTCCAGATACCCCTGTTGTTAACGTAGATTTAAAAGGTGGAGATCATTTATTTGAAAATGTGCTCTTTAAACAAATAACAGATTTTTTACAAGTTAGCCCTGGTACAGCAGATATTGAAGTTTCACTCGCAGATAATAAAAAAATCCTGTTAACTTTACCTAAATTCGATGTTGAACCGAATATAATTTATACCATTTCAATAGTAGGTTATTCAACTAAAGACCCTAAATTAGAAGCCGTTATACTTACAAATTAAAACAGTCTACACCATTTATTTGGTGTAGACTGTTTACTTTTGAAATGCAATTTGAAATTCTGTCCAATCGCTATCTGAACGACACATAATGGACCCGTTATGTTTTTCTACAATTTGTTTACATACAAATAACCCAATACCAGTTCCTAATTTTTTAGTAGTTACAAATGGTTCAAAAATCGTTTCTACATTTTCAGCTGGAATCATCGGTCCATTATTTTTTATCACAATTCGAATAGCTTGCTCTTCTTCAAAAACATCAATGATAATTTTCCGCTCTTCTTTCATTGCTTCCATAGCGTCAATTGAGTTCATTAAAATATTTAAAAATACTTGCCTCACTTCACTCCGATAACCAACAAGTGGTATTGGATACGGCAAATTCTTTTCAATCGAAACATTTGCATTAACCAAACTCGGATATAAGAACTGTATAATATCTTGGAACAAGTCATTAAGCCAAAAACGTTCCGATTCATTCCACATTTCTTTTTTCGAAACGAGTAAAAATTGCGAGATTCGAAAATTTAATTGATCTAATTCATGCGAAATGATATCTAAATACGATAAACTCGGATGGTCTGCCTTTAATAATTTGACAAATCCCATAATTGAAGTAAGCGGATTACGAAATTCATGTACAAAACTAGCTGACATTTGGCCTAAAATCGTCAGCCTTTCTTTATGTGTTTCATTAATATATTGCTGTTTTTCCTCTAAATTCCTCGATATAATTTCCGAGTATTTTAAAACGGTATAATAAATTAATTTGTCAAAACAAGTATGTATTTTGGCCATAATTGGTTTCAATTCACGAGCGCTAACATCTAATTCACACATCGCTTCAAAAAGTTCATTTCTTCCCACATTTGCATTATAAACAAAGTCTCCAATATTCGCATCTGCTCCTGCTCGTTCAATTGCGATTTTCTCGCATAATGGTTGAAGATAATTTATATCTTTATCTTCCATAGTAAGTTCGATTATTAACTCTAATAAATCCTCTCCATTTTGAACTACTTCTAGTTTAAATGGATCTTTTTCGGAAATTATCATTTTGTTTTTCCAGTTCTCTACGAATTGGTGCCTGTTGTTTTTCAAGTGTGAACAAAATACTTCTTTAATATCCTTATCGATTGGAAAAACCTCCATTCACTCCATTTCCATACGACGAATACCCTTTATATTTTGAATATTAACACAAAAAATATGTTTCGTTAATAGATTATTGTCACATTTTGTTAATTTCTGTTGATAAAATTAATTTTTTCTTTCTTATTTAATTATTTATATTCAAATCTCTCTTTTTCCTTCTCATTTTTTTAATTATTTCCGTATTCAAAACGACTTTTTTTGCATCATTTTTAATTCTTGCGTACAATAGGAAGTGAAAGGTGTGAAAAATATGGTAAATAAAAATGTGGAAGACTATCTCCAAGAAGGCATTTATGGCCAAAAGCAAAACAAACCAGAAGAACGTAATATGTATTTAACTACATTACGTGAGCGCGTAGAAATCGCTTTAACTATCGGTCAAGTAATGCAAAGTAATGTATATACTGAAGTAGCAAGTAGCATACGCTCTTCTCAATCATTACAAATTCTCCTAAACGGTGGCATTGCTTACCCACATTTATCAAAATACATTAAATTAGCAAACGAAAAAAATATTCCTTTTACAATTGTTCAAAATAAAGATACAGCAACACCAATCGGTTTAGTATTATCTCATAGCACAGCTGTAGATAAAGAACAAATTTATGTAGAAGATGCTATTTTCAAACAAGAAATGAAGTAAAATAAAAGGTACACTTAATTAAACAAGTGTACCTTTTGCTTTATTTTTTAATACACACTAATTTCATTTCTGTCATTTCTTCAATTGCATATTTAATTCCTTCACGACCCGTGCCACTTTCTTTCACACCACCGTAAGGCATATGATCTACTCTAAACGTTGGAATATCATTAATCATAACCCCACCAACCTCTAACTCATCAATTGCACGCATCGCTTTAAATAAGTTATTTGTAAATACGCCTGCTTGTAAACCGTAACGTGAATGATTTACTTTCTCTATCGCCTCATCAAATTCTTTAAATGTATTTACTGTCATAACTGGACCAAATACTTCTTGGCACTGTACAGATACATGCTCTGGAACATTTGTTAATACAGTTGGTTCGAAAATTCTTTCATCACGCTTCTTACCACCGTATAAAACAGTTGCTCCTTCCTTAATTGCTTCTTGCACCCACATGTCAATTCGCTCTACATCTTTTTTCGAAATTAAAGCTGATACATCCGTTTCCTCATTCATTGGATCACCAACAACAACTGTTTCCATCGCTTTCTTTAGCTTCAAAAGAAATTCATCCATTCTCTTTTCGTGTACAAATACACGTTGTACCGAAATACAAACTTGTCCATTATTAACAAATGCGCCCCATTTCACGCGTTCCATTACCTCATCAGTTAACTCTACATCTTCATCAATAATAACGGCAGCATTGGATCCTAATTCCAACGTAACTCGTTTTAATCCAGCCTTTTCCTTTATTCCGATTCCGACTTTCGGACTTCCGGTAAAAGTAATGGACGCAACATCATCATTTTTAACAATTGCCTCACCAACAGTTGCACCAGGACCAGAAATGATATTCAAAGCTCCCTTTGGCAACCCTGCCTCTTCAAATAATTCAACTAATGCGTAAGAAGATAATGGCGTTTGATCAGCTGGTTTTAACACTACTGTGTTTCCGGCAGCAATTGCAGGGCCCACTTTATGCGCTACTAAATTTAACGGAAAGTTAAATGGCGTAATAGCTCCTATAACCCCAATTGGTTTGCGAATCGTATAGGCAATTCGCCCCTCTGCACCAGGTGCTGCGTCAAGTGGCAATGTTTCACCATATATACGCTTCGCTTCTTCTGCTGCAAATTTATATGTTAGAACAGTACGATCTACTTCTCCCTTTGCAGCACGTATTGGTTTTGCAGCCTCTTTTGCAATAATTTCTGCAAACTCTTCTCTTCTTTCATCCATTATTTGCGCAACCTTCTCTAAAATAGTTGCCCGATCGTATGCAGTTAATGTATTCATTTTTTTCATTGCATTTTTTGCAGAAGTAACAGCCTCTTGAACATCTTCTTCCGTTCCTTGTGCAATTTCCGCTAACGTTTCTTCAGAGTATGGTGCATATAATGGTTTATATGTGTTTACTGACTTCCAATCTCCATTTATATATAAATGCTTTTTCATCTTTCTTCCCCTTCCAAATATATGTATAAAATAATACTTCACCTAGTGAAAGGTCTGACTTATGTAATTGTATCATAGCCCGTATTCCTCCAAAAACATTATGCTCAAAAAAACTCTGCTATATAGCAGAGTTTACGAGCTAATTTGCTCTTGTAAAGAAATTTGTTTTTCATCTTCTAAAACGACAATCGATTCTACTGTTTTTGTAACTTCTAACCTTTTAATATAGCGCCCGTCTAATTCTTTCACACAAAACTTATAATTTTCAATTTCAATGGAATCCTCTTCAGCAATCTCTATATTCTTCGTTAATATCCAACCACCAATTGTATCAACACCATCATCATCAATCTCTAGACCAAATAACGTATTCACTTCACTAACGAGTACTTTTCCCTCTAGTATCGTCTTTGTTTCACTAACTTGTTGAATTTCTGGCTGTTCATCCGTATCAAACTCATCCTGAATATCTCCTACAATTTCCTCTAAAATATCTTCAACAGTAACAAGCCCAGATGTACCACCATATTCATCTATCAATATAGCAATATGTGTTCTTTCTTTTTGCATTTTTAAAAACAAATCATGAATTGGAATAGAATCAATAACTAAAATAATTGGTCTAACATATTGCTCTACTGTCTTTTTATTAACAGCTTTATGCTGTACAAACTCAGTAAAAATATCTTTAAAATTTACAAAACCTATTACGTGGTCTTTGTCGCCATCAACAACTGGATACCTTGTATATTTTTCACGAGACATTTTTTGCAAAGCTTCTTCAGCGGGCATTTCTTTACTTACAATATTCATTTCAGTTCGAGGTACCATTATTTCTTTTGCAATCCGATCATCAAATTCAAAAATTTTATTTACATATTTATATTCAGATTGATTAATCTCACCATTTTTATAACTTTCTGAAACTAATAACCGTAATTCTTCTTCCGAATGAACCTCATCATGCCCTTTCGGCGGTTTCAGCCCTAGCAGCTTCGTAATGATTCGAGCTGAACCATTTAATAGCCAAATGAATGGGAATGCAATACGATAAAAGAAAATTAACGGCTTAGAAACAAGCAAACTCACTTGTTCAGATTTTTGAATTGCAACTGTTTTTGGGGCCAATTCCCCTATTACAACATGTAAAAAAGTAATTAACAAAAATACTAAAATTACAGCAAAAATATCTGCGAGCTGAGTAGATATGTTCCAATTTGCAAAAAGCGTGTCGAACATTTGCTTTAGCGCAGGTTTACCAAACCACCCAATTCCAAGAGCTGTAACTGTTATTCCTAACTGGCAAGCCGATAAATATTCGTCTAAGTTTGTAATGACTGTTTTGACAGAAGTTGCACGATTATTTCCCTCTGCAATTAAATTGTCAATTCGTGAACTCCTCACTTTAACAATTGCAAATTCTGCTGCAACGAAAAATGCCGTTAAGGCAATTAAAACAATCACTATACTTATACTATATATGTCCAAATACTTTTCCTTACTTACATTGTAAGCAAGGAAGCCACCTCCTACTTAATTTTATTCAAGTGAAGTAAGCATTCTAATACTCTAACAAAATTCTACATTAGCAACCACCTTTTTATATATTATATGCATACATAAAAAAGATATTTATCATTATGATAATCTAATTCATTTCCCCTCGTCAAATCAAATTATTCTAAATCTTACGATGAATCATTTTTATATAAACGATATATTCTTCACAACTTAATTTCGTGAAAAAACACTTTCTTTGCCGATTCCACACTTCTTTTGTCATACCGGAAGGGAACTTACTTCATAGATCGAAATCATTCAACAGGATATATATAGGAGGGATTATTTTGGAATATAAAACACCATTTATCGCAAAAAAGTTAGGTGTTAGCCCCAAGGCTGTTGTCCGGATTGCACAACAATTAAATCTTACGATAGAAAAAAATAAATATGGTCACTTTATTTTCAAACAAGATGATGTAGATCAAATGTTAGAATACCATCGTTCTCAAATTGAGCATTCGCAAAACTCTCAACCTACTCAAAAAACATCATCAAATGATGTTGAAGAATTAAAAACTCAAGTAAACACAATTGTTCAAAACACATCATCAAATGATTTTGAACAATTAGCTACTCAATTACACACAATTACAAGAAGGCTAGATCGAATGGAGGAGCAAATGCAAGATAAGGCAAATGATGTCGTTACGTACCAACTTTTGCAACACCGTCGTGAAATGGAGGAAATGTTAGAACGAATCCAAAAGCTAGAAGCTTCCCTCAAAAAAGAAGAGCCCATATATATTACTCCTGATTCAAAACCAACATATGAAAGAGAAAAGAAACCGAAGCGCCGCAAAATGATTTTTAGTATATTTGGATTATGATTTTTAGACCCTTATTAAAACAATAAGGGTCATTTTTTCATGAAGGATACTGCCATATTAATATATCATTCTCTATATTATATATATTCACTTCTAATTATTTTGTTAACATAATATTCTTACTGTATTCCGCGATTAATGCCTGTGCATGAGCATTCCCTTGAATCACATCGCGAAATTCTTTTAAAGAATACAAATGCGTAACTCCTTTTCGAGCATGAATTCGCACTGGTACACCTTGTAAAGTATCATGAAACTGAAATGGATTGTCTATCGGCTCTATAGGAAAACCGAGTGTTAGTAGATACATATACATTCTTTTTGTAACTGCTGCAATATACCATTCCGCTTTCGTTTCTAACGCATGCACAAATAAAATAGCTGTTAGCCTTTTGAAATGCCCTCTCCCACGAGACGTTTTCGCAATACTTAGCTTGCCTATTTCATACACATTTTTTAAATCTTTCACTAAATCATTTTTAGAAAACGGATAGAAAAACTCAGAATTTGATTGTTCGGGTACCGTATACTTAATACACTCCACTGTACCTATATGATGCTCATCTTCTATTAATAAAAATCGTGTTGGATTTAAATTACGTTCTACGAACATTAAGTTTCTTTCTTCACAAAAATCTCCCCATAGTTGCTCGAACCAAAAATGTTCTTCCTTTGTTTGAACACGCTGGAACATATTTCCCCGCCTTTCCCATCGTCGCTCTGTTTTGATAACGCTTTCACTATCTATCATATAAGAACAAATCTTCGTATGCAACTAAAAATATTTATGACTTATTATATTCTGCAAAATGAATTAAATTCCAACTTCGTCGTCTTTTACCTCACATGTACAGTTATTCTAATAACTTATGTGTATCACTTTTCAAATTACATCCTACCTACTTCCATACAGCATATAATTCTTCTTAATCTAAAAAAATCCTTTATGAAAAAGGATTTCTTTTACTTCTTATTATTTTTTAACCACTTCTCAAAGATTTGTACCATCCCATGTTTTCCTGCTAATTTCTCTTCTCCTTGTTTCGTCTTATATGGATATAATTGCAAAAAGACACCGCACCCAGATTCAATTTTTTTACTATGCATATGACTTCCTGGATATACACAAATAACTTCATAAATTGCCCGTCGATGAAAAACACGCTTTCCATTCTGTTCTTCTACATACTTTATAGACCAGTATTTATACATTTGCTCAGTCGCTTTCGTATTTCCAACGTGCTGAAAAATATTGTACATTGGGCTATACTTCACTTCAATAATAATAGAAGATTTATATACGTATTTCCCTTCTTCCTTTACATAACAGTCTAAGCGAATATCTGGTTTTTTTGTATCCTCGCCATTATAAAAGTTACTCCCTTTACTTAATGCAATAAGGGGGTGTGTTTCAATTAAGTCATTAAATGCAACATGGACCTTCATATCATCTTGATGTAAAACTACTGTCGTCCCATCTTGTAACCCATCTACATAAAAATGCTCTTGTATTTGTTCACGAATGGGATTTCTAGCTTTAAAACCAATTTGCTCTAGCATGGAAATAACTATAAAAAAAGCGTAATATTCATACACTAAAAACGTTGGTTTATATACAAATAATAAAGATGGAGATTGATCTGTATATTGTGGAAGTAAGTTTAAATGCTGTAGTAATTGTTGATGTGGAATTGGTAAATCGTATGAGTTCATATTACCCGTTTCAGAAACTTCTCTCCAAAAGGGGGAATATATTAAAGTTTTAAAGTATTGTACACTTTCACGTACAATATGAGCTAATATTTTATATTCTTGTATTTTCACAGAGCTTTTACGTAAATCGGCTTCTTTTAGTAAATGTATATTTTTATATTTTTGCTTCTCTCTATCAGTCACAGATCCATTACGCTCAATTGTTTGCATAATCGTTTTTACAGCTTGAAACTCTTCTAATTTTTTCTTTTTTTCTCTTTCTAATATTTCAATTGTTTGACGTAAAAAACTTTCGGCTTCAAGTAAATAATGATAAAATTGCATCGCTTTAAATTTAAGAAATGCATTTTCCCTACTATTTTTTTGTTCAATAAACTTACGATTATAATATTTCGTATAGGACTTTCTTTCCGCCATTATTGTTCCTTTTCTCGTTGCCTTCCGTTCCTTTACTTCCCATTTATATTCATGTATAAATTTTGAACTTGATTCAATCTTTTTAAAAACTTGTTTTATCTTTTTCATTTTTTGCGGCAGCTTTCTTAGTAACACTAAATAAGAAGAATCCTCAATATCACTAAGGGCAGAGAAAGTCTTTTTATAATAACCTCTATCTAAAATCAACTCATTTAAAATTGACTTTACATAGTTTTGAATCATTTCAAATTGGTCATCAAAAAAATTTTTTGGAACGATTTGAAAAGCACCATAATACGTTGTGTCTTCTATACGAACTTCAAAATGATATAAACCACATCGCCATGGATAAAAGAATTCCGTTTTTCCATGTTCATAAATTAGTACCTTTTGTTTTTTTTCATTTATTTCGTATTGTGACTCTTTTATATTTTTCTGGCCCTCATACACTTTATTCCATATGAAAGTAATATTCATTGGACTTTCGTAATGGTAATGCAATCTTATCGGTTTTAATTCTTGTACTTTGTAAATACATTGAACTAATGCTGTAGTAGATATGCAAAGACGATTTAATAAAATATACTCCCCTTTTGCCTCTGTTCCTATGATTAACTTTAATACAAAAGGGAGCGTTTCATTCGTATCAACGATTTCTGTTTCATACCGCTCTTCATTTCGCATATCCATACAACTCCAGTTCTCTACGTTTTTCTCTTATATATGCTAAAGAGTGTTCAAATGTAGAGACTCTGTTTGCAAGTGGCGATTGTAAAAGAGGTACTAAAGTCGCTCCCCTTTTTACTTCTTCAGAAAGTAATGACCCAACCATCATTTCAGTACCTCTTAATTTCGTCAGTACACGTTGCTTTATTTGTAAATCAAAACCTTCTTCTCTGCTAATCATATAAGAATGATTATTTTGAAACGGTATATTTTGCAAATACATAGCAATTGCATTTGCACATCGAAAAGAAATTCCCTTTGACGCATCATGCGATGACAATACAACATGCAACTTATCTAAAAGCTCTAACTCTTCTTCAGAAAACACTTCAATCATAGATTTCTTTCTGATCCAATTTATCCGAAATTCTCCCGCTGTTACTTTCAGAGGTGGTTGTAATACACCTTTCTCTTGTACCATGCACATTTCACAAAACGGAATTTTTTGTAACGTAATTAAATTGGTTCGGTCTAATAATCGATCAGAGAGTTCTTTCGTTGTTTCATCAAAATTCACAGTACCTACAAAGATAATATTTTCTCCAATTTCAATTGTTGATGGAATTTGGTTTTCTAATTTCTGCGCACCCTCATACAAATTCAAAATCCGATTTTCCTTTTCAAGTTGAAGAACAGATATAAATGGAGTAAACCAATGTTCAATATGTGACATGTTCATTTCATCAAAAACGATTATATACAATTGATTTTGATTTTCTTTTGCCTTCATTAACGCTCTAACTAACTTTGTTTCACTTTCAATAAAAGTACCATTTGGGTGAAGATATCCAAGTAAATCATGTGGTTCTTGATACGATGGAGAAATCGGAATCCAAACCAATTCTTCTCCATACTGTAATCCAAGTGCCTCTGCATAAGCTTGCACAAAGCGTGATTTTCCAACTCCCGGTATACCACCAAGAATCGTTAACATATTTGTTTTTACACTTATATGAAAATTATAAATATCTGTTTCGTCCAAATACATCCCTTTATTACGCACCGTACTTTGTACATACTGTAAAAAGGATGATTCACGCTCATCCCATTCCCATACTTCCTTGTGTACTTTTATATCCTCTACTTCAACTAGCTTCCCTTCTTCCGTTATTCGTTTTTTTAATTGCTCATACACTTGATCACTTACGAAATACAATTGCTCTTCTACCGCAATTTCTACATGCTTCATCCAGTCACTTAAGTCTATATATTTACATTCTCGATTTTGTTCAAAATACGCGATTGAACTAATTGATGACTTTAACAATATATTTCCATATAACCTTCCATCATGCCACAGTAATTCAGGAGACTCAAAGTCTTTTGGATATTTCGGCA
Organism: Bacillus cereus group sp. BceL062; assembly: GCF_051780025.1. Lineage (NCBI taxonomy): Bacteria > Bacillati > Bacillota > Bacilli > Caryophanales > Bacillaceae > Bacillus > Bacillus cereus group sp. BceL062. Next base: position 375,890 of record NZ_JBPWGY010000001.1, on the reverse strand, counting down.
TAAGAAATGATAAATAACCATTACTAAGCTTTCGTTCTAAAGACTCTCTTTTTTTATTATCTGCAACTTTAGGTGCTGGAATCATTTTATAGCCAGTTGCTATTTCTCTAGGTTCTTCTGTACATATTAACTCCACGTACACATTTCCTCTTTCATAATAAAGACGAAACATAACCAATTGCTTTTCTAATTTCTTCTTCTTTAATTCTGAAAAAATCTTTTCATTCTTTTTATTGCTACATAACCCTTCAAAGATATAATGTTCATTTGTAAATTGCTCTTGTAAATTAGATGGTATTGGCGATAGACATTGTACAAAAAAATTCTCTCCATTCTTCTCTCTCTCCGCTTTTATAAATTTCCCGATAAACCTCATATAGTACATTCGTTTTATAAAACTTGGCTGAAGAGCTTTATGTAATTTCATCTTAATCACCTTCTTTTTTCATACTATTCTTAGTGTATGAAAGAAAAAAAAAACTAGAAATAAAAAACCTGACGTTATCCGCCAGGTTCAAAATTAAAACGTATATTAATGAGATGGAAATGCTTTTTTCTCTTGTAAAATAGCATTGTGAGCAATTTTCATTTTAGCCAGTACATATCGTAATCGATCCTCAGCGTTTTCATCTTTATTTTGCTGCAACTCCGCTAAATTCTCAACAGAACTCGCTAAATTTTCAATTACTCCCCTTAGTTCAGGATGATGATTAAAAAAAGATTCTTGTACTAATACTTTCCTTAACTCACTAGCTAAATCAATTATTCTAGACAACTGTTCTTTTTCTTCCATTTTCATCCCTCCTGAATATCTTATGTATTAAATATTCTCTACACAAAGAAAAAAGCCCTTTAAATGAAAAGGACTTTTACATTTTTATCGTTCCAGTTATCAACAGATAAAGTGATGTGATAGCTGCGACAACAATTGCCCACATCACATATCTCTCTATACCTACAAAACAACGATTCCCTTTTTCTTTTCGTGCAAACATGTAAACGATAATCCCAATTCCATATACGATTGAAACGAGTAATAAATTCTTTAAACCCGCTGCATAAATAAGCCATACAGAATAAATAGAGGCAATTAAAGCTAACGAGCCATTTTTTACTTTTGCATCTTTTAGTTCATTTGTAATTACTAATTTGAATTGGTATAGCGCTGATAATAAATATGGTAATAATATTGATGTTGACGCAATAAAATACATAATTTGATATGTCGATTCTGAAAACAGAACAATTATAAATATAATTTGAGCAACGATATTTGAAATCCATAATGCCATGTGTGGCGTTTGCTTTTTATTTGTTTTCGTAAAGACCTTCGGAAACACGCCATCTTTTCCTGCTACGTGAGAAATTTCCGAAACAAGTAAAAACCAGCCAATTAATGTACCTACAAGTGACGCAACTAATCCAATATTAATTGCCATTGCACCCCATGGCCCAACAACATGTTCTAATACATGTCCCATTGAAGGAGTTTCTAAAACGGAAAGTTCTCCTCGCGTCATTGCTCCCATTGACAGAACAGAAATTAAAATATAAATAGACATAACTAAAATTAATCCAAGTACTGTCGCTTTTCCAACGTCCCTACTATTTTTTGCTCTTCCTGATAATACAACTGCTCCTTCAACCCCAATGAACACCCATAGCGTTACAAGCATTGTATTTTTCACTTGACCAAGAATAGCGGAAAGTGAGATTGTTCCTTCTCCCCAAAAATCATGTGTAAATGTATCCCAGCGAAACGCTGTTACCATTACGACAATAAATAATAAGATCGGAACTAATTTCCCTACTGTTGCAATAACATTCATAATGGAAGCTTCACGAATTCCAAATAAAATTAGAAAATGAAGTGTCCATAGTAAAAGTGATGCACCTACGATTGACGCAACATTATTTCCACCTTTAAAAATTGGGAAGAAGTAACCTAATGTACTAAACAGTAGCATAATTGTTGCAACATTTCCTAAAATCCCTGCCAGCCAGTATCCCCAAGCACTGTTAAAACCAATATATTCACCGAATCCAGCTCGTGCATAACTATAAATTCCGCCCTCAAGCTCCGGTTTTTGTCTTGCTAACGTTTGATATACGAGCGCAAGTGGAATCATTCCCATTGCTGTAATACACCAACCAATTATCGTTGCACCACTATTTGCTCCTACTGCTAAATCATGCGGTAAACTAAAAACACCGCCACCAACCATCGTTCCAACTACTAATGCGATTAACGGAAAAAATCCTAACTTCTTTTCTATTTGTACCACCCCATCTGTCATTCTAGGTGTTATGTTCGTTCAACTATTAAAGTCACCTTTTTCTCTAATAGACGTTTCTCTTATATTTTTTCAGGAAAACATTACTTATTCTAAAAGAAAATGAAGAAAAATGGAATACTTTTTTGAAAAAATGTATAAGTATGCACAAAAAAACCGCTCATTTTGTAATGAGCGGTCATTTTAAACATATAAAATTGTATATTTCTTGTAAAATTAACGAAGTAAATTCTCTTTTTGTAAAAATTGTTTCGCTACTTCTTCACTACTTTTACCATTCACATTTACTTCATAATTCATTTTTCGCATTTCTTCATCTGTAATCTTTCCAGCTAATTTATTTAATACTTTTTCAAGTTCAGGATATTTTTGTAATGTCTCTTTTCTTAATAACGGCGCACCTTGATAAGGTGGGAATAATCCTTTATCATCTTTTAGCACTTTAAGTCCGTATTGCTCCAATTCACTATCCGTTGAATATGCATCGATTACGTTCACATCACCAGATTGAATTGCACTATAGCGCAGTTTCGGTTCCATCGTTTTAACATTTAAAAACTTATAGTTATATAACTTTTGCATTCCTTTATAACCATCTTCACGATCTGCAAATTCTAATGTAAATCCTACTTTAGCTTCCTGTGCAATATTTCCTAAATCAGAAATTGTATTTATATTCTTTTGATCTGCTATTTTTTTCGGCATCGCTAGTGCATATGTATTGTTATACTCCATTGGATTTAACATAACCATATTATATTTTTTTTCCATTCCAACGCGAGCTTGTTCATATACTTCCTCACGATTTGTGCTTTTCGGTTCTTCTTTCACGAAAGTAGATAAGGCTGTTCCTGAAAATTCTGGGTATATATCTACTTCACCTGATTTTAACGCTTCAAATACAAATGCTGTTTTCCCAAGACCCGGCTTTAATTCTACTTGTAAATCTGTATCCTGTTCAATAAGTTGTTTGTACATTTGAATTAAAATTTCTGGCTCCGATCCAAGTTTTCCAGCAATAACTATATCTTTCTTTTGTGTATTCCATAGAAATGGAGTAGCAATCATAACTACAACTATACATATCGTCAATATAACGCGCTTAGAAGAGCGTTTTGGACTCTCAAGTATGCGAAGTACTATATCAAAGAATAAAGCGAGTAACGCAGCTGGTACGGCCCCTAAAATGATAAGCGCATGGTCATTTCGATCGATCCCGAGTAGTATGAGCTTACCGAGCCCACCAGCACCTATTAAAGCAGCTAATGTAGCCGTTCCAACAATTAATACCATCGCTGTACGAATACCAGCCATAATAATTGGCAACGCGAGCGGAAGCTCTACCTTCCATAACCTTTTCCAGCTATTCATTCCCATAGCTCTCGCCGCTTCTATAAGTGATTCATCTAATTCCCGTATTCCTGTATATGTATTTCGTAAAATAGGTAATAGTGCATACACAACTAATGCGATTATAGCTGGCAGTTTTCCAATTCCTACTAACGGAATTAATAGTCCAAGTAAAGCAAGTGAGGGCACTGTCTGCATAACAGCAGAAGTCCCTATTATAAATTCAGCCATTCGTTCTTTTCTCGTTAATATAATGCCAAGTGGCACTGCAATAATTACTGCAAAAAATAGTGAAATAAGCGATATTTGTAAATGCTCACTTAATGCACTTAGCAATTCTATTTTTCTTTCTTGGAACGTTTGAATAAAATCAGTCACTGTTTAGCCTCTTTCCTTCATTTGTTCAACAATATAATTGACAATATGACGACTTGTTAACATACCAACATATTGACCATCTTTTTCAACCGGCACTGATTCTTCAGTTTGTAAACGGACTAGTGCTTCTTGTAAAGGAGCATGTAAAGATAAAGCAGCCCCTTCTACTCGTGTATGATCGTCTAGTGGCATTACATCTTCTATAATTATTCCCTCATACCATTGTCGTCCACGATTTCCAATGAACTCCTCAACAAACTCATTTTTCGGATTATGTATAATACCTTCAGGTGTATCTAATTGAACAACTTTTCCTGCTCTCATTACACAAATGCGATCACCAAGTGATAATGCCTCTTGCATATCGTGCGTTACAAACACGATCGTTTTTTGAATCTTTTTTTGCAGTTGTACGATATCCTTCTGAAGTTGCTCCCTGCTTAACGGATCTAACGCACTAAATGGTTCGTCCATAAGAACAATTTTCGGATTTGCGGCTAATGCCCGTACGACACCGACACGTTGTTTTTGCCCTCCTGACAATTCATCAGGCATACGATCACGATATACATCTGGATCGAGCCCAACCATCTGTAGCAAGTCATCGACACGTGCTTTTATTTCTTTTTTGCTCCATTTTCTCATTTCAGGAACAACTGCAATATTTTCAGCGATTGTCATATGTGGAAATAAAGCAATTTGCTGCAACACGTATCCTATATTCCAACGTAATTCATTTATATTATATTGTTGAATATCTTTTCCATCGATTAAAATTGAACCTTCTGTCGTTTCAATCAAACGATTAATCATCTTCATTGTCGTTGTTTTCCCGCAACCACTCGGACCAATGAGAACAAAAAATTCTCCTTTTTTAATTTCTAAATGCAATGAATCCACTGCTTTTGTGCCATCTTCATACGCTTTTGACACATGATTAAATTGAATCACAAATACAACTCCTTTATTGTTGTTTCCTTTATTTTGATGGAATATGGAATTCATTTCAAATGATACGCATTATTTCTATATAAAAAAGAGCTCACATTTGAGCTCTAACGGTCGAACAATATTGTTTTCATAATAGCAGCATATTCACGCACATACATTTTTCTCTTAGAACGCATTGGCGTTTCTGCAGCTAATGCCTCCATCTTTATTCCTAAACGCCTTGCAATTATTTTTGTTCGATATAAATGATACGTATTACTGACAACTACCGCATGTTTTACATCAAATAAATCCATACTAAACTTCAAATTTTCATACGTATTTGTCGAACGGTCTTCCATTAAAATACGACTCTCATCTATACCGTGTACCATTAAATAGTTTCTCATACTGTGAGCTTCCGGTATATCTTCATCTTCTCCTTGACCACCTGAAACAATTACTTTCACCTCAGGGTGAGAATATAAATATTCCAACGCTACATCCAAACGGTTTTGAAGTGATAAAGACGGTCTATCTCCAAATAACTTTGCACCTAATATAAGAACGTATGGAGAGTGATTACTCAATTTCTCACGAGCAACTTTATTCATTCGAAACGTCATATAAATAATGTATAGTGGCGGTAGTAATAAGATTATAAGTAATATCCATTTGTTCATAAATAAGTTAACACTCCCTTTCATTTTATTATATAGAAAAAGAAAGGGAGGCAGAAGTAATTTTTAAACGAGTGATTTATTCGGAACATCCGCTCTGATTTTACGTTGTGATATCACATAGTAAAGGGCGATTCCTAATGATAGGATCAATATACAGCTTAATAGGTAAAATGGGAGCATTACCCCAACTTTAGATACACCTGCTGTAAACACCATTAATAATACTATTCGTATTCCTGTACCAATTAAGCGAAATAAGCTGTCCACTCGTCCCATTACTTCGTTTGGGATTTCCTCCATCATCAATACATTTCTCGCCACTCTTGTTCCAGCGTTTCCAATCGCATGAAAAATCGCTAGTCCATATAACAGCATTACGGACGGTTCAATGATCATTATGGTAATTGAAATTACATAAATGTTCATCGTCAAAACGATTGAAACTTCTGTTTTGACATACTTCATTATGAGTGGAATACTGATTCCCGCAATAACCGCTCCGACACCGTACATCATACCTTCTACTGCGTATACAGAAGCATTGGCTTTAAGTATATCTGAAATATAAACTGGTATTAAATAATTTGCCATCATAACACCGATAAACGGCATATAAGTGGCAAGTAAAAACCAAAAAAGCTTAGGACACTTTTTCATAAAGTGAATTCCTTCGAACAATTGCTTCTTAAACGGTACTTTCCGTTTCACTTCTTTTTTCTTTACGTACGGTATACATAAGAAAAGAAAAAATGCTCCTGCAAAAGTTAACATATCTACTAACAAGATCCATTTCAAAGAAACAATTTCAATTAAAAAACTCGCAGCTGCTCCTGAAATAACTTGTGTTAACTGTCCTTGTATCTCCATCGTTCCACTTAAACTTTTATAATGTTCTGCTTGAAATATTTCTTGGTTAAATGCAAAAATTGTAGGATAGAATAATAGATAATAGAATGATCCTGCTATATAAATAATAATGTAATGAATAGAATGATAAGATTGCCCGGCAAATCCCCATATAGTCATCATTCCTATAACGGCTATCCCGATACCTTCGTTACATAACAATAAAGATTTTCTTGAAAAACGATCAATGCTTTGCCCAATGAATGGTGTTAATAAAAACATAATGAGGGTTGCAACGATCGAAACATAACCAAACGTTGTCTCTCCCCCACCTTCTTTAATTAACAACCATGGGATCGTAATCATAACAATCCCGGAACCAATAGCTGATAAACTATTGGCTCCTAGAATGTAATACAAGCGAGAATCATGATAAAGCGAGGACATATCACTCCACTCCTAGTTGTTTTTTCACCTCTTTATATACGCTCATATATGCTTTTAATTCTTTAACTACATCATGAATTAATGGTTTTGCATCTTCTCCAAGTTCACCATCTTGTACGTGAAGTCCATCAAGCACTACTTGTTTTGGGATTGCATTTGCGTAAACACCTCTAGCAACAGTTCGCATACTATTTAATGCGTTAATTCCTCCTTTACCGCCCCCCGCAACAGCTAGTAATGCGACAGGTTTATGGATAAACTCACTACTACTTAAGTAATCTAACGAGTTTTTCAGCGCTCCGCTCATCGCATTATGATATTCTGGTGTACATAGTACTACACCGTCTGCTGCTTTCACTAACGCTTTTAATTTTTTTACTGCCTCTAAATCACGTTGCGATTCTTCGCCGTTATATAAAGGCAATTCCTCTATTGCTAAATCGTATAACTCCCCTTCAAATTGATCTGCAATATATTTTGCCACAACGCGAGTTCTACCTAATTTTCTTGGTGTACCGTTAATAACGACTAGTTTCATAAACAATTCTCCCCTTTGTTTTCAAATTCCACTTATATATTATCAGAAATTTCTATACAAAACACAATATAAAGAGGGAACTTCCTTAATCAAATAGTATGATACACGAAAAAAGAACTCATACTTTCGTATGAGTTTCGCGCTATTACTTTGTTTCACCATTCTGACTTATTGTGCCTATGCTTTTATTTGCTTCAAAATGGTAATATGCTTTTTCCGCTAATTCTTTTCGTTCTTCTGGTAATTCTATATATTTCATTACGTTTTCAATTATTTTTTCGTACGGAGTAAATACAATTCCTGGCCACTCTATCTCGTCTTCTGGATTACTATTTTCCGAAATAATAAATTTCTTATTCGCGACCGCATAAGAAACACGTGGTGTTTCAAGAATTCCCGATAAGTAAAAGTGAATATTTAATATAATTTTAGACCTAGCAATTAACTCATTTCTAGCAATTCCCCACGCATTATTTTTAAAAACTATATTTAAATTCGGTGCAATGGCTTTTAGGTGATTAAAAATAGCTTGCCGCCTCGGATTAAGAGCACCTATAAACAAAATATCAATATCTTCAGTAATCTCACCTTCAAATATATCTTTTTTTATTTCCAAAGTTGGAGCATAGTTCATTCCTATATGTTTTATTTCTTTTCCTACCCCTTTTTGTTTTAACCATTCTATATTTTGTTTACTATAATCCCAAATCACTCTATCTTTTAATAATATTAAATAAAGCGGGTGCGCATATGGACTTCCTTCGTATAGCTGTTCTAAATTATAAATAATTGCATCTTGCGGAAGGAGATTCGGGTTATAAGCGTATGTATGCGCTCCAAAAACAACTGTATTCTTTACATTTCCCAGTATTGTTTCTGATATAATTACTGTATTTCCCTCCTGCTCCAACCTCCATTTCAAAGCTCGCGCAACATCTATGAAACTACCGTACGTCTTCGGGCATATAAAAAGACAATAATCATATTCTTTATTCAAATAAACTTCCATTAATTTCAAATTATTTTTATATAAATCTACATCCGGATGTTTAAGTACCAACTCATTTGCATGTTTTCTTGCCACTTTATATAATCCAGCATAATAAGCAGCGATGCATCTTCTTAATTCGATTCTTTCCCGATCTTCATCTAATACATCCATGTTTAAAAGAAGATTTGCGATACAATACGCTTTTAAATGATCACGATCATAATAATAGTCAAGTAGTGGCATCAATTCTTCATACGTATTTCCATGCACCGATTCCCCTAGTTCAATCGCCCATCGTATTAATTCCATGATTATTCCACTACTCCTTTAACCGGAAATGTATTTAATAAAATTTCGCATTATTTTCTACCACATTTGCTATATGAAATGGAATCTCTTCTTTTATCGATTCCAAATACTTTTGCGACACCGCCCCTAAATGTTTTTTATGAGGTATATAGAAAGCACTAATAGAAATTTCATAGTCAAATAAGTAATCATACACATGATAATCTACAAATAGAAGGTCATCCTTTGGAAAAGGAATTTCCTTCCCTTGCAGAGCATACATCAAAGCAATATTGTTTTGAGATCTTAATCGATACAACCTTGCAAGTTGGTATAATGGTTCAGCCCGAGTTGGTCTATATTCCCACGCTTTTTGAAAATAAAAAACAGCTAATGCTAAATATTGCTCTTCTTGCCCTTTAACATTTTCTTTTTCATCAGCATCTGTCACTTCATTTTGTTTATTCGCTGAACGATTTGCTAACTGCTCATAACAAAATCCTATTCGCAATAACGAATAGAATACCTCTTCAACCCATCCGCCTGCTTCCACTCGTTTTTTATACCATTTAATCGAATCTTCAAATTGACTTAAATGAAAATAAGTCTGAGCTAAATAAAATAAATATCTTATATGCAAATCTGGCGTTGTTTCTGGGTCGTTTATTCCTTGTAACAACAACCTCTCATCTCTTTCAAATTTATCAGCTTTACTCCCGCCATCTCCGGGATCATTCACGACAAGAGTCTCTAACCGATCTACCCTCGTATTGTAATTCGCTCCAACTTTTGAGCGATCTATATCCCAATACTCATGAGTAACACCGACAGATTTCCATGGTAAAGAAGCTTTCAAAAGACGTGTAAGCCAATATTTAATATGAACATCATATTGCAATGTAAGATAATGATCTTCCGTTAAGCTCGTTTTATCGAAATTCGGATCAACCTCTAAAATCATATCCGCATCTAATATTAATAAATAATCTGCTTCTGGATATGTTTTTTGTGCTAATGAAACAGCTAAACTTCTGTTATAACCAAAGTTTTTAAACGGCTCATGATGAACCGTCCCAGGTATCTCATTTTCCTTACACCAATTTTCAATAATTTCAGGCGTATTATCCGTCGATCCAGTATCACAAATAGAAACAAAATCTACAATTGATTTCGTTGCATTTAAACATCTTTCCATAATTCTAGACTCATTTTTGACGATCATACAAAGACATAACTTTTTTTCTTCCTTTACAGACTTCACTTGCTCATTTCCCATTTAACCACCTCATATTTTATTAACACGCTCTCCTCATATGTAACAACATTTCTTAGCTATACTGATGACATAAGCACCCTTTTACTATTTATGAAAACTTCATTTTATTTATTCTTACTTTTATGTTGGGACATATTTCATGCTTCGCTTTATATTTGATACAATCAATACAAAAAAACATAATACGGGAATCCGTACATTTCAAAGTCTAAGAGGAGGTTATATTTTGTTGGATTACATTTGGCTAGATGACAAATCACCAATTTTAGAACAACTACCAAGTAATTTTAAATCTGCAGCTATATTGCTACATCCATTTGTCCAAATGCCTTTAGGATGGGAAAAGTCTGTGAGAAAAAGACCATATGAGCACATCTATCCTAGCGCTGAAGAAATCATTCACAATGGGAAATCCGTTTCTTGGAAGGAAATGATGTCTTGTAGTGGATTACATTCATACGCAGACCTAGCAATGGCCATGTTGACTTCCATTAGTGCCTTTTCAGAAGAATATAAAAGAGAGGATTTAGCTGAAAAGCTACATTCAAACTTAAAAAAAGATCTTTATTATCCAACAGAAGATTATACGTCTATATTTTTATTACACAAATTACTTAAACTCCTCGGTTCTAAAGGTGCAAAAAATCTATATTTCTCTGAACCAATTCTTGATACAAACGGATTATTACAGGTAAATAATACTACTCCATTAGATATTTGGGACATTAGCAATAATGAGTTAATTATTACTGGAGAAGACAATGAGTATGCGTTTATGAGTATATACGATTCCTTTACAACCTTATTATTAGCTAAAGAAGAAAATATAGAATATATTGTTCAATCAATGAATGTTGAAGCTGTCATTTGTGACAAAAAAACGATGATTGATTGGTATTTTTAAATTAGCAATTTCTTAAACTATAAAAAAGAAACCTGCGCTTATGCACAAGTTTCTTTTCAAAAGCATTACTTATTTTTTTACAACTTTATGTCCACCGAACTGATTACGTAGCGCTGAAACTACTTTTCCGTGGAATGTATCATCTTCTTGAGAACGATAGCGCATAAATAATGACATTGCGATTACTGGTGCCGCTGCTTGTAACTCAAGCGCAGTTTCAACAGTCCATTTTCCTTCTCCTGAAGAGTTCATTACACCTTTAATACCATCCAGTTTTGGATCTTCTGCAAATGCTTTTTCAGTTAAGTCCATTAACCAGCCGCGGATAACTGATCCGTTCGCCCATACTTTTGCAACATCTTCATAATTGAAATCAAAATCACTTTTATCTAGCACTTCAAATCCCTCAGCGATTGCCTGCATCATTCCGTACTCAATTCCGTTATGAACCATTTTCAAGAAATGTCCACTACCATCAACACAACACTTCATTAAGGCACATTATTCTAAATTTATTGATGTAGTTGAGATGGACTCACTTTTTGAATTTGAACAAGTATATCAAACGCTTTACCTAATGATATATCAACAGTTTTTGGTATATCAGGCCCTTCGGTAGTTATTCCAGCGAAAATTGGATGTTGTTCATTTAACCAAGTTTTTGTCACGCCGTTTGCCTTGCGTAAATCAATAAAAAATTGATCTTTTTTAACTTGTCCAAAGATGTAGTTATAACTGTTTGGATCATCCGATTTTAATATTCCATATGGGCCAAATTCACCATCGCTATTCTTGACATTGTATTGTCCTTCATAAACTGACGTTCCAATAGATACGTACCGTTTTCCGTAATATTCTGCTAAATGTTGCCCAGTTACTTTAGGGTATATAAAAGGAAGCATATTTGTTTTCGAAACGTGTCCATTATGTCCCCATACAATGGTTTTTCCTAAATGTTCTTCCGTCCACTTCGCATTTTCATACATTGCAATATCATGTTTCAAATAAAAATCCGATGGTTTATCAGGAGGTGACGCTAACATTGTAGTAAACTGTTCAATAATACGAGCATTTTGTTTTATCCATGCGAACTCTTTAGATTTCCCATTTAAATATCTTTTATTTTCTTCTAATAAAGCACTGATTTGTTTAGCATCTGAAATATACTTTTCTTTTTCTTCTTTCGTAAGACTCTCAAAAGTATTCATATCCTTTGTTACAGGAATAAGCCCTCTTATCTTCTCTTCTACTCTAGGCAGAAGTTTTGAATTGTTTCTTTTAATATATTCTGTTATATTATTATAAACATTCTCGTTTACTGATTGAATGTCCATCCCGATGATACGTATTTTAGATTTATGTTTTGGATTAGCATTATATTGCCGGATCCAATCAAGTAAATCTAACATTTCTTTCGTCTTAAATACAGGTGTTAGATGTTGGCTTGGGTTTCCCTTACCAGTAAGAACATATCGATCAAGTTCTAAAGCTCGGTCCCACCCCTCTTCTAAAACTAAGTTGATAAATCCCTTTTCAGACACTAAATACTTAACAATACGTTGTTTCATTGTAAAAACTTCATGAGCCCCATGCGTAGCTTCACCTAAACCTACAATTGAAGCTGAACCTACCATATTCTTAAGTGGTTTTAAATCATTAAAAGATGCATTTGGATTAGTAGTTTTTAAAGGCTTTGCATGCATTTCTAACCATTCCGCTATTTGATTTGTATTGTAGGAAGCTGTAACAGAAACTCCTGTTTTCGAGTCTGCATAAGTACTTCCTACAAAATTAGTCAATATTATAGCAGAAACACCAAGTGCAGTAATCATTTTCTTTTTCATAAAACCCTCCTGAAATACTTACTTAAAAAGATAACGTTTTTTTGTACTTAATTACGAATATTAAAATTTCTTAAGCCGATAGTAATGTGGTGCTCTCAACACTCATCAATTTAAGAAAAAAAGTACAAATGAACTGCCATCTCAAATTAACTACCTGTAGAGAAACAAAATTCTATTTAGGGGATACTCCAAAACCCTAGTTTGATGACGAAGTGTCAGGACCTCATGCCTATCGACTTAAGAACTTGCTTTATTCAATATTTTTTAGAGTAAGTTGTTTTTTGAACCAAAACGGCATATTTTAAACTATAAAAACTATGACAAAATTTATCCATTTTTCCTTTTTGCCTACTTGCTAAATTCAGCAAGTAAAATATTTTTAAAAAATTCCGGATTATTAATATTTAAACTGTTCGAATTGATAGCGAATGTATGTTTGCCTCCAAGTGTTCCACCAGCAAAAGTTGAAAACCCTGGAACGGCACCCCTGTGCCCCCATACCGAGACACCGTTCGGAAGCTTAATTTCAAGGATTCCAAGACCATATCCAGTTCCTTCTCTTTCTGTAGGAACTGTAGTAAGCATTTCTTTTAGTTGCTGTTCCTTCAGTAATTTGCCACTGAGTAAGTAAGAGAAGAATTTGTTTAAGTCATCAGCAGTGGAAATCATATCTCCATCCGAGCTACCTGGGTTAATATAAGTAACGTCTTTTAGCTCACTCGCTCCGTCTAGTTGCAAATAGCCACGGGCATGCTTGGTGCCTGGAATCACGCTTGAATTGCCAGGTAGGAATGTATTTGACAAATCAAGCGGTTCAATAATCCGATTTTCAACCTCTTCTGCATAGCTGTTTCCTGTTACTTTTTCAATAAGGATTCCTAGTATTACGTACCCTGTATTTGAATAAGACCACCCCTTCCCTGGAGCAAAGTCTGGGGGAAGAGAAATCCCCATCTTTACAAATTCTTCAGCCGTATACGATTTTTTTATATCCGTAATATCAAAGTCTTTTGAATTTATATAGTCAGCAATACCACTTGTATGATTCAATATTTGCCGGATCGTAATCTGGTTACCATCATATCCGTTTCCTTGAATGACACCAGGCAACCATTTTTCAATGGAGTCATCTAGATTCAAACGGTTCTCTCCAGATAATTGAAGTAGAACTGTTGCAATGAACGTTTTCGTCACACTGCCAATACGAAAGCGAAAATCTGCTTTCATTGGTTTCTTAGTTCTCAGATCCGCTACCCCAGCGGTATAACTCCACGTTTTACCACCCTTAGAAATTTGAGCGAGTATTCCCGGGTATCCAAGTTGCAGTTCATCCCGTATTGCTTTCTTAACGGAAGTACGATCGCGTTGCGTACTTGTTTGTAACGAACTAGATACATTTTGCGTAGATTCTGCTTTTACAATTGATGTTGGTGTTATGTATAACAGGGAACTTCCAGCTATTAAAAGTGCTAGACTTGCACATGTAATTTTACTGCGTGTTTTCATAAAGAATTCCTCTCTTCTATTAAAATTGTATTGATGGTTGATAGCTATGTCATATACTAACCACACAGCTATCAACTCTCCCAATGATAAAAGTCAACACTGAATTTGCAATCATCTATACACCAATTATTTCTACAAACAACTCTCTGATCTAATAAATGATTACCCCCCCTTCTTCAGTTGTCTGTTCACTTTTATAATTTCTTCTTTTCTTCCATAGAGTTTCATTAATTAATTTTTTTATATAAATATACAGTAACTATTCCCCCTCTCGTTCTTCTCTATATTTTGATCATACACATTGAAAATCTCTTTTTTCTTACTCCTTCCTTACAAATTCCTTACGTTCAAAATCACTTCTATATTTCGGTGGTTTTTATTTTAAGAAAACTTAGTTCTATTAACTTGATCGCAATGGAATAGCACCAAATGCCCATCAACTGAAGAAAAGTATATGCCTCGAAAATGAAAATACTGCACATTTTGCTTGATGGACATAGGGACCGGCTCCTTAGTATAACCTTTTTACCATATAAATATATATTACGTATTATAATTATAAAACCCAAAAAATTTCTTATTTTTCAGAAAAATAAAACAATAAATTAGGATTTATTGTATAATGTTGTAAAAAGATGTCGGAGGGATTTAATGTTACATACAATAACTCAATTCACAATTAAGCTTTCATCAATTCTTTTATCACTCTTACTATTATTAAATTTACCTTATTTATTTATCACTCAACAAGGATTTACCTTTCAACCAATATATTTTTTTAATCAGATCGTTACTATGTTAAAAGAGGTTTTCTCCCCTGAATCATTAGTGGTTATCGGCTCAGACCCGAAATTTGGTAGTTTCAAAAAAACACCATTATTCCCAACTGTTTTAGAACCTTACCTATATTCATTTACTGTATTATTTTTAGCCTTTTTACTTGCGCTCTTTCTATCTTCTAGCATGGCATTTTTTTATTTTTTAGCAAAAGATTATATAAAAAAATGGATAAACCGAATTGTGTTCATATTAGAAGCTGTCCCTGATATGATGATGATGATTTGTTTGCAAATATTTTTCATATGGGTACTTCAGAAATTCGGGGAATCTCCTGTCACCATTATTTCTTTTAATGAAAATCGAGCTTATTTACTCCCTATTTTATCTTTAGCTGTCTTACCTACATTACAAATGTTTCGGATGATGGTGTTATACATAAAAGAAGAACATGGAAAACATTACGTAGAGGTTGCATATGGAAAAGGCCTTTCATCAAGTTATATACTATGCATTCATTTATTCAAAAATATATCTATCCACTTCTTCCATCATTTAAAAACGATTTTTGTTTTCTTACTGTCTAACTTATTCATTTTAGAATTTGTTTTTAATATGCAAGGTATTATTCAATTTTTATTTAATAAGGCGTTTATTTCACCACCAGCTGCATTTATCATACTTGTTATGATTATTTTACCGTTTTATGCCATTTTTCAAATAATCTCATTCATGATGAATAGATGGCAAAATCAATTGAAAGGAGCAAAATTATGAAATCTATTTGGAAATCAAAACGCTTTTTAATCGGCTTTACTTATTTATTCATACTTATTTCAGCTAGTTTTATTTATAGTTGGTTCTTTAAAGATAACATCCCAAAACCTCCTCAGTTACTTTACAATGACAATAACGAATTACTTGGAAAGGCCCCCTTTCCACCATCGTTAATACCGCCTTTTGGATCTGATCGTTTTGGAGAGTCTGTTTTCTTACAAATTGTAGAAGGAGCAAAATTCACTATTTTATTAGCCGTGGCAATTAGCTTCTTTCGAATTTTATGCGGAACATGTATAGGAATCCTCTTAAGTTTATACGCTCCAAAACTCAAGAGATTTTTCCAGGCATGCTCAGAAGTTTTTTATTATATTCCAACTCTATTTATCGCATTCATACTCATCACGCCCGTTAATATTGTAATCACATCAAATGCCGATGGGTTAGATCCAAATATTTCATTTACGTTTTATCAAGTACTCGTACTTATTTTCGTCGCTCTGCCTACACTTTCTTTATATATATCCTCAGAGGTGGATGAATTTATGAAACGAGATTACATCTTAAGTTCACAATTACTGGGTGCTAGCCGTTTTCATATTATCAAAAAACACTTACGAGTCTTATTACTTGACCGCTTATTTGTGTTATTCATGGAACATATCGTCCAAACACTCATACTCGTTATCCATTTAGCGTTGCTTAACATTGTAATTGGCGGGATACAAATGCGTGAACTCTATGACGGAGTGCTCAGACCTGTTTCTATATCTAATGATTGGGCAGGCCTTATTGGATTAAATCGTAATGAAATGAATCTTTCATGGTGGATTATTTTTTATACTCTCGCTTCATTCTTTATTACGATTCTATTTATTAAGCTTATGACAATCGGGATTCAAGATGCACTGAAAGCAAGAGATTCGCAAGTTGTAGCAACTCAAAACGTTCCAGATCATAAAAAATTTGTTAAAAATAAAGATTCTTTTTCGTTTGCAAATAAAGTGAACTTTTAATCATATCTCATCAATCAAGTATGAATTGGCATTGATATTAGTAGAATATAAAGAAGATGATCCCTATTGAATACAGGAATCATCTTTTTTATGCCGTCTAACTTTTTTACATGACCTTTGCTAGACTCATGCTTTTTATATTTAAAATGAATTATTTACAATCACAACTATTCTGTTTAAAATCGATTACCATACGCCCTTGAATTTTACCTTGTTCCATTTCTTCGAATACATTTTGTACTTTATCTAGAGAACACGTTTGAACAACCGGTACTACTTTTCCTTCTGCACCGAACATAAATGCCTCTTCGAGATCCTTACGAGTACCTACTAGAGAGCCAACTACTTCAATTCCGTCTAGTACAAGTCGTGGAATGTTTAAATCCATAGTTTCTACTGGTAACCCTACCGCAACTACTTTACCACAGGCACGTACTGCATCAACCGCTGAGTTGAATGCTACTTTAGAAACGGCTGTTACTACAGCAGCATAAGCACCACCAAACTCATCTTGCACAATCTTATCAGCAGGACCTTGAGAAATTGGATTGATAGTCATATCAGCACCAACCTCTTTTGCTAAGGCTAATTTATCGTCATTAATATCTACTGCAATTACCTTTGCACCAAATACGTTTTTAGCATATTGGATAGCTAAGTTACCTAATCCACCACAACCATAGATGACGATAGGTTGACCAGGTTTAATATCTGATACTTTAATAGCTTTATATGTAGTTACGCCTGCACATGTAATTGATGATGCTTGAGCAGGATCTAATCCTTCTGGTACTTTCACTGCATAATCAGCTGTAACGATACATTGTTCAGCCATACCACCATCTACTGAATAACCAGCATTTTTAACTTCACGACAGAATGTCTCTCTACCAGTTACGCAATATTCACAACGTCCACAAGATTGGAACATCCATGCAATACTTACACGGTCACCAACCTTAAGTGAAGTTACATCATCAGCAAGTTTAGTAACAATACCTACACCTTCATGACCAAGGATGCGGCCATCCGTGTTACCAAAATCATGATTCGCAACGTGTAAATCAGTGTGGCAAACCCCACAATACTCTACATCTACTAACGCTTCACCTGAATGTAACGGACGTAATTCTTTTTCGATAACCTCGATGTTCGCTTTGCTGTTTTTATTAACCACTACTGCTTTCATATGTGATCTCCCCTTTAGTGTTTTAGAGTTTTAATGAGTTCATCTCACAACTACTGTCCTCACTATTTTGGCTAATTATTGCGCCAAATTTAAATGTTCAATCATCATTACACGTTCATCATAACATGACATTTCATAAGTAAATTGTGAAATTATGAACAATGTTTGAATTATTGCATAAATCGATTTCTTAACTGAATTAAAGATGAGAGTTTATGAATATAAGTAGGTCGCATTTTTCTACAGGAAAATAAATCAACTACATTTAGAGATTATATAATCAAACGATCCACCAATAAAAAAAGCTCTTCATTTGAAGAGCTTTTTATATTCGCTTCATCGAAATTGTTTCACGTATACTTTGTAAATTTTGTAGTGTTTCCTCTTGTCGTTGCAACGACAATCCTACATACAAAGTATCTAATAAACTTAGCTGCGCTAAGCGTGATGAACTTGCTTCCGTACGAAATTCTGTTTCACGTGTTGAAGTATAAAGTGTTATATCAGCAAGTTGACTTAGTGCTGATTTCTGATAGCTCGTAATTGCAATAATGCAAGCTCTTCTTGCTTTTGCTACTTCTAACGCTTCCAATAATCCTTTATTACTACCAGAATGAGAAATTGCAATGACTACTGCTTCTTTTGTAAGTAAACCAGCACCCATAATTTGAAAATGAGAATCTGTATGAGCAATACAAGAAATACCCGTTCTCATAAATTTATGATATGCATCCATCGCAATAATTCCAGAGCCACCATTTCCATAAAACTCAATTCGATTCGCTTCTTGCAAAGCTCGTACAGCTTTCTCAAGTGCGGTGTCATTTAACAAATGTAATGTATCTTGCAGTCCTGTAATATGCGAATGAAAAACTTTTTTAGCAACTGTTACCATACTATCTTCTGCTGATACTTCTTCATGAATATTTTGCATCGGTGTATGTACAATTTCACGAGCTAATGTAATTTTCAAATCTTGAAACCCTTGCAAACCAAGGTGTTTACATAAGCGGAATATCGTAGCTTCGGAACTATTCGTAACTTCTGCTAATTCAGTAATAGATTTATGTACAACATCTTGTGGATGTTTCAAAATATGTTCGGCAATACTTCGCAATTTCGGTGACAAACCGTTTAACGAAGCCTGAATCTTTCCAATCCCACTTCTTGTTCCAGGCATAGCATATCTTCCCCTTCCATTGTAGCTATATTGTACCTAATTATTGAAAGAAGAAAAACCTTTATTCGGTATCATACTATTATTTATTTGTTCCTATAAGTGTTACCTTAACATATGACACACTTATAACTAGTTTCCCCCATACTTCACCGCATATAATGCAGCTTGTGTACGATCATCTACTTCCAATTTAGCTAAAACGTTTGAAACGTGCGTTTTCACAGTTTGTTCTGTAATGTGAAGCTCTGCTGCAATTTCCTTGTTGCTTCTTCCTTTCGCAATTTCGCGAAGTACCTCTTGCTCTCTTTTCGTTAACATTGAAAAAGGATTTTCTATTTCCTTCTTTACTGCGGAACGCCCCATTAATGCAGGTGTTACTTTCGGGTGAAAATTCGCATTTCCTTGATGTACTGCAATAATAGAAGCGACAAGTTGCTCAGGTTGTACTTCTTTTAATTGATAACCGTCTGCTCCAGCTTCAAGTGCTGGTATAACATAATCTTGCTCTGAAAAACTACTTAATATAAGTACCTTTATCGTCTCATCGTATTGCTTTATACGTTTTGTTGCCTCAATTCCATCCATTTTCGGCATCGATACATCCATTAGCACGACATCCGGTTTTTCTTTTTGCACGAAATGTAATGCCTTTTCGCCATTTTCCGCTTCCCCAATAATTTCAAATTCTTCTCTCGTTTTCAAGAAGAATACAAGTCCTCTTCGAACGATATGATGATCCTCAACTAGTAGCAGTTTAATCTTCAACCTTATTCTCCCCTTCAAATCGGCAATTGAATTTCTATTTTTGTACCCTTTTTTAGCTCTGTTGTAATTTGAAACGATCCCTTCATTAACTGAATACGTTCCTTCATACTTTTCAGACCAAGTGCTGATCCCCTTACTTGTTCTTGTATAAATCCTATTCCATTGTCTTCTATGTAAAAATGTAACTGGTTATTTTCTATTTTTAAAAGAACATGTACCTTTTCACACGAAGCATGCTTTTTACAATTATGTAGCGCCTCTTGGCTAATACGCCATAAAACTTCTTCTATTTCATCCCCAATTGAAACCATCCCATCAATTCGAACTTCCACTTGAACTCCTAATAACTTCCCGTAATTTTGAATTGCTTCTGCTAATCCCTTCTCTAATCCTTCAGGTCTTAATTGCCAAATTAATAGCGTCATCTCTTGTAATGCTTCTTGTGATAATTCTCCAATATAACTTAACATCTCTTGCAGACCTCTATCTTGCGTCATATTCAGAGTGCCTTTCGCTGTTAGCATAATAGAAAATAACAATTGTTTTACTGAATCATGTAAATCACGAGCCAATCGATTTCTTTCCGCTACCACTACATATTTACGTTCTTTCTCCACTAATTGAATACGTTGTATTGTCGTTCCAATTTGAAATGCAATCGCTTCTAATAACGCTAACTCTTCCTCAGAAAAATGAGTCTTATGAGGTGCAGCCACATTTAATAGACCAAATTTCTCTGATCCGGACCTAAGCGGAATTGTCGCATGATGTGTAACATCTTCTGTTTCACCCCAATTACATTCAATCGCATCTTCTATTCGCTTACATTCAATAATATTTGTCGCTTTTTCTAATCTGCCATTCACAAAACGCTCTACACACCAACAGTCTCCTTCACACATCGGCTTCTTCTCTTGCCACGTAAGAGCTGGTGGTAAGTTTTCGTCTACAAGCATACGGTGCTTTCCACTTTCATCAATAAAAAATATCCACCCTGTTTGTAAATTCATAACTTGTAACAATGTATGTAAAACTTTTTCTAACATGTCCTGTAAATTCGTTGCTTCATTTAACAATTCCGCAATTTCTTTTAATGCTTCTAAACGATGTATCTCTTTTTCTTCAAAGTTCATTCTCATCACCAACTATCATTATAACATTAAGAAATTTCTAAATTCTACAAATAAAAAGAGCTGAATTCCTTCAGCTCTTTTTATTTATCAATCATTTTTTTATTTTCCCTTTAAATTTTGACCGCGTAATTCTTAAACTGAACAACGCCAAGTAATGAAGTTACTTTTAAACCCTCTAAGACTCATCTACATCTATAAATCAGAATTCTAAATGTAAAGCTTTATTTAATTGTCTGACAAAAATTGTTCTCCACGGATATGCTGCAAACTTTCAGTAGTAACGAACATATTCGCTGCTGGCATTTGCACTTGATGTTTATGGAACATAGCCATTAATGCAAACCTTACTTGTCTAGAAGTTTCAAAATAATCTTCTGGTTTAATTAAACCTGTAATACAAAATTCATATCCAACATATTTAAGGTTAGGATTTAAGTCTGTAACACCAACATATTTAAATGGTTCAACAGCCTCATCCTCTACTCTATACAAACTTTGTTCCAAATTTTCATTGCATATCACACATACGTCTTCTAACAATTCCTTAACTCTTGTAGGGTCTTCCTGATAACTTACCGTGATGCGTTCAATTACTCGCATCCACCCTTTATTAAAATTTTGTATCGTTCTAATCTCTCCATGTGGTATGGTAAGTAGTTTTCCTGACCATTCACGTATTTGCATAAAACGAATACTAATTTCCTCAATAGTTCCTGAATTTGTTCCATTAAAAGTAACAAAATCGCCAACGCGAAACTCTTTGTCCGCTAATCTCGCAAAGCCTAATATGACATCTTTTAGCATCTGTTGCGCAGCAAAACCAATGACAACTCCCGCTATCCCTGCACCTGCAATGATACTTTTTATATCTACAAACTGACTAATTAAATAAATGATTAGACTGATGATAATGATATATCTAAAAATAGATCGAATGACACTTTGAATCGTCTGCTCTACCTCTTCATCAAAAAAGCTGGACTTTCTAAAAAACCAATCAATAATGCGATTAATAACAAACGAAATAATGATAAGAACTAAAGCAAATAGTAAAAATCTTAATAGTAAAAACTCCCTTACATAATTAAAAAACTCCTCCGTATACGCTAATATACTCATCTATCCACTTCCTTATTTTTTAAATTTTCATGTAGAGCTAATCTATTATAATTCCTTATTAATTATCTCAAAATTTTCTTTCGTAACTTTTCCCCTGACCTTTCATTTTACTTTCTTAACTATGTATTTGTATCCCTAGTACATCTTCAACAATATAACCCTTTCATTAATCTTTCAACTTCTGATGCCCTTTTCTATTTACTATAAATATACCCTTTTTAATAATCTAAAGGGAGATTACAATAGAAATTTTTATAAACAACTTTGTAATACTTACCTCATTTAAAGGAATACATTCACATAACACCGAATCATTCATTTGATACTTTTTTCACGGAGGTTACAATTAATGGGGTATATCGAAGAACTAAGAGAAATTGTTGGATCAAGACCACTCAATTTAGCAGGAGTTGCTGTAGCTGTTTTAAATGACCAAGGACAAATATTACTACAACAAAGACGAAATGGCATGTGGGGTGTTCCTGGAGGTTTTGTGGAACTTGGTGAATCCACAGAAGAAGCCGGAAGACGAGAAGTACTTGAAGAAACAGGTATTGAAATTGGTATACTTCAGTTAGTAAGTGTATTTTCAGGTAAAGAGTTTTTTGTGAAATTAGCGAACGGAGATGCATTTTATCCTATAACAATCGCTTACCTTTGCAAAGACATTAAAGGTGGCTTGCTAAAAGCTGACGGAGTTGAATCATTACATGTACAATTTTTTGATTTAAATGGGCTACCAGAAAACATTAGCCCGTTCATAAAAAAACTAATTGAGCAAAATGTCGTCTCAATTTAAACGTAAAAAGAGGCCTTTTCAAAGGCCTCTTTTTCACTTCACTTCTGCATGTAAACAAGATTTAAAATGTC
This sequence comes from Bacillus cereus group sp. BceL062, assembly GCF_051780025.1. Taxonomy (NCBI): domain Bacteria; kingdom Bacillati; phylum Bacillota; class Bacilli; order Caryophanales; family Bacillaceae; genus Bacillus; species Bacillus cereus group sp. BceL062. The sequence goes on along the minus strand of NZ_JBPWGY010000001.1, from coordinate 352,789 downwards.
CAAGTGCATATTCATGTCCTTGCGCATTAAAAGATGCAACTGCCTTTTCATATACAACAATTTTAAATCCTTTATTATAAGCATCTACTGCTGTATGAAGAACACAAATATCAGTGCACACCCCTACAAGATGAACTTCTTCTATTCCTCGTTCTCTCAACTTCATCTCTAGATCTGTTCCAGCAAATGCACTGTATCGCGTTTTATCCATATAATATACATTCGCATCATTTTTATATTTTTCGTATACATCTTGTAATTCACCGAATAAGTCTCTTCCATTTGTACCTGCTATATTATGAGGAGGGAACAACTTTACTTCTGGATGATATTCATCATTTTCTTCATGTTTGTCGATTGCAAACACTACATAATCTCCATTTTCAATATATTGCTTCGTTATATGTACAAGTTCCTTCTCAATTTCTTGACCTGGTTTCCCGCAAGTTAAAGCACCTTTTTCAGCTACAAAATCATATGTATAATCGATATTAATAAGAGCTCGTTTCATAACTACTATCTCTCCTTCTCCTGTTTCACAATAAACAATAGAAAATTTGTTATTACGACATCGTATGTACTATTCGACATTTCAAATGAAATACCTACATTTTTCTTGCAAAACTTAACTTAATCTAAGTTTATCATAAAACAGATATACTATGACAAAACATACTGTTCCTATTAGCATGTCATGGATTTGATAATTGAGTGTAACTTCAACCACCTCGTGTAAAGTAAACCAGATTATCGAAATTATCATACTAAGCAAGATAATACGAACAAATCGCTGCACACCTTCAACCTCTTACTCTTTCTTAGTAATAAAGAGTAATTTCTTACTATTCATACGTACTAGAAAGTGAAACAAATTATTCTCAACAACCCATTTATATCCAAATTAAAAAGTACACTACTACTTTAAGTAATGTACTTTTTATCCATAATTAAGATGCTGGCTTCGTTTCAAACGTCGCTTGATTAAAGCTAATGACTTTTCCTTTTGGGTCATTATTTTCAAACTGAGCTGCAGTAATCGTATGACTACCTGTCTCAAGTGTCTTTTCTTTTAATTGTACTGTTGTCTGTGTTGTACTAGTTACTTGATGTTTATCAGCAAATATTTGATCTACATATACGAATGTTTCTTTATCGTTTTGAAAATTAGAAAGTTCTAATTCAACTTGCTGAATTAAAGTATCTTTTTTGATAAATACAGTCGGTGTGTTGCCGTTTTCAGAAGTACCATCTGGTGTAATGACTTTTACTATCCCTTCTCCAATTGGTACTGCCCCTTCAGGAAATACAACCATACTCTCCTCACTCGCATTTACAACTTGTTCTTCCTGATTTGACTGTGCATCCTCTTTTTCCTTTGGAGCACCACAGCCTACTAATAACAATACAGACAATCCAGCGATTATGAATTTCTTCAAAATTCATCCCCCCTGTAATTTCATTATAATTTATTATACAAAAATAACTTTGTAATTTTAAAACTATTTTTAACACTTTCATGAACAAATACTAGTAGCTTGCTCACGATTACTGTACCATACTTTCCTTAATAGAACATTAATTTTTTTAATGAAATAAATAGTAATTTTATCTTATTTATCATTTTAGCCCAACAAATTAATAACATACCTATCCAAAATAAAAAGACATTGTTATTTCAATGTCTTTTCTATATGGTGATTAAAAAATAAACGTTGTAATCTCATCTACTTCTTTTCTTAGAAGTTTCTTCGGTTTATCTTTCGGATAACCGAGTGAAATAACCATATTTATTTGTTTTTCGGTCTCAATTTGGAAATATTGTCTTAGTTCTTTTTGAGCTAACAATACAGGCCCTGTCATTGGACACGTACCAAGACCCTTCGCATGTGCAGCCAGCATTAAGTTTTGTGCCGCTAAACAGCTACTCTTAATTCCTTCCTCTTCCCACACTGCATCCGGAACGAAGGCAATTGGATCAAATATCTTTTCACGAAACTTTGATTCATAAGGTGTTGCCAAACATACGATTAATACTGGTGCCTCAGAGAAAGCTGTTGCATATGGCCCGAAAGAACGTGTAAGTAATTTCCCTGCTTTTTCTTCTCCATTTTCTGCTGCTTTTGCCGCAAGTTTATGTAATGCATCCCAAGTCATTTGTTCAATTTCTTTAATTTTCTCTCGATTCATAATGACTAAGAACTCCCACGTTTGCGAGTTCGTATCACTCGGTGCATAACGAGCGCAATCAATAATTTCTTTTATATCACTAGTAGATACTTCTTGTTCTGTAAATTTTCTAACACTTCTTCTTCCGTGGATTACCTCTTTAAAAGCTTCATAATTCATACATTAAATCCCCTTTTACAGCGTTTTCAAAACCTGTCCTATGTTTGAATTATATCACGAAAAAAAGCTGGGGGAATACCAGCTTTTTTCTTCATTATTAATTTGTCACTTTAAACAAACTAATACTTTCTTCATATGCAGATTGTAGTTTTTTCGTAATTGGTCCTCTTTCGCCGCTAGCAAACTGTTCATCGCCAATTTGAACAACCGGGAATATTTCGAGTGGTGTCGCTGTAAAAAAGCACTCATCCGCCTCATATACCTCTTGTAATGAAAATTCTCGTTCTTCTACTTCGATATGTAACTCTTTCGCTAATGTTATAACATAATGGCGAGTAATACCATGCAAAATAAAGTGATCAGCTGGATGTGTAATCAGTTTATCATTTTTTACTATAAAAAAATTAGAATGACATCCCTCTGTTACAACTCCATCTCGCACTAAAATCGCTTCTTGATATCCTTGTTCATTTATTTTATTTTTAATCATGATATTAGGAAGTAGATTTAATGATTTTATATGACAAAATTTCCATCTTATATCCTCCTCTACCGTTACTTTTATACCGACTTCCATCGTAGCGACTGGTCTTGGGAACGAAACAATATTTGCAAAATACGTTGGTTGAAGGTCTTTTTCATATACATGGTTTCTTGCTTGAGCACCTCTTGATATTTGTAAATATACATTACCATCTTCTTGAAATTGATTTTTTTCAATCATTTGATGTAGCTCTTCTACTAACTCTTCCTTTGTAAATGGTGCAATGAGTTTAATTTCTTCCATTGATTTAAAAAAACGCTCCAAATGTAAATCTAATAAATGTGGCTTCCCATCGTATAGTCTGAATACCTCATATATACCATCACCAAATTGGAAACCTCGCTCTTCTAATGCAACCATCGGCTGTTCTTCCTTCGTATTTACAATTCTCCCATTAAACAAAATCCAATCTTTATGAGTAGCTTTCATTCCTTCCCACTCCTTTATTACGTGATTGATTTTATTGTACAACTTAAAACGACTGAAAAAAAGGAATTTTCTGTATTTATATAAATAAAAAATGCATCACTATTTAAAGTGATGCACTCAGCCATTCATTTATCCCGCTATTGACGGGCAGTAAAACTCCCACCTCAAGGTTAGGTGGGAGATAACGGCCCGTAATTGCCTGATTGGTTCAACTTTATTTCAGAAAATATTTTTCAATATCATCTAGCATTAGGTTTGCTGCTTTAATACCGCCTGCTGTATTCCAAATTACTTCATCTACTTGGAATACTTTATTATTTTTAGAGGCTTGTAGCTGCTTAAAGAGTGGGTCTTCTGTCCATTCTTTTGCTAACGTGTTTCCTTCATTCTTCTTATCGCCATCTTTATCAGATGTGAAATAGAATAAGTAGTCCCCGTCCATATTTGGAATTTGTTCTTTTGTAATTCCTTTTATCGCAAATTCATCTTTATCTTGTAATGGTGGTCGTTTAAATCCAATATCGTTTAAAACAACACCTGAGAATGAGTTCTTTTGATATATACGAACATCACCTGGAACGAAGCGAATAATAGAAACTTTAGAGCTTAATTTATCTCCTAGCTTCTCTTTCATTCCTTCAATACGCTTTTTATAATCTTCAATTGCCTTTTGACCTTCTTTTTCTTTATTTACAGCCTTTGTATAGAGCGTAAAGTTTTCCTTCCAATCTCCACGCAATGTTTCAGCGTATACAGTTGGCGCGATTTCTTTCAATTGTTCATATATTTTTTCATGACGCATTTTATTCCCGATAATTAAATCCGGCTTAAGCTTCATTACTGCCTCTAAATTAATATCACGCTCAGTTCCTACAACCTTCGTATCTTTTAACTCTTTCGCTAAATGAGGGTACCATTCATCACCCGCACGCGGTTTCGTAGTTCCAACTGGCGTTACTCCCACAGCTAGAAGAGCCTCTGCACCTTCATTTGTTAAAACAACAACTTTTTTAGGTGTACCATTTACTGTTGTTTCCCCCATTGCATGCTTTACAGTATAAGAATCTTTCGCTTTAGCTGATGGATCATTTTCTTTTTTTTCTTCTTTACTACACCCTGCGATTATAACCATAAGTATCATAATGCAGAACATAAACATTTTTTTAGTATGTACCATATGTCCTCCCTAAATGAAATCGATTATCATTAACAATTAAAGGTTAATGTATATTACATACATTGTCAATGTATATCAGAGAACTTTTTTAATATATACTATTTAGATTCTATCCGTTATTCAAATGTTTCTTTTTGAAACTATCTGTATAAGTATGTAAATAATGGCCGTTCTTAAAATGCGTATCTATGTTATATATAGATACGCATTCATATTACATTATAAATTTATTTCCTAATATTGATTATATTTAATATATGATGGATCATTATACACCCACTGATTTCCACCAAGGTTCAACCAACTGTTTTGATTAATAAATACTAAATAAGATTCTGGTTTATTTAATTTACGAATTACTGAAGAAGATGTTGACGGACCACTTCTTAAATTCACATTCGTTCCTTGTATATATGCGACACCGATTGCGCTACCATCACTATTGCTCGTCTTTACAAAATTAATGTAAGACGGGTCATAATACACCCACTGTCCGTTACCTAAGTCTAACCATCCGTTACTTTCTTGATATACGACATACGATTCTGGAGAGTTTAATTGGCGAATTACTGAAGAAGATGTTGATGGGCCACTTCTTAAATTTACATTTTTCCCAAGTATATAAGCAACTCCCTTCGTTTGTGGTGTTGGCTGAGGGTTTGGAGGTTGTGGATTTGGAGGATTTGGAGGATTCGGATTCGGAGCTACTCCAAAAATAGCTGCTATTCCGTTTGCATATGCTTGACATAGATCTTCAATAAATTGTGGGTTTTTCAATAAATTCGCATCAAACGTTGTATCAATAAAAGCAGTCTCAGTTAAAATTGCATCCATTACAGTCTCTCTTAGTACTGCATAATTTGCTTTTTTTGCCCCTCGGTCACGAAGGCCGTATTTTGTTAATACAGGATTGACTGCTGCATGAATTTTTTGTTGCTTTGCATATGCGGAGCTACTGTTAGATAACCCATTATAAATATAACTTTCAAATCCAGTTCCACCGCCACTATTTATATGAAATGAGATAAAGTAATCTGCTCCAAAAGAATTAGCGATATTAGCACGTTCTGATAAAGAGATAAATACATCACTATCACGTGTCATTTTAATAGTAATTGGGTAGTTTGCAGATAGAATGTCTCGCACACGTCTCGCTATTTGAAGTGTTAAGTTTTTTTCTACTAAACCATTACCAACAGCACCAGAATCATATCCACCGTGACCTGCGTCTATTACAAGTTTCATATCACTGTCTCGTTCCTTTCTTTCGTGTAATAGGTTTACATTGCTACTCGTCCTATTTTATGTAAAATGTACAAGTTCCGTTACAATTACAAATAAAAAACCACCTTATGTAAGGCGGTTTCTATCATCTTGCTTTAACCAATTTAAAATAAATATATACGATTGATAGTGAATATAACGTATGCAAAATAAAATAAATAAAAGACCCATTCCAACACCGCTGTATAACAAACCGAACTTTAAAAAAATGTTCAAAAGTGGCGGGAAATTAGTAATATTTTGTACTGTAACAAGCATGCAAAACAAAATAAAAAACACAGGTACATATTGTAATTCGTAAGGCTTTCTTTTCTTACTAGCTCTTTTCCGAATGAACTTATGGCTTAGTTCTGCCAAAATAAAACATCCTCCAATTAATACAAGACCAGAAGTCATTATCATGTATCCACCTGCCTTATATTTATTTTAGCACATTACTAATCATCGTTATATTGTCTTCACGTATGTTCCATCTTCTTCATTAAAGCCAAAGCTCTCTATGAAAGTTTTTGCTTGTTCTGTTAATTCCTTTTGTAACACTTTTATCTCTTTCACACCTCTTTGTTTCATCATCTCTTCAAATGTAAAATACGTATTTGTTCCATATCCGTAACTTTGATAATCAAAATGAATTATTAACTGAGATAAAACTACACTCTCTTCTTGAACACTGTAATCTATTACACCAATATATGTATCATCAACTTTTACGCAATACTGCACCTGTTTCTCACTTACATTATGCGAGCGGAACATTTCTTTAACAACGCTTTCATTTTCTACTGTTACTTTTTCAAACGCAATCATATGTTGTCCATCCTTTTACTATTATTGTATCAATAATACGTTCTATTTATGAAAAAAACCTTAAGACCATATGCGGTCTTAAGGTTTTTCTTATTAAACTAAGCTATACGCACGTTTTGTTTCTTCGTGGAACTTATTCGTATCGTATTTATGCTCAACATAAATTTGGTGCCAAACCATAAACGCAAGTACAGTCCAAATTTTACGGCTATAATCGCCTTTATCTGCACAATGTGCTTCCAGTAAGTTTAATACATACTGTTTGTCGATTAAATGATCTGTTTTACTTTCGTTTATAATATTTATAGCCCAGTCATGCATTTCATCTTTTAACCAGTGACGAATTGGTACCGGGAATCCAAGTTTTTTACGATCTAACACGTGATCTGGAACAATTCCGCGTGCTGCTTCACGTAAAATAGCTTTCGTAGTTCCGTTAGCAATCTTTAATTCAGTTGGAATTTTAGATGCAACATCGAATACTTCTTTATCTAAGAACGGTACACGAAGTTCTAATGAGTTTGCCATTGTCATTTTATCAGCTTTTAATAAAATGTCACCACGTAACCACGTGAACATGTCAATGTACTGCATTTTACTTACATCATCATAATCTTTAATCTCGTTATACAATGGTTTCGTGATATCCATATAGTTAACACTTTCATTGTAGAACTTCATTAATTCCGCTTTCTCTTCTTCACGGAAGATTTTCGCGTTTCCATAGTAGCGCTCCTCAATTGGCGTACATCCACGCTCTAGGAAGCTCTTTCCTTTAAATCCTTCTTTAAGAGCACCGCTTAATGCTTTTAGAACGCTCTTACCTGGGCTAGGAATGTACGAGAACATTTTTAGTGAGTTTGGCTCACGGTAAATGTTATAACCACCAAATAGCTCGTCTGCGCCTTCCCCTGAAAGAACAACTGTTACATGTTTACGTGCTTCTTTTGCAACGAAGTACAATGGTACAGCTGCTGGATCTGCTAAAGGATCATCCATATGCCAAATAATTTTTGGGAACTCATCCATAAATTCTTTCGCTGAAATAAATACGTTATGGTTTTTAACGCCTAATTTCTCAGCAGTTTCTTTCGCAACATCAACTTCACTGAAACCACGTTGTTCAAAACCAACAGAGAACGTTAAAAGGTTCGGATTCATTTCTCTTGCGATAGAAGCGATAATAGATGAATCGATACCACCAGATAAGAATGAACCTACTGGTACATCACTTCGCATATGTACTTTTACTGAATCGTATAATACATCACGAATTGCTTGGATATGCTCTTCTTTCGTTGCGCTTGAAGCATTGAAATAAGGCTTCCAGTAGCGATGGATTTCCATCTCTTTACCGATTTCCTTTACGAAATAATGACCAGGCTCAATTTTATTAACATCAATTGTTAATGTTTCTGGTTCTGGACCATATTGGTACGTAAAGTAATGTTGTAGTGACGTTGGGTTTACCCCTTTGTCTTCCATTACATGCATAATACTTTTCTTCTCAGATGCGAAGAATGTAGTATCACCTTGTTGCGCGATATATAATGGTTTAATACCAAAGTGGTCACGTGCACCGAAAAGTTTCTTTTCTTCACGATCCCAAATCATAAATGCAAACATACCACGAAGATAGTCTACACATTTTTCTTTCATATGTGCATACAATGCAATGATAACTTCTGTATCAGATTGCGTTGCGAAAGTCGCACCTTTTTCAAGTAACATTTCGCGTAATTCTACATAATTGTAAATTTCACCATTAAAAATAATTACATATCGATCATTTTCATAAGTTAGCGGCTGATGTCCTGCCTCTAAGTCAATGATACTTAAACGGCGGAAGCCAAATTGTACATGTTCATCACGAAAATATCCTTCGTCATCTGGACCGCGGTGGAAAATCATCGTGTTCATATTTTCAAATTGATGTTTTTCTGTTTCTGAAAACTCTCTAGGGTTTTCACATAAACATCCTACAAAACCACACATACTTCTTACCCTCTTTCGGTTTTCATTCTGTTTCTATACTACTATATCAACCCTATTTATACTAGCATAATCAACTCAATATGGCGACCAAAAACTATAAAAAAATCACTCCATTTCACATTTTTAACTTTTTTTTATGAAAACTTGAAAATTAGGCAATCACCTTTCTCCGCTTTTGTCATATGATATTGCAAATTGATTTCTAGGAGGGAATACCATGAGTGAAGAAAAAAAAGATTCTTCTCGTCCACCGGTTCGCAATTATTTAAAGCAAATTGATGATTTTTTTGAGCAAACACCTCTTCGCAATGTAATCGCTGATTTGAATCATTTTTTCCAAAAAGGAAATCGTTTATTAACATTCCCTGTAGATTTATATGAAGTTGATGAAGAACTCGTTGTTACCGCTGAACTACCGGGTATACAAAAAGAGCAAATTCAAATTGAAATACAAACCGAATACTTAAAAGTCTCTGTAAAAGAAGAAATACTTGAAGAGGCAGAAGAACAAACATCTCATAACTATTATCGCCGAGAACGGTCTATTTCAGAAGCCGCAAGAATGATTAAATTGCCTTATTCCATTAATAAAAAAGCAGCGAAAGCTTCCTATCAAAATGGTGTGTTAGAAATTCGTGCACCGAAACTTCCACAACAGCATGACATTTTATCTATAGACTAATGTAAAAAAATAAGGGTGCTACGCACCCTTATTTTTAATCCACTAATCGCTTCATATCACGTATTATATCTTCGTACGGTGTATTACTAATACCGCTATACTTTTTCATTACTTTTCCATTTTGATCAATTAAATAAAATGATGTACCATGTATTACTTGACCGTTCTCTGGCTTATCTACAAGTGATTGGAAATTATCTTTTGAAAACTTTGTAATATCTTCTAACGAATAACCCGTCAATAAATTCCAATTACTAGTATCTTCTGTAAACTTTTGAATGAAAGCTTTCAGATTTTCTGGTTTATCAAGATCTGGATCTACACTAAACGAGACAAACTGAACGTCTAACTTCTCTTCCTTTGCCATCTTCTGTAATTTTGCCATATTAGCAGTCATTGGCGGACAAACTGTTTGACAGTTTGTGAACATAAAATCTGCAACCCATACTTTCCCTTTTAAATCTTTTGTACCAAATTGTTTTCCATCTTGATTTGTGAATTGGAAAGTTTCTAAATCCCAATTTAATGGTTTACGAAGCTTTGAGCCTGATCCACTACATCCAGCGAGTACAAATAGACAAAATACAACCATAAGACCAATTAGTTTTTGATAACGCTTCATTTATAAACCTCTTTTCTCTATCCTAAATTTAAATAGGTTATGCTCATCATAACAAAAGTTAACACTACGAGAAAATTGTTTACTGCATTTGTTCACGAAATCGTACGAATTTACGTATGATACTTCTTAATTTCAAGCGAATTACTAGACAAAATATGTTTTTTCACTATTATTTCTCTAAATCGTATTCGCAAAACAAAGCTCATTGTTAAAATTGTAAATACCTCTCCCTATTTTTTAACAATTAATTAAACATTAATCCATGTTATACACTGTATTCCTTAACAACATTTCGGTACAATACAACTACAACGATTTTAAATGAGGTGATGTTCATGGCAAAGCGCTATGAAAATATGGATAATGTCAGTACAAAAAAATCAATTCGTTCTTTTTTAAGATGGCGTAAAGAACGAAAGCTGAACAAAAAAGACTTTTCTTTTTTAGTAGAACAATCACCTGTTAAACAAAATGCATTTTTGCAAAGCAATGTTGAAAAAACGACAGTCACATGGGTTGGCCATTCTACTTTTCTTATCCAAACGAATGGACTTAATATATTAACAGATCCAGTATGGGCAAATAAATTAAAGTTAGTTCCGAGGCTTACTGAACCAGGTCTTACTATACAAGAACTACCTAAAATTGATATAGTCCTTATTTCACACGGTCATTATGATCATTTAGATTTTTCAACTCTTCGTCAGTTAAATGATGATGTTCTATATCTTGTACCTATCGGATTAAAAAAATTATTTACTCGTAAGAAATTTACGCATGTAGAAGAATATAAATGGTGGGAAAGTACGACGATTAATGAAGTTTCTTTTCACTTCGTACCTGCTCAGCACTGGACGAGAAGATCCTTATTTGACATGAATACATCTCACTGGGGTGGATGGATTATTGATAATGAAACGACTATGGAAACCATTTATTTTTGTGGCGACAGCGGCTATTTCCAAGGTTTCAAAGAGATTGGAAAGCGCTTTTTAATTGATATTGCTCTTATGCCAATTGGCGCTTATGAACCAGAATGGTTTATGAAAGTATCTCATGTTTCCCCTGAAGAAGCAGTGCAAGCTTATTTAGATTTAAACGCGACACATTTTATTCCAATGCATTACGGAGCTTTTGCACTTGCTGATGAAACACCTCGCGAGGCAATAATAAAACTTCGAAGTAATTGGAATTTACGTATGTTACCGTGGGAACAACTGCATGTACTCTTTTTAGGCCAAACTTTTACTTATAATAGCGACACAAATAAAAAACAAGTACAAGAAAAAATCGAAACTTTACAAGTGTAATGTAACTACTTATTTTCTATATCCATCATATAATATAGAAAATCATAAAGGGTGTTTTCTATGAATGAATATTTACAGACTCGCTACATCATTAGCGTGAGCGCCTGTATAGCCCTTCTCATTTCTTACTTTCTATTCACATAAAGTGAAACTTTAATCAGTGGGGGTTGTTCATCATCCCCACTGATTATTAGCCTTCACCAATCGGGCATTTACGGACCGTTGATCTCACACCTAACTTCTTTGCTTTCTCTGAATTTTGAGGTGAGGGTCTTACTGTCCGTTAATGCGGGATAAAAAAGCTACTTGAAAATATATTTTCAAGTAGCTTTTTTATTACTCTGCTAAATACATAAATCCAATTGCACCCGGACCTGTATGAGTACTAATAATAGGCGTTGTATAGAAAATTTCTGATTGAGAAAATCCACTCACTTTTTCCACCGCTGCTTTCATACTTTCAGCTAAAGGAATTGCTTTTGCATGCGGAATCGCAACAGCTTTTACAACTTTTCCTGCTGTATCTTGCTCAAATAACTTAGCTAACGTTTTTACAATTTGGCCTTGACTGCGCACTTTCGTTACAGGGTTATAAACACCGTCTTCAAGGCTAGCAATTGGCTTTATATTAAGTAGCGAACCGATAAACGCTTTTCCTTTACCGATACGTCCACCCTTCACTAAGTTTTCTAATGTATCTACCACTACATATAAACGAGTATTCTTTCTCACTTCATCTACACGTTTTAAAATTTCTTCTAGTGAGCGTCCTTCATTTGCCATTTTTGCAGCTTCTATTACTTGATATGCTAAAGCATGTGTAATAAATTGTGAATCAACAACTGTTACTTTTGTATCAGTCATCGATGCAGCACTATTTGCAGTCGCAACAGTACCACTCATTCCACTTGTCATATGGATAGAAAGTACTTCACTTCCATCTTCACCTAGCTTGTCATACATTTCTACAAATGTACCCATAGCTGGTTGTGATGTTTTTGGTAGTTCCTCTGATTTAATCATTTCTTCAATAAACTCATCAGGTTGTAAATCAACGCGATCTAAATATGTTTGTCCATTTACAGAGATTGATAATGGTAGAACATGAATGTCATACTTCTCGATTACATCTTGTGATAAATCTGCCGTTGAATCTGTTACAATTTTAATTTTTTGCATACTATCCTTCTTCCCTTTCCAATACGCTCTCCTTGTTATTATACTAGCATTCCTAATGCTTTCAACAATTTCGAACGAAATTTCATCAAATTAATTATATTTTTATACCTAAAATAAAAAGACAGAGTATTCCTGACTCTGTCCTGCTCTAATTTATGCGTTTTTTTCAAGGGTATTTGTTTTATATACATTTAAATAATCATTCCACTTCAAACATTTTTGTAAATATTCACGGAAAGAATACGAAAATCTTGGGTGCTTTTGTTTTTGAATTTTTGCAATAAATAATTGAAGACGAGACTGAATTAGAAACGATAATGGATGCTGCGCCTGTAGGACAGGGATTTCGAATATTTTAATACAATCCCCTGTTGAATGAGTGAAATAAAAACTTTTCGTAATCACAATATCAATCCTCTTTTTCATTGGATTTTGAACTTCCTCTACTTTACGCTGTAACACGTTGTTTAAAGTGGAGACTCCTTTGAATACAAAAGTATCCTTAGATGATCCCTTTAGTCCTTATGGTTAGTAGATTTATTCTCTATTCATCTCCACCTAATCCATCCCCCGTCCTAATTATCACGTGAGACGGGAATCTCGTTATCCGTAAATTGCTTAATACATTCAGTATAAACTTATAAAGGTGCAAAGTTTGTCTAAATTTTGGAGATTCTATTATTTTTTTCTTCTTTATATTGTATACGTTTATAGCCATAGTATAACAAATAATTAAAAAAGTGCCTTTATAACGAGGCACTTTTCGACTGTATTTCTTCTTCCCGTTTCTTTTTTCGCTTACTAACAATCTTTGATAAGGCAATACTAATTTCATAAATACAAATAAGCGGTACCGCAACTAAACTATGAGATAAAAAATCTGGCGGTGATATACACGAGGCAATGATAATCAATGCTACGTAAGCATACCTTCTTATTTTTATTAGAAACTCCGCTGTAAGTATGCCAATACTCGTTAAAAACATTACCACTACAGGTAATTCAAAAATCACAGCAAATGGAACTGTTAAATTAAGTACAAAATGAAAATACTTTTCTGTCGTAAACATCGTATTAAACATTTCATTACCTATCGTAGTTAAAAAATGAAATAAAAACGGCATTACAATAAAATATCCAAAACTTAAACCTGCAATAAATAATATAGACAATACCGGTATATACATTACAGTCATCTTTTGTTCATTTGGATGTAAACCTGGTTTTACAAATAACCAAATTTGTATAGCAGCAAAAGGAATTGTACAAACGATAGCAAATACTGTAGCAATCGAGAAAAAAATCCACAATACATCACTTGGACCGAGAACAGTTAATTTCATTGGTAAATCTTTTACAAGCCAAAAATAAATATCCTTCGTAAAAGTAAATCCAATAATTAAAAATAATACAAAGGATAACACTGTATAAATTACTCTTTTGCGAAGTTCAACGATATGTTCTACTACACTCATTTCCCGATCTTCCATCTCGTTCACCACACTTTACTTATCCATTACGAGGAAAATCCATTACATTTTTTCTTTCTTTTCCTTCTCTTGAAATGCGTCATCAGTCAATTCTTTCGTTGATTTTTTGAATTCTTTTAACGTTTCCCCTAAAGCCTTTCCGATTTCCGGCAATTTTTTAGGCCCAAATAATATTAGTACAGCTACTAAGATTAAAATTAACCCTGGAAAGCCAATATTTGAAAACATTTCCCCATCCCCTTTATTAGTAGATTTCTTGTCCTACTATTGCATAATTTTATTTTGTCAAAAAAGTTTGAAAACGTCAACAAATCCATCGTCTTTTGTCAAAAAAATTCAAAAATATAATCAATTATACAAATTTCATTTTCTATTGTCTTTGTGTATGATATGGTAAGAGAAACGACATATTATTTTATCCCGCATTAACGGGCAGTAAGACCCCACCTCAAAATTTAGCGAAAGCAAAGGAGTTAGGTGGGGGGCGGGCTACCCGTAAAAGCCCGATTGGTGAAGGCTAATAATCAATGGGGATGAACACCCCCCCACTGATTAAAGTTTCACTTTATGATAGTAGAAAGGATTTGCATTATGACTGAAAAAATGACACGAATGACACATTTTGTGAAAGAAGAAATTGCAAATGCAATAACACATGGTATCGGTGCCATTTTAAGCATCCCTGCCTTAATTATATTAATTATTCATGCGTCTAAACATGGTACTGCATCTGCTGTTGTTGCATTTACCGTTTATGGTGTAAGCATGTTCTTACTGTACTTGTTTTCAACGTTGCTACATAGCATTCACCATCCAAAAGTAGAAAAATTATTTACTATTTTAGATCACTCAGCCATCTATTTATTAATCGCTGGCACATATACTCCTTTTCTACTCATTACACTTCGTGGACCTTTAGGTTGGACGTTACTCGCAATTATATGGACACTTGCAATTGGCGGTATTGTCTTCAAAATTTTCTTTGTACGCCGTTTTATAAAAGCATCAACTTTATGTTACATCATTATGGGCTGGCTCATAATCGTTGCTATTAAACCACTTTACGAAAATCTAACTGGACATGGTTTTTCACTACTTTTAGCAGGTGGCATTTTATATTCAGTCGGGGCAATCTTCTTCCTTTGGGAAAAGCTACCTTTCAACCATGCCATTTGGCACCTCTTCGTTTTAGGCGGTAGTGCAATGATGTTCTTCTGTGTACTCTTTTACGTCTTACCTGCAGCGTAATAAAAAAGGTTTCAGCTTGATGAAAGCTGAAACCTTTTTTTTTACTTATGTAATTGTGATGCGATAACATCCTGTGTATGCTTCGTTAATTCTTTAATATCCATATTCGCATACTCTTCAGGTGTAATCGGCTTAGAAATCGTTACTGTTGCATGAGCTGGTTTCATACGATTTCCATTCGCTTCAAACATTTTATATGTACCATCTAACGTTACAGGTAAGATTGCTACACCAGATTTTACTGCTAGGTGAAAACTACCAGCTTTAAACTCTCCAATTTCGCCACCCTTACTTCTCGTTCCTTCAGGGAAAATTACGATAGAATGTCCATTCTTTAATAGTTCAATTCCATCTTTAATCGCTTGAAGAGATTGACGACGATCATTACGAACCATAAATACACAATTCATAAGTTCCATCCAAGTTGGTACAACTGGAAACTTCTTAATCTCTGCCTTTGAAACGAATCCAATTGGTTTATTTAAGTAACCTAGTAAAACAGGAATATCCATATTACTTTGATGATTACTTACAACTAGTACCGGCTTGTCTTTCGGAACATTTTCAAGCCCTTTTACTTCTACTGCCCCACCAGCAACACGTACCATTTTTTTACCAAACCAATTTGTCGTTTTATACACAGCATTATCTTTTTCTTGAGGTGACATCGTATTTACTTGTTTTTTAAGACGCCACATTCTCGGTGTAATCGCAATTACAATTAAAATTAAATAAAAGATTTTAAAAAACGTTTGAATCATACAGAACCCCCACCTATTATCATTCCGACCTTCATTATACTAGACAAACGAAGGAAAAAGAAGAAAAAATGTCCAAACAACAAGTGTTTGGACATTTTTAAGTATTCTATATTAGAAACGTTTTGCTAATTCACGTGCGTTAGCAATTGCTGCTTCTTTAATTTCTTGTGCTTTTTCAGGATTAGCATTCATACCTTCAACTGCAATATATTCAGTTTCATTTACACCAATGAATCCTAATACTGTTTTCAAGTGATTACGACCGAAGTCTACAGCTGCGTATGCTCCTTCAGAATAAACGCCACCTGTTGCTTGAATGTGAAGTGCTTTTTTGCCTTCTAATAAGCCAACTGGACCATTTTCAGTATATTTGAATGTTTTACCTGCGATTGCTAAGTTATCTAAGTATGCTTTTACTACTGGTGGATAGCTAAAGTTCCACATTGGAGTTACGAATACATAACGATCTGCATGCATAAATGTTTCTAAGTTTGTGTTCATTGCTGCAACTTTTTGTTGTTGAACTTCTGTTAAAGTTTCAAAGCCTTCACCTGCTGCAAATTTACCCCAAGCAGCAAATACATCTGCATCAATTGCTGGTACAGTCGTATTGAATAAATCAACTGTTACAACTTCGTCTTGTGGATGCTCGTTTTTATAAGCTTCGATGAAAGCTTCTCCTACTGCCATTCCGAAAGAACCTTCTGCTGAATTTGGATTTGCTGTGATAAATAGTACTTTTGTCATTGTATTCTCTCCCTTTAATTTTATCTTTAATTTGAGATTTATAATTCGAAAGTAAATAACTTACCTTATGTAAGTATAATACAAAATCTCTCGCTTCATGTCAATAAAAAATAGCTACTTTTTTTTCGTAAGTTAATAAGTTGTTTTGTAATTTATAAATTATATATTTCCATTTAAAATGTTAACTAAATAAAAAACTACCTCCATATTTCATGGAGATAGTCCTTCATCAACCTTTATTTTTGAAAAATATGTTTCACTTTTTCAGCTGGAATGTTACTTCCACCTCTACCTTTTACATCTTCAATCATCATTGTAATGACCATATCAGGTGCATTTAAATCAAATGCAGCGAACCAGCCTAGTTCTTTTCCTTCGGCCTCTTTAGATACTTTTAGTTCCGCTGTACCTGTTTTTCCAGCAAGGGTCATACCATCAATTTTAGCAATTTTCCCTGTACCATCCGGATCATTAATTACTTTAGTCATAGCAGTTTTTAATATATCCTGATTTCCTTTTGAAATGACATTTTCTTTCCAAGCTTTTGGTTGTTTATCTGTTTTAATGATATATGGTGACGGAATTGTTCCATCATTTACAATTGGCGCATATGTTAAAGCTAGATGAAGAGGAGTCATTAACACTTGTCCTTGACCATATCCTGTATCTGCCATTTGAATATCATTTTTAATACCATCATTTGCGATTTTAGAAGCTGGGAATCCATATTCAATTGGTAATTTCTCATCGAATCCGAATTTTTTCGCTTCACTCATAAATTTATCTTTTCCGATTTTCAAAGCTTCTTGTGCGAAGTAAATATTATCCGAATATTTCATTGCCTTATCCAAATCAATCGGATTTGCATCTTTCACACGTGTTACGTAATAATTGCCCCAAGAAGAATCTTTTGTCCATTTCAATCCTTCAATTTTCAATTCTTCTTTTGGATCAATCGTTTTCGTTTCAAGACCGATTGCAGCTGTAATTGGCTTAAATACAGAACCTGGTACCGATAATTGTGTAAATCGGTTCGTCATCGGTTTTTTCGGATCATTATTCCAAGCTTCACGTTGTGCTTTCGATGTTCCTCGTGCAATTAAATTAGGATCATATGCTGGACTACTTACGAGTGCAATTGTTTCTCCACTTTTCGGATTAATTGCCGCACTTGAACCAGCTTCGCCCTTCATTTCATTATACGTTTTTTCTTGAACAGCACTATCGATAGTTAAAGTTACATTTTCTCCATCAACAGCTTCTGTTTTTGCTAAATTTTTAATTTCTTTTCCTTGTGCATCTTCTACAAAGACACGGCCACCTTTTTTACCGCGTAGCTTTTCTTCCAATACTTGCTCTAATCCAGCTTTACCAACTGGCTCATCAGCTTGGTAGCCTTTCTTTTGTAGCGTTTTTAAATCTTCAGCATTTATCTTTCCGATATAACCAGTTAGATGAGCTGCCGCTTCCCCTAACGGATATGTACGAACATTTACAGGTTTTGTTGCAACACCAGGTAAATCAATATACGTATTTTGCGTTGCCCCTTCAGGTAAAATTCCAATTGGTACAAGATACCCTGGTTTTACCCATTTAGCAGTTAGTTTTTGATCAATTTCTTCTACAGACATATTTAACAACTTAGCTACTGCTTCTTTCGTTTGCGGAGCAGTTTCATCTAATTTTTCTGGAACGATTCCGATCTCAGAAGCTTTCCCATTCGTCGCAAGACCTTTTCCATTACGATCGTATATTTCACCACGTTTTGGCTCTGTCGTTTGCATACGCACTTTACTATCTTTTGTCATGCCAGGGAAAATGAAATCAGGTGTCCAATCTATTTTCCAAGATTCTTTATCTCCATCTTTTTCTTTCACCATTTTTGCTTCATGACCAAAAGTGATTTTACCACCAACTGTATCCATGCTTACTTTAAAAGGAACAGGGCCTTCATCTTTTTTATCTTCTTTTACTTCCCCTGTTTCTACCTTTAAGTCTTTCACTTCAATACCAGAATAAATTTTTTCATATTTCTCAGTAAACTCTTTCTTGGAAATATCTTTTTTTGCATTTTCTGATAATTGATCGTACATATCTGCAAATTTTTGTTTATTCCATGATTTCACATATGTATCAAACGCTTCTTGTGGTTTTTCTTCTTTACCACATCCAACTAACATGAATGTTAAGCAAAGAAAAAGAATCCCCCATATTTTTCTCAACTGATTCTCCTCCTCTTTCTATATTAATACTTTTGAAAATTTTAGCATTTTTCACATGCTACCTTTCATTATAGCACTATTGAATACCATCTATAAACTTACATTTATAAATACAAATAAAAAAAATTGATGCGAATACTCACATCAATTTTTATTATTATTGTTGTTTCTCGTATACATGGTAATAATACGTATACGGATTTTTTTCATCCGTTAAACCTTTTTCTACAAAAATCTCTTTCCAATTTGTCATATCCATTTCTGGGAAGAATGTGTCTCCTTCAAATGCGTGGTGGATTTTTGTTATATATAACTTGTCTACATACGGTAAAAAGAGATCATAAATTTGCGCTCCGCCAAAAATAAAAATCTCTTCTTCATTTTTACATAGTTCAAACACTTCTTCTACAGTATGAGCTACTTCGCAGCCTTCTACATGATACCCTTCATTACGAGTTACAATAATATTACGTCTTCCAGGCAATGGTCTACCAATTGCTTCATAGTTCTTTCTCCCCATAATAAGTGGGTGACCCATCGTCGTTTTCTTTACATACTGTAATTCACTCGGTAAACGCCAAGGTAAGTTATTATCTTTACCAATTACTCTATTCTCGTCCATTGCGACCATAAATGAAACAATCATCTTGTCATCTCCTCTACAATTACACTGCAACCGGTGCTTTAATCGCTGGGTGTGGATCATATCCTTCAATCGTTAAATCTTCCATCTCAAAATCAAACACAGATTTCACATCTGGATTTAATGTAAGTTTCGGGAACGGACGTGGTTCACGTGCCAATTGTTTTTCTACTTGTTCAAAATGATTCGTATAAATATGCGCATCTCCAATTGTATGAACAAATTCTCCTACTTCAAGACCACATTCATGTGCAATTAAATGTGTTAGTAGTGAATAACTTGCGATGTTAAATGGAATTCCAAGGAAGATGTCGCCACTTCTTTGATATAGCTGACAAGAAAGTTTTCCGTCCGCTACATAAAACTGGAATAGCGTATGACAAGGCGGTAATGCCATACTCGGTACGTCTTCAGGATTCCAAGCAGAAACGATTAAGCGACGTGAATCTGGCGTTTTTTTAATCATTTCAATTACATCTTTTAGTTGATCCAGTGTTTCACCAGCCGTCGTTTTCCAAGCACGCCATTGCTTGCCATATACGTCTCCTAAGTAGCCATATTTATTCGAAAAATCATCATCTTCTAAAACATTCTTTTTAAATAGGTCCATTTGCTCATCATATTGCACTTTAAATTCCTCATCTTGTTGTGAGCGAAGACCGAAATCTGTCATATCAGGCCCAGTATACTCGTCACTTTCTACCCAGCTCTTAAATGCCCATTCATTCCAAATGTTATTATTATGCTGCAATAAATAGCGAATGTTTGTATCACCTTTCATAAACCAAAGTAGTTCACTTGCTACAAGGCGAAATGGTACTCTCTTTGTGGTTAATAAAGGAAATCCTTTACTCAGATCAAAACGCATTTGATATCCAAATACAGATACAGTTCCTGTCCCTGTACGATCTTCTTTCTTCGTACCGTGCTCCATTACATGGCGGCATAAATTTAAGTATTCATATTCAGCATGTTTCATATGTAGAAAAACCTTCTTTCAATCTTATATGAAATTTATCATAACATGAAAAACAACAAATTTAATAATCTTGATAAATAAAAATTATTTTCAGTAATTCTTACAAAATTATTAACTTTCCATATTTAAAAAGGTTTTCATTTTCTATTACCGAAAGTATAGTGCGGTAGGACAAAATTTAAATTTGGAGGTTAGAATTATGTCTAAAATTGAAACTCCTGTTATGACTTCGTTACAAACTACGGTTGAAAAAATGATGAAGGATTTAAAAGTTCCTGGTGCTGCTGTAGCTGTTATAAAAGACGGTGAAGTTATTATTTCAGAAGGTTTCGGCTATCGAAATATAGAAACAAAAGAGGCTGTTACACCGAGCACCCGGTTCGCAATCGGTTCCTCAACGAAAGCTTTTGGCACACTTTCATTAAGCTTGTTAGCACAGCAAAAAAAGTTTAATTGGGATACTCCTGTCCAGTCTTATATACCTAACTTCTCTTTATGTGAACTACTTGCTACCTCACAAGTTACAGGACGGGATTTAGCCTCTCACCGCACTGGAGTGAGTCGTCATGATGCTCTTTGGTACAGCTCTTCCTTATCTCGAAAAGATCTCGTTGAAAAAATAAAACATTTACCACTTGATGCACCGTTCCGAACAGCATTTTTATATAACAACTTAATGTATGCGACAATTAGCTGCATTGTTGAAAACATTACAAATCAAACGTGGGAGCAATACGCTACAGAACATATTTTAGAACCTTTAAATATGAGGCATACAAACTTCTCTGTTACAGATTCACAAATTACAGAGGATTATGCTTTACCTTACATTGAAAAAGACGGTGAAATAAAAGAAGTTCCATTCCGTAACATCGATACAGTTGGCGCTGCTGGGTGTATTAATTCTACAATTGAAGATATGGTAAATTGGGTACTTCTTCACTTAAACAAAGGAAAGTTTGGAGATCATGAATTAATCTCCTCTGAATTATTACAACAAATGTATACACCACACAATTCAATTCCAGATCAACCAGTTCTATCACTCCCTGAATCTCCATTAAATAGTTACGGCCTCGGTTGGTTTATTAGCGCTTATCGTGGTAACAAAGTGATTCATCATGGCGGTAATATTGATGGATTTTCGGCACTTGTTTCATTCATGCCAAAAGAAAATGTAGGTCTTGTCATTTTAACGAATGCTGGAGGCACATTACTTCCTACTTATCTTGCTAACCAAATTTATGACGAGCTACTTGAATTAGAAGGCATCGATTGGCATAAACGTGCTGTAGAAGATACTGAAAAAATGAAGGAAATGATGAAAGAAGCAACTGAATCCCTTCCTGAGCAAATTAAAGGGACTACACCTTCTCACAAATTAGAGGATTATACTGGTACTTTCGAACATCCTGCATACGGAACATTACAAGTATACAAGCGAGATGATTCATTATTTGTGCAATTCATGGAAATGGACATTCAATTAACACATCATCATTACGACATCTTCTCTGCAAAAGTTGACTTATTCCGAATGAAAATGAGTTTATTATTCGCTTATGAAATGAGTGTGAGTGGTGAATTTCCATCCCTTCAGTTACATGTGCCAGCTACGTTAAGTACTCAGCCGCTTATATTTAAGAAA
Organism: Bacillus cereus group sp. BceL062; assembly: GCF_051780025.1. Lineage (NCBI taxonomy): Bacteria > Bacillati > Bacillota > Bacilli > Caryophanales > Bacillaceae > Bacillus > Bacillus cereus group sp. BceL062. The sequence goes on along the minus strand of NZ_JBPWGY010000001.1, from coordinate 330,676 downwards.
ATTAAATAAGTATTTTGATGGTAAAAAATAAAGATAGGTGCGAATTACACCTATCTTTTCTATTTCATATCAATCTTATCTGATTGAAACCAAATCGGCTTCGATAACTCAAAGTTATTATGATCCTCTAAAACTATAGTAAGACGCTCTAACGTATCATCTAACATATGCGGTGCTGCTCGTAATGTCCAGACAACTGATGAGAAAACTGTCATGCCGACGTACACCGCATATAATTTCCAGAACTCCTCTGGTATTCTCCTATTAAAGTATCCTTCTATTTGTCCGATTGAATACGGAATACTAATGTCTCTTGCAAATAGTGCAATTTTTACAAAATCATGAAGTGGGTCGCCCCAGTCATAACCATTAAAATCAACAACACCTACATATTTCCCATCCCGCACAATTATATTTTCTAAATGAAAATCATCGTGTTGAAATCGATTTGGGCGGTTTTGTACATACATTTCATTTTCATCTATAAACTTAATGATTTTATCATCATTTTTTATTTTTATTCCGCATGTTTTGTATGCCTCTAAATATTTTCGATGTTTTTTCATGGCTCTTTCATACCATGGAAGTATACCCTTAGGAGCTTCATATGTATGCATTTTTGCTAAATCTCTTCCTGCTTCTATACCAATATCATATTGTTCTTTTAGTGTATATGTAGGCAACAATTTTTTCGCATCTTCTCCTTCTATATACGAAAAAACACCGTAGCATAAACCTTCTTCTTCCAACAAACCCATTTCAATTGGCCTTTGTGCTTGCACACTACGTTTTTGCATTTCATTTAAAACTTGAAACTCTATTTTCTTTCTTTCAAACTCTTTTATATCGCCTGTCCGTAACAAATACTTTTCATCTTTAATAGTCGTAATGATATATTTTTTATCAGGTGAGAAACCTTTAGAAATTTCTTCAATATTTGCTGCATCCTTTACTATTTGTATATTGTTTTGCCGTGCTGCAATTGTCTTCATGTTTATTCCCCTTACATTTCTACATTTGGTGTATACGCTACTTCTATAATAAATCCATTCGGATCGTAAAAATCAACCGTATAGTATCCGTCCGAATAATGATTCATTTCTATCGGACCACGTATTACCTTCACTTTTGTACTAGCAAGAAAATCTGCTACTTCATCAACTATTTCTCTACGAGTAGCTTGATAACAAATATGTCTAGGCCCTAAAGTCCTTACAATTTCCCCGTCCACCTCTTTAAAATATATTTCACTTTCTCCCGTACTATATGCTACTTCATTTAACTTTCTCCATCCAATTATCGAAAACAATTTATCATAAAAAGAAATAGACTCCTCTAAATTCGCGACCCAAAATTCAATATGATGAATACCTGCTCGAAGTGTATTCATATTAAGAATGTGCCCCTTGTACGACTTGTACAATTTCCATAGGCGTATGAACCATATAATCTGGTGCATCTTTTTTCACTGTTTCAATGACATCATATCCCCAAGATACCCAAATTACGTTCACACCAGCTTTTTTACACGCTGCTACATCTCGCTGTTCATCACCGACATATAACATTTCTTGCTCTGTTATTTTTTTTGATTTTAAAAACCTTTTTATCATTTTGTCTTTACCGAACAAATTTTTAGAACAATACACTTCTTGAATATTTTCGATACCATTATTATGTAAAAACGCCCGAATATGCTCTTCTGAGTTAGAGGATATGACGGCAATCCCGTAGCCTTTTTTATGTAATTCATCTAATACATCCTTCATCCCATGGAACAAAACGAGATCTTTTATAGCTGGTTGATATAATTTATAAAACTCTAACGCTAATATCGGTAGTTTATACAGTGGTACATCGAGTTGCTTACATCTCTCGGGCATCGTTAATTTACGTAAATGCTCAATTTCTTCTTCCCTTACTGTTTTATAACCATGCTTTTCAGCTATTTGATTATAGATCGGTACAAATATATTTTGTGAATCTACTAATGTGCCATCAAAGTCAAAAACAATATATTTTTGCATTTCCATACTCCCTTTTCTTCTTTTTTCCTAAACATATGTTATTCAACAACATAGTTGTCTTACCCTTTTATCAACAAAAAAAGAACAAGATTTTCTCTTGTTCTTTTTAAGAAAGCCATTTTGGCGGTACATTCGTATTCCAGTAAATATTTCCTAGTTCATGATGTCCAGAGTATCCATCATCAAAACGATGATAATGGAAATTGAAATAATAACCATCTTGCGGTGGATGATCTCTTCTTACATGAAATCGTAGTAAGTCATTTCCAGATTTCGTATCGTAAACGTGAAAAATCTTTTCATTATTTCCACCAGCGGGTTTCTGAGAAATCGATAATGATTGCAACGACTCCTCTGGAACATCATTTGCAAGCTCAGCAATTGCCTCTTCAATTTTCGGTAATATTACATCTTTAAACTCATCTTCAATTACTGGACCAATTTTAGTTCCAAACTTTTGCATCGACTGCTTCTCTGCTTCTTGCATTGCATAAGTAATAAAAGTATCGGTGGTTAACCTGTCATTCGTTTCTTCATATGTATAGGACGTACTCTCCAAATTTTGTTGCCCAGCTGTACTCGTAGGCTTGTCCGCAGCTTTGGCATTATCAAGCAATATGGAAGGAGGCGTCACTAAACCAAATGTAAATACGGTAATTAATGCGACTAAGGTTTTTCTAAACCAATTTGGCATTTATGTTCCCTCCCCTTTCACTCATTATATTTTATCCCGCATTAACGGGTAAGTAAGACCCCCACCACCTCAAAATTCAGTGAAGGCAAAGAAGTTAGGCAGGGGATCAACTGCCCGTAAAAGCCCGATTGGTGAAGGCTAATAATCAGTGGGGATGAAGAAAACCCCCACTGATTAAAGTTTCACTTTATATAACGGTTGTTTCTTCTATTATACAAAATGATTGTAATTTTTGCACTTTACAATTTTGTTAACGTTCACATATTTTTCACTTGAATATGAAATTGTAAGATTTCATACAATAAAATACAACAACAATAAGGAGGCGACCAAATGACTTTAGATGTCATGTATTCCGCCGCAAGCATACTCGTTTTAGTATATTTTATTTATCAATGTGTGACAGATTAGAAAAAGAGCCATTTTCGGCTCTTTTTCTATGGTAAAAATACAATCCAACCAATCCATACTATAAAAATAATCCCGGCAATTACAGCTGGTAATAAATAAAAATGAAGAAGTATAACTATCTATATATCATTATAAAATATTTATTTTCATAGCAGGAAAAAACATTTTTTAACAGAATATTAAATGTTTGATTACATTTTATTGGAGTGAATAATATGTCTTTTCAAATTCGTGAAGCGACGGTAGATGATATAGATGCACTTTGTTCTTTAACGAAAGAATTAAAAGGTTCCTCTATTTCCTATGAAGATATGAACAACCGCTTGCAATTCGTACAAATGAGTCCTTTTGATTTTTTATATGTTTATGTGGAAGAAGAAACTATATTTGGATTACTCGGGTTTCGTATACGCGAAAATTTAGAAGATGTAACTCGTTATGGAGAAATTTCAATTATTAGCGTCGATTCTACAATACGGCGGAAAGGCATTGGACAGGTGTTAATGGATTATGCAGAACAATTAGCAAAGAAGCATCATTGCATTGGAACATGGCTAGTTAGTGGAACAAAAAGAGTAGAAGCACATCCTTTTTACAAAAAATTAGGTTATGAAGTAAATGGATATCGATTTGTAAAACATTTTTAAACTACTTTTTACTTGAAGGGACTATAAATATGACAAACATTAAAGCAATTTTCATTGATCGTGACGGTACAATTGGCGGCGACACTACAATACATTACCCTGGTTCTTTTACATTATTCCCCTTTACAAAAGCAGCTCTGCAAAAAATAAAAGCTCAAAATATAAAAATTTTCTCTTTCACAAATCAACCAGGTATCGCGGATGGAATAGCGACTGTAGCTGATTTTGTACAAGAATTAAAAGGTTTCGGTTTTGATGATATTTACGTTTGTCCTCACAAACATGGTGATGGTTGTGAATGCCGTAAACCAAGTACAGGCATGCTTCTAAAAGCAGCGGAAAAACATGGGCTTGATTTAACACAATGTGCTGTAGTTGGTGATCGTTGGACTGATATTGTGGCAGGTGAAAAAGTGAATGCGACAACAATATTAGTACGAACAGGCGCTGGATACGATGCTTTACATACGTACCGAGACAGGTGGGCACATATTGAGCCAAACTACATTGCAGAAAACTTTGAAGATGCAACAAACTGGATATTAAATCAACTATAATACAATTTAAAAGAGACGTTTTCATTTTGAAAACGTCTCTTTTAATCTTACATTTTTTAAAATGTTAATTCATAATGGAAATAACGATTATCTCTTAAATAACCATTTTCAGCGTATAATCGCTGTGCTGATAAATTATCAATCTCTGTTTGTAATTTTACACCTTTTGCGCCATTTTCTAATGCGAATTTTTTAGCAGCTTCTAATAATTTTTTACCTGTTCCAGTTCCGCGCTTCGCGGCTTGTACAAACAGATCATTTAAAATCCATAATTCTTTCATTGAAATGGAAGAAAATGATGGATATAGTTGCGTGAATCCAATATATTCACCGTCTTCAACTGCTACGAAAATAACGGATTCTTTTCTCTCGATACGATTTTGTAAAAATACTTTTGCACCATCTAAATCGGAATCTTGTCGGTAAAACATACGATAGTTATTAAAAACTGATGCTAGTCCATCTAAATCTGCAATTGTTGCCTCATATATTCTCATTTTACTCCATTCCCCTTCCAATACTGTCTCATTATATCCGTTACCCATTTAGGCTGTAGAATTTCTTCTTTCGGCATAAACTCTTTCATTACCGGCTTTATATCCAATATAGGGGTGCCATCAATAGCATCTAATCCCTCAACAATAATTGATTTACCGTCTCTTTTTATCACTTTTACAATTGTTACACCTAAGCGATTCGGGCGATTTTTCCCGCGCTGTGCAAAAATGCCTACTTTAGGATAATCATTATTATTTCTAGGATGTCTAGCAACATATTGAATTTGTTCATCCGTTACTTTATGAAAATAAAAAACAACTTCAATATGAGAAAATTCTTCAATCCCTTGTATACTTTCCTCTGTATACAATTCAGTTAAAGTAATACAGGATCTTACTTCTCCCCATTCGTCATCTTTTATTTCCTTTCTTTCATTATGTACAAATGCGATTGGTTGAACTGAAAACATACGCATCCCCCTTAAATGTAACCACTTACATTATAAAATATTTTCTGAATGTTTTCCACATACACGAACTAAGTTTACATAATATAATTATAATCTATTTTCTAAAGCCACATTTACTGCTTCCATTGCATGTATAAAAGTTGTATCAAATATCGGAACTAATACGTCTTCCTGCTTTATTAATAATCCTATTTCTGTACAACCTAAAATTATTCCCTGTGCTCCTTTTTGCACTAGCTCTTCTATGACTCTTTTATAATATTCTCTAGATTGCGATGTTATTTTTCCTAAACATAATTCTGTATAAATTATTTCATTTAATTTTTCTCTATTTTTTTCTACTGGCACTATTACTTTTATATTATTCTCTTCTATACGTGACTTATAGAAATCTTGCTCCATTGTATATTTCGTTCCAAGTAGACCAATCGTTTGAATACCTTTTCTTTTAATTTCTTTTGCAGTAGTATCAGCAATATGTAATACGGGGATGTTAATATTCTCTTTTATTTTCTCCACTACTTTATGCATTGTATTTGTGCAAATGATTATAAAATCTGCTCCTCCCTTCTGCAATGAATACGCCGCATTCCCTAATACTTCTCCTGCTCCATCCCAATCCCCGTTAGACTGGAATCGTTCAATCTCTTCAAAATCCACACTATTAATCAAACATTTTGCTGAGTGTAATCCTCCTAATTTACTTTTTATCTCTTCATTTAAAATTCGATAATATTCCGAAGTCGATTCCCAACTCATACCACCTATAAGCCCTATCGTTTTCATATATAACACACCTACCTAAACTTTTTTCTAAACTAATAACAATGTTTTATTATGTATATTATACACAATAAAACAAGACTTTAAGTTTATAATATAAAGTCTTGTTTTAACTATTTCCAAGGAAATTTTATGTGAATATTCTGAAATTAACTCCCTAATGTTTTTATAGAATTTTCATATTGATAATTAAAACATTGTCGATACAACTGTTTAATTTCATTATAAGAAGGAACTCGCGGATTATTTCCTGGGCTACCACTTTCAATTGCATCTGAGGCCATTTTTGAAATAGCATTTTCAAATTCAACCTCACCGATTCCGTATTCTTTTAAATTTGGAATACGAAGATCAAAACAAAGTTTTTTTATTTCCCTCAGCGTATAATCGGCTACTTCTTCATCACAATAGGAATACATATCTTTATTTAAACAACGTCCAATTTCCGCTAGTCTTTTTGTTGCACTCACTTTTGTATATTCTAAAACTGTGGGTAATAGTATTGCATTTGATATACCATGTGGTACATGAAATAACGCCCCTACTGGTCTTGACATTCCATGAACTAATGTAACAGATGCATTTGAGAATGCAATTCCAGCTTGTAATGAAGCGATCATCATTGCTTCCCTTGCTTCCATATTACCTCCATCTTCATATACAATACGTAAATATTTCATAATACTTTCAATAGCCGAAAGAGCAAGTACATCTGTAAGTGGTTGAGAAAATTTAGAAATATATGCTTCAATTGCATGGCATAATGCATCTATACCTGTCGCTGCCGTAATATGAGGTGGTACCGAACTTGTTAATATCGGGTCAATAATCGCTACTTGCGGGGTAAAACTCGGATGCTTCATCATCATTTTTACATCTGTTTTTTTATTCGTAATTACTGCTACACTTGTTACTTCTGACCCAGTACCTGAAGTTGTTGGAATTGCAATGAGTGGTAGTGGATCATTTTCTATTTCAACATCTTTTTGGACGTAATATTCAATTGCTCCACCATTAGTATATAACACCGCTACTGCTTTCGCAGCATCAATACAACTTCCACCACCAATACCGATAATAAAATCACACTTCCCTTCTTTACAAATCGTTAACGCTTCTAATACGTGTAAATTTGTAGGCTCAGCATTCACTTTATTATATGTAATAACAGTAATCCCTTTCTTATTTAGCTGTTTTATGCACCTTTCAACATACCCTAATTTCTCCATAATTGTATCAGTAACTATAAAAGCTCTTTTCCCAAACTTCTTTGATTGTTCCCCCAGCTTTTCAATCGAATTTCTTCCATATAGTACAGACTTCGGCATACGAAACTCAGCAACTTCTTGCAAATACTCCACCCCTTCTTACCCTTATTAATGTTTAGTTTATAAAATATCAACTAAATAAACCTTTACAATTCATATAGTATCTATTTTTAATAAATTCCTGTAATAGTATAGAATGCGATAACTAAAAACACAGCAAGCGTTTTCAAAACTGTAATAGCAAATATATCTTTATATGACTGTTTATGTGTTAAACCTGTTACTGTAAGAATAGTAATAATAGCCCCGTTATGTGGTAATGTATCCATTCCTCCTGATGCCATTGATACGATACGGTGCATAACTTCTAATGGGATATCAAATTGATTGGCTGCTGCAATAAATTTATCCCCCATCGCACTTAAAACAATCCCCATTCCTCCTGATGCAGAACCTGTAATACCGGCTAAAATATTCGTCGTTACCGCTCCATTCACTAAAGGATTTGTGAACGTTGCAGAAATGCCATCTCTCATAATTGCAAAACCTGGAAGTGCTGCAATGACACCACCGAAACCAAATTCTGCTCCAGTGTTCATTGTTGCAAGTAGTGCTCCACCAATACTTGTATTCAATCCAGCTTGAAATCCTGTTACTACCCGTCTCCAGTATAATAAAAGAGTTGTTAAAATCCCTATTATAAGTGCCAATTCTACAGACCATATTCCAACTACCGCACTCAATTCTACTTTTCCAAATGCTTTCATACCAATTGCTGAAAAGTCAAAACCGTTCGGATACCACTTCGGTATCATAATAGTAAACACTTTATTCATTACACCTACTAAAATAAGTGGTATAAAAGCAATAAGTTGTTGTGCCCTCGTAATTTCTAAACTATTTAACAGCGGTATTTCTTTCTGCTCTAATTCCAAAGATGCTGCCATTTCAGTATTCCCATCGTTAAAACCAAAATATCCTTCACCTGCTGCTTTTGCCTTCTTACGCCTACTCTCTAAATATAATAAACCTAACGTGAGTACAAAAATTGCCCCTACAATACCAAGTATCGGTGCAGCATAAATATCCGTTTTAAAAAATGTTGTAGGTATTACATTTTGAATTTGTGGTGATCCAGGGAGCGCATCCATTGTAAATGTTACTGCTCCAAGGACAATTGTTCCAGGTATTAAGCGTTTTGGAATATTAGCTTGTCGAAAAAGCTTAGCTGCAAACGGAAATATAGCAAATACCACTACATATACACTAACACCACTATATGTTAAAATAGCACCCATTAAAACAATCGCTAAAATTGTACGTTTTTCTCCAACCAACTCTACAATCGTCTTTGCAATAGAATCAGCAATTCCTGACATTTCTACTACTTTCCCAAAAATTGCTCCAAGTAAAAACACCGGGAAATATAGTTTAATAAACCCTACCATTTTCTCCATAAAAATATTAGAAAAGAAAGGTAATACAAAACTAGGTTCTGTCAAAAATACCGCAAATAATGCAAAAATTGGTGCAAATAAAATAACAGAAAACCCTCTATAAGCTACAAACATAAGTAAGCTAAGTGCTAATAATATAATAACTAGCTCCAATTATACCCCTCCTTTAAACTGAAAATTCAATCTTTTATTGATAAACTTCTACTAATCTTTCATTTCTGACATCCCTCCTCTAATTCATACAAATTTTTCATACTAAAATGTCTAATTATACATATTCGATTACATATGAAAAATCCCTTTAAACAGAAACGATTTCATCGTCATACGTTATAAAGGGATTGTTAGTCTCTATTTTTATTTTTTTATTAAACTATTTTCTATACAAAAATGGTGTAGTTCTTCTATATCCTTCGCTATATGAGTCGAACTAACTTCAATCAACTCATTTTCACTACCATAGCCATATAAAACACCAATTGAAGCAATTCCATTATGATTTGCACCTATTATATCGTGCTTTCTATCTCCAATCATAACAACTTCCTCTTTATTAAGTCCTTCATTCTGAAGTAAAATATGTGCAATTATTTCTTCTTTTTTTATTCTTGTTCCATTTAAATTACTTCCAATGATATCTTCAAAATAATTCGTTAGTTGAAAATGCTCTATTACTTGTCTAGCAAAAATAGTAGGCTTTGAAGTAGCTATAAATAAACGATTTCCGTTATCTTTTAATTGTTTTAGGAGATTTGGAATACCCTCGTATACACTATTCTCCAACAACCCACGTTGCTTTAAATATTCCCTGAAATAAAAAACAGCTCGTTCAACTTCTCCTTCATTCATATTATATCTCTCTACGAATGATTGCTGAATAGGAGGACCAATAAATGAATCTAACTCACTTATATGTAATTCTTCAATTCCAACCTTTTCTAACGCGTACAAAACTGAATTTACAATCCCCTTTTTAGGATCCGTTACTGTTCCATCTAAATCAAATAAAAATGTTGTATACATATTTAATCCCCCACTCATCCTACTTTACATGTAATACTAAAGGTTTTTTTACTACTCTACCTCTACTATACTACCATTATTTGTTTTTTCAAAAAAATCACTTTTTCTATGTTACATAGTTTCGGTTACATTAGACGGATAGATATGATAAAGTAAGAAAGTTGCAATTAATTCAATAGAAACTGGTGAAACAAATGTCAATTACGTTAATTTTTATAATGGCTTTCACAATTGTCATCCACGCAGTCGAAACTAGTTCTTATAGTATTCGATTAGCTGGTGTTCGTTTAAAAAAGATTGTCGTTGCCTTATCTGTCGTAGGAATGGTATTACTTATTTCAAGAACTTCAAATTTACTACAAGCCTTTTTAATTGGCGGGATTGTCGATGAAGCAAAACGAGATGCTTCTATTAATTTAGAGCATACTATACGACTTGTACTATTATCTGCTTCCATAGGTACCTTACTTGCGATTATTCTTTATCCAACTTTGACAAAACTATTTGGATATGTCATTCAAAACTTTGAAACAGATGGTTCTTTCATTCGAATGATGAAAACAAATAACATTCAAAAATTAAAGTACACAAAAAAATATGTGCGCTTTCCAAGATTTGAAATGATTCATAGATTGCGTATCGGTGGTATCCCAAAGCGTATTATGCTTATTAACATGTTTGCTACTGCAATTTATACAGCAGGTGTTCTTTCTGCCCTTTATGCTTCTTTTCTAAATCCAGATTACGCAACAAATGCAAGTACAGCTTCTGGCCTTGTGAATGGTTTTGCTACTATTTTATTAACAGTATTGCTCGATCCACGCATTGCTCTATTAACAGAGCGTGCTTTACAATCAGAAAATGGTGCTGAATCTATGAGTAAAATGTATGGTTGGTTAATGATATCTAGACTTCTCGGTACTTTACTCGCACAACTGTTGTTCGTACCAGGTGCTTACTGGATTTTATGGATTATTGAACTGATGCATTAATTTACTAGGAAGGTGAATTTATCAATGAAGATACAAACAGAACAAGATGTAATTCGCTTAATAGAAAACGACAAATGGATGATGAACGTATTACACATAGCAAAATCACTAGAGCTACCTGATTGGTGGATTTGCGCCGGTTTTGTTCGTTCTAAACTTTGGGATACTTTGCATAACTACGAAGTAAGAACTGCTACACCGGACGTTGATGTCATCTATTTTGATCCATTACATAAAGACGAGACATATGAACAATCCGTAGAGAAAACACTAACAAATATGGATGCTTCTATACCTTGGTCGGTTAAAAATCAAGCTCGTATGCATGTGGTGAACAACATGCCACCATATTCTTCTTCTGTTGATGCTATTTCTAAATTCCCTGAAACAGCAACGGCTTTAGGGGTTACATTAGACGAAAAAAACAATGTTATATTAACAGCTCCGTGCGGTATTGAAGATGTTCTTTCATTACAAGTGAGACCAACAGCTCATTTTCTCGAATCAAAAGGACGTATACATATGTACAAAAACAGAGTTATTAAAAAGAATTGGCAAAGTAAATGGCCTAACATAACAATCACATATCCAGAAATTTAAAAAGGGTGCTTCTCATTAATAGAAGCACCCTTTTCTTCATTTCAAAAAATACATGACTGTTTCTGCGAATCTATCTGCTTCCTCATAATGAGGTGAATGACCGCTCTCTTCAAATGCAATATACTTGCCGTTTCGAGCATCTTTATTAAATATTTCAATTTGTTTTTCACACGTTACTACATCATGTTTTCCTACAAGTAATAACATTGGATTTTGTACATCTTTTATTTTGGATAATAATGATGTATGACATGCGCCTTCTAATTTTAATCTATCAAAATGAATCTTGGAGCGTTTTGAAAATATTTCCCACTCTTGATCACTGTATAAACTCTCATCTGTCCTATCTTCCTTATTATTGTAAATCTCCATTCTTTTTTCTTCTAATTCATCGCTTAATCTTATATAAGCTTCAAGCAACTCTTCGGAACTAGCATTGCTAGATGAATAAGCGATGGACTCTTCTGCTACTTCTTCTTTTCCATACTTTTTTAATAAATCCCCTGTCTTTTGTAACAAAGCTCTACTTGTTAATGCAAAATCGAAAGTTGGTCCTTCAAATATTATTTTCTCTATTGAACTTGGATATATCAATGCATATAACAATGCTACATATCCACCGAAAGAATGTCCAATTACAGACCACTTCTCAATTTGCAATACTTTTTTTAGTTCTTCACAATCTTCAATCAAATCATTTAATCCAAAAGCTTCGTCCTCAAGAATTTCTTCTGAGCGACAAACACCTCTTTGATCTATCATAATTACATATAAAGAATCTTTTAAACGTTCCGCTTGATGAAATGAAAAATCATAACAGCTCTCTCCTGGACCGCCGTGCAAGTATAATACAGGCTCACTTTTAGGGTTTCCATGCGCTTCAACATATAACTTCTTCCCTCTAATGTCCATGTATTTCCCTGCTTCTATCAAATTCGCCTTTATAATCATCACCTTCTTTTTTACTGTATATTATAACATTTAATGTTAAATAATTCCTATTACATTTAAAAAGACGATGATGATGGCAAGTGGCGCTACAAACCGAAGTAAAAATGCCCAACAAATAAATACTTTCTTTCCGTAATTTCCACCTACAAAAAATTCTGCTTCTAGCACCTTCTTTTCCATTTTGAATGATACGAAAATACTAATAAATAGCGCTCCTAGTGGCATTAATATATTACTAGATAAAAAGTCTACCGCATCAAAAATATTCTTACCAAAAATCGTAATATCACTCCATACTCCAAATGATAACGCAGATGGTATACCTACTAAGAAAATACAGAAACCAATGATCCATGATAGTTTCGTTCTTCTTTCTTGTTCACCATTTGCTAATGCTGAAACAACCGTCTCTAGTAGAGAAAACGCCGATGTTAATGTGGCAAATGTAAATAGCGCAAGAAATACCGTTAAGAACAATCCGCCAAATGGAATTTGACTAAATACAGATGGTAATACGATAAATAGCAATCCAGGCCCTTCCGTCGGCTCCATTCCTAATGAAAATACTGCTGGAAAAATTGCAAGACCTGCAAATAAAGAAACGAATAAATTCAATCCAACAATTGTTATTGCTGATTTTGGTAAACTTTCTTTTTTATTTAAATAGGAACTATACGTAACCATAATTGATATTCCGATACTAATCGCAAAGAACGATTGGCCCATTGCGAACAAAATACTTTCTGAAGTAATCTTTGAGAAATCTGGTTGTAAGAAAAACTTCACACCTTGCATTGCATTATCCAATGTTAATGAACGAATAATAAGGGCGACAAATAAAACGAACAATGCTGGTAACATATATTTACTTGCTTTTTCAATTCCGTTTTGTACACCTTTTGATACAACCCATATCGTAATGAACATAAAAGCGAAATGTCCAGTAATAGCCCAAGCGGGATTTCCAATTGTTTCAGTAAATAATGCACCGTAATTTTGTCCCGGAATAATAAGTTGTCCAGTTACTCCTCTAAATAAATAAATCAATACCCATCCACCTACAACACTATAAAACGAAAGTAATATAAAACACGTTCCAACGCCAAGGCGTCCAATCCAGTGCCACCCTGTATTTGGTGCAATACTTTTAAATGCGCCAACTGCTTGTTTCTGTGTACTGCGTCCAATCATAAATTCAGCTATTAATAGCGGGAGACCAATTAATACAGTAAATAATATAAAGATTAAAAAGAATGCTCCTCCCCCGCTCTTCCCAGCGATATAAGGAAACTTCCATATTGCGCCTAATCCAATTGCTGATCCTGCTGCAGCCATTATAAATCCTAATTTCGAAGTCCATTGCTCCGTCTGTTTCATCTTATTTTCCTCCTAATTAAATCTTTTTATATAAATAATTTAATTTTATATACCTATCCGAATAAACCCTCCATTTCTTTTTCTATAAAATAAAAAATGGCTCAGCATCTCTTTATAAAAAGAGACGCTAAGCCATTTACTTAACGCGGTACCACCCTTATTGATTCCATTATGAATCCACCTTAGTAGTAATCGTTTGATTACAAACCTAATATCGAAGGTTAACCGTTAAGATTTACTAAGAATGTGATTCCTTTCCACCTTACTGCTCCTAGGCGAGTTCAGGATGTCATTTGACTATGTCGCACCAACCCATAGCTCTCTGCACAAATACATGACCTTACTACTCCTATTCAACACATTTTAATATTTAGAATATATTTTCTTTTGAAATTAATATGAAGTATATCGGTTATATTTATAACTGTCAAGGTATATATTAATTTTTTTGTCGAAAAGTTTTTTTATAAACTTTCAATGTAAAAATAAAAGAACATAAAAAAAGAATCCTCGCGATAATCGCGAAGGTTCTTTTTTATGGTGTAAGACGTGTACAATCTCTCGGAAAAGCACTCGCCTCTCGTACGTTCGTTAATTCTAAAAATTTATATACAATCCTTTCTAACCCAATACCGAAACCGCCATGCGGTGGACAACCGTATCGGAATGTATTTAAATAAGATTGAAATTTCTCTAGGTGTAATCCTTTTTCTTTAAAAGATGCGAGTAATAGATCATAATTATGAATTCGCTGTGCTCCTGATGTTATTTCTAATCCTTTATATAGTAAGTCGAACGAATCAGTAATAGATGGATTCTCGTTATTCGGCATCGTATACATCGGTCTCGCTTCTTTCGGATAATGTGTAATGAAAACAAATTCACTATTATATGTTTCTTTCACATATTTCCCTAGTAACTTTTCACCTTCTGTATCTAAATCTCCAATCGGTGATTCTTTTCGATACTTACTTTTCAAAATCTCTTGTGCTTCTGACAATGTAATTTTCGGTATTTCAGTAATGACAGGTACTTCTATTTGTAATTGTTGTAGTTCTTTCTCACATGTTTCTCCTACTTGCTGAAACATATATCGTAAAGCATCTGTTTCTAATTGCATCACTTCATGAAAATCATCGATAAATCCAAGCTCTACGTCTAACGATATATATTCATTCAAATGACGGGAAGAGTTGTGATGTTCCGCTCTGTAAACAGGTGCAATTTCAAAAACACGTTCTAATCCTCCCGCTACCATCATTTGTTTATAAAACTGTGGTGATTGAGCTAAATAAGCTTCTTTTTGGAAATATGGAAGCTTAAAAACATTCGCTCCTCCTTCTGCCCCTTGCGAAACAATTTTCGGCGTAAATATACGTATGAAATCGTTCTCTGTTAAATAGTCACTAAAACTTTGAGCGAGTGTAGCCTTCACTTTAAATATCGCCGCGGTTCGCTCATGTCTTAACGATAATACTCGTTCATTCAATAGTTGATCTAAACCAACTTGTAATTTCTTTTTATTTAATTCAAATGGAAGTTGTTCTGCACCATTTAATACTTTCACTTCATGAGCAAGTACTTCAACCCCTAATTCTGTTTTCGAAGTCTCTACAATTTCACCAACTATTTGGACGACACTTTCTACATCAACTTTGTATCCAGCTAACTCGTTTTCTAATACACATTGAATAACTCCCGTTCGGTCCCGTAATAATAAAAAACTAACATTACCTAGATGACGGATCTTTTTTACCCACCCTTGTAAGAGTACCACTTTTCCAACATGCTCTGTACTCGCTTGAGTGAGTGAACGCTTCATTATTTGCCCCATTATATTTCCCTCCAATAGTTTTCATTTTATTTACGTTATTGTTGTCATCGTCGTCATCCACGTTCACTCACCTCCTTTCAAAGAATACAAAAATCCGCCCCTAGAAATAGGGACGGATTTTTTCCGCGGTACCACCCAAATTGTCACAATGACCATCTTAGCCCTGATAACGGTAGGTACCGTTTGCTTTTACTAATAATCACGTTCAAAGCAACACTCACAGGTGTCTTTCCATCATGCCGTATCGCAATCTTCCCAGCAACCGATTGCTCTCTGTAGACCTTTGCATCATGTACTTTTCCTGATCATCACTTTTTATATTTACAGAGTATTCTATCTCTTTATTTTATAAAACGCAAGCCTTTTTATTTAAGATTCTTCATCTACCGTTATATATGCGTATTTCTCATGTTCTATTATTATTTTCCCCTTTAGATTTACACTAGTCTTTTTCATGCTCTATACATTTTCCATTTTATTACATATTTTCTGTATTTCCCACGCATATTAATAGCAAATTTGTAGCGGAGGTGTACATATGAAAAAAGCGATTAGTTTTTTTCTCTTATTATTATGCATAGTTGTAGTTAATGAAGCGTATGCTTATACCCCAAAATCTTTACCGGTTTCTCAAAATTCAAATCAATGGCAAGTGAATATTGATGAAGTGAAAAAAACGAGTAAAAAATTGTTGCAACCTAAAAAAGGTGTATTTCAAACATATTATTTCTCTGTAAAAAATCTCGGAAAAAGCGAAGTGTATAACGTACAAGTTGAAGTCTTCCGCAACGAGCCAAATACAAAAACGAAATATGAACTCTTTTCCCTAAAGGAAAGTCGTTTAGCAAGCAACAAAACTGGATTTGAACATGCTAACTTACCTATTTCTGCAAAAGCAGATGAGGTTGACGTAATTATTACGTGGCAAGAACACCCTTTCCGCTCGATGCGAAACGGTCAAAAAGTTGAGTCTAGAAAATTTAAAGAGCATTTTGTTTTTAAAGAATCTAAAAAGTAAATGAGGATGCGGATGTATTCACATTATCATTGATATTACTTTATTTACTAGTACCAGTTCTTATGTAAATTAAAAAGTCGTGGCTTATAAACGCCACGACTTTTTATATTAATTCGTACTAATTCCTCTTGCTGCCCAAATACGATCGATATCAGCAGCATGTTGTCCGCCATATAGAAGAGCATCCGCTTGCTTAATTGCTTTTGCACCATCACGGAATTTAGAGTTTGGCGTTAATGACCAATGTGATTGTAAAATAATTTTTGTTGCTACATCACGGCCAAAAGCTTGTGCCATTTCGTATTGTCCTTGAGCCCAAATTTCCCCATCATCATGTACTTCATTTGTAATATCTTTCGGATATACTTTATTCGTATCTAATCGGCGTAAGCATGTTGGATCCGAACTAGAATAAGCTGTCGCATCCCATTCTCCAACACATGCTTTTCCGTACCCTGTAGTCGACACTGCATCTTCATACGTAGCACCTAAGAAATCACCAAATCCTTCTCCCATTGCTCCGCCTTCTGGTGAGCTACCGAATCCAGGCACTTGATTGTCTTGAATCGAATGGCCGTATTCATGCGCGATAATACCAGCATCTTCTGCATCATCAACTCCACCAGTACCGAAAGTTAAAGCTTTCGTTGATGGAGAATAGAATGAGTTATCATCCGTTGTACCATTAACATTTACTTTAATCGAACGGTTATTAATATTTTTAAAGCCTAGTCCTTGAATATAGCGCTGCAATGTATCAATATGATAATACGACATAACATCTTCAAAGCTATCATTTGCACGTGTATAGTTAAATTGTAAGTTTGTAGATTTCGTCTTCGCTTTTGAAGAAATCGTTACATACTCTCCAATTAAAAATCCTGTTCCATCTAAACCTTTTAACGTAACAGTTTTCAGTTGATTCGTTAGTGCTGTTGAATCTGCATCGTTACTATCTTTTAATCCTGTTTTACTACCACTAGATACGACAGGATTAGGTAAAAATACTTTTCCTGTTCCTTCTGCTTTTCGGTTTATATCAACCTTTTTAATTAACTTTCCATTTTCCGCATCAATGAATGTTTCCCATGCACCGAATGGATTATTAGAATGGACTACCACTTTATATACTGGAAGAGCGACACCTTCTTCAACAATATATCCGAATTCTTTTTCTGTAGGAGCCCATAAATTTTGCTCACTCGCTTCTCCAACATACGCCATTGATTTTTGTATTGCATCTTTTTCACTAATTTTTGTCGATACTTCCTTCACACCTGTAACAGGTTGATAATCAGAAACAGCAAGTACTCCTTTTCCCTCTCCGTTAAGAGTAACCGTAATTTGTTTTGAAAATACAGGCGCACCATTTACTACTTGTTGGAACCTAACATATGAAGCTACTGACGTTTCTGTTGTAGAAATATATTGCAAGTCTGAAAGGTCGGGCTTTAATCCATACTGATTGGCATTCCCTTTTAAATATTCAACAGCTTTTTTCTGTGGTGAATAAGCTTCTACCTTTACTTGCTTTTTTTCCAATGCGGAAACTGTAGAAATCGTCCCCATTACTAATGGTACAGTCATTGCCATTGCCACCATTTTTTTGTTTAACATAAAATCACTCCCCCTAATAAATTGAAACCTTTACCCCATTCCTATAAGGCTATTACTGTCCACAAGTAACGAAATAAAGTGAATCTACGAGTAATTCTATACGAGCAATTCTATTACCTTTACATTTTGGGTAAGTGAAATTTTCTCAATATTTATGTGTAAAACGAGAAAAATACTGTAGAAATATATTTTTTCTTTAAAGTGATGTGTAAAAAAATAGGCTGTTTTTTACCTAACGTTAGGTTTAAAATATTATTAATGAATGATATGATTTATATAATCTCATGTTTTATTAGGAGGATTTATTATGAGTAAAAGTGAAGAAACATTCTCTGCCATTATGGAGGTGAGTTACCGCTTATTCGCTGAATACGGTATTGCTAAAACAACTTATTCGATGATTGCTGAGGAGGTTGGTATCGCAAAACCATCTATATATTACTACTTTAAGTCTAAAGATGCATTAATTGAAAGTATCTTTACTGAATTATGTAAAGCTATGCAGTTTTCTTCCTTCTTCCATACAGAAGAGTTTACGAAAGAAAATTTTATTGAGAAATGTGTTGAAATTGGATTCACAATAATTGATGAACAACAGGGTGATCCTTATTTTAATCGTGTGTTGCAAGAATATGGATTACTCTCTTCAAGAAATGATATGTATAAAGATAGATTACTAACTGTACAAAAAGAATATTTATATGGATTTGAATCACTCCTTACAAAAGCAAATGAACTTCAATTAATCGAAAATAAAAATCTAGTTTCAAAAGCTCATATGTTAGCATTAGTGCTTGATAATGTAGGGAATTTTATGATGTTACATGTGGATATAGATTATAAACAAATATGGATTGAAGCTGTAAACAGTATTTTTGAAAGAAGGGATTGAATTGAATACTAAAAAACGAATTATCGGCTTAGATTTTGCTAGAGCTTTAGCGATGTTTGGTATGCTGCTTGTTAATTTTATGGTTATAACAGGTGCAGAACGAAATGGTCCCCCATTTTTAATAACTTTCATGTCACTTTTTGAAGGTAGAGCTTCTGCCTTGTTTGTTATACTTGCTGGAATTGGCATATCTTTCATGACTAGATCATCTGTTGCTAGCAATGAAAAAATTAAAATTTCTAATAGCCGAAAAATCATCTGGAAACGGGCACTATTCTTATTTATTTTAGGATTACTTTTATACGTAATGGAGTGGACTGGGGATATATTACACTACTACGGTGTTTACCTTTTCGTTGCTGCATTACTCATTACAGTACGAAAAAAAGCATTACTATTGCTATCTATTATTATCCTACTCTTCGCACAATCTCTTCAGCTTACTTTCAATACTTTCGAAGGTTGGGGAGGCCATACTCCATTTATAAACTATGTAGACTTCTGGACAGTAAACGGTTTTCTTCGCAATCTATTCTTTAATGGTTATCACCCTTTTTTCCCTTGGTTTTCGTTCTTCTTAATCGGGATGATAATTGGCAGATTAGATCTTCATAATAAAAGGATTAGAGATAGGTTGCTCTTGCTCGGTATTACATTCACCATACTGATAGAACTTTTATCAAAGGGGCTCACGCACTACTTTATTCCACACATTGGCAAAGAAGCTGCTACATTTTTGTTTAATACAGGACCCATTTTACCAAATATATTATATATTTTATCTGCTACAGGATCCGCTATTGCTATATTAATAATTTGCCTCTATATCACTGAAAAATATGAAAATAATTGGTTTGTTACTTCCATTATTCAAACAGGTCAATTAACATTAACTCATTATGTAAGTCATGTATTTATCGGGATTGGAACATTAATTCTATTCAATAGAATGGAACATCAAACACTACTTTTCGTTTTATTATTTGCTACTGGATTTTTCATTTTGAGCATTTTATTTAGTGTGCTATGGAGAAAAAAATTTGCTAGAGGCCCTATTGAATGGATTATGCGAAAATTTGCCGGATAAAGTGAAACTTTAATTCGTGGGGGTTTTGTCCCCCCACCGATTATTAACCTACAAATAGCGGGATAATCTCCCCTCATACAAAAAAGGAAGTTGGAATGATTCCAACTTCCTTTTTTCTTTAATTAGCCTTCCTTAATTTAATTCGGATTTTTGCCTCCCCTAAAGAAAGCTCGTCGTCTTCATTCGTTAAGTGACCAAATGTAAATTGCTTGACGAGTAAGTTTTCTTCCAATAGATGTTTATGATTCGTTAACGTTTGCTGTAGTTCTTCCTCTGCATCAAGAATCACATCAACTCGTAAGTTAACTGGTAAATTCAACTGCTTACGATATTCTTGAACCGCACGAATGAATTCACGTGCTACTCCTTCTTGTAACAACTCTTCTGTTACATTCGTATCTAACATAACCGTATATTGTCCGTTAGTTGTATTAGAGAATCCTGATTTCGCGACTTTCTCTACTAATACATCTTCAGCCGTTACGACTACCTCTTCTCCTGATACAGCTTCATATACCGCTTTTTCAGTTGCAACAAAGTTCTGTACTTCTTCTTGTGATAATTGTTTTAACCAGCCGTTTACTGCATTCACATTTTTACCGAACTTCGGCCCTGCTGTTTTAAAATTCAACTTTAATTGATATGATGTATACTTCGTTTCATCCAGTTCAACATGGAATACTTTCACATTTAACTCATCCATTACGATATCACGATAAGATTTCCAATCGATATCATTCTCTTTATGCTCAAGTAATACAAGCTCTGCTAGCGGCTGTTTTACTTTTAAAGAATGCTGATTACGGTTACTTCTTCCAAGTTCAACGACTTGTAAAACTGCATCCATTTCCGCTTCTAATCTCAGCTGAATTAGTGATTCGTTTACAACTGGATAATCTTCTAAATGAACGCTTCTACCTTCTAAATTTAGATGAATATCTTCAGCAACAAACGGTGTAAATGGCGCAATCAATTTGCTAATTGTTACAAGCACTTCATGAAGTGTCTCATACGCAGCTGCCTTTTCAGCGTTCATACCAGATTCCCAGAAACGATTACGTGAGCGTCTTACATACCAGTTACTCACTTCATCTACAAGTGCTGCAATTTCACGAGCTGCATTCGTAAATTGATACTCATCAAGTGCAGTTCTCACTTTTTTCGTTGTACTATACAATCTTGATAATACCCATTCGTCTAATTTTGTAAGCTTTACATCATACGTTTCTTTCGGATTATACTCATCTAAATTTGCATATAAAACGTAGAAGCTATACACATTGACTAACGTATCTACAAATTTAGATTTTGCTTCTAGTACTGTTCTTTCAGAAAAACGCTTCGCATTCCACGGAGCACTATCAACAAGTAAAGCCCATCTTAGCGCATCTGCACCAAACTTCTCTACTAAATCAACTGGATCTAGTGCATTTCCTTTGCTTTTAGACATTTTCTGCCCTTCTTCATCTAAAACATGCCCTAGTGATAACACTCGTTTATACGGTACTTTTCCTGTATATAGTGCTGATACTGCTAATAAACTATAAAACCAGCCGCGTGTTTGATCAATTCCTTCTGCAATAACATCCGCTGGAAACTGCTCTTCAAATAACCCTTTATTTTCAAATGGGTAATGATATTGTGCAAATGGCATAGAACCACTATCAAACCAAACATCGATTACTTCTGGTGTGCGATTCATTGTGCCTCCGCATTTCCCGCAGCAGACTTGCACTTCATCTACATAGGGCTTATGCAATTCTAAATCTTCAGGTGTATCTTTCTTACTATGCTTTCTTAATTCAGCAATGCTTTTCGGTACGAACTGATGATCGCAACTTTCGCATTCCCATACGTTTAATGGTGTTCCCCAATATCTATTTCGGCTAATATTCCAGTCAACCATATTTTCTAAAAACTTACCAAAACGTCCATGTTTCATATGATCTGGATACCAAGTAACAGAATCATTATTTTTTAAAAATGTATCTTTAATTGCAGTTGTTCGGATTAACCAACTTTCTCCTGCATAATACAGAAGTGGTGAATCACAACGCCAGCAATGCGGGTAACTATGTTCATATTTTTCTTTATGATATAGCAAACCTTCCTTCGCCAAATAACGAACGATATCAACGTCACAATCTTTTACAAATTTACCTTTCAAAAATGGTACTGCTTCTGTATACTCACCTTTTCCATCTACAACATGTAGGAACGACAATCCTTCACTTTGAACAACTCTATAATCATCTTCCCCATATGCTGGAGCAATATGAACGAGTCCAGTACCACTATCTGCCGTTACAAAATCCGCTGCAATAACACGGTAACCATTTGTCACTTCTTTCATTGGAAATGGTGCTGTGTAAAATGTATTTACTAATTCTTCACCTTTATGAACAGATAATACTTCATAGTTTTCTTTTAATACTTCTTGTACACGTTCTTTCGCAACAATGTATACATGACCTTCTTGTTTCGCTTTAACGTATTCCATATTTGAATGTACAGCAAGTGCAACATTTGCTGGAAGTGTCCATGGTGTTGTCGTCCAACCTAAGAAATACTCATTTTCACTATTTTCCACTTTAAACTTAACTGTTGCACTTAAATCTTTTACTGTTTTATACCCTTGTGCAACTTCATGTGAACTGAGAGAGGTTTGACAGCTTGGGCAGTACGGTGAAACTCTATGCCCTTTATATAACAAGCCTTTTTCATGAATCGTCCCTAAAATATGCCATACACTTTCGATATATGGATTTTCTAAAGTAACGTATGGATCATCCATATCTACCCAATAACCGATACTTTCAGTGAACTCACGCCACTGCTTTTCATATGTGAATACACTCTCTTTACACTTCTTAATAAATGGCTCAATTCCGTACTCTTCGATTTCATGTTTACCAGAAATACCAAGTTGCTTCTCAACACCTAATTCTACAGGTAAACCGTGTGTATCCCATCCTGCTTTTCTTACTACTTTATAACCGGCCATCGTTTTATATCTTGCTACTACATCTTTAATTGCCCGACCAAGTGCATGGCCGACGTGTGGTAAACCGTTCGCCGTTGGTGGTCCTTCATAAAACACAAACGATTGCGCGCCTTCTCGATTCTGAATTGATTGTTCAAAAATGCTTTGTTCGTTCCACTGCTTACGAATACGTGTTTCTCTCCCTACAGCTGACTCTTTTACATCTACTTTCTTCATCTACAATCACTCCTTTGAATGTTTTAAAAGCACACAAAAAACCCGCCCCTATGAAGTAGGGACGGGTTTACCCGCGTTACCACCCTAATTCTATTAGCTTTTCACTAATAGCGCTTAGCAACGTACTAACATACGCGTTCTTTGTAACGGTAGACATCCGTCCGGGCCTACTTACTTTCAGCCTCGGCTCCTCGGAGATGATTTTCAAATAACGTCTGAACACCGGCTTTCAGCACTTTACCGGCTCTCTGGGGAACAGTTCATTATTTTACTCTTTCTCGTCTTCAGATTTGTATACTTTGTTAAAAGCTATTTTATGCCATTTAACAATAAATTGTCAACTAATTCAAAATATTTTTTATTTATATCCTTTTTTCACTACTTATATACATATACAATTACTTTTCAAACTCTCTCAGTCTTGCTAAATCTTCATCTTCTTCGATAAGTTCAGCAAAAAATCCAGATTCATCCTCAAGAAGTACATGTTCAAGCTCTTCTTTCGCCTCTGCATTTCTATTTAATAACGCTAAATAACAAGCATGATCATATCTTGCTAACAGATCACTCGTATCCATTGTTACTACTTCACTTGTTATTTTTTCTGCCTTTATCGTTTGGCCGGCACTATGATATGAAGATGCTAATGAAAGAAGAATTGCCGTATCATTTGGATGATGTATAGAAGCATCTTCTAATAACTGAATTGCCTCTTCATATCTCTCTTGACTTTGGTATATTTCTCCTAAAGCAAGGAATCCTCTACTTACAAACGGTGTTTTCTTCGTTAATTGTAAGCATATTTTTTCTGCTTTTCCTTCTTCCCCAACTTTCAAGAATACTTGCGCTTGTATAAGAAGCGTATCATAATCATCCGGTAGCTCTCGAACTAATTGCTTCATTAACTCTAGAGCATCTTGTAACAAATCTTCGTCCTCACACTCAATGAAAAGATTTACAAGTTGCTTCGCTACCTCATAATCCCATTTATTTTCTAACGATGTTTGCAGAACATCTATCGCTTCTTTATTCATCGATACATTTTCGTAAAATAATCCAAATCGTTGTGCTGCCATACTATTTTTGGGATTTAACTTTAATGAGATTTCATATAACTCAATGATTGTTGTAACCATTGAAATTTCTTTTGCCCGGTTTTTCATACGATAAAAAGCTCTCGTAAATATAGATTTTTTCGGTTGTTCATTTTGTTGACGTTCAATCCATCTTTCCGTAACCGCAGCTGCTGCATACATGAATGCTGTACTTCTTTCTGCTTTTTTCACTTTTAATGTATGAAGAAAATCCCGGATGTTAGACAATTTCTTATGTTGTTCTACCGCTTTTACATAAACATCAAATATACGTTCATTATTTACATCTTTTTGTATTACTTTCATTGCAACTTCAATCGCTTTTGCATCTCTTTTTTTCACTAATACTTTTGCATAATGATATAGAACTTCTGCATGCTCACTATCTAATTGTAGCGCTTCTTCAATCTGTGCTTGTTCTTTATCTATTTCATCCATCGCTCCATACACATATGCAATCGCATCTAATCGCCATATTTCAGGTACTTCGTCCACTAATTGTTCTAGCTCAGTCAGCAACTCTTTCTGAAGATTCATTTCTACTGAAAGCTGTGCCAAATATTCCATATTAATATGCAACGGCTCTTCTTTCATCGCCTGAACCATATGACTTTGTTCTTTAGAACGGTTTTCTTCTTTTTCGTATATTTCCGCAAGCTGTAAATGTACACCGACGAAAGTCCCATCAAGCTCTAAACATGTTTCATACGCTTGTTTTGCTTCCGTCAATTGTCCTAATGCCATAAGTGTTTCACCAATTCGGTAATACGGTAATGCCGTTTTCTTTTGTTCTATCGCCTTATTATATCTTTTCATCGCTTGGCCATACTGTCCAATAGATTCATGTAAAATACCTGCATAACAACTGTATTCACTTACTTCATTTCTTTCTTTTTGTAACGTTCTTAAGAATGCTATACCTCGTTGTACAAATACAGTTCCTTTAATTCGATTCACATATTCATCTAACGCACTTGCTACATTATATTCACTCTGCTTTATACCACTCTCTAACTTAGACAATGCTACTTTAAACCCATCTTCATTTCCACCAAGTTCAACCTCTGCATCCCATAAAACCATTCCTGCATTCATAAGGAAATCTTGGCTCTTTTCAATTTGTGTTTCGAGACCAAGAATATATTCTTTCGCTTCATCATATCGCTCTTTTGCCATATAAACTTGCGTAAGTCCGAAATGAGAATAAACATCTTCATTATCTTCTTCTAAAGCACGCTTATATAATGTTTCTGCTTCTTCCAGACTATCATTTTGAAAATGATAATCACCTAATCTTACATATAGAGACGCCTTATCATCACAATTCTCAATACCTTTTAATAAAATTTCTTTTGTGCTTTTCTCATCCTTCAAATCAGATTCATAGATTTCTGAAAGTTTCGAATAAATGTAAGGCGCATTACTATCTAACTGAATCGCCACTTTAAGTCCTTTTATCGCTAAATGTAATTTCCCTAATTGATGCGCACATCTCGCTCGTTCATACCATACATGCGCCTCATTTTTATATTCTCTTAACAAATTATTAAAGATTTCATATGCTTCTTCATATCTTTCTAAATCTATTAATATTAAACCGTGATTCGTTAAAGTGAACCTTTCTGGACTACGTTCTACAGCTACTTGAGAAAACTGCAACGCATTTTCAGATTGATCGATATACATATAAGATAACGCGAGGAAACTCCAGGCGATCGGCTGATCTGCGTCCAATTGTAATGAGGAACGAAAACTTGAAATCGCTTCTATATAACTTTCCTGTTCAAATGCATATCTTCCATTTATCAAATGATATAAAGCACGATTATTTTTCTTCTCAACACTTGCCAGCATTTGCTCAGCTTTCTCCATTTCTTGAAGACGAATAAAGCACTGTGCACCATGCAATTTAACAAAATCCGAGTTCGGAAACTTTTCCATTAACTTTTCTATACAATATAAAATAAATTCTTTATCTACTTCAACATCTAAATGTTTCATCGTATATAACCACGTATTCGGATTATCACTCGTCTCTTTTAAAAATTGTACTAAGTTATTAATTCCCTCTTTATCTTGTTCATCTAAATGATCTGTAAGAGAGAAAATGGATTTAAAATAATGATTCTCTTCTTCACTTAAAAATGCTAGTTGTTCCTTCTTTTCTTTCGGAACAAACGTGATCGCCAAACAACCTGTATAACGATATTTCTCTTGCAATTTACTATATTCCACAAGAACTGGTTCTATAAAGTTTGGATCTTGAACATAAAAAGCTTGTAACGTATCATCATATCCTGATAGCACTTGCACATGTGAAGCATGTTCGATGTCTATACTTAATAAAACGGGGATCTTTCGGTCGAGTAATATCTTATAAATTTCCTCATTCCCTTTAAAATAACGATATTCATAGCCTAATTCTTCAATATAAGAGACCGTATCGGAAAACTTTGAGCCTGTCATATCAAAAATAAACTCTGCTATTTCATCTTGTGTACGTTTTTCTCCCCATAGCTGCAACATCATTTCTAAACTTGTCGGAACACAATAATTATCCTTTTGTACAATTGGAACTATCGGCAGGTGAACCTTTTTTCCACCTGGATTTTTTTCTAAATTATGATATAAAGAGCCTTTTAAACTTTTTTCTTCTTTTAATAACTGTTGTAAATCTACAAGTTTATTCATTTTGTACAACGCTTCTGCACGTAAATGTACAAAGTAAGTTTCATAAGCATGATAAGGAAGCGTACTATTAATATTATCTATTACCTCTAACATCTCTTCATATTTCGCTAAATCTAATAAATACTTTACCTTTTCAAAATGAAAATATGGTACTTGTAGAAACTTTACAATCGCATCATCGATTAACTGTAATGCACGTTTTTGTTCCCCTTTATTCGCATATAACTGTGATAATAAGTAGGTAGATAGTTCTTCACAATCTTTATGCTGCTTTCCAGCTAAAAATTGTTCTTCTGCTTTCTCCCATTCACCTGTATGCATATAGACGTAGCCCCATTTATCAAAGACCGCACGTGTACTGTACTCCTCTGCTTTTTGCATATAAATGAGCGCTTCTTCATTTCGTTTCATTTCTAATAAACATCGTACTAAAGTAAAATATGTTTTCGCTAAAAAATCGTCATCTATTTCTTCTTTATCTGCCTCTTCTAAAGAGTCTTTTAACAACTGTTCTGCTTCAAGGATTTTTCGCTCATCAATTAACTCATCACAATATAAAGAGAGCGTTCTCATATTTGGGAATTTTTTATAAGCGTAGCGAATGAGGAATGAACTGTATTGGTGCATAAGCCCTTCATCAGTAAGGCGAATTAATATATCAAACTCCTTATGTGAAGGAATATTAGCAAGCCAAGTCTTCACATAGGATAAAGTATTCTTTTCTTTTATATATGAAATTTCATTATTTATTTCCTGTAATCCATCTACAAATCTCTTGTCTTTCAAACAAGCTTCTAACTGCTTAAAATCTAGCATGCATTCACCTCGAATATTTATTTAAACTGCTACTTGCTTAGATTTTACACATCATATTGTAGGTATTCAACTAAAATCTCCTATAATGGATAGTATTATTTAATATTATTCGAATTTATAACAAAATATAGTAAAAATGATTGTTTTTCTTCGTATTTTGTTTAATTATATGGAATAACGTGAATTGAGGATCTTATCTTTTCAAGGCCAAAATCAGTACATGAAATTATATCCGCGATAATTCAAATATATCAGCGCTTCTTTCGTTTTATCGGTGATTTTCAAAATATATCGACCGATTCTTAAAATATATCAGCGATTATACGGTGAATATCGACTTATCGATAAAAAATGTCAATCCTCAATAAATCGCTACTTTTTAACATTCTATGTCACCAAATGTAATTTTCATATTCGGAGCATATACTAAAGATGAATGTATATGGAGCGCTTTAAAAAATCGTAGTTCTGCTTCATATTGAGCTAATGCTTTATCATATGTTAATCCTCTTATCATTAAACGTTCTATAAATTGCTGTTTATCACCCGGGTTGTCCGCAATCCCCTCTTCTCTTAATGAATGGTACAAACCGTGTTTATCATTGTGATGCATACTAGAGTCTAAAAAGTTCACTTTATCGCTCACTCTACACTCAATATTTTTCACACCTAATTTACTTAAATACATCGGTATTTTCATGCCAATATTTCCATCTTTACCGTTTCTCTGCGCGTCTTTTTCAAATAACTTCTGCAAAGCACCTAGTTTAATAATTTCCGATTGATTCTCTCCATCTAAGACATATGAAGACATATTTGAAATCCAATGTGGTTCAAAACAGATTATTTTACCACCTTTTTTAATTGCATGTATCATTTTTTCTAACATCATTTTTGGAGTATTCATATGTAATAAGAAAGCATGACAGATTGCTATATCGTATTTATCGTTCAGTTCAATTTCTGTAGCATCTCCTTCAAGAAATTCCGAATCATACGGAAGTAAACGAAACAACTCTCTCGCTTCAGCTAATAATGTTTCTCCACTATCAATACCGGTATACTTTGATCCTTTTGGAAGTAATGGCATTAATATTAGGCCTAAATAACCATATCCACAACCGTAATCAACGATATGTACAGGCTTAGTAATCTTCCAAACTGTATTTACTAAAAAGCTTACATAATCGTCGTTGTAATATAAATCTCTCGTGTTTTTTAAATATGTTAGTTTATTGTTCCAATCATACGTTTCCAACATCTAACGCCTCCTTTTATATACAAAACTAAAGTTCTCTATATAATAGCCGTATTCCTACACTTTTCTTAAAATTTCAAAGCAAAAAAGCTAGTGTATTTTTAATAATACACTAGCTTTTTATTTGGAAGAAAAATTTAACAAGTACAATCACAATCAAAACAATCCGTACAGTCTAAATCGTCACAATCTGCTTTTCTCTTTCTTTTGTTTCTTTTAAGATAATAATACAGTAGCCCAAACAATAGTATACAAATAACAAAAGCTATTATTGCTTCTGTATACTTATTTTGAGTCATAAAACCAATTCCACTTCCGCCTGAAATAAAAATTAGAATTAAGTAAATCCAGAACATCTATATAAATACCTCCATTACTATATATCTTAAGATAATATCCATATAACACTAGATGAAATGAATAATCCCATACCATTACCGCTTAATACACCAGTAGTTATTCTTAGCAAATTTGAGCTACTTCTCCATTTCCACTTTTGGGTGAACCCATCGATAAGTAACGGAATTTGAGCGAAAAATGATAGTATGATTGCCAAAAGAAATGAAGGTGTCATATAAAAATAAATTGGAAACATTAAAATACCAATAAGCATGCCTGTACAACGCGCACATAAAGGTATGTACTTTTGTAGTTTAAAAAACTCCTATCTAATCTTCTATGACAAGGAATTTGTAAAATAAAAGTTCGAATCAATATGAATCACCCTCTCTAAAAAGATTTTAATTGATTTTGCAAAAAAATTATATATCCAATAAAAACAAACCAGGTTTATACTAGACCCAGTTTGTCAGTTTACTACTATGTTACATCTCCTCAGGTGCCTCCACCCCAAGTAAACGTAATCCTTCTTTTAATACAACCGTCACAGCATAAACCAATGCGAGTCTGCTGTCTTTCTCTTCGCTCTCTTCTAATATACGCACATTTCCATAATATTTATTAAACGCTTGCGCTACATCTAATACATATTTCGAAATAATCGATGGCTCATTTTTATTGAAAGCTGCTTCAATTACTTGAGGGAATTTATTAAGTAATTTTACGACACTCCAGCTATGATCATCTTTTAAAGCAAACGTACATGTTTCAAATTCTACACTTTCTTTTCTTAAAATAGAGCAAGCACGTGCATGTGTGTACTGTACATATGGTCCTGTTTCTCCTTCGAATTTCAGCATATTTTCTAATGAGAATTCGATATTATGCATACGCTCGTTTTTCAAATCGTGGAAGATGACTGCTCCTACACCGACTTGCTTTGCTACTTCTTCTTTCTGTTTTAAGTTTGGATTTTTCTCTTCAATATTTTGTTTTGCAAGTTCGATTGCTTCCTCAAGTACTTCTTCGAGTAAAATTACTCTTCCTTTACGTGTCGACATTTTTTTACCATCTTTTAAAATGAACCCAAACGGTACATGTTCCATGCCGTCAACCCAAGTATAGCCAAGCTTTTTTAATACAGTGAAAAATTGATTGAAGTGTAAACTTTGTTCTGGGCCAACTACGTATAATGCTTTATCAAATGTATATGTGTTTTGACGATATATCGCTGCCGTTAAGTCACGTGTTGCGTAAATAGTCGCACCATCGGATTTTCTAATTAAGCAAGGCGGCATTCCCTCTTCTTCTAAATTAACGACTAATGCGCCTTCTGACTCTTCAAGCAAATCATGCTCCTCTAAAATCCCAATGAAATCTTCCATTAAGTTATTATAAAAAGCTTCTCCTTGAAAATTAGTAAATTCTACACCGAGAAGTTCATAAATTCGAGAAAATTCTTTTAAGGATTCGTGACGGAACCAATTCCAAAGCTCAACAGCTTCTTCATCACCTTCTTCTAATTTCTTAAACCAAGCACGCCCTTCTTCTTCTAGTTCTTCGTCGCCTTTTACCTCTTCATGGAATTGAACGTATAACTTAAATAATTCACGGATTGGATCCTCTTTAACTACTGCTTCATTTCCCCATTTTTTATAAGCAGTAATTAACTTTCCAAACTGTGTTCCCCAATCCCCAATATAATTAATTCCTACAACTTCATAGCCACATTTTTCAGCGATATGTTTCAGTGAATTTCCAATCATTGTAGAACGTAAATGCCCCATCGAAAAAGGTTTTGCAATATTTGGAGATGAGTAATCAATAACTACTGTTTTTTCACATCCAAAGTAGTTTTGACCGTATTCTTCTTTCTGAGCTAAAATCGTTTTTAATACAGCATCACTTACAGTTTCACGATTGAAAAATACATTTACATAAGGACCAACAGCCTCTACTTTCGTAAAGAACGGATCATTTACTTTCTCCGCAATTTCCTTTGCTATAATAGCTGGTGATTTTTTATATTGCTTCGCTAGTGAAAAACATGGGAACGCTGCATCTCCGAATTCATCTTGTTTCGGTGTTTCGATTAAATCTAAAATTTGATTTTGCGTTAATTCATTTACAAAAATATTTGATAAACTTTTCGCAAACTGTGTTTTATATTCCATACTACAACCTCCTTATTTTTTTAAACACAAAAAACTCGTCTCTATATAAGAGACGAGTTTTAACCCGTGGTACCACCCTTGTTGTTCATTACGAACCACTTTCCCGTTTATAACGAGGACAGGGGACCTCGGCTTACTCTACTATTCGTTCAAGAAGCGTCTCCGAAGTGCGCTTCATCTTTTTCTTCCGCACTAGGCTCACACCATCCCTAGCTCGCTTTCCTTCTGAAAAAGACTACTCTCTTCATCACAGACAGTATATTTAATTAATTATTGCTTATTATACATCTTTTCAAACAATTAGCAAGGGTCAATTACGCCAAAATGAAACTTTGCACTTTTTCTTTTGTATACGTGAAAATTATGTTTTTCAAATCTAGTACTACGGAAATGGTCTTTCAGAACGACACGCTTTCTCGCCACACGCTTCGCTTCCGCAATTGTTTCATCAGTAATATCATGATACAAAGCGAAGTGTTTTAATCCTTTAATTCCATCTGATTCTATGACAGTTTCTTCAAACATCGGATCAAGGTAAACAACGTCATAACTATTATCCTCACATTGCGTTAAAAAAGCGAAATGCTCTGTTTGCTTTACATGGATTCTTTGCATTGCCTTATCGATTTCAGCAACTGATGAAGACCATGTTTGCAAACCTTTTTCCATTATGTAAGCCATATATTCGTTACCTTCAAGTCCTGTTACCTTTCCACTTTCACCAACAATATAGCTAGCTACAATACTATCTGATGCCATGCCGAGCGTACAATCTAGCACTGTCATTCCTCTCGCTAATTGGGCAGCTTGTACAAACGGATCGTGTTCTCCGCGCATTAACCTTTTCACACGAAACATTGCTGAGTTTGGATGAAAGAAAAACGACTCTTCCGTACCTTCAGGGTAAATAGCTAATCGGTTCTTCCCTACGACAAGCACATCCTGTTCATATTTCTCATGCAGTTTGTGCACAGGTATATCATTGCGTATAACGAAAGAACTATTTAATTCTGTCGCTATTTTTTTTGCATAAGATGTCATTTCTTTATTTGTTCGTCCTGCTGTTGTTACTATCATTATGTCACCTCTATATAAAGAAAAGAGGGAGATTTACTCTCCCCCTTCTTTAGCAATTCTTTTCGAAAGCTTGTTCTAAGTTCGTAATAATTTCGTCCATAGTTGCACCTTCAATTTCATGACGGTGAATGAAGTGAACAACTTCTTTTCCTTTTAATAATGCCATAGATGGTGAAGATGGAGGGATTTCTCCGAAGTATTCACGCATTTTTGCAGTAGCATCTTTATCTTGACCTGCAAATACAGTTACAAGATGGTCAGGTTGTTTTTCAGCACGAACAACTGCTTGGCCTGCTGATGGACGCGCTAAACCAGCTGCACAACCACAAACTGAGTTTACAACTACTAAAGTTGTACCTGATGCATTCTCCATAAATTCTGTAACAGATTCTTCTGTAGTTAATTCTTCAAATCCAGAACGCACTAATTCTTGACGCATTGGAATTACCATTTGGCGCATGTATTCTTCATAAGCATTTGACATCTTATATCTCTCCTTCAACTTTCATTCCAAATTCATCATATCACGCTCTATTAATAGGTGCAAAAGAAAGATAGTGACGTTTTCATTTTTTTGAAGGGATTTCACAAACCCCACCGCGGCAATGCCCGACTGGGACAAGTTTTCTATTGTTAGCGATATAATCGTATACTTTGCTTCCAAACCCAAGTACGATAGATAATTTTATAAAAGGCACTGCAAACCAATAAGATGGAACGGCCTTCACTAATACGTTTATGCTATGAATTCCGTCATACCATTTATTATTTTTAAAAATATACATCCTTTCTTCCATCTTACTTTGTAGTTCTTGAGAAAGCTCATACTTCTTAACTACATCATCATCTCGAAATGAAACAAATGTCATTTTACCCTTTTTATCTAATTTCTTCGTACGCTCTGCCACTGCAGTACACATCGGACACCAACTATCATAGAAAACAATCATATATTATTCCCCTTTACGAGATTCCGTCATTTGTTTCCATACAGAACCTTTCGCTTCTTCGCCACCTTCAATACGCTCTAATGCAAGACGAGCTTGCATCGCTACTTCAAACTCTGGATCATCTTGCGCTGCTTTTAATGCCGGAATCGCACTTTCATCTCCAAGTTCAAATAAGAACATAGCTGCACGCCAGCGTACTAATTTACTTGGGTCTTTCAGCGATTTAATCATAACGAACATCGCTGCTGGGTCACCTACGTCTGATAAGCAGTCCCCTGCAGTACGACGAACACTTACTGAACGATCTAATAACGCTTTATATAATAACGGTAATACTTCATCACCTTTTACCATACCTAAATAAGCTGTTGCTATGCGGCGGATAGATACTTTTTCATCGTCTAACGCCATTTTCAACACTAGAATATCCTCTTCAGTAGGATCCATTTGCTCTAAAGCTGCAAAACGGTTTTTCCAGTCAGAGTCTTTCATCATCTCTTCTGTTACTTTATATGGCTCACGCTTTTGAATCGTTACTTCAACTGCCCCAGCCTGATCTAATAATTCTTTAACTGTTTCATTTACACGTTCTTCTGAATAAGCAGCAACAATTTCTTCTACTACTTCTTTCCCGATTTCTTCAAAATTACCGTAACGTGTACTTTGCTCTACCCATTTACGCTCTTTCACAACGTTAGGTGCAGACATTTGCACTTTCATGATTGATTCTTTAAAACGATCAGGTAAACCAACACGCTCTTCCGTCGTTCCATCTGTTAACTTCACTTGCATCGGAATTGTAAAGAACATTTGAATAAATACTTTCACTTCTCCAAAGTGAGAAAGTTGCTGTTCTTCGCTTTCTTCTACTACTTCTTCACCGAAAACGGCACGAACTTGTTGTAATAAAACTTTCCAATCATACTTCGCATTACGCTCGACTGCTAAAAAGTCTGCTACATGATACACACCTTTAATGCCTTCAATTTTCAAAATTTCTTGTACTTGCACCGGTGCTTGTTCTACATTTTCATTTGTATAATTATTACGTGCTCCTGATGGTAGTACTTCATTCAAAATAACTTTCATTGTATTTGGACTTGGCGTCGGTTCAATTGCTTTAATTTTCACGTAAAATAACTCTCCTTTATTGCTTGTTCTTAGCTGTATTGTAACATGTTATCACTCTATACTCCTACTCGGATGCTTAATTTCACTACTTTCTCCCCGCTACCATACTATTTCATTCCTTTTTTACATTTCAAATTAGGAACGAAATTTTAAAACCGTTCGCTTCCGATAAGTTTTATTTTAAGGAGAGAATTTGTTATCTTTTCCCTACATAAAAAGAGGTATCTATATCCTAGTTAGATCATTCATTTTAAAGTGAAGTGCAGTTAATAAATAAAGCTCTGGAGGATACTACTAAAAAAGAAGAACGATTTATATATAAAAACGTTCATACGAATGCGCTCTGAGGGACTTGTTGTTGGAGAATTGATTTCTGAAGACATTTTGATTGTGAATGTTCCGAAAGATGAATTAATGGAATTGCTTAGAGTGATAGAAAGAAAAAAGGCGAACCCTTTATGAGATTAAGGGGTGCGCCTTTTTTTGTTACCGATAATTTCACATTATGTCAACTATATTTGTATATGATATACATCATCATGGTGTTAGCAAGCAAAAGTATATTCTTCATTTCTGAAAACAGTAGATGGAAGATTGTGACCTTCTGAGTCTGCTAAGAAAGAATACACAAGAACATCCTCAACATCATCTTTATTTCCTCTAATGATGACGTCAAGAAAATCTTCTATATGGAATTCTGGAGTAAACAACACAATCTTAGATGTTCTGTTTGGTCCTAAAGAAACAATAGTACGAGAGATTTCAACTAATTCATTTTGCGTTGGGAAAAAAGTGTTTGGACTTCTCTTAACAATTACCGTCACATTACTAGTATGACAGCGTGAATCATTGTTTAACATAATATTGAGAGCAGTTGGAATAATACCATTCTCAGAAACCGGAACTCGAAAAACCCCAGTAGATTTATGAGCCATATAATCACATCCTTTCAAAATAAAATATTCTTAACAATATAGTAGATGCAAGAAAAGTTCATTTTGATAGGGGCAAATTATGTGATTAATATGCACATAATTATCTTCAATATTAATAAATCAATGATTCAAAAGATTAACAAGTACCGTGAAAAATGTGGAATAGAACCAATCTAATAATCCCACTTCAATGAGTAACCATTTCCAGAGGAATCTTTCAATATTCAGTATAAAAAATTTTAAATTAATAATTTTCGTTAGCGTGTTTTTCTTCAAAATTGCTGACAGTACCCCTTCTTTAAATTTATTAAAATACTTTCCACAATTTTTTCCGAAGCTATTACTTAAAATCCCCTTTTATTACGATGCCCCCTTCCTCCTTCTCTCCAAAAAGGTAATACTCTCAATCACAACTTCAGTTCTATATATTTTCTTTCCTTTTTCATCATCGTAATTATTCGTATGAATACGCCCTGTAATTCCAACAAGTGATCCCTTCGTACAATATTCTGTTACATTTTCAGCTGCTCTTCGCCAAACGACACAATTTATAAAATCTGCTTGTTGTTCACCTAAACTATTTCGAAATACTCTATTCACTGCAACACATATTCGTGCATAAGCGACGCCTTGTTTTGTGTAGTATAATTCTGGATCCTTTGTCAATCTACCGATTAATACAACTCGATTCATCATAAGTTATACCACCTCGCATGTTTTTCTTCATTGTAAAGAAAAATGTGTGAAGGGTAAAAAGGATAAAATTATATATTTCTAAAGTAAAAAGGATTACTTTGCATATAAAAAAGCAAAAAAAAAACCTACATATTATGAACATGTAAGGTTTCAAGATATATTATATTTCACTGCAAGAGATGTAATACCCTCCGCGAGCCATCTTTATTTCAGCGTTAAACAATGCATCGTCTAAGTAGAATGTAATCGGTTTAACTTTACTCTCAAATTTTAGTAGTTCATTACATTCAGTTGCATACCCTTCAATGGCTGAAATAATGCATTCTGCTGACGGATATGTTAAAGCATCATCTAGTTCTATGAAAAAACTTTTAGAAAATAGTTTTTTCATAATCCCTTTCTTCTCTTTCATCATATTCCATCCCCTTCCATTCAAACTTCTAACATCCACATTATACCATTCATTCAATTTATCTTTGAAAATAAAAAAATCCTGCACATTTCATGCAGGATTTTTTCATTAGTCATTTTTCGTAAAGTAAGAAACGAAACGAAGAATTTCTAAGTATAACCATACTAGAGTCATCATTAGACCCATTGCACTGTACCATTCCATATATTTTGGAGCTTGGCTACGTGCACCGCTTTCGATTAAATCGAAATCTAGTAATAAATTTAATGCAGCAACTACAATAACAACCGCACTAATGATAATACCGATTGTACCGCCCTGGTGAATATATGGAACAGTTACACCGAACATATTTAATAAGAATACGATTAAATACATAACCATAATTCCCATTGTCGCTGCAATTACACCCGTACGGAATTTATCAGTTACCTTTACAACGCGTGTTGCATATAAAACTAACATTGCAAATAGAATTGAAATTGTAAGTAATACAGCGTTTAAAACGATAGAATCGCCAAATTTCATTGTATAAACTGCTGAAATACTTCCTAATACAACTCCTTCTACCGCCGCATAAATTGGCGCCCCAATTGGTGCCATTCGCGGGAAGAAGATAGATGCAAATGCGATGATTGCCGCAATTACTAATGCACCAATTAACACTGGCATTTTCATCGTACCCTGCATCATCTGTATGTATGAATAGACAGACGTTGCAAGTAGCAAGATAAGCATGATAAACGTTTTGCCTACTGTTCCGCCAATAGTCATCGCAGAAGCGCTTGCTCCCTCTTTACGAAATGCCTCTTTTTTCAACATTGGATTAGATGTTCTCATTTTTTCCCTCCTAAAATAGGTTCTACCAATAGTGTAAAGTTTTTCTCTTTACTTTTCAATATATGCAGCTTGTTTTTATTTTAATCCTTCAACGATATCTGATAGTTCACTCCATCTTTCCATCGTTTTTTCTAGCTCTTCTTCTGTTTTCTGCTGTGCTTCAGATAATTCTTGTGCCTTTGTGAAGTCAGATCCAACTTTCGCAAGTTCTTCTCCAATTGACTCAATTTTCTCTTCTAGTTCGGCAATTGTATCTTCAATTGTTTCCCATTCACGCTGCTCATTGTACGAAAGTTTACGTTTACGTTGTTGTTTTGGAGCTGCTTCTACTACTTTTTTCTCTTTTTGAACTTCCGCTTTCTCAATAAGTTCTTTCGTTTTTTCCATTTCTAAATAATCTGTATAACTACCTAGGAACTCACGCACTTCTCCTCCGCCAGTAAAGATGAACAGTTCATCTACTACTTTATCTAAGAAGTAACGGTCATGCGATACAGTTAAAACGACACCTGGGAAATCTTCTAAATAATCT
The DNA here is from genome assembly GCF_051780025.1 of Bacillus cereus group sp. BceL062. NCBI lineage: Bacteria > Bacillati > Bacillota > Bacilli > Caryophanales > Bacillaceae > Bacillus > Bacillus cereus group sp. BceL062. Next base: position 292,309 of record NZ_JBPWGY010000001.1, on the reverse strand, counting down.
TCTAGTACTGTTAATGTTTGTGTATCTAGATCATTCGTAGGTTCATCAAGTAATAGTACGTTTGGTTCCCCCATTAAAATACGTAATAAATATAAACGTCTTCTTTCACCACCAGATAGTTTACCAAGCGGTGTACCATGTGAATGCGTCGGGAATAAGAAACGTTCTAACATTTGAGATGCACCAATTACTTTTCCATCTGTTGTATGAATAACTTCTGCAATCTCTTTAATGTATTCAATCATACGCTGATTTAAATTCATCTCTTCATTTTCTTGCGTATAATAAGCAACTTTTACAGTTTGTCCTACTTCAACTTCACCACTATCAGGAGATAACTTGCCTGCAAGCATATTTAATAGAGAAGATTTCCCGCTTCCATTCGCCCCAATAATTCCGATACGATCGCCTGGTTTCACAATATGATTAAAATTATGTAATACCGTCTTATCGCCAAATTTTTTCGTTACATCTTTTAACTCAAGTACTTTCTTTCCTAAACGACTTCCACTTAGTGCAATATCAACTGACTGTTTTGCAGCTGGCCCTTCTTGTTCCTTTAACTCATCAAAACGCTGAATACGCGCCTTTTGTTTCGTAGAACGGGCTTTTGCACCACGGCGAATCCAAGCAAGTTCACGACGATATAAATTTTGGCGTTTAGATTCTTGTGCCAATTCTTGCTCTTCACGAAGTGCTTTCGCTTCTAAAAATGTACTATAGTTTCCTTCGTAGCTATATAGTTTACCATTATCTAATTCAAAAATACGATTCGTCACACGATCTAAGAAATAACGATCATGGGTTACAAGTAATACCGCCCCTGTATATCTTGCTAAATATTCTTCTAACCATTCAACTGTCTCATGGTCAAGATGGTTCGTAGGCTCGTCTAAAATTAATAAATCAGGTGTTTCAATAAAACATTGTGCCATTGCGATACGTTTTTTCTGTCCACCAGATAAATTCCCAACAGTTGCAGTGAAATCTGTAATTCCTAATTTCGTTAGAAGAGATTTCGCATTTGCATTTGCTTCCCATGCACTCATTGCATCCATACGTTGCTGCACTGCAAATAATTGTTCCTGTACTTTTTCATTACTTGGATCTTTTTCAATATTTAATAGTGCTTTTTCATAATCACGAAGAAGACGAATTAAAGGTGTATCACCATGGAACACTTGCTCTAATACTGTTAGTTTTTCATCAAACTCTGGTTGCTGTGATAAATAACTAATGGTATATCCGCGTGAATGCGTCATTTCACCTGTATCAGGAGTTTCTAACCCTGCAATAATTTTTAATAATGTTGATTTACCAGTACCGTTTACACCAATAATTCCGACACGTTGTCCTTCTGTAATACTACATGATAATCCATCAAATAACGGTTTTTCTCCGTATGATTTCGATAAGTTCTCCACAGTTAACATTTTCATATTTGTGCATTCCACTCTTTCATAAATTGTTCTATAAACTGTTCCATATAACGATGACGAACTTCAGCTTCTTGTTTTGCTGCGTTCGTATTCATTAAGTCTTTTAATTTTAAAAGTTTTTCATAAAAATGATTTAAAGATGGATCGTTATTTTTTCTATACTCTTCTTTCGTCATTACTTCACGCGGCGGAATTGTTGGATCATACATTAATCTCCCTTTCGCTCCGCCATATGCAAATGTACGTGCAATCCCAATTGCTCCAAGGGCATCTAAACGGTCTGCATCTTGAACAATTTTCCCTTCAACTGACTCAACTGCGCCGCCATGCCCACCCTTATAAGACATATTGGCGATGATATGAAGAATATGTTTACTTTCTTCCTCATCTACATGTAACTCTTCTAACCAATCAGAAACTTTTTTCATTCCTGCTTCTTCACTTTCATTTAACTTTTCATCTGCCACATCGTGAAGTAATGCTGCCATTTCAATTATAAAACGATTTCCTCCTTCTTGCTCGGATAAAGAAATCGCCAGTTTATGTACGCGCTCAATATGATACCAATCATGCCCACTCGCATCTTTTTCTAAAATATTTTTTACAAAAGTAATTGTTTTTTTAATCTTTTCTTGTTTTGTCATTTTATCTTCACCCAGTTTCTTATTGTAACACGCCCGCCTTTTTTCATCACATATTTTCTTGTCCGCCCATACACTAGGTGGTAGGCATCATCATGAAGGAGGAATAAACATGTTCTATAATAATCAACCGCCTTATCCACAACAACCATTTTACCCTCAGCAACCGGAACAAAGATATACAGAACAATATGAGGAACAAGAATTACAACAGCCAGAACAACAATACGAACAAAATCCATACGCTACACCGCAAGCTCAAGAACAACAAAATCCATACGACACACGTTCAAATTATGAATATCCTCAAAATCCATATGCAGCACCGCAAACTCAAGAACAACAAAATCCATATGACACACGTCCAAATTATGAATATCCTCAAAATCCATATGCAGCACCGCAAACTCAAGAACAACAAAATCCATATGCAGCACCGCAAACTCAAGAACAACAAAATCCATATGTAACTCAGCCACAACAACCACAATACCAACAACAAATGTATCAACCCAACTACGACGCACGTGTCTCACCACCTAAACCACCAACAATTGATCCAATGCAACCACAAATTTTACCACCAGGTCCGACTTTAGATATTACACAACCACAAATTTTACCACCTGGTCCTATTACAGAACCGACTCAACAACAAATTCAACAAGTTGTCGGTACACAATTTTTACCTTTAAAGAAACCTGTATTAGATTTCGTAAAACCTTGGGTAGATTATGGTTTAAATGAAGCGAAACATACTTCACATAAACACGCTTTAACAGAAGTCGCTGCGATTATGTTTTTAGTTGGAAAAGGATATAACCCAACAATTGCTCATTATATCGTAGAATCTTGGGAGAAGAATGAGCAATTTTAGAATTGTTCATTTTATATTATATAAAACTACAAAAGTGTCACAAGTGCCTGTCATACAAGCATTTGCGACACTTTTTATTAACTACACTAATGCTTATTACTAAAAATTCAACTTTAAAATATAAATAAAAAAAGAAAAGGACGATTTCTATCGCACTTTTCAAATCACATCCTATAAAGGCACTCTATTAGGATCTTCTCTTTCTAGGACCTACAATTAATTTAATTGCTGTTCTTTCTTGATTATTGATAGAAATCTCTTGAAATGCTGGAACAAAAGCCAAATCAACACCACTTGGAGCAACAAATCCTCTTGCAATCGCAATTGCTTTAATTGCTTGATTTAAAGAACCTGCCCCAATTACTTGGATTTCCACATTGCCATTTGCTCTTAGTACACCTGCTATTGCACCTGCAACTGAATTTGGACTTGATTTTGAAGATACCTTTAATATATTTTCCATGTAAGTTGCTCCCTCTATTATTTAATAGCTCTTTCGTTACAGTTTTAAATATTTCAACGTATCTTTAACTATTATTCACACCAAAAGCAAACAATGCTTCCTATGTAAATGAATTCGATACCTTTCGTCTTCTTCCTGCCCAACTGCACAAATAAAAAGTAACGAATAAAAACTCTAATATACAAATGTTTAAATAGGAACAATTCGCTAAACGACAACATTATCGCACCCAAAAATAACAATGCTACTTTTTCAGGTGCAATTCGTATAATAAGCGTTTCATCAATACTTCAATTTATTTAGAACTTCAGTTCATTTTTCTACCAAATTATTAATTTTTTCATCTTCAAAAATCGTTATACATATTATTCTAATAAACTACATTTCACCATTTGAGTGCTTTATATTTCAAATCTACCACCTTATACAGGACAGGCATACATGCCAATAGTAATTCATTTACATATACTACTATGCATCTTACATTTATTAATCATTAGGAGGTAATATATTGGGTTCATACTATCGTTCTTCAAGCTCGTATAAAAGATGTTCCTGTCATTCTTCTTCCAGTTCATCTAAAAAATGTTCCTGCCACGATTCACATAAACCATCAAAGCCAGCTTACGGTACTTTCTGGCAAACTGAGTTTATAACTGTTCCTTTTGGTGGTTCTTTCCCATTCAATCACGCTGGGCCAAAAGCAGGAGGAGTTTCTTTACTAAATCCGACTACTATACATTTTAGTCAAGCTGGTGACTATAGAGTTTCTTTCATTTCAAGTATTAACACTACTTTAAATCCAGTATTTCCACATATTCCAGTCATAACTATATTTTTAAATAACAATCCACTTGCTAATAGTCAAGGTGATTTCGCTCTTCAAATGAATACTTCATCAAATAACGAATGCCTTCAACTAGTTGGTGAAACTATTGTTACGGTACCAGCTAATTCCACTCTTCAACTCAAAAATAATAGTGCATTTAATAATCAAAGTATTGTAACTTGTGATAATGGAATAAACTCAGTTGAATTAACAGTTACAAAACTAAGTTAATAATACTCCATCAGATTTAGATGCTATTTCAGCATCTTTTTTTATAAAGTTTTGTTTTTTCCGCTTCCTATCATCTCTTTTATAGAACGTAAACCCCTATTTCATTATTCTGTTAACCTAATACATAAAAAAAATTGCCGTCCCCTTCTAACATAAGGTTTCGGCAATTTCATATCAAAACCTATTTACTTTTACTTCTCCACATAAACCGACTTAACAATCGTACGATTATAAGGTTGTCCTTCTTTATTCATCCCTTTTATATCCATCGTAACGTTATATACCCCTGGTTGCTTTATGTCCTTCAAAGCACCTGTAAATGTATTTGTATTAACATTTTGTAATTCATTAAATTCAGAGACTAGCTTCCCTTCTTTATTAACAACTCTTACTGTTATGGAAAGATCTCCTTTCATTTCAGGTGCCGCAGGTGATTTTTTCAGTTTATACTCTGATTTGTTTATTTTGACTTTTGTTGGCATTTGAAGAACGAATGGCGCGCCACTTTTGTGATCGCTTACAATTAAGTATGCATCTTTCGACTGCTTCGCCATCATTTTAACTCTCCATTCTCCTACGTCCATTTTGTCAAATTTAAATGTACTAATTGTTGCCCCATTAAAGAAAGATTCACCTTCACCAGTAGTTATCGTACTATCTTTATTTGTATACACTTTTCCTTTTGGAGATATTAGTTGTATTTCTACATCAGAAGCAGCTGTTAATACAGAAACTATTCCTTCTGCCTTTTTATCAACCGCCACAGCTTGCTCTATCCACTGATTTTGTGGCAATTCTCCCCCTAAAATATTTTGATTAGAAGTTGTATTTAATTGCTCTATATTTTCTTCTGAACTATTACTTGGTGCTACTAAAGGTGGCACGCCTACATTTGCAGTACGTAAATATGGTTCAATTCGTGCGAAAACAGCTGATCCTTTTCGTATATTGTCATGATCAAATTTAGAATCTGTAAATAAATGTGTGCCATATGGTAGCTTAGCACTCCATTCATTTACTAATCCATCATTCGAGCCGTACGATGACAAATATAATCCGCCCATAGATAACGCAGAAAATACTGGTCCCCAGCTAGTCCCAGTAGCCGTATAGTAACGGTTTAATTTAACTGCTGGATTATTATCTATCGTTGAACGAAATTTTGCCATTTCCCCTATCTGTAACGCGTACGTACCATCATCTTTTTGACCTAATATAGAAGCAAGCCAACCTGCCCACCAACTATATGATAAATCCGCTAAATTTGAGCCGTGATGTGGTGTCGCAAGTGTAATAACATTCCCAACAAATCGATTCGCACCATATCCAACTAATGCCGCTTGTGTATCTATACCACCTTTACTATGCGCTACAATAGTAACCTTTTTACCGAAATGATTATATATTTCTTCCAGTTTTTGTGCTAACAATTTTCCGTTGTCCCACTGACTAGCCGATCCTTTCCCTGCCGCATCATATAATTGAATAAATACCGTTTGATATCCCGCTTTCAAAGCATAGTCATACATATCATTTATATCGTGATATACAGTCTTTCCATACCAACTATCCGCATTACCATTTCTGCCTTGTACAAAGAGAATTGGAGGCTTATTCTCATCATAATTAGTTGGTTTTTGTCCTAAAAACCAATCGCCAGGTGTAAATACTTCTGTATCAGGAAACCCCTTTCCAAGCTCTTTTACAACTTCTGCCCTTACATTTGTGCTAATCGATGGAGCCATGATAAAAAATATAATTAGTAAGGCAACACATCTTCTCATTAATCGCATGTTACTCCCCCCACTTTTTTTGAAAGAAGGTGCTCTTTGTAATAATTTATATTTTCTCCCTTAATAATAGCTAATCTTTTTATTTGAAAAAGATGTTAGCCCTATATTCAGGTGATTACTCGTACACCCTCTTCCTTAACTCACGTTATTCTCTTCGTTTCCATCTCTTCCTTTTGAGTAAACACGACAAAAAAATTTCTCAATAATTGTTAACTTCACTACATCAAGATGTTTTTCAAATCATGATTGTTTATATAAAGCATACAAATCTTGAAAAAATTTTAGTAAAAAAACATTTTATTACTAATTAGTTATTTAAAAACATAATGAAGATATGTATTTTCTTTTCATTACATACAAACGAATTTAAAAGGAGCTTGTATTGTAAGACTTTCCTATGACTAAATATTTAACTGAAATTTCAAAATATAAAATCATATTTCCAGAAACATATATTATGATAATTTTCGCAGACTTGAATTAAGTTTTTAGAAGTACTAACCTATCGGTAAGCAGAAGAAAATTCTGTAAAAAGAAAGGAGAATGCTTTATGATGACCAATTTACAAAAGGAATTTTTTAAACGATTAAAAATTCCCGCAAAAGAACTAACATTTGATGATTTAGATGAAGTCCTCTTAAAAATGGGAATGATTTTCCCCTATGAAAATCTTGATATTATGGCTGGTACTATTAAAAACATTTCAAAAAATAACTTAGTAGAAAAGTTACTTATTCAAAAACGAGGCGGTCTTTGTTATGAATTAAATTCCTTATTGTATTACTTTTTAATTGATTGTGGGTTTCAAGTATACAAAGTAGCTGGTACTGTATACGATCTTTACGATAATAAATGGAAACCTGATGATGGTCATGTCATTATCATTTTAAGTCATGATCATACAGATTATATTGTGGATGCAGGTTTTGCATCTCATCTCCCTTTACATCCAGTCCCTTTTAATGGCGAAATCATATCTTCTCAAACGGGAGAATATCGAATTTACAAACGAAATACCCGAAAAGGTACACATATTTTAGAAATGCGAAAAGGCGCAAACGGCGAATCTACAAGTTTCTTACAATCTGAACCTTCAAACGAATGGAAAATAGGCTATGCTTTCACTATAGATCCAATAGATGAGAAAAAAGTGAATAACATTCAAAAAGTAATTGTAGAGCATAACGAATCGCCTTTTAATAAAGGGGCTATCACTTGTAAATTAACTGATTATGGTCACATATCATTAACGAAAAAAAATTATACAGAAACCTTTAAAGGCACAAAAAATAAACGACCAATAGGTTCTAAAGAATATGCTCGCATTCTTCGTGAATCTTTTGGAATCACTCAAGAGAAATATGTAGGAAAAATATTAGAAAGAGGCTAGTTGATTAAAAATATTTCATAATAAAGCAGATTCTATATATAGAATCTGCTTTATTTTATAATTTTTTATAGCGTAATTCCTTATCAGTGTTACTCTTTTAAAAGACTAGTATTATTAAGCATTTCTTTTTGTGCCATGTATTACTTACATTTCAATTATATACTCATCATCATATTTATCGTATTGTAGCCCTGCTCCTATTTTTGATTCCGTAACTTGATCCCTTAAAAACGGTGCGGCTTCCATTTTGCTAGTTGCAATTTCAATTCCATATTTTTTCGTTAAATGAGCTAACTCTATTAAAAACCACTCTCTTCGCAATGAAACTGGAATATCTAATGTTCTTCTTTTCATATATAATAGCACCTCTTTTATTTTCATAACTTAAAAGAATATCACTTATCAAAACTATCGTTCATCACAAACGCCAATGAAACATTATAGTATATGCATGTCCATTTTAAACGTGCTAATATAAAACACCATTATAGTTTACATAAAATAATTATGTAATAGTAGAAAGAGGAGGCTTGTCCTCCTCTTTCTACTATAGAGATTTAAATTAAGAACATCTTGGTACACCAAAAGCTAAAAATAATGCTGCTACTCCTGCTGTAATCGGTACTTTTAACGTAATTACATCGTCTACCTTCGTTACTAAAAAGTACGCATTACCTTCTTGTAATATACAATTCACTAACAATTGAAATTCCATTCAAATCTCCTCCTTTCAATCGATATACTATAATTTATGAAATCTCTTTAAAAAAGTAATAGGAAATATATACATTTTTCCTTATATGCAAATTAATTGTTTAAATGTCTATTAAAAATATCAATTTTCGAAATTTATATAAAACGTGTATTATCCAATAAGTTCCTATATAATCAATAGAGAAAATCTTACAAATAGAGGTATGAAAATGGCTATTTTGAGTAATATTGGTGGCGTATTACTTCTATTTGCTTTTATTCTTTTAATCTTATGTATCCTTTTCCTTCTTTAAGAAAAATGGAAAAACAAAACAATATGGTCGTCCTACCGTTATCCTTTTTATAATTTCTATTGTATTAATAATGACCGGTACAACAAAATCTGAACACCCAGTTATCGAATTTTTTACTTTGGCGTTGTATATCTTCCAACTCATTAAAGATTGGAATAACACTTTCTAATTTCTTTTTATCGATACGTTCATTTACAAGGTCCCGTCCTAACATTGAAATGAATGTACCAATTATAACCGCTTGTGCTGGTTTAGCTAATTTGGCTTTATCCATCCTTCATCCCTCCAAAATAAAAAGCACCCGAATGGACGCTTTTTCATTAAGTATTACATTTGCATTTCAATCATGGTAAATGAAGTTTTATTCTTCTTTCAATCACCTAATCTTATTTACATTTATCTGTTTCAGCAATATTAAGTAACTAAAAGAAGAGCAAAACCCTTCTCCGTTTATACAATGTAAATTGCAATTGAATGTGAAATGAAGAACAACCATTCATCCAGTCTGCAACCATCGCCACCAGTTATGAAGATCCATTTTCAGAGGAATTTTATGAGCAATGTTTTCGTCCACTTCTCACAATACAAATATATCACGTTAACTCCAAAACGACCGGCACATTTACTGCAAAAAAGCGGTCACGAATCTGCCACCTTTCTTTAATTGATTGTAGCTCTTATTCTATTAAGTAATGAATCTTTTAATTCCCTCTCATCTTTCCAAACAATATGGCTATATTGTCTAGTATCAAAATGCAGATTTGCTAAGTCATTTTCCCTGCAAGTCCATATTACAGGTTTACCAAGTCCCATTGCATATCCGGCTTCAAAATAGACTTCACCTCTATGTTCAGTAAAATCTGCAATTATAAATTTACTTCGTCTTATTTTAACTATAATCTCATCATCGATTTTGTTATTGTGTTCCACTTTATCAATTCGAATAGGCTCATAACCTGCTTCTTTTACAGCCGTTGCAATTGCATTCTTATATAGACTATCCATTTTTGGACTAAACGACATAGCGACAAACACCTGCTTAGTATCCGCTTCTCTTCCCTTTTCTAATTCTGCAATACGATTCCACCCTTTTGCTGTAACTGTAATATGTGCAGGAAAATCTGCTGCAGATAGCTTAGATATCTCAATTAATTCGTCCTGAAATAATTGGTTCGCTATATATTTCATTTCCAACAAATGAACACTCTGTACAAAAAATAGAGATTTATCTGATTCACGAATATATAATGGGTCACCTGGAAATTTTGACAATTTAGCTAAGTTTATTAATGACTCATCCAATCTATCAGAAGCACTATCTGGATATTCACTTAATAGATCCGCTAAAAGATAAATAGGATACGGAAATTCTGAAAGATTTTCATCTGGTCGATTAAGAAAAATCATTATTTTTCCCACCCCTCTAATGTTTCTCTTTCTTAAAATTGCAGAAAGTTTTCTCTTCTGCTCTACATTTAATTCGATTCTCGCTTCTTCAATCATGGAAAATGTGCCACAATTCTCACATTTATATTGCTCTGCACGTCCCCCTCCCACTCCTACTAATTGGGGTTCCTCAATAGAGTTTTGACAAACTGGACATCTTTCCCTCATCACAACCACCACTTTCTTGTTTATAGCATAATATTAACATATAAATAATTGACTTACCCTTATCTTATATTGTGTGTAACTGATTCTATCACTGAATCCCTTGCTATCATTAATTTTATTTAACTTTCTCTTTTGAGTTACACAGTACAAAATTTATGAGTAACTGTATAGGGAGGGATACCACCAGCATTTTTCAAAATAACCTACGCTATGCGGAAACATAAAATAAAGCTGCCCATATGGACAGCTTATTTACATAATTCTCGTTATTGGGAGTTGCTTTTTGTTTTATTTTTTCTCACTAATTTTAAGCCGTTTTACATTTATGAAGAATGCGCTCCCAATTGTGAATATAACGGAAGAGATATACATTGTTATACCTGAATATTCATTATTGAATATTGTAGTATTAAGTAAATTAATAAACATCATCAATATAAGTGATATGTACAATCCATTAATATACTTCACTTATGCCCCCCCTTACTTTTTTCTTTTCCCTTTCATCCCTTTTTTCGGCAACTCCTATGTAATAAATAGTGGCTTCTAAAGGTATTATTCAGAACTTCATTTTCCCTATTTTACCATTTAAAAGAGGCGACATGTTGTTTGATTTTAGTTGTATATTATATACATGTAAGGTTAACATAACGTCTCATTATTGGAAGTGAAATGTGCTTATACATCCAGGCTGTTGATGATAGCTAATATTTGATGATCTGTCCATTTTCCATTAATCTTTACATTTTCTTTAGCTATACCTTCTTTTTTAAATCCTACTTTTTCTAATACACGAATAGATGCTATATTGCTAGGCATAGCTCCTGCTTCAATTCTATGTAGTTTTAATTCTCTAAATGCAAAGTCTACAACAAGTCGAAGAGCCTCTGTTGTATAGCCCCTTGAATTATGCTCCCTATCTAAGGTAAACCCCGTATAACAGCTTTGGGCCGGATCCCTAGCAATTTGAGTTAATGAAATGTCTCCGATAAGTTTATCTGTTGCTTTTAAAAAGATTCCAAAAGCGTAAACTTGATCTTCAGCTTTCTTTTTTAATGCTCGTTCAATGCGTATTTTTTGATGTTCTTCTGTATAAAAGACTTCTGGGAGTAATGGACAAACTCGTTGAAAAAATTCGCGATTTCTAGAGTGTAAGTTAGCTAACTCGCTCGCGTCAGAAATTTTGTAAAGTCGAAGATATATTTGCTGTCCTACGATTTTCATAAAAAACCTCCGATATCCTTTTAATACAATTTTATTCTCGTCAAATCTTATAAATTCCTTTTTTATATTATATTCATGTTAAGCTAACATGACGTCTCATTATCGATAACAAGGAAAGGTGGCCCATCCTCTGATAAAGGAATTTCCTTTTTTTGTTCTACAGATTTATGCATTATTTTATACATTCCTATCCTGACGCAGTTTTTCGGGTTCTCTTTTGTTACCGAATTATCCAAAAAACTGTATAATTTTTGTATGCTCTTAGCATGGGGGTTTTCAAAAACGATGACGGTACCCCTAGATTTAAAAAGAAAAAAGCAATGATTCGATTTCAAACCTAGTCATTGCTTTATCTATTGCATCTTGATTTACACCTATATAACGTAACATGACCTTCTCTGAAGAGTGATTGAATATCTCTATGATTAATGTGCTATGTTTTTCGTTTGCATGTACATATGGTACCCTTACGTCTTTCTTAGCGTATGTGTTCTATTTCATCTAAACTAAACTCTGCTGCGGCTATACTTAATATCTTATATGCCATACTACGAACGATAGGACGATTGTTTCATTGTCTACTTTGTAATAGGTATTCATGATCTTCTCTTTCTTCTATAAACCATTTCAGTTCTCTTTTTAATACTGCAGTATTTTGAATACGTTTTTGTTTTCCTGTTTTCTTTTCCTTCATAGAGATATGACTCCTTTTTACATCTCCTACCTTCAATTTTAAAATGTCAGAGATTCTCAAGCCTGTATTCATTCCCATAATGAATAAAATATAATTTCGTGCACACTTCTCCTTAAAATACTCTTTTAGCTGCTGTATTTCTTCTGGATCACGTATCTGCTAAACAAAATTCATTATTCATTACCTCCAGTTTCTTCAGTCTCATATACTTCTAATCTAAGAGCAAAAGCTAATTTATAAAAAGCACTAGATCTATTTCGTCTATACGTACGCTCACTCATACCAACATTTGCTAAAGCAATATCTTCTGCTGGCTTCCCTACCATATTTGTTGGACCATGATATCTTACCTCGCTAGATGCTGTAACCTTCATCTCATTTCTAATCATCCCAAATTGTCTATAAATACGAACATTTTCAAGAATCTCTTCTAAACGAGCCTGCGTTGCTTTGCGATCAATTTTAGGTAAAAAAGTTAATTGCGCCATATATAAAAACACCCCTTATATATTTTGTTAATAAAAACAAAAAAGCGGACACCGAACTACAGAGCAATATTACTAATGCTCTTATAGTTCGATGTCCGCTGATTCTTCCAGTAGGACTATATTTATAGATATTGTTATATCATTTTCTCATATTTTAGTGATTTTCTTATTAGAAAAAGATTATTTTGTAACAAATTTATAAAATCCATCTTCATTGAGCACTTTATATCTAAAAGGATTAATCATGAAAATTTTGGAATACATATTACTTAGATTGGTTGGATTGCATTATTCAGAACATGGTGGGCTATATTCTTTCATTGAGTTTTTTTAAATCTCAACATCCATTATAATTGTTAAAGAAAACTTTTTAGATCAAGTAGCATATTATACTAGATAAGGATATATTCCACAAAATTTTGAAAGGAGGACTCTTTATGAATACAACTTTAATTTCCCATTTCTACAATGAAGAGTATCTACTCCCATGGTGGTTAATGCACCACACAAAATTATTTGATCATGGTATTCTTATTAATCGTGGGTCTACTGATCGCTCGGTTGAAATATGTAAATTATTTGCACCTCATTGGGAAATCCGTGATTCAAAAGTATTAGAGTTTGATGCCGTATTAGTTGATCAAGAAGTAATGAACATAGAAAAAGAAATTACGGGCTGGAAAATGGTGTTGAATACCACTGAATTCCTTTGCTGTTCTAATAAAGAAGAGTTTTTTTCATCACTTACTAAATTAAAAAGAAAAATGTATTCCATTAGAACTATTTTAATGGTAGATGACCCTATGCATGCCTACACTAAACCGAGATATGGAATTCCACTCGTCAAACAACGTTTTCATGGAATAGTAATTCAGCCTGTGCCTCTTACCATTTATAGCGGCGGTAGATTAATTCACAATTATTCCCATGGTAACTATTCAGTAGGAAGACATAACTCGTTCTATTCGTTTACTATTTACAAGTATCCTGCTTTCATTTTAAAGTTCTTTTACAGTCCATGGAACAGCGCTATGAAGGACCGAAAACTACAGATTGGTCCTACTCTTTCTAAACATAGCACCCAGAATGGTTTGGGTACTCACCATCTTGTAACACTAGCTAAATTAGAAGAAAATTACATACACTACGCAAACTTAACTAGCGATCTTCGATTAATGCCAGAATATCAATTGTTATTTCCAGATTTATGTTTTCCAAATTAATTATTGTATCTATAAATCAACACAATCCATAATTATTCAAATAACTTTTCATGGCTTATTTTCATATATTCAGTATTCCCTCCATACAATAAGAAAAGTATACAAAGTGAATGGAGGTTAAATGTGCTTATCACAAATATTTATGATTTTATAGCCAAGTACGGGCGTCCCCCTCACTTTCACAAAGATTTCCCTTTAATCTTATTTTGGAGCCAAAAAAGCGGCTGCACTTCACTCGCATATTGGTTCTTTTATCACATTAATTTGTTTAAAGAAGTTGTAAAATATAGCCCATTTGTTCATAACTATGAATTTGAAATTTATAAAAATTCCATACCATATTTCACTGATTTAGCCAACGCATTACAAGCAAAAGAAAAAGACACGTATAAATTGGTAAGAAACCCTTTCAAAAGAGCTGTAAGTTCCTTTATTTCTCTTATACCAGCGCCATATTACGAATCCACTGAGTGGAAGCCAATCCGTCGTTATCTTTATGGTGATGAATCTTGCAATAAAAAGATTTCCTTTAAACTGTATTTATATTATTTAAAAGCGCATGCACCAAATTTTGAAGGTGTAAACCCACACTTCACACCTCAATATATACAAGGAGAAGAAGAGTTCGTTACAAATTACATTTACCTTGAAAAATTCTCTACCCATCTGTCTGTCTTAGAAGATAAACATTGTTTAAAAAAATCTCCATTAAACGGATTAATAAACTCGTGGCATCACCAAAGTAATCTAGCAAATTACAAAGGTAACTATGCAGATGGTGATATTACAGATCCCTTATTCCCAAGGCATCCGACCTATGATAGTTTTTATGATGAAGAAACGATTCAATTAGTTGAAGATATCTTCAAAGAAGATTTCACTACTTACAAATATCCCTCAACATTACTTTAAAATATAAACATTTTCCTTATCATAAATTCATAATTATTACAGAGAAACTTAAGCCACCTACTTAAATTTCCTCATAATACTCCTGCAAATTGAAGTTGGGCACTATTCTAATAGTGCTCTTTTTAATGAATTTCAATTTTCAAAATATCCCTATTAAGTCCCCCTCCGAAATAACTATTTTGTTCGACTTTCTATTAAGCTCTTTTTTTAATAAACCTTACAAATTCGTAATACTATTGTCACCTAAATAGATAGTTAATTGGTTAATTCTGGTTTAATATAACAGACTGTTAGATTGATTAAATAAAACATTATTGATAGGTGTGACACTTGATGGCAAGAAAATTATTACGCTACGTAATTGTAAGTATATTTTTTCTAACTATTCCGATTATCTTTATACATTTTGTATCGTCTCAATCCATTCCAAAAGAATACAGTGAAGAATGGCCAGCAGTAAAAAAAACTGCTGCACTAGTTACAATTGGTTACTTTAAAAAAGAGAAGACTCTTGATATTGTAATTGAAAAAGTTGAGCCTCCGAAAGAATATAGAACACATGAGATTTACCTATTCGGACACGTTGCTGACGATAAAAAACAAAAGATTTCTGCTATTGTAAATTTTAGTGAGAACTATTCAATTAGAGATACATCTGAAGATTTATTTTAAGTCAAAGAGTATTTAACTTATGTTAGATGCTCTTTTAGCTAAAATCACGCTTTTGTTAAGAGCCACGCATCCATTTCTTAGGTGAAAAACTTTTATAGAAGCCCTTTTTTTGGACAAATTTACCGGATTAATTAACAGAAATTTCGTGTTATTATTAACTTGTTGAATAACCCAATACATTTAACAATGCTCTTGACTGCATACTTAGTATGCAACCATCCATCCAAATACCTTAGCTAATACGTCCCCAAAATCGTTGTTATTGCTAGGGTATCTTTTTAGATGCCCTGTGTGCAGGGCTTTTTTATTTCAGTGATAATGCTCTTTTTCCCATATAATTATCGATGCTTGTAGTCCCATTTCTTAACAAATTTCAAATTTGATTATATTAACTTTATTTTTCGCTCTTCCATACGAATTATTTTTCCATTTTGATATACAAATGATTGTTCACCAAATCCACCTTGAGGTGATTCTATTAGTTGGACCTGACCATTTTTAACAACATATATTCCGTTTATTCTCAAAACTGACACATAATAAGTGATTTATATCACCACATTGATTTTAATATATTGCTATTCTTGGTTTAGTTATCACATTAAACTTTATGGAGGCATTCATATGGAACATACATTTACTGAAACTTCTATTGTCGGTGAGATTGTTACACAATTTCCGAAAGCTAGTGACCTTTTTAAATCATATAGAATAGATTTTTGTTGTGGTGGTAATAAACCACTTATTGATGCAATTAATGAAAGAAATTTATCAGCAACAGAAGTACTTACAGAGTTAAATACGCTTTATCATAATACGAAACGATTAAATGAATCTGAAATTGATTTGAAAAATACTTCTTATCGTGAATTGATTGATTATGTTATAAATAAGCACCATCGCTATTTAAATGAAGAGTTGCCACAATTAAGTCCGTATGTAACGAAAGTATTACGCGTCCATGGAGCAAGTCAGCCTCATTTAGCTCAAATTCATAAGCTATTTCATGAACTTAAGATGGAATTAGAACAGCATTTAATTAAAGAAGAAACAGAAGATTTCCCATTAATTTTAGAATTCGAACAACATCCAACTGATGAAACCTATGCAAAATTACGTAAAGTGGTGGATGAGTTGGAGAATGAACATAACCACGCTGGCAATATTATTAAAGAACTTCGTAAAGTGACAAATGACTTTACTCCTCCAGAAGGAGCTTGTGGCACTTATCGACTTGTTTACCAACGTCTTGAAGCTCTAGAATCTGATTTATTTGAGCATATACATTTAGAAAATAACATTTTATTTCCACGTGCAATTACGAAAGCATAGATAAAGCACAGGACATGAGTATACATGCTCATGTCCTGCTTTTTCATTGTGTAAGAAATAGTCACACTTCCCCCATCATTTCATTGGGTAGCTTACTATTATTTAATTAGGTGCGGGTCTCTTCACTCCCCCACCTACCCATATAAAAATTCCCTTTCACTTATCTCTCCACATAAATCCGAATTTTAACAATTTGTGAATCATTATTAAGATGTGATAAATATCACATCTCCCTCTTTTTTTATTTTCTATAATAGAAACATAATATACTTTGTTCAGTATTTCACATAAAAGGGGAAATGAATATGAAAAAACGTTTAGTTATGATCGGAAATGGTATGGCTGGAATACGCTGTATGGAAGAAATATTAAAACATGATAGTGATTTATATGAGATTACTATTTTTGGCGACGAACCGCATCCAAACTACAACCGTATTATGCTATCTCATGTTTTACAAGGCAAAACAAATATACAAGATATCATTATGAATGAATATAGTTGGTACGAAAGAAACGAAATAACATTATATACAAATGAAAAAGTTCAAAGTATTGACCGAGAAGAAAAAATCATTGTCACAGAAAAGAATCGTACTCTTACATACGACAAACTCATTATCGCAACAGGTTCTAGTGCTTTTATTTTACCTGTTGAAGGTTCTACCCTTCCTGGTGTGACAGGATTTCGGACAATTGAAGATACACAATTTATGATTGATACTGCTAAAGATAAGAAAAAAGCCGTTGTCATCGGTGGTGGATTACTTGGTTTAGAAGCAGCAAGAGGTCTTATTGACTTAGGAATGGACGTACATGTTGTTCATTTAATGTCGAGCTTAATGGAGCAACAACTAGATGCCAAAGCAGCCTCTCTCCTTCGTGAAGATTTAGAAGCACAAGGCATGAAATTTCTCATGGAAAAGAAAACGGTAAAAATTCTTGGTACAGACCATGTTGAGGGCATTCAATTTGAAGATGGTGAAGTTGTAGATTGTGATTTAATTGTAATGGCTGTCGGAATACGCCCGAATACGCAAATAGCAAAAGATGCTAGTTTAATTGTAAATCGCGGTATTGTAGTCAACGACTATATGCTAACAAATGATGAATCCATTTATGCCGTTGGCGAATGTGCAGAGCATGACGGTATCGCCTATGGCCTTGTTGCTCCTCTTTATGAACAAGGTGCAATATTAGCAAAACATATAACGAATTTACAAACTGATGGATATACGGGCAGTATCGTCGGTACGCAATTAAAAGTTGCAGGTTGTGATTTATTCTCTGCTGGCCAAATCTATGAAGATGATCAAACGAAAGCAATATCCATCTTTGATGAATGTAAACGTTCCTATAAAAAAGTATTAATTCGCGACAATAAAGTCGTCGGTATCGTTTTATATGGTGACACAGCTGATGGTACACGCCTCTTTAGTATGTTAAGGAAAGAAGAAGATATACAACAATATACACCAGCTTCCCTTCTTCACAAGGCTGGTGTAGAAAGTGAACTTAACGTTGCTACAATGAGTGCGGATGACACGATTTGTGGATGTAATGGTGTTACGAAAGGCACAATCGTACATGCCATTTTAGAACATGAATTAACTACTTTTGAAGAAGTAAAAGGCTGCACGAAAGCCGCAGGATCTTGTGGTAAATGTCGTCCGCTTGTAGAACAAGTTTTATCTCATACACTTGGAGATGCTTTTAATGCCTCAGCGCAATCTGCCGGTATGTGTGGATGTACACCTTTATCACGTGATGAAGTCGTAGAAGCGATTCATGAGAAAGGTTTAAAATCGCCAAAAGAAGTACGAAATGTACTCGGTTTTGCACATGAAGACGGATGTTCGAAATGTCGTCCTGCTTTAAATTACTATTTACGTATGGCGATTCCAGAAGAATATGAAGATGATAAATCATCCCGTTACGTTAATGAAAGAATGAATGGTAACATTCAGCATGATGGTACATTCTCTGTTATTCCACGTATGTACGGAGGCGTTACAACTGCAGATGATTTAATGAAAATTGCTGAAGTTGCGAAAAAGTATGATGTTCCTCTTGTGAAAATTACAGGCGCAAGTCGCATCGGTTTATATGGTGTTAAGAAAGAAGATTTACCTAACGTATGGGCTGACTTACATATGACTTCTGGATATGCGTATTCAAAATCACTTCGTAATGTAAAATCGTGTGTTGGTTCTCGTTTCTGTCGTTTCGGTACGAAAGATTCATTAGGGCTTGGTATGTTACTCGAACAATCATTAGAAATGGTAGATACACCTCATAAAATGAAAATGGGTGTAACGGGCTGCCCACGTAACTGTGCGGAAGTACTTACGAAAGATTTTGGCGTTGTTTGTGTCGAAAATGGATATCAACTATATATCGGCGGAAATGGTGGTACGGAAGTGTGTGAAGCTGATTTTGTAATGATTGTCCCTACTGAAAATGATGTTCTTCGCATCGCTACAGCTTACATGCAATATTATCGTGAAACTGGTATTTACGGAGAACGCACTGCCTACTGGACAGAACGATTAGGCTTCGATCATATAAAAGAAATACTGCAAGATACAAATATGGTCACTAAGTTAAATGAGCGTTTCCAAACAGCTCGTAGCACATATACGGAAGCATGGGGACAAGCACTAGAAACGAATTCATTAAAAGCGATGTATGAAGTAGAAACTGTAAAATAAGGAGCGTGCAGTACATGTTACAAACGAAAGAAAAAATAAAAATTATGCGTGCGGAAGACCTTCCTATTCAAATTGGTAAAGAGGTGCAAATGAAAGGTACGTCTATCGCCCTATTCCGCCTTTCAAATGGCGATATTCGCGCTGTAGAAAATCGTTGTCCTCATAAAAACGGTCCATTAGCTGAAGGAATTGTATCTGGAGAATTCGTCTTTTGTCCACTACATGATTGGAAAATCTCACTAATAACAGGTGAAGTTCAAAAACCTGATGACGGCTGTATTCAAACATACGAAGTAGAAGTTATTGATGGTGACATTTATATAAACATGTAATTTTCGAAAGGAAGCCTCCCCTGGCTTCCTTTTAAATAAAAATAGATGAGGTGCGAATATGAACGGATATGTATATTTAGTTGGTGCAGGACCAGGTGATGAAGGGCTTATTACAAAAAAAGCGATAGACTGCTTAAAGGGTGCAGATATCGTCTTATATGACCGCTTATTAAATCCTAGCTTTCTTCATTATACAAAAGAAACATGCGAACTTATTTATTGCGGAAAAATGCCGAAAAATCATACTATGCGACAAGAAATGATTAACGCCCACCTCCTTCAATTTGCGAAAGAAGGAAAAACCGTTGTACGCTTAAAAGGTGGAGATCCCTCTATTTTTGGTCGTGTTGGTGAAGAAGCAGAAACTTTAGCATCTGCGAACATTCCGTATGAAATTGTACCAGGTATTACATCTAGCATCGCCGCTAGTAGCTATGCAGGTATCCCCCTCACCCACCGTAACTACAGTAATAGCGTCACTTTACTAACTGGACATGCAAAAGGTCCTTTAACCGATTATGGAAAATATAATTCATCCCACAATAGCGACACAATCGCCTACTACATGGGTATAAAAAACTTACCTACCATTTGTGAAAACTTACTACAAGCAGGAAAAAAAGAAGATACACCCGTAGCAGTCATTGAATGGGGTACAACTGGGAAACAGCGCGTTGTCACAGGGACTCTAGCAACCATTGTTCATAACGTCAAAACCGAAAATATTTCTAACCCTTCCATGACGATTGTTGGTGATGTCGTTTCCTTACGTAATCAAATCGCTTGGAAAGAACGTAAACCATTACATGGTAAAAAAGTTTTATTTGCATCTGCAACAAATAAAACAAGTGTAATGAAGCAAAGGTTACAAGAAACCGGTGCAGAAATATATCAAATTCCAACTTTCAAAAAGGAAGAATATACATTAACACTTGAACAAATCAATGAAATTTTCAACGTTGATCGACTTGTTTTTTGTTCAGCTGAAAGTGTAGAAATCTTGATGCAATCATGTAGTAAATACCAGAAAGATATTCGTTCCTTACAGGCAGAGCTGCAGCACATGAACGTTGTCACTCAAGAAAAACTTATGCAATATGGGCTACTAAGTAAACAAACAAAGTTCTCTTCCGATACAACTGTTTATTTAGGAAGAAATATTAACCGAATTGCTTTTATTCAAGAGAAAATTGGTGCTGGTTCCTATATGATGACTCATGAGTATACAATTGATCATCGTTTCGATGAAGTCCATTCTCGTATACTTTCTGAATTCTCATGGGATAGCATTGTGTTTGAAGGGCGTGCCTCAATTGATACATTTATAGCAGAAATAAAACGCCTTGGCTTTATCGATATTGTTACTCTCCCATTCTCGTATACTGATGTTCAAACTTTACACTATGCGAATAAAGTCGGATTCCATAATGTAGATGAGCAATTACAAAACATTATTATGAAGAAAGACATGGTGAGACAATGAAAGGAATTGTATATGTTGGACACGGGAGCCGTCTCCAAGAAGGCAATGAACAATTTATTCACTTTATTCAATCTGTCATGAAAGAACGTAACGAAAGAATTCAAAAAATAGCTTTTCTAGAACTAACAACACCTACCATTTCGGATGCAGTTACAGAAACAATACTAGAGGGAGCAACTGAAATAATGATTGTACCTGTTTTATTATTTGCAGCAGCTCACTATAAACGTGATATTCCTCTTGAAATAGAACAAATACAAAAGAAATACCCACATATAACATTTTCAGTTGTACCACCTTTTAGTACGCATCCACATATGGTTGAACTTGTAGCGAAAAGAATACGTGAATCTATTCCAATGCAAGGTAGTAGTATTTTACTCGTAGGAAGAGGCAGTAGTGACCCTCAGCCGATACATGAGTTACAAAAAATCGGAGCAGCTGTCGAACGAAAACTCAGTATGCCAGTATCGTGCTCCTTTTTAACGAAAGGAACTCCCTCTTTTACTGCTGAGCTCAAGACTATAACATCGGCCGCATCCCATGTATATGTCATGCCGTACCTTCTCTTTACCGGATTATTGCTTCAAAAAATCAAATTGCATACAAAAAAATACGATCACGTTACGACTTGTAACTGCCTGAAGTTTGATACATATATGAAGTTGGCATTATTAGAGCGAATGGAGGAATGTGTGTATGTATAGCATGTACCCTCTTATGTTTAATCTACATAATAAAGTGGTCGTTATCATTGGTGGAGGTAAAATCGCATATCGAAAAGCGTCTGGATTAAAAGATACAGGCGCTTTCGTCACCGTTATTAGCCCCGAGATCTGCGAGGAAATGAAAGAACTTCCCTATATTACTTGGAAGCAAAAAACTTTTAGTAATGATGACATTAAAGATGCTCATCTTATTTATGCAGCTACAAATCATCATGCTATAAATATGATGGTCAAACAGGTCGCCCATGATTTTCAGTGGGTTAACGTTGTAAGTGATGGTACAGAATCATCGTTTCACACACCTGGTGTCATTCGAAATGATGAATATGTTGTCACTATTTCAACTTCAGGTAAGGACCCATCGTTTACGAAGCGTTTGAAACTAGAGTTAACCTCTGTCCTTCCTAATCTTATAAAAAAACTTTCTCGTACACACAAATTATAATCTATTTCTTAGCTAAAATAGTAATTACCTTTGGACAAACGTTTTTTAGAAGCGTTTGTTCTTTTTGTTTTGGTTTCTTTTTTGAAACTGCACAAGCAATCTGCGAAGAAAATGAATGGTGTCGGCAACTTGTAAACAAGTAAATGTTATGATAACTGCAACATTACGAGCAACTCTTTCAATTCATTTTTTACATTGGATATTCATTCAACCAAATTAGCGCTTGTTCATAATCATCAAAAAATTTCACAGATTCTTTCGTATTGGATTGTTGTAAATAATTCAGTATCTCCCCTTCTTCAAGAAGAAATGCAATTGCCTTACTATGATTCAAAATGGTTTCATTGAAGAACTTATCCTTCCATACTTTTTGAACAGAAAAATGATTTGGCGTGTATCCTTTTCTATCTACCAATAATTTGTATTTCCGCCCCTCAGAAATAAATTGCTGACAAACCTGCTCAAAATCATTAAACCATTCATACACATCCTCTGTTTTAATCTGACCAATTAGATGGGTAACAATCAAATCTCCTGAAACTGTTGTGCTGATATTCTGTTTACTCAACTTGGAATCATCTCCCTTTGTTACAATTATGCGGGAAATTCTTATAAAATCAATAAAGATAAAATTCTTAAGTAATAAAACAACATTATTTACGAAAAGGCCCTTGTTATACATAAGACAATTCATTCTTGTTTGTTTAAGTAGAAAAAAGGATGCCTCTACTAGGCACCCTTTTTCTCTATTAATTATTCTTTAACATCACTAACAGCTTCTCTTGGCTATACATCCACACTGTAATGATTAAACAAGCAAGCGCTACTTCTGATAACGCCATAAATCCGATTGCATAATGACCTGTCAGTTGGAATAGTAATGTTAAAATTAATGGCGGGAAGAACCCTCCTAGTCCGCCTAAAGCTGACACAACACCATTTACAATCCCTGCTTGCTCAGAGAAGTACATTGGCACAAGCTTGAAGATTGTACCATTGCCAATACCTGCACAAAATGCGACTAGTAAGCAACCAAATGTGTATACATTCATGCTTGGCATAAATGATAAAATAATACCTGAAAGTGTTAAACCGATAAATACGAAGATTAATATTTTAAATGGGTTAAACTTATCACCGAGCCAACCACCAATCGGGCGCATAATTGTTGCGAGTACGATGAATCCTGCAGTTCGCATACCGGCATCTACTTTCTCTAATCCGAAGTGAGATACTAAAAAGTTTGGTAAGTATACGGTAAATGCGACAAATGATCCGAAAGTTAAAAAGTAAAAGATACATAAAAACCAAAGTTTTTCATTTTTATATACACCTTTTATTTGTTCCATTAATGGTGTATTCACCTTTTTCTCTTTACGATCGCCTAATAAAAAGTTCATAAGTGCAAATGCTGCAAGTAAAACTAAATAACATTGTACTGTCGTTCTCCAGCCAACTGAAGTTGCAATAACAGGTGCTAAAAATGAAGTAATTGCTGTTCCAGCGTTACCCACTCCGTAAATACCATTTACAAAACCGTGGCTCTCTTTTGGAAAGTACTTTGGTAAAGAAGTTACTCCTACAGAGAATACAGCACCACCAATCCCTACAAATAAGCCACCAATAATTAAATCCATCATAGAATTGGCAACACTAATGTAAAAGACAGGGAATAATAAAAGAATAAAACTAATAAAGAATAATTTTCTTGCTCCGTAACGATTCGTCCAATAACCAATTGGAATGCGAAGAATAGAACCTAAAATAACCGGTACTGCTGTTACCATAGAAATTTGTCCCGCAGTTAATGGAATATCTGCTTTAATATAAGGCATTAATGATGATAAAATGACCCATACCATAAAACCGATAACTAGGTTAGAAGTTTGTAAACTTAATTGAAAATTAGGACTTTTCATCCTGTTCCCTCCTATGTATGCATAGTTATATTCATTCTCTCCAACCTAATCACGTCCTAACATGATTAGGTTGAAAAGAATCAACCACCACTTACTGGCGGAATCATTGCTACGACATCGCCAGTTTGAATGATGTCATCCTCATTTGCGTATTCTTCATTTACGGCGACCATTATCTCGTTTGAAATTGCTACATTGTATTTCTTAATCAGAACTTCCTTTAGTTCAGAAACTGAAATATTTTCACAATCTATTTGCAAGACCGACTTACTTGCTTCTTCTTGCAAATGTGCAAATAATAGTACTTCAATCATGTTCTCATCTCCTTTTCAGGCTCGCCATTACCATATGCTATTTTCTCTAACTGATCCCCTATCCATGACTCACCATCTTCCCAAAACTCTTTCTTCCAAATCGGAACAATTTGTTTTATACGCTCCATAATATATTCATTCGCCTCATAGGCCGCTTTCCGGTGTGGTGTAGAAACAGCAACAACAACAGCAAGATCAGAAATTTGTAATGTACCAATGCGATGTGTAATTGCCACATATGTCCCAGGCCACTTCGCTTCTACTTCAGCACCAATTTTCTCAAGCTGTTTTTCCGCCATTGTCTTATAAGCTACATACTCTAAATAAAGCGTGCGACGTCCTTTCGTAAATTCTCTGACAGTACCAATAAAAATAGTAACTGCACCGCACTCACGGCGAATTACTTTACTTGTAACATCTTCAATTAAAATAGGAGTATCAATTACTTCATAATACGTATGTGTCATCTTGCACCTCTTATCTTTGTATAAATTAGCAATCTATTTTTCTGTTACTTGTATGATCGAAGCGGCTCTTCCCACGGCCACTCACTTCCGGCGCTTGATTCTAATAACAGTATCGAAACTGTTATTCCTGCTTCAAATCCTCTCGTTCCTCCCGGCAGAACGATACATGCATTCGCTTCTGCAAGTGAAGAAATTGCGCTAGATTTATCTAAACCGACTGGTGTAACTTGTAATTGGCCATCTACAAGTTCTACATTCCCTCTTACAAAACGAGTAAACGGATTTGCTTTCGGAAAGTCTTTCTGTAAAATTGCTTCTGCTCGATATAAGTGCGGATCTTTCCTGTGCAAGTATGTTCCAATGACTGGTCGAACATATAATTCACATCCGACATAACAAGCAGAAGGATTACCAGATAGACCAAATAATAGTTTTCCTTCTAGCTCAGCGACAGTTGTCACGCTTCCTGGTCGCATCGCTATTTTATTGAAAAGTACATTTGCTTGTAATCTCTCATAAATAGCAGGTAAATAGTCATAGTCTCCTACTGAAACGCCACCAGTTGTAATTAATATATCAACTTCTTTTATCGCTTTTTTTACAGTGTTATAACACGTCTCAAAATCGTCAGCGAATTGTCCATAATACTGTACAACTCCGCCCGCTCGTTCAATTTGAGCAGCGATCATATAGGAGTTACTATTTCGAATCTTCCCTTCTTTCAGTTGTTCATGTACTTCGAGTAGTTCACTCCCTGTCGTTACAATTCCAATAACCGGCTGTCTTACAACATGCACGGAACTATAACCAAACGTAGCAAGCAGTGCCGCTACTCCAGGGTTAATAGAAGTCCCTTTTTTCACAAGTATGGCATTTTTTTTTACATCTTCTCCTTGAAAAGAAATGTTATCACCAGAAGTGAAAGAGCGTTTTAATTTCATATAAGTCTTTTCGTTTTCTTCAAACCCTTCCGTTAGTTCTAACATAACAACAGTATTACATCCCGCTGGAATTGCGGCTCCTGTCATAATACGTACAGCTTGAAATGCTTTTACTTCCTCTTTAAAAACAAAACCTGCTCCAATTTCATCTATCACTTCAAACTGAATTGGGTTACTGCTACTTGCTTCTTTTGTATCTTCTGCTCGAATCGCAAATCCGTCGTACGGAGAGCGATCAAAATGCGGAACATCATGATCTGCAACAACATCTTCTCCGAGGATTCTTCCGTAACTTTCTGTAAGAGAAACCTTTTCCATTTCACCTTGATAGGCATATTCCATTACACGTGCAACTGCTTCTGCCACTGAGATTGGTGTACGTTTTTCTAACATTCTTTTTCACCTCGTTTTGATAAGAAGAAACTCTCTTTCTGTTCATCCTATATATTTTGCGTATAACCGTTTTGCCATTTTCATATCATTAGTCCCATGAATAAACGCTCTGCCGTCTGTAAATAACACAAAACGATATTCATCTACTAGAAAGGATAGTAAATATGGAGTTTTTTTGACATTCACACTTTTTTGTAAGCGCTTTTGAATTTCTTCTAAATTAAGAATTCTCTTTATTCCTGGACGGATTTGAACTGTATTCCGCCCGCATAGCACTTCCGTTTTCATCTGCGCTTCAAATGTTAAACTTGGATACGTGCGTACATTCCCACAAGATGGACATGTACTTTTTTTCTGCCTATTTACTTTTAATGAGAGATATTGATTGTTCCAAATATCAAATGATAACATTGTTCCTCTTAACGCCTCAAAATCATCCACCAATATTTTCATTGCTTCTGTTACTTGGTGAGCAACAACCATTTGTACCGCTGGCTGAATGATTCCGGCTGTATCGCATGTTGCACCGCCCATAGGATGATTCATTAAGCAGCGAAAACATGGTGTTTCTCCAGGAAGAATCGTATACGTTACACCGTAACTTCCAATGCATCCACCGTATATCCAAGGTATATTTTCTTTTTGTGAAATATCATTTATAAGTAGGCGCGTATCGAAATTATCAGTCGCATCTACTATAAGGTCTGCTTCTTTTGTTAACTCTTCCATTTCTTGCATTGTAACATCCGTTACAACAGGTACAATTTCTACTTCAGAATTAATTTTTCTTAAATGCTCTGCCGCTGCAATTGCTTTCGGTTTACACTGCTGTGCATCTTCTTCTGTATATAACTGTTGTCTTTGTAAATTACTCCATTCAACGTAGTCACGGTCAGCAATTGTCAATTTTCCAATTCCCATCCTAACGAGCGCTTCTGCATTCGCAGCTCCTAGTGCACCCGCACCGATTAGGAGCACATGCTTTTCTTTTATTTTTCTTTGTCCCATTTCACCAATTCCAGAAAACAATACTTGCCTTGAATAACGCTCTTGCATAGGGAACCCTCCTTTCGTTATCCACCAATGTAAGACATTTCTACTTTTGGACGTTTATTTGCACTTTCAGCTGTTCTTTCATCTGAATACTGATCTTTTCTAAACTCCCATGTATGTTGTAGAATTTTTAATAGTGATGCATCAGAAATATTTTCTCGAAGAAGCGTCCGCAAATCCGTTCCTTTCGTTCCAAATAGGCATGTAAAAAACTTTCCGTCTGCCGAAATACGAGCTCTCGTACAAGAAGAACAAAATGACTCAGAAACAGAAGTAATAAAGCCAACTTCTGCATTGCTCCCTACATATCGATACACTTTAGCTACTTCTCCAAAGTAACGAGGCTGGGCGGGCTCAATCGGATATACACGATTAATTTTCTCTATTAATTGTTCCTTCGTAATGACTTGTTCAAAGTTCCAGCCGTTCGTACTGCCCACATCCATAAACTCGATAAAACGTAGCTGAATTTCTTGTTCTTTAAAATACTGAGCCATAGGAAGAATCTGACTATCATTCATCCCTTTTTTTACGACCATATTTACTTTTACTTCTAATCCAGCTGCCTTTGCTGCTTCAATTCCTTTCAATACAGGTTTTGTACTTACATTTCGTCCATTAATTTTTTTGAAGACGTGATCCTCTAACGCATCTAAACTAATATTTACACGTTTTAATCCCGCTTCTTTTAACGCCTTAGCTTGTTTTGCTAAATGAATACCGTTTGTTGTGAGTCCAATATCCGTTAAGCCTTCTAGCTTTGCAAGCCTTGCAATTAACTTTGGTAAATCTTTACGCAATAAAGGTTCACCGCCAGTAAGTCTAATTTTATTGACTCCCATACTTATAAATAATCTAGCTAATCTTTCTATTTCATCGAATGTTAATAAAAACTCTTCCTGTAAAAAAGCATAATCAGATCCGAACACTTCGGCTGGCATACAGTATGTACACCTAAAATTACAACGATCAATAACTGAAATACGTAAATCTTGAAGTGGCCGCTCTAACGAATCCCTCATCTTCTCGTGCATCCATATCCCTTCTTTTCTACTGCAATCCTTAGTAGGTTTCATATTTTTTATTTGCCTTTATTATAAAAAAGAAGCTACATATTCAATGTGACTTTTCTCACATTACTTTCCCCATTCAAAAATTCTTCACAAATCCGTTCGAATTTTGTTCACATCTTTAGTCTCATCTACTTTACATATTGAATTTTTTTTGGTTATCTTTTCAACTAAAAACTTATACTCATCTACCCCTTTACTTCCATTAACTCTTAAAACATATTAATTTATTTTCCCTTACGGTAATTGAAATTTCACTTTTTTTTAAATAGCTCTTGCATTTTCATCATACTTACACTCAAAATAGGAAATGTATTGCTTATAAGAAGAAAGGTGATCGCTGTGGCAAACAGTATGACATTATCTCAAGATTTAAAGGAATTACTTGCATCTGTTGAGTATAAAATGCAGATTAAAAAAGGAAGTTTTATTTTTCAAGAAGGTATGGAAGCAACAGAACTCTATATCATCCACTCTGGAAAAGTACAAATTAGTAAACTTAGTGCTGACGGACAAGAATTAACACTTCGGATTTGTTCGCAATATGACATTATTGGAGAATTAACATTGTTCACGGACAATGCGAAGTATTTATTAAATTCAAAATGCCTTGAAGATGTTGAAGTAGGCGTTATAAAGCGTGAAGCGTTAGAAAAAGCATTACTCCAAAAACCAGCTCTTGTATTTGAATTTATGAAATGGATTAGTGAACATTTAAGAAGAATGCAAACGAAGTTCCGAGATTTAGTATTACACGGCAAAAAAGGTGCCCTATATTCTACTCTTATACGAATGACAAATAGTTACGGTGTATTAAAAGAAAATGGTATTCTCATCGATTTACCATTAACGAATCAAGAACTTGCTAATTTCTGTGCAACTTCACGGGAAAGTGTAAATCGCATGTTAAATGAACTAAAAAAGCAAGGTACAATTTCTATTCATAAAGGAAAGATTACAATCCATGATTTACAATTTTTAAAACGTGAAATTGCTTGTGAAGATTGCTCCGCTTCTGTTTGTAGCATTGATTAGCATCTTATTTAGATACTTATACCTACAAAGAAAGCCGAGGTCTCCAATTAGATCTCGGCTTTCTTTATAAATTACTAAACATGTATACCAAAACTATTTTTTCAATCCATTAGGAATACGTCTTCTGTAAATTACATAACTACGGCTTACATATTTAATTGGAGCACTAAATACATGTACCAGTCTAGTGAATGGCCATACTGCGAAAAGCCCCATTCCTGCAAGAATATGAATTTTAAACCATACAGGCACTTCCATCATATATTCAACTTTCGGTTGGAAAATAAAGAGACTTCGGAACCAAGGACCGATCGTTGTACGATAATCAAACCCTTTTGAGTCGATATTTAAAAATGTTGAGGAAAGTCCTGCCAGCATAACGATAAGTAATAAAATAAGCGCAATATAATCTCCCGTTGTACTCGTTGCAATGATACGTTTTACGGTTACACGGCGATACGTTAATATAATTAAGCCGATGATAGAAGCAACACCTGCCGGAAGTCCGAAACTAATTGCTACTACATGATACATATGTTCAGAAACACCTATTGAACGGTATACGGACTCTGGAATTAAAATCCCCATAACATGACCGCCAATTACGAACATGATCCCAAAGTGGAATAATAGACTTCCGGCCCGGAGTATTTTCTTCTCTAATAGTTCACTAGATTTTGATGTCCATCCAAATTGATCATAGTTGTATCTGAAAATATGTCCACCGATAAAGATTGCAAAAATGATATAGGGAAACAACACCCATAGAAATTGATCCATCATTTTGACAACTCTCCTTTCTAATTTGTCTGTACACCCCATGTATCGATAGCGAGGAGAATAGCTGCAAGGATTGGTTCATACATACTATCAGCTTCTTTTAATTGAACGTGCAATGCTTGTATATTTTCCTTGTATTTACTCATAATTGGCTCACTATCTTGCTCATTGGCATTTGCAAAAAACTCAAGCAAAAGCGGTAAATAATCCGGTAGTTCTTTATCTGTTACTTCAAAACCAGATTTTTTATAATGCTGTTTTAACTCTAATAATTCAATACCTCTTTCTCTTTGTTCACCTGTGTTCATATAAGTTAAATACATATTTGTCTTTTTACCAAAATCAAATGTATATACGTAACGATCAATTAATTGATCGTTCGTTTTATCTAGTGCTTGTTTTATAAACGCTGTAAGTTCTGCTTTAACGTCTTCTTGTTCAATTGCTTCAATCTCTTCTTGTACTTCAGTTAAAGCTTCTCCCCACCCAAGTTCCGGATAGGAGAGAAGAAAAGAAGAACAAGAAAAAGCAGTTTGTAAACTTTGTTTCATCATTTTCCGCCCCCTTTATTTAAGAAATTGTCATGCAAGACCCTGGCCCACCTGCGAAGGATAAACCACAGCTTCCTTGTTCACTATATAAATCAGCAACTTGTTCACGGTGAGTGCCCGGAATGACGAAACGATCTTTATATTTCGCGATAGCAAGAAGACGATACATATCTTCTACATCCTGTTTCGTTAAACCAATTTCTTTTAATACTGCTTCATTTGGTTCTTTATTAATTTGCAATGCTCTCATATGCGTCCGCATGACAGCCATTTTTTTCAACGTAAGTCGAATGTGGGATTCATCTCCTGCAGTGAGTAGATTCGCTAAATATTGAATTGGGATACGCATATTATCGATAGCAGGGAAAATCTCTTCTGCTTGCCAGTTACTACCTTTTCCCTCCACCATATTCATAATTGGGCTAAGCGGCGGGATATACCAAACCATTGGCATTGTACGATACTCTGGATGAAGAGGTAGAGCAATTTTCCAATCAATAATCATTTTATAAATTGGCGACTGTTGTGCCGCTTTAATCCACTCTTCAGGAATGCCTTGTTTTTTCGCTTCAGCTGCTACTTCAGGATCATTTGGATCTAGGAAAACAGTAAGCTGAGATTCATATAAATCTTTTTCGTCTTCAACAGAAGCCGCTTCTTTTACTTTGTCAGCGTCATATAGCATTACCCCAATATACCTGATACGTCCTACACATGTTTCCGAACAAATTGTTGGCATACCAGCTTCAATACGCGGGAAACACATTGTACATTTTTCCGATTTATTCGTTTGCCAGTTAAAATACACTTTTTTATATGGACAAGACGATACGCAAAATCTCCATGCACGACATGCATTTTGATCGACAAGAACAATCCCATCTTCTTCACGTTTATACATCGCACCCGATGGACAAGACGATACGCAAGATGGATTCATACAATGTTCGCATATGCGTGGTAAATACATCATAAAGACATTTTCAAAATCTGTTTTAATTTCTTCTTCCATTTTCTTTACGTTCGGATCTTGCAATCCTGTTATATGTCCACCAGCTAAATCATCTTCCCAGTTTGGACCCCATTCAATTTTGTCGATAAATTCGCCTGTAATTGCTGATTTCGGACGAGCAACTGGTTGATGCTTACGCTGCGGGCTATTTGTTAATGTTTCATAATCATAGTTCCAAGGTTCAAAGTAATCGTCGATGGTTGGTTGATCTGGATTGTGGAAAATATTCATAAGGCGTTTCATTTTCGAACCTGATTTCAGCTGAATTTCACCATTTCTCAATTCCCAGCCGCCTTTATATTTCTCTTGATCTTCCCATTGTTTCGGATAACCAATTCCAGGTTTCGTTTCTACGTTATTGAAGTACATATATTCAGCACCCGGACGATTTGTCCAGGTGTTTTTGCATGTTACGCTACAAGTATGGCAGCCGATGCATTTATCCAGGTTCATTACCATTCCGACTTGTGCTTTAATCTTCAAGCCAATCTACCTCCTTCAGTTTACGGATTACAACATTTAAGTCACGCTGATTCCCAGTCGGACCATAGTAGTTAAATCCATAGCTTAATTGGCCATATCCACCAATCATATGTGTTGGTTTAACATGAATACGGGTTGGACTATTATGTGTTCCCCCGCGGGTGCTTGTTAATTTCGTACCAGGCACGTTAATGTGGCGATCTTGTGCATGGTGCATAAATGCCATCCCTCTCGGTATACGGTGCGTTACGACAGCACGTGCTACAACAACACCGTTACGGTTAAAGCACTCGATCCAATCATTATCTGCAACGCCAGCTTCATTCGCATCATCTTTATTCATCCAAACAGTTGGACCACCTCTAAATAGCGTCAACATCGGTAATGAATCGAAGTACATACT
Source organism: Bacillus cereus group sp. BceL062 (assembly GCF_051780025.1). Taxonomy (NCBI): domain Bacteria; kingdom Bacillati; phylum Bacillota; class Bacilli; order Caryophanales; family Bacillaceae; genus Bacillus; species Bacillus cereus group sp. BceL062. Next base: position 259,360 of record NZ_JBPWGY010000001.1, on the reverse strand, counting down.
ATGAATCGACCACTTATTATGCGGTGTTAAATAGTTTAGTGTTATTTCTTTTCCTTCTACTTCGGGACGTGATTTTCGGAACGGTTTATGTTGCAGAATTGGTTTAAATGTTGCCATCGTTTCACCGAATTCTTTCATCATGTCATGATCTAAGTAGAAAGATTGTCGACCCGTTATCGTTCTCCAAGGAATAAGACGTTCCACATTTGTTGTAAATGGTGAATAACGGCGTCCACCTTTTTCAGAACCTGTAAAGGCTGGAGAAGTAATTACTGTTTTCGGCTGTGCTGTAATTTGTTCGAATGTGAAGCATTCTTCTTCACGTTCTTCTGCTAAATCACGCAGTTTTAAATCCGTTTGTTTTTCAAGTGCTTCCCATGCTTTTACAGCCATATGACCGTTTGTTGTCGAAGAAAGCGTTAATACCGCCTCAGCAGCATTGATTGCTTCTTTTATATCTGGGCAACCTTTCGCAATAGAATCCGTTCGAACAACTCCTAATTTGCTCTTTAATTGCTCATACTCTTTTTCTGCTGACCAAGAAATACCTTTCGTACCAATTGGTTGTTTTCCAGCATTTGGTCCTAGTGCAGTCATCTTGTCATAAATCGTTTTATAATCCCTTTCGACAACATGAATTTGTGGCATCGTTTTACCCGGTATTGGTTCACACTCACCTTTACTCCAGTCTTTAATCTTGCCAAGTGGTTGCGCTAATTCTTGCGGTGTATCGTGAAGAAGTGGTGTTGCAACGACTTCTTTCATTGGTTCAAGATCGATTTTCTTCGCTAAATTTGACACAGCTTTAGAAAGAGCGGTGAAAATATCCCAATCAGAGCGTGCTTCCCACGGTGAACCGATTGCTGGATTAAATGGATGTACAAATGGATGCATATCCGTACTGCTTAAATCATGCTTTTCATACCAAGTTGAAGCAGGTAAGACGATGTCAGAATAGAGCGCTGTTCCAGCCATACGGAAATCTAAATTAATGAGTAGATCAAGCTTCCCTTCTGGCGCTTCTTCATGCCACTTAATTTCTTCTGGTCGCAACGAATCACTATCATCATTCATTAATCCATTTGTTGTGCCTAATAAATGTTTTAAGAAATATTCGTGGCCTTTACCAGAACTTGAAATTAAGTTGGCACGCCATACGAATAAGTTGCGCGGGAAGTTGTTTTTATTATCTGGATCTTCAATCGCAAATTTTAGTTCTTTTTCTTTTAGTTTTTGTGCAACGTATTTTCCGATTTCTTCTTGCGTTGTTGCACCAGCAGCAACAGCTTCTTTATATAATTCAATTCCATTTTTCTCGAATGTTGGATAAGAAGGTAACCAGCCAAGTCGTGCCGCTAATACGTTGTAATCACCGTGATGTTGATAACGAGAGTTGCCCTCAATTGGTGATGCTAAATGTCCAACCGGTGTATCTTCATAACGCCATTGATCTGTTACGAAATAGAAGAAAGATGTACCATTTTGTAATTTCGGTGGCCCTTGCCAATCTTTTGCCATCGCGATTGTTTGCCATCCTTCTGCTGGTCGTAATTTTTCTTGACCGACATAATGCGCCCAACCGCCACCGTTTACGCCTTGTGCTCCAACGAGAAGAACAAGGTTTAAAACTGCGCGATAAATCGTATCAGAATTAAACCAATGGTTAATACCGGCCCCTACAATAATCATCGAGCGCCCATCCGTATCAACTGCGTTTTGTGCAAACTCACGAGCAATTTGAATAATAAGCTCTCGTTTCACTCCTGTCATTTTCTCTTGCCATGCAGGTGTAAATGGTACATCATCATTGAAGTCTTTCGGCTCTTGTCCGCCGAGCCCTCGGTTCACACCGTAATTTGCCAACGTTAAGTCGTATACAGTTGTAACGAACACTTCGCCTTCTTCTGTCATAATTTTTTTCACTGGAATTGTACGTTCCAATACTTTATTTCCCTCATCTGAGAAGTACGGAATTTGTACCGTTCCCACAGCGTCTTCCATTCCAAGTAAAGAAAGACGTGGATCAATCTTTTCACCTGTTTGTTCATCTTCTAAACGTAAATTCCATTTCTTTTCATTATCCCAACGTGACCCCATTGTGCCGTGAGGTGTTGCAAAATCTTTCGTGTTCTCGTTCCAAAGAACAGGCTTCCATTCTCCTAACTTTGTTTCTCGTCCAATATCAGTAGCATTTAAGAAACGATCAGCGACGAATTGATCTCCTTTTTGTTTCAATGTGACAAAGAAAGGAAAATCAGTATATTGCTTCGCATACTTTGTGAAGTATTCCACTTGATTATCTACGTAAAATTCTTGTAAAATCACATGCCCCATTGCCATCGCAAGTGCACCGTCTGTACCTTGTTTCACACTAATCCAATCATCCGCAAATTTTGTAGACTCAGCGAAGTCAGGACTGACAGAAACAACTTTCGTTCCTTTATATCGAACTTCGGCTAAAAAGTGTGCATCTGGCGTTCTCGTCATCGGTACATTTGAACCCCATGTCATAATGTAACCAGAGTTATACCAATCGCTACTTTCTGGTACATCTGTTTGATCACCCCAAATTTGCGGAGAAGCTGGTGGTAAATCCGCGTACCAATCATAGAAGCTAAGCATCGGCCCGCCCATAAGTTGCATAAAGCGGCTACCCGCTGCATGACTTAACATCGACATAGCTGGAATTGGTGAAAAACCAACATTTCGGTCTGGGCCGTATTTAATGATTGTGTAAAGTAACGAAGCAGAAACGAGTTGTAATACTTCATCCCAATTCGCACGAATAAATCCACCTTTACCACGCGCCTGCTTATACTTACGTGCTTTTTCAGGGTTTTCCACAATACTTTTCCAAGCATCTAGTGGTGAATCATTATTTTGTAATTCTTCTTGCCACATACTCCAAAGAACACCACGTACATACGGATATTTCACACGAAGTGGACTATAAATGTACCAAGAAAAACTCGCTCCACGCGGACATCCTCGTGGTTCAAAATCCGGCATATCAGGTCCTGTCGTTGGATAGTTAAGCTCTTGCCCTTCCCAAGTTACAATTCCATCTTTCACATAAATGTTCCAACTACATGAACCAGTGCAGTTCACGCCGTGTGTAGAACGAATTACTTTATCATGCTGCCAGCGTTTTCTGTACACATTTTCCCATTCACGATCTTCATATGTTTCTTGTGTATGATTATCGTTATAACGATCTATTGGTGAAAAATATTTTAAACGTCTCATTAGTGCTGAAGGTTTCTTCTTCATCATGTTCACTCCTTTAATACGTCTCTCTTACATACCCTTACTATAAAAGAGGTTGTAAAATACAGATGTGACATTTCGCACAGTTCAAGAGATTGTCATAAATTCATTTGGAAACCGGTTTACGGGGAAACATTTATAAATAAAGATTATTTTGTTTTGTTGTGAAGATTTCGGTCAGCCGTGAGCTTATTAGGAAAATAGCATTTTGAGGATTCACCTTTTTTTGCATAAGAAAAAACGCAGGAGAGATTCCTACGTTTTTATATAAAGTGAAACTTTAATCAGTGGAGGTTTTGTTCGTCCCCCACTGATTATCAGCCCACAAATAGCGAGATATAACTATAAATCATTATTTACGGTATTGCTCTTAGTTACGGAAACAATTATACTAAATGTTATCCGCGCATATAATCTGAATATTCATAAAATTACGAGTGGGATTTCCTTTTTGGACATAGAAATTATAAAGTATATCACCATGATTTTTTAACATTTACGTTTTTTCCTATGTATATAAGTTCTCAATATGAACTTATATACACCATTCCTACTTACCTCTTAGATTACTAATATACTGCACTAAAATGAAGGAACTCCTTTTCTTTTACATAAAAATGAATTAGAAAAGATAATGAAATTAGGAGGATTACGATGCCCCATCTTGATTCATTACATCCCATTGTAGAAAAAATAATCAACAATATTGAAAAATTAATGGTCGGAAAACGAAAAGAAACGATTTTAACCATGACAGCTCTTTTAGCTGAAGGTCATGTACTATTAGAAGATGTTCCTGGCGTTGGGAAAACAATGCTAGTACGCACTCTTTCTAAATCAATTGACGCCGATTACAAGCGCATTCAATTCACACCTGATTTACTGCCGTCAGATGTTACAGGTGTTTCTATTTACAATCCAAAAGAGCTCCAATTTGAGTTCAAGCCTGGACCAATCATGGGGAATTTTATACTTGCTGATGAAATTAATCGTACATCTCCAAAGACACAATCTGCCTTACTTGAAAGTATGGAAGAAGGCACTATCACAATAGATGGCATTACAAGATCGTTACCAAAACCTTTCTTTGTCATGGCTACACAAAATCCGGTCGAATATGAGGGAACATATCCTTTACCAGAAGCCCAGCTCGATCGTTTCTTGTTGAAGTTAAAAATGGGATACCCGACACCAGAAGAAGAATTTGAAATTTTAAATCGGATGGAAAAAACAAATCCACTCTCCCATTTGCAAGCTATTACAACAATAGAAGAATTACTTTATTTACAACAGAGCGTACGGGAAATAAGCATGGACAAAGCAATCAAGCATTACATTGTAAAGCTTGTTAATCAGACTCGTTCTTATAGTTCTATACAGCTTGGTGCAAGTCCACGTGGCTCGATTGCTTTAATGAAAGCTTCACAAGCCTATGCATTCATCCATGGCAGAAATTATGTTATTCCCGACGATGTTAAATTTTTAGCTCCTTACGTATTGGCTCACAGACTCATTCTAAAAATGGAAGCAAAATTTGAAGGAATTACAGGAGAACAAGTTATCGCAAAAATCGTTGCACGAACTACCGTACCTACTCAAAGGAAGATGAACCTTTGATGAAACGGATACTACGAGCACTCTATCATTTTACTAAGTTATCCCTCATTCCGTTATGCCTAGTCTTAATATTTGTATACGCTATGCTTCAAGGAGGATTTGTAAGTTGGTTTTTGTTTTACAGTATGATTCCTATTGGTCTTTATTCACTACTGCTCCCCTTCTATGCTTTACGGAACGCCAAGGTAAAACGAAGAACAAATCAAGACGAATATGTAGCAGGAGAACCATTTTTAAGCACGATTACAATAAAAAGAAGTTTTCCATTTCCCTTACTTTATTTAATTATAGAAGATGAACTGCCATTACAATTCACAAACTGTAAACAAACGAAAGTAAATAAGGTAATACTCTTTCCAGGATTGAAACGAAATATTTCGTTTCAATATGCAATTGACACAATACCTAGAGGAGAGCACACTTTTTCAAGCGTACGTGTCAAAACTGGTGATTTATTCGGTATGATGGAGAAAGAAGTAACTTTTTCAGTTCCAGATACATTTTTAGTCTACCCTCAGTATGTAGATATAACATATCGACAAATGGAAAATCATTTCGAACAAGGAGCACTTTCAGCAAATATAAATTTAGTAAAAGACTCTACCATTTCTGTCGGTGTGAGAGACTATAAACCTGGTGACCGCTTTTCATGGATTGATTGGAAAGCAACTGCACGAACAAACAACATTATGACGAAGGAGTTTGAACAACAGCGCAGCCATAATATTATGATATTCATGGACAGAACCCCATCCCCTCTATTCGAATCAGTCGTCACATTTACTGCCTCTATTGTCAGGTCTGTCTTGAAGCAAAATTCACCGGCGTCATTCGTATCTGTCGGAAAAGAACGAACTTTTTTCCCTTTAGACAATGGAGATAGTCAGTTACATCAAATCTTTTGTCATTTAGCGAAAGTACAAGCAGATAGTGTATTCCCGCTATCCCAGAGTGTAGAAATGGAATTAAGAAAAATTTATGAGCCCGTCACGATTATACTCGTGACAAGCGATCTTTCTCCCGATATTCAAAAGGCGGCTGACTGTGCTGCTATAAAAAATAGAAAATTAATGGTGTTTGTCGTGAAAGAAAAAGCAAATCAACTCTCACATCGAGAACTCAGTATTCTAGAAACTCTACAAAAACGAAAAATATTTGTAAATGTGGTTTATGGAAACCAGTATACAAACGTGTTTTTTGAGGTGAGCAAATGATAACATTACAGGCAAAAAAACAATTGGATATGACTAAATTTTTCATGCATGCATGCGCATTTCTACTTTTATTAGAATGGCTAAGACCCCTTATAGGTATTACAAACGTAGGTAGATTAGATATTTTTGTAATATTTATAGGGATTTGCTTCACTCTCTCTTTTTTTCAAACAAGGTGGCAAATTCCTATAAAGACCATCACGATTTTATTCATCATTCATTTCCTATATTATAAAAATGCTTTTATAAATCCATCTTGGCTAACGAAATTTTTTACTGATATTTCTCAAAATTCCTCCCTGTTGCTCCAGGGGAATTTGCTAGATATTTCTCCAGTTTTTCCAACAGTTTTATTTTTTCTATCCTTTTGGTTTTTGAGTTCTTTCATCTCTTTTTGGATGATTCATAAAAAACGTGGATTGTTATTTCTTGTATTGACTATTATTTATATCACAACTTTTCATAACTTACATTTATACAATGCAAACTTCGCTATTATTCGTACTGTTGTCATCGGCTTTTTTATGCTTAGTCTTCTTCGCATAGAACGAATAAAAGAGATGGAATACTTACAAAATTATGCTAGAGAAATCTCAAAATTACTTAGACCTCTTACAATATTTATTGTATTGTCAGCAACCATCGCATACTTTGCTCCAAAATTCGGCCCTCAATGGCCAAACCCAATGAATTTTTTAAAATTCAACACATCCGAAGCAAGTAAAAAACAAGAAGTTTCTACAATTGGGTATGGTTTAGATGACTCGAGATTAGGTGGTCCTTTTCAGGCTGATCCTACAATTGTTTTCACAGCACAAACGCAAAACAAACAATATTGGAGAGTAGAAACGAAAGATTTTTATACAGGAAAAGGCTGGGAAGTTTCTGAAAATCAAAAAAAGATTTCTTTTAAAAGTAAAAACGACGTCGTGAGCTGGTACGAACAAAATACAAAAACGGAGACAACAAAGGCAACAATAAACATGCAAAAAAGTTATCCGCATCTTACCTATCCAGCAGGGTTAATATCAGTTGAGGCTTCCTCAGATGTATCATACAGCGTTGACCCATTTTCCGAAAAAATCTATACAATGCACGGAGACTCCTCTACTACTTTACATTCATATAAAGTAACGTATGAGATCCCGGAATTTCCCATAGAAAACTTGAAAGCTGTAAACACGAATGAAGGTCAAGAAACAAATCCTTATTTCATGACAAAGTACACACAACTTCCCGAATCATTACCACAGCGAGTAAAAGACTTGGCTGTCAATCTTACAAATGATAAAGACAACCGGTATGATAAAGTATTAGCTATTGAAAATTACTTCGCAGACAACTCTTTTACATACGAATCAACGAATGTCTTGTACCCTGCCAAAAGTCAAGATTATGTAGATCAATTCCTTTTCGATACAAAAAGCGGCTACTGTAATAATTTTTCGACGTCTATGATCGTGTTACTTCGTTCTGCTGGGATTCCTGCTCGCTGGGTAAAAGGTTATACAGAAGGAACTCTTGACAATACACTTGCCTCTGCAGAAGGTCAGGATATTTATAAAATCACGAACGATAACGCACACTCTTGGGTCGAAGTATATTTCCCAGGATACGGATGGATTCCATTCGAACCAACAAAAGGATTTACCAATCCCTATAATTTTATAAATAATACGCCTGCTTCTATTTCACAAAATAGCGAAGCAAATAATTCTAATAACCAGCAAATACATCAACGAAATAATGAAGCAAAACTTAAAAGTTTAATAGAAAATACAGAAGAAGCCTCTACTAAAAAGGTCACAAATTCTAAAACTAGTTTTTCTTGGTGGTACGTATTCCTCTCTACGATACCAATTAGTATCATCGGATACATTCTCTTCACTACTAGAATGAAATGGATTACATTTTTTATTATTCTTTTCTATAAATACCGAAAAGATGATGTTGTTTATCAAAAAGCTTACGGCGCACTTTTAAAACAATTTGCGAGAATCGGCATACCACGGAGGGAAAGTCAAACATTCCGAGAATACGCTCTTCACATCGATACACTTTACAACTCGGCTCATATGCAACAACTTACTTTCAGTTATGAAAACGCTATGTATCAAAAAGGACAATCCACAGCCGAATGGAAAAAATCTGTACACTTATGGGAAGTGCTTATGAAAAAAGCAGCTTCTCTTCCTAAATCAAATGAATTCGATACAATGATTTAATCTTAATCATGTGAGTTTAAAGAAAATACCTCAAAGAGCAACTTTGTTCTTTGAGGTATTTTTTAATAACTATAATAAAAGATAACAAACTCCTAATTATTCCCCAAGTACCTTCTCAATCTCAACCTCTAAATCAACTGGCTTCGTTTGCGGCGCAAAACGCCCTACTACTTTCCCATCTTTTCCAATTAAAAACTTCGTAAAATTCCATTTCACTGCTTTCATACCGAGTAAACCTGGCGCTTGTTCTGTCATGTATGTATACAGAGGATGAGCCTTATCACCTTTCACATCAACCTTTGCAAACATCGGGAAGTTTACACCGTAGTTTAATTCACAAAAACTAGTAATGTCCGCTTCTGTACCTGGTTCTTGTCCTCCAAATTGATTACAAGGGAAACCGAGTATTTCTAGTCCTTGGTCTTTATATTTATCATATACTTCTTGTAATCCTTTATACTGTGGTGTAAATCCACATTTACTAGCTACATTTACAATAAGAAGTGCTTTTCCTTTGTAATCTTTTAAAGATTTATCTTCACCTGTTATTGTTTTAGCTGAAAAATCATAAACTGTCATTGTTCCTACCCCTCTCTATACTATTATTCTATGTTTATACTATACTACATTCGTGAATATACAGCTTCTATTACATACTTACACACCGAAATGATAACGCTTTATTTATGTTCGAAAATTCGACACAAACTACTAGACTTTTAGAATGGAAAGTTTTACAATTGAATTGTGAACAAAATGTGACAGTTTATATTCTATTATAATAGAAAAGGATGGTGTTCATTATGAAAACTGCACAACCTGAAACGATTTCAAATCGCGAGTTTTATTTCGTACTATATATGATGTTATTGTATGTTACTGGTTGGGTAATCGATGTAAATGGTTTATTTTTAAGCTCCTACTTTAATTTAGCAGGAGAGATTACGCTTCCGATCGTTGGTGGCATTGTTGGACTGTTCGTTATGTCTATCAATAAAGAACAAACGAAATAAAAACACTTTAAAAAGGCAGAAGACGAGCTTTCGTTTTCTGTCTTTTTTCTTTTTAGCGTATAATAGATACATACCATATATAAGGAGTGATAAGTATGAAAAAAGTAGAACAATTATCTTCTCACCTATATCTTATTGATGATTACGACTTACAACATAATGAACGAACAGGTACGTACGTTTTATTAGGTGACGATATTACTTTAATTGAAACTTGTGCAGCCCCTTCTCTTCCGTATATTTTAGAAGGCTTACAACAATTACATATTGATTTAAACGATGTAAAAAACATTATCGTAACACACGTTCATTTAGATCACGCCGGGGCTGCTGGTTTAATGATGGAAAAGTGCCCAAATGCTACCTTATATGTGCATTCTCGCGGCGCTCGTCATATGATTGATCCAACAAAACTCATTTTAGGCGCAAAAGCTGTATACAAAGAAGATTTCAATAAACTGTTTGATCCAATTCTTCCTATAGAAGAAGAACGTGTTCGTATTGTACAAAATGGTGATACGTTAAAAATTGCTGAAGACCGTACACTTACATTTTACGATACACCTGGGCATGCTAAGCACCATATTAGCATTCACGATTCATTAACAAACGGCATTTTTACTGGCGATACAATTGGCATTTATTATAGAGAACTCGCAGACGTTGGTATAGAACTATATCTCCCATCAACGTCTCCTTCACAATTCCAACCAGATGCGATGATTGCTTCAAAAAATCACATTCAAAGTATGAATGTAGATACTATTTATTTCGGTCATTACGGTGCATCATCCAATGTTACAGAAGTATATAACCAGCTTGAACATTGGCTACCTATTTTCGTTCATACTGGTAAAAAGGTCTTTGAACAGTATAATGATTTCGATGAAGCAACTAAAGCTTTACAAACTGCATTAATGGATAAGATTTCTTCTCACCTTACAAAATTAAACGTTCCATCAGATCATTCCATTTATAACATTTTACATCTAGATATGGAAATTAGCGCGATGGGCATTATTGATTATTTCACGAAGCAGGAAAAAGCAAACTCCACTATTAACTAACAGTAAAAGAAGAGATATACAACAGTAGTTATTGTATATCTCTTCTTTGAATATATTTTTAGTAAAGGATGGTGGAATGGAATGCAAAAAGTAATGCTATACCTCTGCTTTACATTATTTATCGTCTTATTATTATTTGTTGGAGTAAAAATTCAATTTTATTTAGATACAGACGCGCAGGTGAACTTTAACGTTTATCCAAGATTATTCTACTTTACACTCTTCCCTCTTATAGTTGGTATTTTATTACGGTTCCTTCAATCTATTAATTACGCAACGAGTAAACAAAACTGGAGCTTTCAGCCGGATAAATTTATTGCTATTACAGTGCCTACACTATTCATTTCCTTTTCCCCTGCATTACTCTTTTCACCACTTGGCGAATACTTACCTTATTTAGCTAATATCATTCTTATAAATACAACTTTTGTTACGATTATTAGTTTAATAGCTGGTTATTCACTATTAGATTGTTTTATACAAAAAGATACTGCAAATATGAAAAAATATAATTGATAACCAATTTTTAAGTGTTGCTGATTAGGACATTTTGTTTATAAGTGCGCTATTATTTGTAAAAATCGCCATAAATGAAAAGGGGAATTCTGTTAAAATAAAGTTGGTCGTATATTATGTCAAAATGCATTTTAACCAAGGAGATTTATTATGTATAAATTAGGGGCTTTCTCTTTTCTAACGGTTATCGCAAGTATATTTTCTTTCTTTATCCTTAGAGGACCTAATGCGAATTTAACGTTAATTATTGTGATTCTAAGTATACTTTCATTACTCGGTATTATTTTTGCAATCGCATCAAAAAATTGGTTATTCGGAATAGTTGGTACTGCATTAAATGGCGTAATATTATTAGTTGTATACTTCCTATTGCTAGCAAAAGGCATAGGTGGTTAATATATTTACGTTTCAATAAGAAAAGCTCAGAGCTTAGACTCTGAGCTTTTTTACTTATCTCACCTTTTCGTCTACATACTCCATAAACTGCTCCGCTTTCATAAATTTTTCTTTATATGCCTCAGGTACTTCTTCTAGTTTTATTGCACCGGTTGATTTTGTCTTCACTCGTACTATTTCATGTGTCATTAAAGCTTCCATATAGCGATCAAACTCTTCTTGCGTTAATACTTCTCTACTTGATTTATGACCATTTAATTTATCAAAGTATGGTTGAAGGCCCATACTTACCTTTTTCATTTCTTCTCTTTTTGCTGGTGATAATGCATCATAATCAATATTACCGTTCGAATCCCCGTACGCAAGCTTTGCATTTGTTAATTTCTTTAGTTCTTTTGTAAACTCTTCATATTCTTTCGCATCCATTTCATCTTTCGCTTCTGATAATTTTGCATTAAAACGCATATACGCTTCTAACGTCCTCGCTCCGGCGTGTTTTTTTAAATTCTCAAAAGATCCGTATATACCATCCGCCATAATAGATTGATACGCAAAACCAGTCGTCGGGATTAAAAGAGCTGCTGCAAGTACTCCTGCGATAAGGCGTTTTTTTCTCTTACTTCCACCACGCTTCATTTTTATTTGAACGATTACTTTTTCTTTCAACTCCGGCGGGGCAACAATCCTCTTGGCTTCTTCTTGTGAATAACCGTGTAAATATCTTAAGATAATAACTTGTTTCAATTTATACGGTAATTTATGAATGAGTTCGATTAGTTTTTGGTTTGATATTTTACTTACCAGATCGTTAGAAAAATCAATTTGTACTGGTTTTCTTTGCTCTTCTGCCTTTTTTATAATTCGTAGTCGCATCCACCTCTTTCTTCTATAAGAGTGAATTTGTTTAATCGCAAGTCCAATTAACCAAGGACGAAATGGCTTCTCACTATCATACTTACGAAGCGTTTCATATAGTTGTATGTATACTTCTTGAACGACATCATCTACATCTGTTTTATCTTCTATTAAAAAATGTGCTGTTTTATATACTTCTTGAATCGTTACATCATACAATTCGCTATACGCTTCTTTATTGCCTGATAAAGTTAATCGAATTAAATGCAAGTAATCTATTTCACCCTTCATATTCCAGCCCTCCTTTGTCTTACACTTTATATTGGCAAGTAATTCATATTTCGTTCGATTTTTTTAAAGTTTTTTATATAAATTAATATAATGATTCACTGAGTTCATAAGTTTCACTTATAACCTTGCATAACTATTATATAATTTTCCAATTTCTAATGACGCTTTAAAATGATTTATATAGTCAAATTTAGGAGGATATATGATGAAAGCTATCGTTGTAACGTCGTTCGGTGGTCCGGAAGTGATGAAATATACTGATGTGGATATGCCGACTATTTCAGACAATCAGGTGTTAATTCTTGTTGTTGCTACTAGTGTTAATTTTGCCGATATTAAATCACGTTATGGCAAAAAAGGAAATAAAACATTCCCTTTTATTCCAGGGATAGATGCCACTGGTATTGTAGAACGAGTCGGTTCTCAAGTTAAAAATATTCATCCTGGACAGCGTGTCATTGCTTTTCCTCAAAATGGATCTTACGCAGAATATATTGTTGCAAATGAAAACCTTACTTTCGTTTTACCTAATGAAGTTAATTTCCAAACTGCAGCCGCTTGCCCTATCATATCTTTTACAAGCTATAATTTACTCGCAAATGTTGCAAGGCTTCAACAAGGTGAATCTGTACTCATTCATGCAGCTGCTGGCGGAATTGGCACTACTGCTATTCAACTTGCAAAACTATTAGGGGCTGAAAAAGTTATCGGTACTGTCGGAAGTGAAGCAAAAAAAGAAATTGCTTTAGACGCTGGAGCTGATTGTGTTATATGTCATCAAGATGAAGATTTTGTAGAGAAGGTCAATGAGCTGACAAATGGCGAAGGGGTTGATGTAATTTTAGATTCTATTTCTGGAACGGTTTCGGAAAGAAGTTTAAAATGTCTTGCTTATTACGGACGCCTCGTTCATTTCGGCAATGCGAGCGGTGAAATTGGCAATTTCAAAACGAAAGACTTACACGCAAGTTGCCGTTCTATACTCGGATTCAGCTTCGGCACTACACGGAAAAAACGTCCTGAATTACTCCAAGAAACTGCAAATGAAGTTTTCCGTTATTTGCGTGATGGAAGTTTGCAAATTAAGGCTACAAAATCTTTTCCCTTTATAGATGCAGGGAAAGCACATGAATGGGTCGAAAGTAGAAAAAGTACAGGGAAAGTAATACTAAACGTTCAGTCCTCTTCCTGAAATGAATACTTGAAACAGAGGTGACATTCATGGGATCAAGAATTATGCATGTGATTATCGCTAACGGTATTGCTGAGAAACTATGTATTCAAGATAAAACTTCTTTCTTACTTGGAGCTGTAGCCCCTGATGCTGTTCATTCAAAAAAAGAAAAAGGCACCTCACATTTTTATGCCGGTACAACGAAGAACTATACGAGAAGAATAGATTATGATTCATTTATTCATAAATATGAAGAATATATAGATTCCCCATTTATTTTAGGCTATTACACCCACCTCATTGCCGACGATAATTGGCTACAAGGCTTTTTTCTACCTTGGCTAAAAAATCGAATAGAAAATGACGAAACTATCGCACCTATGTACTATAACGATTTTAAATTGTTAAATGCAAAGTTGCTTCATCATTACGACAAAGAACGACAGCTATTCTCTCTTCTTAATCAAGAGGCTCACATTGTGGATATCACAGAAGTTTCTAAAGAAAATGTTTTAGCTTTTCGAACATACCTTTTTGAAGATATGTTGTATCCAGAGCAACATTTGCATGAAGAATTACAGGTGTTCACGTTTAATCAAATTGTCGGTTATATTGAAACCGCTATTGAGAAAGGCGCTTTTTATATCGAACAACTGTCGAATAAAAAGTCCACTTCAAATATTTAATCCCCCTCATTTTATACGAGGGGGATTTTTCCATAACATCATTATTTGTTCTTTTCCATAACCGCAAAATAATTCCCTTCACTATCAGCAAAGTTAAACACTTTACCAGAAGGCATAGTTACCATTTCGCCAACTGTAACTTTTTTATTTGTTAAATCTGTATATAATTGATCAAGATTTTCTGAGAAGAACATTAAGGATGGTGTACCAAGATTCAATTCTGGGCTCATTTTCGAAATAACTTCTTTATTATGTAGTATGATACTCGTTTCTGCATCTTGAGTTGGAGCGATTTCAATCCATCTCATCCCTTGCTTGTTATCTTCCTCTGCTACTACATGAAACCCTACCTTTTCCGTCCAAAAATTTACTGCCTCATCTTGATTATTTACATATAACATAATTTGTCCGACTTTATGAATCATTTGTATTCCTCCTAATGGTTTTTATATTCTATGTAGGTTTCTACAAGTGCTATTGTTATTCCTTTTGAGTTGATATGTACTTCTTTACAAAATTTATCGACTTACTCGTTCACTACTTTACCAATGAACAAAATAAGACGTAACTACAAATAGTTACGTCTTTCCCATTATTTATCTAGGCTTTTTCTTCCCAGTAAATGCTGGTTTCTTTTTCTTCGGTGCTTTCGGTTTCGTTTCTACAAATGATCCGTTGAACATTTCTTGCTTCGTAAACACAATACCTAATTTTTTCGCAAATTGAAGTAATTTACGCTCTTCTTGTTCTGTTACAAGAGACACGACCGTTCCTTCTTTGCCCATACGTCCAGTACGTCCTGAGCGGTGAATGTATTGGTCTACAGTGTCAGGTAACTCTAAATGAATTACATGTGTTAAATCATCAATATCTATTCCACGTGCTGCAATATCAGTAGCAAGTAGAATTTCTAATTTTCCGCCGCGGAAAGCACGCATCGTCGCTTCACGTTCTTGCTTACTTGCCTCTGCATGAAGAGCTGCTGCTTTCATTTTACGGAATTTCAATTTCTGAGTAATTTCATCTAAACGGAATGGGTCATTTAAGAAAGCAACTGCTTTTACATCGCCCATATGCATAATTCTTCTTACGTAATCATTTTTTTCGCGTCGCTCACAAATGATATACGTATGCTCAACTAAGCTTTTTGACTCTGCACGTGTTACACGTACTAATTGTGGTTCAACTGCTAAATCACGTGCTGCATCTTCTGCTGCTTTTGTCATTGTCGCTGAGAAGAATACTAATTGACGATCGCGCATCGTTGATTTAATTACATCCTGTGCAGCACCCATCATCTTTTGTTTCACTATTTGATCGAACTCATCAAATACAATCGTTTTCACTTCATGCATCTTTAGCTTTTTCATACGAATTAATTCTAAAATACGTCCTGGTGAACCAACAATTACTTTCGGGTGTTTCTTCAATTTTTCCACTTGGCGCTTAATATCTGCACCACCAATTAAAGATGCACCTGAAATATCAGTTCCTGCTGTAAATTTTTGAACCTCTTCATGAATTTGCATGACAAGTTCACGCGTTGGAGCTAAAATAACAACTTGTGGCTGTTTTACTTCAGGATTAATTTTATGTAAAAGTGGTAATAAGTACGCTAATGTTTTTCCTGTTCCAGTTGGAGATTCAGCTATAACGTCTTGTCCTTCTAAAATAGTTGGAATCGCTTGTTTTTGAATTTCAGTTAATTCTTTAAAACCAGCCTTCTCCCAAGCTTGTTGTAAAAATGGTTGCATATCTTTTATCATTTGTTTTTCTCCTTTATCTCTATTTTTGAAGAAAATGCTGTATTGTTCGCACCGTTTCTATCATGTGTGAAATAACAGCTATTAAATCATCAACATGGTCTTCTGTAATCGCTTTTTGAAATAGAACCTCTACCTTATTATGATATGAAATCGCTTGCTTATTATATTCGTATGAAACTTTTTGCATAATCATTCTTTCTTTTCCCCATATAGAACGCATGAAAGTTTCAATTTCTTCGCATACTCCTTCTGGCTGTTCTATCGGGAATGAAAATGCTAACTTCATTTCACATCCTGGTGTAAACTGAGGCACTTCTAGTATTTCACCAGACAAGTTCTTTGCATCCACAGATAATGAAAATGTCGCTTCTACTAATGGTTCGAACGGTTCTGTTAACTGAAACGAGATATGATATATACGACTTAATGAAGCAAGGTCCATCATATCTTTTCGATCTGTTACAAGAATATCACCATGTAAGTCAAAATCATAAACAGCACCTTCTACGATTACTTTTAAATTGTCAAAAGCAGTTGGATCAAACATAATTTCCTCCAAAAAACAGGCGCCTTTCGATGGAAAGGCGCCACTTGATGTATATATAGTTTACAGATAAACGAGATGAATTACAACCTTTTAGAATAAACCTACTGCTTTTCCATCTTCATTTACATCCATTTGCAGTGCTGCTGGTTGTTTTGGAAGACCTGGCATAGTTAACATTGTTCCTGTTAATGCAACGATAAACCCTGCACCGATAGATGGTTTTAATTCACGAATTGTTACGATAAAGTCAGATGGACGACCTAACTTTGTTGCATCGTCAGAAAGAGAGTATTGTGTTTTCGCCATACAAATTGGTAGGTTACTCCAACCTTCTCCTTCGTATTGAGCTAATTGCTTACGTGCTTTCGGAGCAAAATCAATATCTTTTGCGCCATATACTTTTTGAGCAATTGTACGAATTTTTTCTTCTAATGGTAATTCTAATTCATAAAGTGGCGCGTAGTTATTTCCACCTTTTTCGATCTCTTTTAGTACTTTTTCAGCAAGGTCAACTCCACCTTGGCCACCCTTCTCCCAAACTTCTGTTAAGGATACTGCATAGCCACGCTCATTGCACCATTCTTGTAAGTATGTAACTTCTGCATCTGTATCTGTAATGAATTTATTAATTGCAATTACGAAAGGTACACCGAAGCTTTGAATTGTTTCAACATGCTTCTGTAAGTTCTCCATACCTTTTGCTAATGCATCTACATTTTCTTCTTTTAATCGATCTTTTGCTATGCCGCCATGCATTTTAAGCGCACGAATAGTCGCAACAATAACAACTGCTTCTGGTTTAATGCCAGCTGCACGAGCTTTAATATCTAAAAACTTCTCTGCGCCTAAATCTGCGCCGAATCCAGCTTCTGTAATAACATAATCACCTAATTTTGCTGCCATTGTTGTAGCGATAACACTGTTACAACCGTGAGCGATATTCGCAAATGGTCCGCCATGAATGATAGCTGGTGTATTTTCTAACGTTTGTACTAAGTTTGGTTTTAATGCGTCTTTTAGTAGTAATGTTAACGCACCTTCTACACCTAAATCTTTAACCGTTACAGGTTGATTTGCAAAGTTATAAGCAACTACGATGCGAGATAAACGTGCTTTTAAATCTTGAATATCTGTTGCAAGACAGAATACGGCCATAATTTCAGATGCTACTGTAATATCAAAACCGTCTTCACGTGGTACACCTTGAACTGGTCCACCAAGACCAATTACGACGTTACGAAGGGCACGATCATTTAAGTCAACACAGCGTTTCCAAACGATTTTACGCGTATCAATTCCAAGTGTGTTTCCTTGTTGGATATGATTATCAATAAACGCCGCTAACGCGTTATTCGCAGTTGTAATTGCGTGAATATCTCCAGTAAAGTGAAGGTTAATGTCTTCCATTGGTACAACCTGTGAAAAACCACCACCTGCTGCTCCGCCTTTTAGTCCCATCGTTGGTCCAAGAGATGGTTCGCGAAGTGCAATTACTGTTTTCTTACCAATTTTATTAAAAGCTTGACCTAAACCAACTGTTACTGTTGATTTACCTTCTCCAGCTGGAGTTGGGTTAATCGCTGTTACTAAAACAACTTTACCGTCTTTCTCATCCTGTAAGCGCTTAAAAATATCAAGAGATAACTTACCTTTATAATGCCCGTATGGCTCTAATTCATCTTCTAAAATATTTAAGTCAGCTGCAATTTCTTGAATCTTCTTCATACTCGCTTCTTGTGCGATTTCAATATCGGATTTAACTGTTGTAGTAGTTGTCATATACCCTAGTCCCCCTTTAATTGGTTCTGATGATATTGTATCAGTTTTTTGTATTTTCTGCACTTATTTACCTCCTAAAAATTCTTTCATTTCTTTATACGTTTTTTAACATAAATACCCATAAGAATGTTAAGGATTGTTGTAACTCTGTAGGTAGTTGACCTAGCATCTTTTCATTTACTCCGCGCTTATATACACCAATGCCATCTACAACTTCAAAACCTTGTTCTTTCGCTAACTGTTCAAATTCCCAAGGCATCATCGTATTACAAACAACGTCTTTGCCGTATAAACGAGGATAACTGTTCTCTCGAGGCTTTGCTGTCGGTCCTAAAATTGCAATACATGCGTATCCATCTTTCTTTAAAACACGTTTTATTTCATTTAATGCTTGTAATGGATTCTCAGTCCATTCTAAAGAGTTAATGGCCATAATCGCTTTAAATTGTTCATTTTCAAATGGTAAAGCGGAAAGATCTCCTTTCACAAAAGATAAATTTGAATCTTCCCCACGTTCTTTACCTTTTTGAATCATAATTTCCGATAAATCTACTCCAACTGCTTTATAGCCAACGCGACTTAATTTATATGTACCGTATCCATCACCACAGCCAACATCTAACACTTGAGCTTCTTTCTCCACGTACTGTTCAAAAAATGGAATAATTGTACTCCTGCTCCCGCTATCCCACATTTCCTGACTATTTTGATTCCAATATTCCGCACTACTATCCCACTTCTTCTCTGCTGATTCATGCCAATTGAATTTCGTCATACATTCCCCTACCTTCACGTATTATCATTCAATTCATTCTACATCATTTTCCAAAATCCCTGTTTATCTTCATAAGGAGATAGAGTGAAACTTTAATTAGTGGCGGTTTTATTCGTTCCCACTGATTATTAGCCCACACCAATCGAGCTTTTACAGGCAACCCGGCTCCTACATAACTTCTTTACTCTAGTCGAATTTTGAAATAGAAGTTTTACTGCCCGCAAATAGCGGGATAAGTAAGATAACAACGAAATCTATTTTCTCCATTTTTTGCTTTACTTGGGTTTAACTCATACTCATGCTCTTCTCATTTTGAAAGATACTATAGATACACCCAATTGAAAGAGAGGGATGTACATGCGAAGAAAGAGAAATCATCATTTTAAAAGTGGTGAAAAAAATGAAGAGTATGCAGCTGAAATATCTCCAGCCGGCATTCCAATTAGACATGAGCGCAAAGAAATTGCAAATGAAATAGAAGGTACAAATACCGGAGCAATGATAGGCTATGTCGCATTATTTCTTTCGTTATTCTCAATTGCTTTTTATCCAGTTACACTTGGTTCTCTTGCGATTTTAGTTGGTTTATTAGCTGTTAATTTCGGAGCAAGAACACTTGGATATACAGCAATTGGTTTTGGTAGTTTTTCTGTTTTATTTACTTTACTCTATCCGCTTGCTTTGTCAGCGTTTTAAAAAAACACACCAAGTTATACTTGGTGTGTTCATTCATGATACAACATAATATGACCGCATCCACAACAGTGCTTTGCTGTAATTTCTTGAAAGACCGGATAATTCTCTTCATCCCTATGTTCAATAAATACTTTTTCAAATCGATACATGTTTGGCGCATATGCCCAATCTTGTTTCGTACGAGCGTACAACGTTGAGGAAAAAAACTCCTCACCACCGCAAACGATGCATGTATTCTTCATCACTACCCCTCCTATGCTTGTCTTACTTCATCTATATGAACATAAGCATAAAAAAAAGACCTTCTATTACTAGAAAGTCTTTTCTGAAACAAAAAGAAATGTACCAAACATCCCTACTCCGCTATATTCTTTCGTAACACCAGCTTCTGTTTTAAACGTTTGCTTTACAGTCATAAAGAATACACCATTTCGTGCATCTGTACTTTCAAATTGTAGCTTTTCTTTTTTACCATCTACATTTTGTGTGCATTCAAAACTACTCTCATCACATTTCAACGCATACTTATCCTCTACATACGAATTAAAATCTGATTCTTTCGGACACGTAATAAGCAATATCGCCACGAGAATAATACTTACAATACCCACAATTGTATAATATTTCTTCATTTGTTCTCCTTTCAAATGACAAGAAAACTTGACTTCATGCGCCAAGTTTTCTTAGTCAACAACCCATTGCCACTCTTGTTCTTTCTTATCAAAAATGAGCCAACCTGTTTCTGTTGCTTCCTCTTTCAATTCATCGATATTATCTAGTACCTCATCCGTACTTTCATACGAACCAACTACATATACCGGAATTTCAAGACCTCTTCTTGACTCAATTTTCCCTGCTAAATCAATATAAAGACCATCTTCCATTAATGGAATAAGCCCCATAATCACTTCTTTTGAAATTGCTGGGAAAATTTTTGATTTTTGGAAGAAAGAAAAACGTTTCTTACCGAAAGCACCGAGTTTATAAGGAATGACTTTACTTAACATTCCAACAAAATCAGCAATTCTACGGTAATATACTTTGTTGTACCAACCGTCATCATGTGAAAAATAAACAAATCTATTTTTCAACAACGGAAAGAATGTTCTTGCAAGTGGTTCTTTTTTGTGAGCCAAATATAACAGTTCTGCAATTTCTTTTGGCTCTAATTCATCTAAATCGCTTGCATCATCAAAATCTACCCAACAAAATTCATCAAATTCATCAATCTCTGCTTGAATTAGCTTATGTATATTTTCTTCCTCAACATATTCAAATAAAGTATGATAATGAAAATCCGTCCATTCAAAGTTATGCTTCAAAAGCAAAACTTGATGAAGCGGTGAAGGGATGTTACTTGCAAACTCTTTAAACGTAATTCCTGATGTAATAAAACAATGACCTCGACGATTACCATTAATATATATCATATTCTTTACTTGGTCAGATCCTCCAGACAAAGCACCTAGCCACCTTCGTTTTATATGTTTCAATTCTATAGCATATTTTAACATGAAAAATTTTAGAAACATAGAAAAAACTTCAAAAACTATTTACAATTTCATGTGTTTTATTACATAGTGATTACAAGAAAAAACGCCTGCTCATAAGCAGGCGTTTTTAAAGGATTTCATCCGGGTTTTGAGGATGATGATTTCCCTCTTTCTTTTCATCTTTTTGGAACATCGATTGAATTTTATCAATTGTTTGTGGAGCTAATTCAATCATTTTTTCTGCTAAATGTGTCGCATTTTGTAAATGAAGAATATTTACTCCATCTTTATTCACCACAAGAAATGCTACTGGTGTAATAGAAACACCACCCGCGCTACCGCCACCAAATGCAGGGTTACCGTTCGCTCTTTGTCCATCATTCGTTTGGAAATCAGAACCTCCTGCTCCAAAACCGAACGCTACTTTAGAAACCGTTAACACCACACCACCGTCAGCCGTTTGAACAGGCTCCCCAACAATCGTATTCACATCGACCATTTCTTTTAAATTTTCCATTGCTGCTTTCATTAACCCTTGAATTGGATGATCCACCGTTCATAACCTCCTTTGTCATATCTTTCCTAGTTTTTCCGAAAGTTTGTGAACTAAACATAAAATTTTATATTGATTTCAAAAAACTTAAGTTGTAATATTTAGAAAAATAAAAAAAGAGGTCGATTCGTTATGATGCGAAAATTAACAAAGAAAGATCATGAACAAGTATTCGCTTACCTAAAAGAAGAAGCAGCCATTAACTTATTTATTATTGGAGATATTGAAGCTTTCGGTTATGATACAGATTTTCAAGAATTATGGGGAGTATTTGAAGAGAACGGAACATTAAAATCGATTTTACTTCGCTTTCACGATACATTTATACCGTATAGTAAAGAAGAGTTTGTGGTTACTGACTATGAGGCACTTCTTTCCGCATATAAGCCGCTTAAACTCTCTGGCAAGTCAACTATTGTAGAAAGATTTGAAACTACTCCAAGTGTACAACTAGGCGCCAAAAATGAAATGTATTTTTGCGAATGCCAAGATGACAACAACTTACCTAGCACACCAATTCATGAAACAATTAAACTTGCCTCACTCGATGATATAGAACGAATTATGAAATTACGAAGTGGCATCGCTGAATTCCCGACTGCAAATGAATCTGAAAAAATGTTAAGGCAAGCTATCGATACAAATACAGGACGTACATATTATATTGAAAAAGACGGTGCAATCATCGCATCCGCCTCAACTTCCGCTGAAAATTCATTATCTGCCATGGTTAAACAGGCGAGTTGAAGCTACCGAGGCAGGACAAGCCTCACAAGGTTGAACTGAATGGTTATCTATGACAGAAACAATATTCTCACAAGAGACCACTTTCTAGGTTACTCACAAGTAGCCTATGGAAGTGGTCTTTTTGTGCGTACTCAAGGAGGAAACTAAATGGCACTACTCAGATTTATGATTAAGGATTACCTAGAAGATAAAGAACTCAGTGGGCTAGCTCCTAGGACCATACAGAGCTACGGAGATACACTCAATGAGTTTTCTCACTGGCTCACTACCGAGAAGGAAATCATTAACATCGAGGATATTACTCCACAGGTTATAAAGAGCTACCTCCTCTACTGTTCCAAGGAGAGAGGAAACGCTGTAGTTACTCGCAATGGTAAACTCCAGCACTTGAAGACATTCTTTAGGTACCTAGAAGATGAGGACGTTATAGAGATCCGTAGCAATCCCACTAACAAAATTAAGCCTGCAAAGACGGACAAGACTATCAAGGTGTACTCCGATGAACAAATAAAGCAGATGCTTAGATACTACAGGAGGATGCGCTCTCGAGAAAATACGTTGTATAGCTACAGAGGTCATACCGTAATAGTCGTCCTCGCTGGTACAGGCATAAGACTAGGCGAGCTGGTATCAATGAGGTGGGATTCTGTGGATCTACTCAATAAAACTATCACTATCTTTGGGAAGAATCGCAAGAGCCTGTCTACTCCATTAACAGATAAGGTGGCTCGGGAGTTGTACGAGTGGAGATTATTCTGCGAGAAGTACTACATTAAGTTGCCTGCTCATCTGTTTAATGACCACAGAGGTAACCCACTCACAGTGAATGCTGTCAAGTTAATGTTCACCAGGCTGTCAGTTCGTATGGGATTCAAAACTACAGCTCACATGTTTAGACATACCTATGCGAGTAACTGTTTAAGAGCTGGCATGGACATATACACCTTGAGTAAGCTGATGCATCACTCCCAGATAAGAACTACTGAGGTTTACCTACATGCTTTCGGTAACTCGTTAGCTGAATCCAACGATAAGTATAACCCACTCAATAGGTTCGACCTATAAGTAAACACAAAAGAGCCCTGCTCTAGTTTGGCGGCCAGACAGGACTCTTTCACAAAATAACTATGGAGCTATTTGCTTATATTGTACTACCCTAAGATACACTCTGCAAGTAGCTCCTATTAAGGAGAATATACAATATGAAGGAACTACGAAAATATCAATCTTTTAATTCAATTAATGAGATGGACAATTCTATTAGTGAATACCTGTCAGTGTACAAACTTAAAGAGTCAGAATACACAGTACTATGGAAGCTTGCTTGTTACTCATGCAAATTCATAGGAGTCAGCTACCTTAAAGTAGACTCTTTAGCTAACCTCACGGGATACTCTAAACGCACTATACAGCGTGCTCTTAAGGGTTTATCTGAGCTAGGAATCATTACTCGCATCAACC
Source organism: Bacillus cereus group sp. BceL062 (assembly GCF_051780025.1). NCBI lineage: Bacteria > Bacillati > Bacillota > Bacilli > Caryophanales > Bacillaceae > Bacillus > Bacillus cereus group sp. BceL062. Next base: position 235,222 of record NZ_JBPWGY010000001.1, on the reverse strand, counting down.
AATTTAAGCCTATTAAAGGTGGCTATAGCGCTTCAATAACAGTAATCAATCCCTATGAGAGTCACCTCGCTAAGTCACCTTGCGAGGAAGCTGTAGAGCCTACTCCTGAGTGCACTGAGAAGTCTCCGTCTCATACAGATACAATTACTTACAAAACTAAAATCTCTAAAGATAATACATACGTAAACGAGTTAGGCATAGACCACTTAGTAGCTGCTGGTGTTCCTACTGAGTTCGCTAGCTTGGCTATCTCCTACTTTGATGCAACTAAGGTGTACAAACTGTGGAGTCGTGTTCAATTGGCTGCTCGAAAGTATGCACCTGATCTAGTTGATACTGCAGAGGTGGCCATCTCAGGTTTACGAGCTAGTGTGCTTGCTAGCAAGGCTAAACGTGTACGTGATTTCAATGGTTACTTCTATGGAGTTCTGGCTCAGAAATTATCTACTGCTCAGCGATCTCTTAAGTGCAAACTTTTCAACTTTCTTCAGTAGCATTACTGTAGGTAATAATCCCTCCTATCTGGTTGTTGTCCTATAGCTCTTTAACACAGGAGGTATCTCTATTTAGCTATGCCCGATTGGTTACTAGGGTGGCATTGCATCTGGTTCTTGTACGATTATCCAATTTAGGATAGTCCTGAGTAGGTTGTACCTGCAGAGCAGGCAACTGATTAGGTATATGCTCGATTGAATGCCATATGATGTAAAATAACATCTCCATTTTCGAATCACTCCATAAAAAAATCTCCAGATTCTCCTGTGCGGAGTTTTATTAGTACCCTTATGTTTGCACCTAAACAAGTTATACCATTTGTAATGAGCTTGTACGAACTCTAAAGAGTTTTACACTTATTCGAGCTTTCTTTGGTAACCAAAAAGAGGTAGCTAACATAATTGGCTGTAAGGATAAACTGTGAGGCAAAGAAAGGGATTTAAAAAAAATTTTAAAAAAAATATTGACGGTTCTAGAACTTTTAATTAATATGTAATTAAGCCACTCAGGGAATGGGGTGAACATGGCAATTGGAAAGTAAGCAACAAAAGTTTTACGGTAAAGTCAAAGACTTTTACGAACTGGAGTCCATCGAGGATGCTAAGAGGTTTTATACAGCTTTTAATCAACTCAACAAGATCAACACTGTAGATAAAGCTAATAAGATCGATAAAATGTTAACTCGTATGTATGCTGGTAAGAAGTTAACTGACTAACCTAAAACTACACAAAACAAAATAGCCCTACTCGGTAGTTATACTTTGGCGAGTATACCGAACAAGGCTACGCAATTCAGTCGAACCTATAAGGCTCTTTCCTCCCTATGGTATCACGAGCAGGAATAGCTGTAAAGGTTCGACCTCACAGGAGGCGAATAAGTTGAAACTTAAAAATTGGGTTAAATCAACCTTAGTAGCTGGCAGCAGCATAAGCTTTCTTTACGCAGTCGGTTACATCGTTTCACTCATGATTGTACACCTGTAAGCATGACCTATCTCGTGTAAACAAATAAAAACTAAAGGGAGAGATTTTTTATGACAACAAATACTATTCAACCAACTAATTTAGATATCGCTATGGAGGAGATCGATACTCTAGTATCCAACTTCCAAGACTCACTATCTCGCATTACTAATAAAGTTTGCACAGTAGATACATTCCAACTAGACCTTACGTATGTAGTTATCTTACGAGCTGGCAAAATCTCTAAAACTCTTAGTTTTATTTTAAACGAAATAACTGAGGAGGAATGTCAATGAAAAAGCGAATAGTTGTTTTCCTGTCCAGCATTATCCTGCTGAGTGCCTGCAACAGTTCTACAATCTCCGAAGAAGAATACAACTCCCTAGAGGAAGGGATGACACTCTCAGAGGTTGCAGACCTGGTGGGCGGAAAAGGAGAGCGCACCAACTCTAACGGCTACATAGACGTAACCTACGATGGTGACGGAGAGGAAACTGGTGAGATTGACTTTGCAGTAATGATATTCGAGAAGGGTAAACTACTGGGGTGGGATCGAAAAGATAATAACTAAGGGGGAAGAAACTAAAATCTCTATGCCACTCCCCCTCGGGCTGGCTCTCATTGAGTCGGCTCTTTTGTGTTCTTCCTCAGGCTTAACATTATGATAATTGAAATTATTTTTCCACACTCATGCTCGCTCTACATTAACTTCTGCTTTATTTATTTTGGAAATCAGTATAAGATTCAACTCCTAGTACCACCTTCACACAAACCAATACGCCCCCTCACCTATTTATTCTCTCTATAAAGCTACACCCTAAAAAGTGACCACCCTATAGTTATGATTCTCGAGGCATAACAAAAGAGGTGAGAACCCTTAGAAATAGGTCGCCACCTCTATAGGAAACATAACACGAGTTGTAATACAACCTAGCAGGAATCCCTTAAAAAAATTATCAGGCTTATTGATTTCTTTTCTTCCCAACAAAACGTTACTTTACCCCTATGCTTTCCATAAATTACAACAGATCTATCAACACACCAAATTTATTAATAAATTCTCGATTTGCTTTTTCCTGTTCCTTTTTGAGGAGATTACTATTATACCTAGTAGAAAAAAGATTTACTATTTCACTTAATCTCCAGTTAGAAAAAGATGTATTCTTAATATCAACTCTATTCTTTTTAATCATAATCGTTTGTTTAATAACACCTAAAAGTTTTATATTTTCCTGCGTAAAATAAATATCTCCATATATACTATGATCATTAATCGTTTGCTCTATAACGTAACAATAATATTTTACTTTTTTGTTATCTAATTCAAGTAATTTAGATAACACGAGTAATAGGTAACCTTCGACAATTTTTCTATTACTTTTATCATTGTCTTTTATTTGAAGATATAAGGTTGCCAACTTAGCAGCAACTATCAAACAAGCAAAGTATATTGAATTGTTATTATAGTTATTTAAGAAGTATAACGCTCTCCCTTTCTTATTTTCTTGCATTATTAATAGTAATAAATTACTAAGTGGCATCCCTATCAAAGATAGATCTTCTTCATTATATTTTTTAAGTTCCCGACCTACCTCATAATACTTTATATCCCTTGTAAAATAATCTCCTATATCAAAGGACATCATTCTAAGAGACTCAAAATATTCAAAAACTCTTTTTGATTTTTCTAAGTCGTCAAATTTTGTATTTTTATCAATCAAATTATAATAATCAATCATAAAGTCCCCATATAAAGGATATAAATATAACATATCTTTTAACTTTCCTAACCGTGTGTAAGAAAAATCATTATTTAATTTAAAATATCCATATTTCATTGTGAACCTTATGGAATTTAGTAATATATCTTTATTCTGTTCAAAAACCACTTTACTTTCCGCAACAGAAATCCTAATAAATATTTTTCTTAAAAGTAGATTGATTTGAGCAGAAGATAAATACACTTCGTGCGAAATAAACAAAGCTATCATTTTATTATATTGATTAATTGAATCTGTATATAATTCTTTTTTAATTAACTCTTCAATTGCAGTGACCCACATTAGAATAATATCAGATTCATATATAGTCTCAGTATAATTTTCTTGAACCTTATATTTATGATTTACCAACGATAAATTAGTGATTTTCTCATATACATAAAGATTCCTTTTATATTCTACATCTCCTCGAAGAATTTTTTCTATAGTGTCTTCATTTAAATTATACAGATATTCTGAAAAACGCACCCCAGACTTCCATACTATTCTAGGTTTACATACTAACTTTGTATTCTCTCGGTTATATATACTAACAATCTTATTAGCACTTAATTTTTGGCTATTAGAGTAGAAAATGATTTTTATAATTAATAAAGTTAATAAAGATAAAGTAATTAAGAACACATATAAAATTGCACTAGAAGAGCTATCATTAATATATAGCGTAATATTTATAAACAGGAAGAAAAAGACAGAAAGACTTATAAATTTAATGTTCCCTAAGATAGATCTGGCAAATACAATTTGATAAATAGATGTTCCGAGAATTTTTTCCTTTTTCAGATTTATTATCAATGAAAATAAAGACAAAATAATAAACGTAACACTTATTTGTGAAAATAAAAATTGTCGATTTAGTTCTTGATTTACATTAGGTAAACGACTTAAAATACTCCCTATCCATTCCAAATTTAAAATCTTTAATTGCTGTAATAATGCCAAAGTTATAAATAAAACTACTCCTATTTCTATAAATTTAATAAAGCTATTTAATGAATAGATTAGAGGAAACTTCATCTTCCCTTCAACTTTATAATACTTTATTTGACAAGCCTTTTTCATCTTCCTCATTCTATAATTGAAACTTTGAATTTTCCCCAGCTTATTTCCCTCGCTTTCTCATAAAAAATACTTAATTTAGATTCTTTTCTTGTCTTTCTCTTAAAGAACTTATCTCAATTTAATACTAATTATGGCAGTTATCCTCTTTTCAAACAATGACAAACTTCTCTGTATGGTCTTTTCCCTTCTCATTAGTATAACCTACTATAACTTTATAAGTCTTCACCTATTCCCTCCTAAGAGTGAGATAGCGTGCAATAACCCTACAGCCTTCAAACTATAGAACAGAGCACCTGCTAGAGCAAAAGCAAATAAGATATATAAGGCGTCCTTTGCGTATACTAACGTGATTCTTTCAACGTGGTAGCTCTGTATATTTCTTTCTCATTAGATGACCCTCTCCCCTATTCAATTACTGAAGGAAACGTAACTCAGCTCGCTCCTCTGTGGATACTGCATCGTACTCGAGTTGAGTATGCATTTCATTAGTCATCTTCCTCTCTCATTTAATTTAAGTAGACGTTTTCTCTGTAGACTTTCTCAGCGGTCTTCTCTAGCTTTACACTAATAAGGGTACTAAACCTTCCTGAGAGCTTTCTTATAGGTTCCTTCAATCTGCCTCGTGAGTGCATCTTAGGATTACCTCCAGAGTATATGTACTTAGTACACTCATAGGTTTCCCCTCAGATTTATACTTTATGGTTACAATGAAATAGCTCACCTTATTTAACCCCTCTCCGATTATACTTCTTCATATTTAAATCTCTCTTACCTTCCCTGCTTAGGGCGTGTCTCTTATATTCGAACTCACTAATCTCATAGGATGTAACCTCACCTAGTTCGCCATCAACCTCAACCAAAGTTTCTCTGTAGGTTTTCTCACTTACTTCTCTATACAGCTTCATTACTAACTGGATATCATCCTCAGTTTTAAAGTAGTGGTTAACCTCGAATTGTTCTTCATTATGCTTGTAAGCTACCGCTACTGTGAAATACTTTACCATCGTCCGTCTCTCCCCTTCGTTTATTCCACTAGGCAACCTAGAGGTAGAACGAGCTACCTCATTAGTTATCCTGTAGGGTGTACCTTAAAACTTTCTGATTGACTGCTGAAGGCCTCCATAGTCGAATCTTGATCCAGTCTGTGCAGTATCAGCTACCTCACGAGATACTTGGTTGATACTAGCTTTCAAGTCCTCTCCATTGATATCTACCTCGCCTTTGTGGATATGCACTACTACTATTTTGCTACGTCCTCCAGTGAACGCCTCTAAACCTGTACCCGCTAAGGCAACATCAGCTTGATTAGCAACTCCTCCGAAGGCTCTACCCATAGATCTCTCCATAGCACCTACCTGAGTTAGTGCTGCGTTGTACCAAGTAGGAAAGAATGCTTCACCTGACTTGTCTAAGTCTGATAGAGGACCTTTCTTCGCAGGAGAAAACGGTAAGTAAGCTCGGATGTTAGACATACCTCTAGAGACCGCTGATACAGCGTCTCCGAAGCCTGATGTGATACCACTTACGAATGAACCAAGCAGACCTTTACCTGAGTTGTAGAAAGTTCTAAAGAACCCAGTGAACTGGCTCACCATACTTTGGATTCCGCTGCTAACTTTGTACACCGCATCGTTAAACCCGTTAGCTATTCCTTCTTTGAATCCATTCATCATATTGACAGCGGCTCTTCCCATCGAGCTAACTTTATCCTCCGCAACTCTAACCATATCGTTAAACTTCTGTTTAGTGTCATTTACCATCTGGTTAAGCTTGTTAACTGCATCCGTTTTCATCTGCTCGTATTTCTGGATAGCTTTATTTTTCATTTCTTCAGCCTTGTTGGAAGCATCCGTCTTCATTTGCTCCCACTTCTGAGCTGCGTCAATTACTAAACTTACAATTTTCTGTACAGCTTCCCTCTTAAGTTCCTCGTATTTTTGAGTTACTTTGTCTTTCATCTCCTGAGCTTTAGCTTTGGCGTCCTCAACTGTTTGGTTCCAACTCTGCTTAGTTTCAGCCCACCATTTTTTAGCCCCGTCAACCATCTCGCCGTAGGCTTTGATGATCTTAGCTTTTCCGTCGTCCCACTGTTTTTTCATCACATCCCACATCTGCTTGCAGAACTTAACAACCTCATCCCAGTTTTTATAGAGCAGGACACCTGCAGCGATTAACCCTACAATGAGAGCAACTATCCAAGTTATTGGGTTAGCCCACAGAGCAGCGTTGAATAGTAACATTGCGGTTCTACATAAAGTTAAAACTGCTTGAGAGTTCTTAAGGAACGTAATTAAGTTTTTCAGTGAACCTACTACACTACTGATTATCCCTACGAGAGCGGAAACCCCCATGAACGCTTTAAAACCTACCCACGCTGCTGCTATTATAGGTATTAACCAATTAGCGTTATCTGCTACGAGCTTGATAGCTGCCGATACAAGACCTAAGACGGTATCTAAAGCACCCGACTCTCTCGCCCACTGTAAGAAGTCTGCTGTTAATTGTAAGACTTGCAACGATACAGGATATAACGCTTGGACAATATCCCACAGAGTTAACACTAATTGTCCGATTAGATTCATAATGACAGGTGTACTTTCTTGTACTTGCTTAACGAAGTTCTGAAAAGCTGGATTACTCTGTAGACCAGCAGCCCACTTGGCGAACTTATCAGTCAAACTAACCATTCCATCCCCTAGCTGCATCCCTAGTGGAGTGAAGGCTATCATGATATCCCCTAATCCTTTAAGGATGTTACCTGCTGATATCATTACCTTTTCAAACATAGGTACTGCAAATGTGTTCATATGCTCGAAGAACTTATCAGCTTTACCTTGAGTAATTCCTTCATTCATTTTGCCAATCATATTAGAGAAGGACTGTCCGACTCCTTGGAAGGCAGGGAACAATTTAGTCATAGTCAAACGGAGGAAATCTGTGGAGTTAGCCACGAGGCTTAACGTAGTAGGAGCCATCTTGTTTTCCATATCTCGCCAAGCATCACTAAGTTGGTTCATAGCTACTACAGCTTTCTTTTCCTCCTCAGTTAGGTCTTCCATGATAGCCTGCACGAGGGCCATCTGCTTAGCGTATCCTTTAGTGTCCCCAGCGATCAAAGCTGCATTAGCCTTGAGCTGGGCTTCTTCCAGTTGTTTGGCGGTCTCCACAGTCTTTCCTATCGTGGTATATGCCAGTGCTCCGAACCCTGCGGCAGCTACCCCAGCAGTACCGAACAGGGAAGCGACTGCGCCGAGTCCGCCTAACAGAGCTGGAGTCATTGCAGAAGCGCCTATCGTGATACCCCCTATGATAGCTTGCATCTTTCTAGCCTCTGTTGAGGTGTTCCTGAAAGTATTACTAGCTCTGTCTTGAGCTTGTATCATAATATCTATAACTGAAGCCATTTAGTTTCACATCCTTTCAGTTATGAGAACGCACCAAATAGCCTACCTGCAAAGTAGGCTAGAGAGTTGTCGTCCTCACTAGTTATTAATTATCAAACAACTGATTGTAGATATTTACGTTAGATGGATTACCAGCATTCTCCTTAGACTTACGGAACTTACGAGATAACCCTAAATCGTCTAACAGTTTGACAGCCCTATTCTCAAAGTCAACCATACTAACTTTCTCGTTAACCGCATACTTCATAGATGTACCATTCTTTCTCCAGCTCTTAATGAAGTTAATGAGAGCTAGGTCTAACTTGGTAATGTCTAGTGGGTCTAAGTCGTAATTCTCCTTGTACCACTCTAAGTTGTCGCTATACCAGTTCTTTTCGTCCTCGGTTAAGTTGGCTAGGAAATCCTTTTGGTACAATCCATGAATAGGTGCTCGTCCTTTAGCTAAGTTTTCTTTCATCTTCTTCTTTCCCTCCTCAGTTTTAGCTCCCGTAGATTTCCCTCCATGCCAGTTACAACGGAGATTAATCTCATTAGATGGCTTAGTAGTACATACCTTGTTCTTCATGATTGCTCCACAGATACTCACTTCCTTCCGTAACTTCTCCTTGATAGCTGCCATCTCCTCAGATTCTCTGTTGAGGTCACCACTCATGAGCCTGTCTCTTATCTCATTGGTATACTCCCTCAGTCCTTCTGGAAGAGGTTTAAGTTGCGAAGGCAATCTACCCATATTACAACCTCCTGTGTCCTAAGCCTAAGCTAGACATGTACTCTTTGTAGTACTTGTCGTCTTCTGTAGTCATCTTGATAGCTGGTTGCTTACCATTGATTGACTCCATGTAGGACTGATAGTACTCTTCATCTTGTCTAGCCTGCTCTAGTTTGATCTTATTCTTTTCCACTTGAACTAGCATTGTAGCTCGTTGTTGCATCTTACGTTGAAACTCGATAGCCTTCTTGTAGAGTTCTTGCTTACGTGGGGATAATGTTGCCTGCTCGTTGAACATCAGAGCGCCTTTCAATTGGGGGAATGCTACAATCGATACCTCTCGTAGTCTTGTAGGGTTACCTATGGAGTCGGTGTAAAAGGAGATTGAAACCTTTTTAGCTAGCTTGTTAGCTACTCTCTTCTTGATGTCTTCCTCTACGATTCTTAGTTTTCCCATTAGCTTGTTGCCTTTGACAGTTACACTCTCCAGGAAACCCACGGTGTCCCTGACAGAGGTTGAATGGTCTAGTTGGACTGGTACGATCTCCTCGTGGTTAAATGATTCAGCAAGCGCCCGTAAGTCTGACTCTGTGTAGTTCCTACCTCTGTGTGTACCTGTGGAGAATAACTCTGCGTCTTTGATTAGGTCGCCCTGTGAGTCCGCCGAAAAGGACTCTACTAGTTGGCCACTCTCTTTAAACTGTTGTATCTTCATGTGTACCTCCTTCGATTCAGTTGTTATAGTAAAAGCCACCCTCTGAGCGGTGACTGTCTAGCCTTCATATAGATGTCTGGTGGAGTCAATCTACTGGGTTACCGCTCTCCACCTCTATGAGCTTCAGCAAGCAAGTAACCCAAGTATTCAACTCTATTTGGTTATCCTTCTTGATTAGATACGAGATAGGTTGTTTAATGTTTGTGCTTGGAGCTTAATGTCATGCTTATCAAATACTCCCTTGATAGCTTCCTGTATTTCTTTACGGATTGCCATCGCTTGAGCTTCCCCCTCAGCAAGATCCTCTTGCCCTAACTTAGCAAGGAAATTCCAATCTTCAGTATGAGGAGCAATCCAGTTAGGGCTTTGTGGGTCTCTCTCTTCGAGTGAACCTAGTCCGTATTCCATACCTAAATCCATATGTCGTTCATTCTCTACAGCTAACTGGAATGTGTAATCCTCAATATTAAACGCTCTGTTGAATCCCCAAGCAACATATCTGTCTCGTTCGATTTTAATGTTACGCTTACGAGCTACTTCACCACAAGAGCGATACATTTCTTGCACTGCTGCTTGCTTCTTAGAACTAACCTCTGATAGCTTCCCTTGTGTAGACTCGATCTGTTTAGCAAGTGTTTCTAACTTAGCTTGTGCCTTCTTTTGAGAAGCTAAGGCAGTCTTATCTGTCTCGTCAATAATCAAGCTAGCTTCCACGATTAGTAACGCTTGTCCTACTTTAGCGTGTCCTGCTTGTGCCTCTGATAGTTGACCTTGTAGTTCCTTCTCTTGAACTTGTAACTTATCGATTTCCTTCTGTGCTGCCTCGATAGTTTTTACCTTTGTGTTACCTGCGAATAAGTTTCTTAATGAGTTCATCATAATAATCTCTCCTTTGGGTTATGGTTTAGTTTGGGAATTATATAAAGTCGGCTCGGGGTGGGTGAGCCTAGCGAAGCAATTGGGTAGGGGTTACTGCTCGATGATACCTAGTAGTTTAGCTATCTCTTTCTTTCCTGTCTCGCTGATAAGCAATTGTAGTCGTTTCTTTTCGAGTGCCTTGTAGTTAATCATTCCTTGTTCCCTCATGTAGTTGTACTTGGCAGTGTGCAAGTAGTCACCTTTCTTACTCATGAAGACTATCTTCTTCTGTAGCAACATCTTGTTGAGCATCTGAGCGGATCTGATACCGAGTGCCTTCGCTGTATCTGTCACTGTAGCGTAGCCCTCAATAGACAACACTTTGTCGTGGTACTCGATAGCAGGAGCCTGTTCGATTAGTTGTCGCTCTACTTGCTTCAACTTCTCAGTCTTCCTCTGTAGTGTCTTCTGAGCTAAGATAAGCGCTCTAGCCATTAGATCCTCCTCTGACTCTTCCTCGTGTGTAACCATGTAGCCACCGTCTCTACGGATACTCGGTAGTACCTCTGATGTAATCCACTTTTTGAAGGCTTTCGCTTGAGGTTTACGGCTAGCTAAGATTAAGCTATAGAGTCCGCTCTCGTTGATTACATTAGCGTTACCTTGACGACCTAGATTGAAACTAGCCCGTTCGTCCTCATCTAGTCTTTTTAGTGCATCTGATGTGTTTTGGATTTCTAATACGTCACATACATCCTTAGCTACGAACCACACTTGGTTATCCTTCTCGGTAACTCTTAGTTCACCTAATCCATTGTCGAATACCTGTAAGTTATTTGTCATTCTCTCCATCTCTCCCTTTTAGTTGTTTACTAGCTCACCTTTTTCACATCATTACCATGTTGATAAAGACAGCCTACCTCTCTCATAAACTGAGAAGTTCTCTCCAGCATCTCCTCAATGTTATACACTGTTACGTGGATTTCACCAATACCATCCTTGATAGTAACCCCTTTAGTAACGTCCTCAATCCCGTTAGCATACTCGAACGTCTCTACGAAACGGACATTTTTCTTAGGCTTGTTGGTCGCTCTCATATCATTGCCAATGTAGTACGAGTTAACATGTGCCCCTCGTTTGATATGGAGGTAACCCTTCGAGACCAACTCTTCTACGTGGCGTTTTACCGTTCTCAAGTTGTATCCCGTTAGATTTGCCATGTCAGTGTAAGTGATCTCTCCACCTACTGTAGCGATCATCTTAATAGCATCAAACGTTACTTGTACGTTCTCCTTGACAGTTACGTCCTCAAACAGTTCCTCAAGTCCCTTAACTTCGATTCTAGATAGCTTCTCATTCTCTGCGGACTCTCCTACCTCAGTTAAGAACTCATTGTATTGCTCCTCTGTAGAAAGTCCCATGTAACCTCTCTGAGTACGCCAGTCTAGGTAGTCACTCCATTGCTTATCCATTAGATCACCTCCATATATTTTTGTCTTAACAGTGTATATTCTCCCTCGCTTACTTCTGTACAGTCGATACTAATTAGGTAAGTAATACCTGAGTCATATACTTGTCTGTAAGTATCCTTTATGAGTCGGATATGCTCATCTTGTTTACCTTCTCCACAGGATGATGTAGTTTAGGTATCGCTTCATCGTGCCACCTCCCTAGTCTTCATTACTTGTAAGTGTTGCTCCACTTTCATATCCCTTAGTTTCGACTCGTAGTCCAACTTCATCAGCTCTAGCTTGTTATCAAGCTCTCTCTTTAGCATTCTCACTGTGTATTCCTTTCTCATTATCATCCTCTCCCTGTTTATCTTATTTGTACTGGCTCCTTTGTTACTCTTGAGTCTTTACTATCTCGTTTAGATCCTCAATGTTTAACGCCTTAGCAATTCTCATGATGCTACCTAGACTAGCTTTCCTTCTCCGTTTAATCCGAGATAGGTTAGGCTGTCTAATCCCTGATAGTTCTGCTAACTCAGTAAGCGAAATATCGTGGCGTCTTGTTAGGCTTTCTAAGTCAACTTGATACATTGTAGTTCCTCCTCTTCGTGTTATCTGTATAGGGTAACTCTTTAGTTGTTATATCGGTATTGATATAACCATAGTAAAAAAGGAGCCAGCCAAGATAAACTCAGCTGGAATATTAATCACCTGGAGAGATGATAATGAACTTGCCACTATGGTTTGGAGAACTTGTATAGGAGGTACAAATGTTACTCCTTCTAGCTCACTCAAGGGGGAGAATGAACTAAAAGCAACAACCCTCATTAATTGCTTCATATATAAAGTAGTACTACTATGGGGTAGTCCCCTCATTAATTGCTTCATATATATAGTAGTACTAGCCAGACAATATCTCATCTCAAAAGGTTAACTCCTCCTATTGAATTACGTTTCAAAATAAGACACAAGATATACCTCTTGAGAACGAACAAAAGAGCTACCCTCCTCAGGTAACAACAATGAACGATTAACTCTCCCTAGCACTCCCACTCGTCCAATTAAACTATCACGCTTGTCCTTCTGGTAGATCACCTCGATAGTTACTATCTTTATATAGCAATTCATTCCCTGCACCCTCCTCAGAAACCCCTCCTAAAGTTGTGCCTTTTCTGTCACTCCGGTGCTATTTTCGCTACCTATAAACAGCTACAACCATTGGTACCACTAGGTTTACCTAGAAGTCGGACTAGTTCATCTAGCTCTATGCAAATATACTCTAAAGGCTAACCTATAGAGAAGAACCTAGAGAGGCAAAGATATACAGAGAAAACTAATTAGAATACCTGTTAGTAAAGATTTAAATATTTAAAAGGACTACTAGAGGTAGATACTCTAGGGGTAATACTATAAAGGCTTGTCTATCTCTGTACAGAGAAGGTAAATCTTTATAGACCTTACTCTAGAGAATAACTAATTAGTTCCCAGCTCCTATAGTTCTTGTTTTAAGTTCTTAAATAATTAAAGGACTACAGAGAAGGATCTAATTAGAAATACTCTAAGGTATTACTAACTAGGCTATCTCATATAGTCCTTTGTTTTTAAATATTTAAATATTTAAATACCTAAAACCTAGAGAAGGATAACTAATTAGAATAACTAAAGAGTTATAACTACTGGTTTACCAGTTAGTACTTCTCTTTAGGCCTCCTCAGTAGCCCTTTATTTTTTTCTTACTGAGCTATGACTATAGGTTATTCTAATTAGTTAATCTATAGATTGATCTCTAGAGTTCTTTTTTCTTTCTCCAGGAGTTATTCTGATTGGTTAACTATCAGATCTAAACTCATTAGTTTAATAGCAATAGTGCTCTAATGAGATGGAAAACTAATAGAGAACGCTGTATAAATAATCTGTTGGAATTATTTTAAAGGGAGATCGTTGATCTTCACTGTTAAAGCTGGTCTTGTAAAGAACTTATAGAGTACGTCCAATAAGTGATATTGATAGGACAACTATGAGAACGAATAGAATAAACCCAGGGGGATTTTATATGGTTAAACACTTTGGATTAGGAGCCTTATTTATAAGTATCGGCTTATTAACTGCCTGCTCACAGGAAGAAGAAATTACTACGAAGGCACCATTTGAGGACTACAAGCCATCTCAGGGGTACATAAATGAGGGAGAGTTTGAAGCCCTTGAAGATGATATGACTCGTGAGGAGGTAGCTCAGTTGATTGGCGGTGTAGGTGAACTCTACAAAAAGGAGGGCTATATAGAAACCATAATCTACAAAGGTGAAGGCAATATAGATTTTGCTATGCTGAGATTCGAAGATGGCAAGTTGGACATGTGGAACAAACACGATAAAGAATAATTACTTTATAGATAGTTAGATATAAGGAGTTAGACTGAAGAGGTCTACTCCTTTATTACACGTTCTTACAGGGAACGCTCTTAAAACTACCCTTGAGATACGCTATACAAGTGTAACCTTAAGTGCAATAACTATACCCCTTGTCTGACCTGTTCTTGATTAGTAAATGGCTTCATTAGTAGGCAACTCCACGATAATCCACACAGTACTAATCCATTTACATATAATTGTGCTGCGCTCTCTTCAGTATTCAATAGCCGAGCACGAACCTTTTTGGCAACTTCAGAGTCACGTAATAGCATTCCTACTCTGAGGATAGCTCTCTTAGGAAATAATCTGCTCTCGTTGTTAGAGTATGTATACTTCTCTCCATTTCTCGATGTTACCGTATATGATCCTCTTCTTTTACTTTCTGGAAAGAAGGAGCTTATCTTGTTTCCCTTCATGAGCATGCACCCATCTGAAACAATTTCATCCTTGTGAGATTCAAGTAGATTAATTATCTCTTTATTTGATACATCGTAAAAATCTGCAACCTGTTGAAGAGTAGCCATTTCCAACTCGGGTGGTAACAATAATTCTTTTACTTTGCTAAGTACCTCCACCTTGTCAACTAAACTATCACGCTTATCTTTCAGACTGATTACCTCATTAGTTATTTTTACGTTACTCATGAATATTCCCCCTTCGTTTATTTTAATTATATGTCACCCCTACCTAAAATACAATAATATCCATTAATACTAAAAAAAGTAATACCTAAGTAATACTCAGAATATATGTCCTTGTAGATAGTGCGCTAGTGAGAAGGCTCGATGTCGGGAGAAAACTTTTTAGAAAACCTGAGGAGGTGGTGGAAACTGATTGGTACATAATGTACTAGGGAAAACCCTAGGGCGGCTGGCTCACTGGCAACTAACTGGGAGCTGATTTTCTGTATGTATATTTTCTCTGGATGGCTACATGCGTACGTGCGTACCTACCCCTATGGTTATAAAAGTAAGGTACCCCTACCGAGGTAAGTACCTAAGGAGTCTAAATACTGCTTGGCTATACCCGAGGAGGCACAGCTACTCAGGGAAACAATACACCCCTCTCATAGCACACACTATGTAGTATACTAACGAGTAATACACATGGCATACACTAATACAGCCATCACTAAGGCATACACAGTGAGAACGGATACTATATGCCCTGCTCGATAGGAACAGCACAGTAGTTACTAACCGACGTAGTGGTATACATATAGAGATAATAGCACTAGCCATATAGCTCCCTACTCATACAGGACAATATAGAGCCTACGAGAGGCTGTCTATATAGAAGCTATCTCTGCGAGTACAGTATCGTAAGCAAGAATAAACAAAGGACTTACGGGGTAAGACTAGCCCAGTATCACCTCTCTATGTGTAGCTCAGAGGATGGTTTAAGAGTTCAGTTCTATAGTTGCTGCCTCATAGATGTAACCTAAACGATTACTTCCTATAGCATTAATTATGTAAACTAATTGATAGTAAGTAGAGGGTATCTAATGAGCTGGGATACATTGGTATAACTACGTAGTCTATCTCACAAGTAGCTGCTGCATAAAATACCGTATAGGTATTACTGTATAAGTTAGCGTATAAAGGTGAATTTTCGAACAGCTAATATACAGTTTGTAACCTTGCAAGTGTTTCTACTAAGCTATTTCTATCCAGCAATACTTATGCAATCACTGTTAGCTATAGGTTTGACGAGGTAACACAATTGGAGCAGTACCTAGCAGGGTATAATCTAAGGAAAGTTTGCATTCTCAGGTACAACTGAATAGTTATGTTTTTATAACTTTAAAGTTCCTATGTTGATGTACTGAAAAGTGACCCCCTCGAGGTGGGGGTTTTACCTCTCAAGGTAATTACGTAGACAATCTAAGCATCCTCCCCTCTCAGTATTTGCCTCGTAATTACCTACTGTGGAGCAATACTATAGAGTATCAACCTATATAGCAGTCTAATTTGCTAATTCAATGGTTAATAGGTTTCTACTAAGGTAAAACAATGTAACTGTTCTTTATGAGCAAGCTATTTTCTTATTCAAATTATCCTCAATTATTATAAATATTCGTTTTATACATTTAAGTAAACCTTGCGCAATTTCTAGTAACCTTTTAGATGGCGTATATTTAGTTACCATTGATTCAGTTCCATTTGAGTGTTTTACTTTTTGATTCCACTTCTCATACGGTGGTTGATTATGTACTATATCATTCCTCACTTTCGAGGCTTCTCGGAATTCTCTCGCTCCTCTAATTCCCTCTAACTTATTATATAATTCTCTATCTATAAACTTAATCTGAGACATTGCATTGTGAAAGCTTTTATTAATTCTTATAAGCTTTCTCTCCTTTTCCCTCTCAGTTTTCAATCCAAAGCATGCAAATAACAAATGAGCTAACAAATCTAAAGCAGTGAAAGCTTTTTGAAATACGCTATCAATATTCTGATCAAAGTGTATCTTATTTGTCCAATCTTCATCCGTAAGGTTATTTAGGAATAGATATTCTCCATCTGAAATACCTCGATTCGAATAATATAAAAGATATGCATAACCCAAGTTTAACTGAAAGATTCTTTTGTTTAACGAGCTAGCAAGCTCAATTGTAAAAATCTGATGGTCTAATTTATCAAACCAAAAAAGTTCTTTGTTAGTCCAATTAAATGAATCACTCTGGATTTTATAATTGTAAAGTGGGCTTTCTTGTAGTAGTGGTAGCATCTCTTCTTTAGTCGGAAATTCAAACAGATCAATTTCAATAGCCATGTTTCTCCTCCTTACTTATTACTAGTTTATACCAATATTCCAGGTATGTTAATGAAATTTCATGAAAACCCCCTCTAAGCTTCTCCCTCATAATTACTTATAATCAAATTATTGCGTTAACAATATAGCTTAAGAGCCTTACCTCCCCAGCTTATCAACAGAGTATCAACTACTTACTAAGGCACTAACTCCATAGAAAAAACACTGCTTAGATTCAAACAGTGTTTAGCTAATACCTATTTATTTTCTTCCCCCTGAGCCGGAGCCTTTGGAGAAATACCATTAATCTTCAAAGCCAGATCAACAAGTGCGTCTTCTCTCTTATCCTCATTCTGAATCTTAGATAGTAAGAAGTTACTAAAGTAGAAATGATGAGTGTTTACAAATCGATTATGAAACTCCGTTAAGGCTTTTACTGCCTCGGAATGCATTTTTAAGTAAATTACAGCAATAAAGTTAGATAGTATTGCTCCTACAGCTCCTACTGAAGCTACAATTATTTTATTTTCTAGCTCATTAGAGAGATTAGCAATTAAGAAGTACAAAGTTATCCCAATTATTGCAAATCCAATAACTATACATGCTATACCAACTAAAAATATCCATGAACTTTGCTTAAGATTCTCATCATAATATCTTTTTAATTCAAGATGATGATGTTTAAAGAGTTTTTCGGATCTTTCCTCTAATGAAGAATCAGAGATAGCTAATAAATCTAATTCATTTTCTAACTCTAGTAATTCAGTCATGTAATCAGTTGATGGTCTTAGAATAGGAAATGCTAAAAATACCATTCCATAAATAACACTAATAAAAGAATATAATGGGATAAAAGAACGGGACCCATATGGAAAAATATTTTCTGGGAACATATATAAAGCTACCGGAATAACTACAATACAAACAAAAGCAACGAACATAGCCAATCTACCCGTTCGCTTTCTTTTGTTCATTTGCCACTTTAACCTATCCTTTTTTTCTTGAATAATTGATTTGCGATCCATTTCATATATCACTGTCATGGTTACACCCCCTTAAATCAATAAATCTACCTATAACACTATAACATAAACAACCTCAATAAACTATATTTTCCATACCTTCATGATTTGCAAAAAAAAACTCCCCGAACCTACCTAGATCACTGATTAGCATTAAATTCGAGAACCCTAACTCAAGGGCTTTATTGTTGGTTATTCACAAACGAGCTAGGTAAATCTATTAGTCTAACTTTCTGGACTACCTCACAAGTTCAAACTGAATAGTTATTGACTCACAAGTCTGTAACCTCTATAATTTTCCTAAACGAATAACCAAAAGAGTGGTCACTCATAGATAAAACCTCATCAGGCTTCGCATCCGCCTCAACTTCCGCTGAAAATTCATTATCTGCCATGGTTGTTGGCGTATGTACGCATCCGAACTACCGCGGAAATGGATATGCTTCGCTTATATTGCAAAAAATGATTCAAGACTTTACGAAAGAAGGCCGAACACTTTGTTTGTTTTATAACAATCCAGCAGCTGGACGTATTTATAAACGACTAGGGTTTAAAGATATTGGAATGTGGACGATGTACCGATAATAAGAGCTACTCTATATACGGAAATAGTTGTCACTTAGCAATAAAAGCAAATTATACAAAAATTTCATACCGTTATGAAGAAGATGGAGAAACTACTTGTGAAGCGATGACTCTAACTAAAATATGTTAATGTATTCAAGCTAAATTTAGACAGATTAATGGCCCCAATTGTTACATATAGTCTAGCAATTGGGGCTGCATTTTTATGCTCTAATTCTCTCCAATACAACTAGAAATAATTATTAAACATTCACCACACTAATCTCTATAAATATTCCATCATGATACAATTAGAAGTAATTGCATCACCTAAAACCTCCTCAACTTTCGGTCTTTCATTCACTTACTTAATCATTTATTATTTTCATATTTCTTTTTACAATTTACATACTCTTTCGTAGCTTCTTGATTATTATCTTTTTCACTACTAAAATACACATATATTTGCTGACTATGTGTTAACATTTTACCTTCATCATTTTTCTTCTCATATTCAATTGAAATTGTTAATTCTGTTATTTGCATTGGGTGTTTTTCATTGTCTATTGAATCGTTAAAGTTAAGTACAATTGATGCATTTTCAAATTTATTATATTGCAATTTTAATTTATCATTAATTATTTCTTGAAATTGTGCTTCTGTTAAAGTAAATCCAACTGAATTTGGTTCATTAAATTTTTTTCTATTACCATCTGCTTTCAGTTTTAAATTCCCTACACCTTGTAATCTATTAAATATCAATTTCACAGGAGAAATATCTAAATTTGAATCCGAACCTTGAACTTTTCCGTTTTTATACATAAAGTTGGTATTATATTTTTCTTCTTCTTTATAATTAATATCCTTATGCCTATCCTTTATATCTTTTGTTTTACTTGTTATTTTTTGAGACGTTATTCCATATAACAATTTTTCTTTCAAATTATATATACCTTCAGTTGTTTGATATAGCGTATTATAATGGTTTTCATCACCATTTGTTTCTATAGTAAAATCAACAATCCGCTCTTTCACATAAGCATATCCATCATCACTCGCAGACATAGCCTTTCTCATATCCCCTTCATCCAAAGCTTTGACAAACGGCTCATAATCTATCTTTTTTTCACCAAAACTACACGCACCTAATAGAATCATTACTACCATCATAATAATTATTTTATTAATTAATCTTTTGGTCACATTAATCACCTACATAATTAAAATGTCTTTGATAGTTCAAATAGTCTTCTTTTATTTTATTATTACTTTTTTTATCATTAAAGCTTACAAATATTTGCTGTTGTTTTAAAACATTTTCTTTCTTTACACTTACAGCTATTCTTATTTCTAATAGTCCCATAGATCCTTTCTTTGAATCTTTTATAGCATTAAAGTGCAATCCAATTGAGCTACCAATAAATTCATCATATTCTAACTTTAATTTATCGTTTAGTACTTGTTGAAACTGAGATTCTGTTAGACTATAACTAACAATATTCGGTTCATCGAATCCTTTTGTATCTTCTGACGGTTTTAAATCTTTTATTCCCTGTAAGCGATCCATAATTAATTTAACAGCGGACACATCAAATGCTGTTTTTACCGTCTTCACTTCCCCACCTTCATACATAATATTAGTATGATAAATTTCTTCTTCTTTGTAATTACTAATATCCGCCTTTTCTTTTTCATTTTTAATATTTGTAGCTATTTCCTCCGTTGTTTCTCCAAATAATTTTTTCTCAATCGTATTATAAATCCCCTCTGTTGTTTGATAGATTGTTTTACTATGAGTACCGTCTTCTTTTTCCTCAAAAATCCCATATATGCTTCTCTCTTTCACATAAGCATACCCATCATCACTCGCAGACATAACCGTCTTCATATCACCTTCATCCAATGCCTTTACTAATCTCTCATACTCTATCTTCGTCTCCCCAAAACCACATCCACTTAATAAACTTGATACTATTGACAGAACTATCATCATCTTAGCTTTCTTCTTGAACTTCATACTGACACCCTTATTCAATCAAAATAAGCTTTCCTCTTTCCATTTTGGAAGAGGAAAGCTTATTTCCTTTTAAATTTATTTTTTCCCCTTTATTTCTAACTCTTGTGCTTGTTGTTGCTTTTTATTTTTTTCAATTACTTTTTCAACAAACTCATTCCGCCACATTTTAAACTTAGCTGCGAATTGACCTTCAATTTTATTTCGATACCCTTCAAATTTAACCTCTGCAATATCCGCGTGGTTAAATAATTTATACGTCTTTTCGGTTAAACCCACTGGATGCAACACTCCGCCATAATCATAGAATGTGTTTTCATCAAGTAATAAACCTCTCGTAGTGATTACATACTCCACATCTTCCTCTTCTTTAAGACCCAATCTCACAACACTTCCTAAAGGTAATACTTTATCCATATAGTCTTTCATATTAATTCACTGTCCCTTTTAGTACGCTAATTTTCTCTTCTATTTTTTGTCTTTTTTTCTCTAATTGACGAATACGATCAATAAATGCCTCACGTGTTTTTCCTTGTAATGTACTATCAATACTACTCTCTAACCTTCTAATATCCCCTGTTAAAGATGCAGCTGCTTTTTCCAATTGCACTACAACGTTTATAATTTGTTCTCGTCCACCACTAGCTGGAAATGTACTATGAACTCTTGACATTATTGTATGTAAATCCACCTTCATTCCCCTCTCTTTTAAATTTATAAACTTGGAGTTTTAATAATATGAAACTGCCCCTAATTCTTCATCTTTTGCAAACATAGAAAATACCGCTTCTGAAACATCGTCGTTTAATTGCTTTAAATCTTTCGATAACTCCTTCACATCTCTAGCAATTTCACCTAATAAAGAACGGTTTATCCCCCTACTGTTATCATTCATAAAGAGATTTAACAATGAGTGACGATGACTTAATATATGTTCAGATACAATTGCAGCTACATTTGTATCAACTACAAAATCTCCTTTAAACAAATCTAGTAAATCTTGCACGTAAGAAGCTGCAACTTCTTTTGCAATTTCTAAAATTTCACTTGTAGCTAAATATACTACAACACTTCCAGCTAAAAAATTTATAGCAGTATTAAATACAGACTCTAATACTTCTAAAACTTTTTCCTTACATTTCGCTAAAGTTGTTTCAATCCATTCTACAGCGATATCTACCGCTCCTTTTATTTCAACTGTAACCATTATACTAAATTGGATTGCTTCTGCTGTAATTTGAGATTTTAGTCTTTCATACTTTGTATTTAATCTTGAAAAACCTTCTTGAACTTTTTCTCTTAGCTTTTCAAGCTCCTTGCTGCCTTGTACAATGTCCGAGCAACCTAATATTCCACCTATAATACTAGAAATTGGCGTTGCATTTAGTATCAAATTAATTGCAGTTCCAGCTACCTTTTCTTCTTCTATAGAAACTTTTCTATGAAATACATCATGTATAGTTCCTGTGTATATAGCCCCAGCAGATTGAGAAAACTCCATAAACCCTGGGATAATATCCCACCCCGTATCGTTATCACTTGCTAGTTTATCAATCCATATTAGATGTCCATTCTCATCATAATCCTTTACTGTAAAAGCATATGAGTGTCCTGCTTGATTCGGAATTTTATACATTCTTCCCGGAAGTGTGAAGTCTGCTGCCTTTATCCCAATATGTAGTGGATCATTCTGATTAATGATATTCCGAACATTTTTCATATCAAACCCATTACCAAATTTATCAACATCTCGGTTTAATACAGGCGCTGGATTTAATGTTAATGTTTCAATATTATCTTCTTGGTGTCTTAACGATACAGTATTAGCTATACCACCACCTAATGAATGCCCTGTTACACTAATTTTGGCAGAAGGGTTATCATGTTTAACCTTCAAATAAAATTCTTCTCCTTGATCATACTGTCTAACTGTAAAATCGTGTTCCAAATTACCTAACATTATTTTATTTGCACCTGTTATATTATGTCCCCCAATTTCACCATCTGTTATTGCATCCGTTGCATCTTCCGTTCCTACATATGTTATTACAATTTCTCCTGTAGACCTATCTTTAAAAGCGTATGCAGCAAATCCTGTATTTTCATCAACTTTATCATCTATAAAATCTGCGTTAAATTTATCCTGTAATGTCTTTTTATTTTTTTGACTTAGTTGGTTATACGGTTCTTTACCAGCTTTAAAGTCATAAATATCCTTTCCAGCTAGCTCCAATTTCCCCCAATCAGAATTTATCTCTCTTACCTCTATATCCTCTATTATTTCTTTATCTTGCTTCACATCCTTACTCATATTACTCACTCCTAATTACTTATTATTTTTATCCTGTGCTCTGTAATCTATATATTTTTTTTTTGCATCTTGATTATTACCTTTTTGACTATCAAAATATGTGTGTATTTGTGATATATATTCTACTAACTTACCTTCATCATTTCGCTTCTTATAATTTATTACAATACTTACCTCCAATATCTGCTCTGAACCATCTTTAGAATCTATATGCAGTACAATCGATCCACCATCATATTCATCATATTGTATTTTCAACTTATCATTAACAATACTCTGAAACTCTGATTCATTTAGTTTATATCCAACTGTACTAGGTTGATCAAACTTTTTTATATCATCTCCGGGCTTCATCTTTAGTTTCCCTATTCCTTTTAAACGATCAACAATTAAGTTTACGTATGAAACATCCAGATTTGAATCCGGACTTTTCACCTGTCCATTTTTATACATAATATTGGTACGATAAACACCTTCTTTTTTATTATCTTTGCTGTCTACTGCTGAAGTAACCGCTTGTGTTGTACTTCCATATAAACTTTTATCTTTCGTATTATATATCCCTTCCGAAGTTTGATAGATTGTTTTTCTATGCTCTCCATCTTCCTTTTGTTCATATGTACTATATATACCTCTTTGTTTCACATACGCATACCCATCATTACTCGCAGACATAACAGTCTTCATGTCCCCTTCATCCAACGCCTTTACTAATCTCTCATACTCTATCTTTGTCTCTCCAAAACCACATCCACTTAATAAACTTGCCACTATTGACACGACTATCATCACCTTAGCTTTCTTCTTTAATTTCATACTGTCACCTCGTTAGTTACTCTAGGCATTTTTAGTTTCATTATGTTCCCTTTTTGGTAGTAATACACTTCATCTTTACCTAATGGCGCTTCGTTGCTTATATATTTTATGTTGAAGATACTTTGATCATTTAATGGCATTGCGATAATTGCTGCTGTTAGTTTACTTCTCATTTTCATAGGTAGAGATTCACGATTTCGGTCCATGTAGTCGTGGTGACCTGCTAATACAAAGTAAATACCTACTGTACGAGATAGATCAATTAAAGTTGCTGCATCCTCCATTTCTAAATAAACAAATTTGCTAAACTCTTCAACATTTGTCATGATAATGAGTTGTTTTGTGAATGCAGGAATTTCTTTACCTTCTTGTCTTGCTTGCGCTAATTCAAGAGCTCGTTCTCGAATTACTTCCATCCAATACTTCGCATGCATATTGATTTCATTTTCGTCTACAATGTAATGCGTCACATTATCTTTATATTGAACGAAACTATACTCTGCTGTATCCACTAACGTCACACCTTCAAAATAATCTTTATTCAATTGAGATAGGATGCTAGATACAATTTGTTTTCTCATACTATCATCTACACTATAAATCATTAAATGATCATTCACCGCAATATCATGAGCTACAACTTCTACATTTGCAAAATCAAGCCCCATTGGAATTCTTCCTGCTTGTAGAGCTTTTGTAACGTCTTTATTTTTACGATACGTAGCAATATCAATCACTTCTGGCATCATTGGAATTGCCTTCGGACGTTCTCCATCCCATTCTCGATCCATATCATTTGCTTCTTGTTGTAATAATTGAATTTGTTGTAGTTCATCTTCTGCTTTCGTAGGTAATGCAGCCTGGAATAATGTAGGAGATTCTAATTTTATTAACGCTCTTCCTGCTGTTTCTTCCACTTTTATATCAGATCTCCCTACAATACTAGCTACTTCACTCTGATCAATCATATATAGACAAGTTTGGATTTTAATATTATTGTACAATTGAATTCTAAGTGCGTTTTGTCGTCCTGCACTTATTAAAGTATGAATTCCTAAACTAGCACCATCTCGGACAATTTGCATAATTAGCATTTCAAAGCTCTCATAGAATTTTGCTTCTTTTACTGCATCATAATTATCGATTGCAATAATAATATGTGGTATTTCTTTCCCACTTGCCTTTTCATACATTTCAATACTCGCAACGTCATATTCACTTAATAGTCGTTTACGATTTTTCATTTCTTGAGTTAATCTTTCAACAAACTTTAAACATTTTTCTGATTCGTCAATTGTAATCGTATCCGCTACATGAGGTAATCCTTTTAAAGGTAGAAGACCATTTGTTCCAAGGTCCACTAAATACACATGCAAATGCTCCGGACTATGCTGACGAGCTACATCCATAATGACTGATTGTAAGAATGTTGATTTTCCGTAACCTGGGCTTGAGAAGACTGCTACGTGTCCGTCTTTACTAATATCTAATGTTAATGATGTTTGTGATTGTAATTCAGGCTGATCTAGTAGACCAACTGTTGCTTTTAATGGTTTCTTTTCTTTCGTCCATGCTTCTTTGAACTGAATAGCGTGTAAGTCTTGTAAATATACGCTTTCTGGAAGTGGTGGTAACCACGGTCTAGCTAACGCTTCAATTTCATTTACTTCTGCGTAATCATGAATGTAGTCAATAACAGCATCCAGTTCAGATGGTACGCTTATTACTTCTTTACTACTACCAAGTCCACTTAAATCTTCACTTAATATTTCATATTGTCCTAGATCATTTATTGCATAGATTGTTGCGTCTAAATGTTCTTTATCCTCTTTGTTTTCTACATAGTCTGCTCCGCTCCAAGCCGATTGGAATAGTTCATAAATTTCATTATTCCCAACTTGTAAGTAAGCACGTCCAGGTAATGTAATTTCAGCAGCATCTGGTGTTTTTAAAATTTCATTACTATCCGACGTATTTTGAACTTTTAGTGCTAGTTTGAATTTCGAGTTACTCCAAATTTGATCATCTACAACACCACTCGGTTTTTGAGTAGCTAAAATTAAATGAATTCCGAGCGAACGACCGATACGAGCTGTTGAAACTAACTCTTTCATAAATTCTGGTTGTTCTGACTTCAATTCCGCGAATTCATCACTAATTAAAAATAGATGTGGCATTGGTTCACTTACTAAGCCTTCTTTATACAGTTTTTGATACTGATTAATATGGTTGACATCATTTTCTCCAAATAATCGTTGTCTTTTTTGTAATTCGGCTTTAATTGATGCGAGCGCTCTCATACTTTGTGCTCCATCTAAGTTTGTAATTGTTCCTAATAAATGCGGTAAGTTTTTAAATAAATTCGCCATACCGCCACCTTTATAGTCAATTAGTAAAAAGGCAACTTCGTAAGGATGGAAATTGACTGCTAGAGATAAAATATACGATTGTATAATTTCCGACTTACCTGAACCGGTTGTACCTGCTATTAAGCCGTGTGGCCCGTGAGCTTTTTCATGTAAGTTTAAGTTTACGATATCTTCTTTACCACGTAATCCAAGTGGCACAGCTAAAGATTTATGTGCTGCATTTTTCTCCCAGCGCTTTGTGATATTCAGTTCTTTTATTTTTTCAACACCGTACATTTCTAAAAATGTTACGCTTTCTGGAATACTATTTTTTAAGTTTTGCAAATGATTTAACGGTGCTAGCGCTCGTGAAACATCTTCTAAATTGAAACCTTTCGGTACGTGATTTAGTTTAAATTGACGGTTAACAAGCTCTCCTTGTTCTAATATGATGTTTCCTTGCTTTGCATCTCTTATATCTATTACCGTTTTCACGTGTTCCGGTAAACTTTGCATAACATCTTGTACGAAAACAAGTGATACACCTAATTGACTCGGATCATCATTAAAGAATTCCATAACAACATGGTCTAGTATTAGTTTTTCATCTGTAATGAGAACGACATAGTGCGGTGCAAAATACATTTTTTCATTAGTTGAACTCTTTTCGTCTAGTTTTAATTTTCGTTCTTTCAATATTTGATATAAACTATTTAACACTTGATCACGACTACGATCATGATATACAAATCCACGTACATTTATATCGCGAACACTTCCATGAGGTAACCAGCGCATCCAATCCCATTTTTCTTTTTCTTCTTCAGGAAAAATAGTAATAAACTGCAAGTCATAATAACTATGGAATAGCGCCGTTTGTGCAACTAATAATTGTAATTGCTCTAACACTAAAGAGCGTTGCCCAATATAACCCACTGGTCCATTCATTAAATCTGTTACAACTGGTACATCTTCCAATGAAAGATAACGTTGTCTTAGTTCACGTGCTATATCAATTAATTCATCTTTCGTTTGACTAAATTCTTCTTCATTAAACTGAATTTCAAAACTCGTATTAGCTTGCCCTGTACCAACGCTAAATGTTAAGAAATCATGATGTTGCATTGTTTTTTCATAAATACGTGGATTTACTTGAACAGCCATATTACGTATAACCTCAACATTTGGATTATGATAATGTAATGCATGACGCTGTTTTTCACTTTCTGCATGTAAATCTTTCGTTTTTTGTTTTATATACTCTCTATAGCTTTTATCACGTTCAACGATGTCGATTTTATATTGCTTTAAATTTTTTATATAAGATGTGACAGAAACAATGATCGTTACTAATGTCATTGCAATGGATGCGATAATAAACATTCCATATTTCATAAAGATAGCAAGTAATACTGTTACGACAATCATGACAAGGGCAGGTGCAATAATTCTCGCCAAATGCTCAGTCGGTTTTGACGGCATGCTTGAAGGTTTTGCAATTGTCATTTTCTCTTCTGGTTCACGGTAAATAATACGTGGTGAACGATGATAGTCTGGATAACCACTTTGATAATTCGTTTCTGATTCTACTAAAATAGGTAACGTAGATTTCACTTTATCTTCTGAAGACAATACTTGAATATCTTCACTGCCTATCTCCACTAAAACGCCATCAAAATATAATTGGTCTCCTGCTTCTAACATAGCGCTATCTTTTAGCCTTGTATAATTATGAAATACTTCCCCGTCGTATACGTTCACTTTAAATGAATCGTGCAGCGTTTCACGAGATAGCATTATATCTACACTACTACCGGTAATAGAAATATCATCATAACTGTTTTGACTGAATGTAAGAGAATGCTTTGTTCCGATATCAAACACTTTAGTTGTGCCAACAATAGATATAAAGATTTTCAAGCTCACATCTTTCGTTTTTCCAATCTCAAATTCCTTATTGAATTCTATTAATTGATTTTGTATCATCCAAGCGTTTACTTCATTATTCCACTTTAACTCTACTTCTTGTTCTAAACTTGGATTCGTAATATCATTTGTCCACTCTTTTCCAATCGACACTATTGATTGCTCAGTTGGATGTAATGTGCACTTATATATTTTGTCTCCATAAGTCAATACTAATAGTTGCTCCATGCGTGTTCACTGCTCCTTTTCAACTGTCTCATCAAGTGCTTTCTTACTCTTTTTTCTCTGTGTCCGACAAATTTTTATCGCTGGATGTATTGCCATATTTCTTTTCATATTCATCTAATTGTTGTTCATATGTTTTTTTCTTTTGATCACGCTCTTCTCCTGACAAGTCCGGATTATTTTTCAACGCATCCATTTGTTGAAGAAGGCCGTACATAATAAGCTGCGGATCATCAAGGGTTTTAGCTAAATCTAATGATTTATCAAAATCACCTTTTCCGTTATACATCCAATAAAGTAAATACTTTTCATCACTTTTCAAACTAATGTTTTTCATAACCGCCTTCTTTTGATTTTCAGGCATTTTTTCAGCTGTAATGTATGCAAATGCTAACTCATATTTAGATGCAATTGGTAATGATTCAAATTCTTCTTCATTTAATTGCGTAATTACTTTGTCATAATCAGTTGCTATAAAATTCGCATTTGCTTCTAATAATTTATTTTGATAAGGAATTTTTATAAAAGTGAAATATATTAAAGGAGCAGCTAAAACAACTGTCGCCGCTATGAAGGAAAAAGCTAAATATTTAAATGATTTGTAGCTCTTTTTATGTACTAACTGCATATTTTTTTCTGTTTTTGTTTGTTCCTTCTCAAAGCTGTCATCAAGAAATTGCAGTAATGCATCTATACTTTCCATTTGAGAAACTGTCTGTTCAAATGTTGTTTCTTTTGCATCTTTTAGTAACCCAGCATACAAATCATCAAAATTGTGCTTTTGGGAGAATAAAGCGATAATTAGACACTTATATTGTGTTAAAAATTGCTCTTCTAACAACGGGGTTGGTGGAACAATATCTCGAATTCCTCTATGTATAATACTTGGCATTAAATTAGCATTAAAAACTATATTGTCTGGATGTAAAAAGAACGTGATTCTTTTATTTAAATATTTACGAAACTGCGCAACATTTCGAAGTAGTCTTAATTTCTCATTTCTTCCAAAACGGCTAAGATTGTCCCACTTATATAATTTTTTATCTAATTGATATAGAAACGTAAACATATCATCCGTTTCTTCTATTGTTAATGGTACAAATTCAGATGATACGCCCGTAATTATATCGAATTGACGGAAGTCTTTTATACGTGTTTGAGATTTGGTCATCTCCAATTTCCAATTTTCTTTTTCTATTTGAAATTGATAGTTCATTGCATCAATTTGAATTATTTTTTCCGTCATGTTTATCCTCTTCTCCTTTTCTTTATAACCCGTAATAACTTATTTTCAAATAAATATAAGTAAAAAAATTTTTTTATAAAACTTGTAAAATATCTCCATTTGTTATTTGGTGATCGATTAAACGATCATTATCTGTTAAAACAATTGACTTATTCTTTACTTTAATTACAAAATGTGAACCTTCATGATTATCCACATTTAGCGTATCTAATAAATTTTTCAATAAATATTTAATAGATTGATGATTCGGAATACGTAAATCATATGTATTTCCATTCCATTTACTAAAATCTACCGTTACATTAATATGCGTTTGTATCGCCATTACTTTACCTCCAACTTTTGCGAAGAACCGTATAAATACCGATGCAAATAAGTACAATGCCACCACCAAATAATAATATGATTGTTGTACCAATTGGCTTTTCGTTCATTGTTTCATTACTCGCTACTTCATCTGCACTTTTTCTCACAACGTATTCACTGCTAAACAAACTATTTTTCATATCTTTCACACTATTATTTTCTTTTTGTTTTATAAAAAGAGAATCTCGTAAAGCTTCCATATCTTTTTGTTCTTTCTTTTTCTTTTTCTGAATTTCTTCTTCTATGTCTTTGCTAAATAACTCAATTGATGCTTTATCTAATTCTGTTTCCTTATGTTCTTCTTTATTTTTTTCTTGGTCGCTTTCTTCAATTCGATCTACTTTAAACTTAATCTTCCCATCATCACCAAGATAACTGTCCGCCGCGCTCCTTATCGGTAGCGCGACAAACAGTAAAAGGATAGAGAGAAATGATAACTTAGCCACTATGCTCCATTGTTTGATCATTTACTTCTTTTTCCTCCCATTTCTTATGCCATACAAATAGATTACTAACTAACCCTATAATGGCAATTACAAACAATACGATAAAAATAACTTTCCCCGTATCTTTACCGCTAATAAAATCATTTAGAAAACTTTCTATATACTGAAGTGGTGAAAATTGACGTACCTTTCCAACTGATGACATTTGATCTACTTTACTTCCAACTGCTTCAGTTAAAAATAGGTACATACTTAAAAATACTAATAGGATAAACATCCCTACCATTTTTATTTGTCGCAATAAATATGTTGAAACCAATACAAACGCCATCATAATGATTGTGATAAACGCAATCCATAGTAAACTTTGATCCTGACCAAACTGTAAAAGACGTCCAGAAATGATACCTATACTAATTCCTTCCACAATTGATATACCGAATGCTACTACTGTAGTTGGTACATTCATATCAATTAATGAGAATTTCTCTTCAAAATGATCTAATTGCGTTCGTTTCTTTTCTTGATTCGCAATTGCGTATGCTGTAAATAGCGCAACAATAAAACAAGTTAATACGATTAAATATGGTGTAAAAGCATTACCAGCTACAATGACTCCATCATTTTGTTTCTGAACTGGACTAGATAAAAATTGATATAACATTTCATTTTGGCGATCACCAATTCGGCTATTAGCCAAAATTTTAGTAAAGTTTTTGGAGAATGTTTTATCATCGTCCATTTTCTTCGTAAAGTCATTTAATAATGAATCAGCTTTTGAAACAATTGTCGTTCCGCTGTCTTGAATTTCTTTTGCTTGTCCATTAATTTGATCAAATGTTTTATAAACATCGTCTGAAGTTGCTAAACTATGCTTCGAACTCTCGACCAATGATTGACTTTGTGACATTAATGATTTAATACCAGAATCTAACGATAAAACAGCTGTTTGCTCACCAGTATTATTTGTTGTTAGCACTTGCTGTTCTTCAACTAGCTTTAAGCTACTCTCACGCCATTTCGCTAAACCTTTTAAATATTCCCCTAAATTTTCATTCATACTAGTTGCTTGTTGCGTCGTTACATTTAATTTCTCTGCTAGTAACATTGAATTTTGATCCGCACTCGTAATGAATTGTTGATAAGAGTCTATTTTTTGCTTTAAACCTGTCATATCTTGCTTAACTTCTGCCGTAATACCTGATGAAACTAGGTTTGAAATTAAATCAATTAAGCTTTGTTTATTTAATACGTAGTACAAAGATTGTTCAGTTGCAATTGCATCTAAACTTCCCTCTTCTAGTTTAGGACCTACATCTTGCGTTCTTAAATCAATCCCATAATACATTTCGTATAAACTAATTAAACTTTGATAACTTTCAACTGTATCTACTGCTTCTTTAATTAATACATTAGATGTATTATCTGTTAATTTTTCTGTTTTTTGATGTACAACTTGATTTGTCGTACTTTCAATAACTTTTGAATTGCTACCGTTATCTGTCCCAGTGTCTGGCTTCTCTCCCGTGTCAGGTTTTCCTCCCGTGTCTGGATTTCCTCCTGTATCAGGTTTTCCTCCTGTGTCTGGATTTCCTCCTGTGTTTGGATTCCCTCCTGTATCAGGTTTTCCTCCTGTATCAGGTTTTCCTCCTGTATCAGGTTTTCCTCCTGTGTCTGGATTTCCTCCTGCATCAGGTTTTCCTCCTGCATCAGGTTTTCCTCCTGTGTCTGGATTTCCTCCTGCATCAGGTTTTCCTCCTGTATCAGGCTTTCCTCCTGCATCAGGTTTTCCTCCTGCATCAGGTTTTCCTCCTGCATCAGGCTTTACACTGTCACCATTATTACTCTGTTCTGTTTTTTGAATAATAGGCGTTTGAGCATTGTGTACTAACGGCATTATGCCATACTGTGATTTATGAACCACATTTTCCACCTTGCTATTTTCCGTTTGTGTTCCTTTATCTTCTTTGTTAGGTTTTTCTTTTTCAGGACTAGTTTCTTTTTTATGAGTCCCACTCAATTCCCACTGCCACATTACAGGAGAGAAAACATCTATATTGATGTTTGGATCTTTTAACTTCACATGCAAGCTAATCTTTATATCCCCTTCATTACGAGGAGCTATTGTAATTTCTCCTGCTTCGCTTTGAAGAAAATCACTTGTACGATCCTCACCATCAATATGTAAGAATCCTGTACTTCCATCTAGTTCAAATTCTTCTGGAATCTTTATCTTCAAAATTTGCGGAGATTCCATTTTAATTACTTTAGCAGTATCACTAAATGTAGTTCCATCCTTATAAAGACTATCCTTCACTTCTTTAATGGCGTTTCCTAAAGATATTTTATTTACAGAATCATAATAAAAATTATTTTCTTTATTATATTTTTTTGTAAATTGAATTACATTTTGCATTTGTAATTTCGTTGTATCTGGCAAATCACTTTGAACGATTTCTTCCATGTTTAAACTAGGTAATTTTACAATTAAATTTTCGATTTGTTTCTTTATTCGAGCGTCTGGTTGTTTCATTAATGTATTTATAAAGATCTCTTGCTTTCCATCGTTCGACATAGATTGCTTTAATTTTTTAATTACCGTCTCTTGAATATCGCTCTCTAACTTCCCTGCCAGTTCTGTATCATATTCTGACACTTGTTTTTTTACATCTGTTAAATGTTTTTGAATTGCTGAAGCATCAGCTAAAATATTTGGTTCTTTCTCTGAAAGCGTAAATTGATTTGTAATCACTTTATTAGCAGATTCTAATGCACCTAACTGCTTTAAAACATCGCCTGTATTCATTTCACTCATGTATTGATTAAATTGACTCGTAAAATTATTCGCTAACAGATTATTATCAGATTGCATTTTTTGGAAGTTATTAAACCCTTCTAAGTAAGTATTGTTAGATTTATTCCCTTCATCTAACACTTGACCGAAACCTTTTAATACATCCTGAAATCCTTTAAAACTATTAACAGAAACCCCAGTATAATCTTGCACTGTTTTAAATTGATTTGTGTAATTTGCTAAAGGACTATGTACATCTTTTTTGTACATAGTTGTTTGAACGTTTCCTTTTTCAATTATTTTCCCTATATTATCTTGTGCACCTTGCAACTTACCGATAATACTTGCAAAATAAACGTCGATGATTTGCTTATTGAAATCTTCTAAAATTGTAGACGCCGTATTCTCAGCCTCAGCTTTCAAATCGTTATTCCCAGTTGCATTTACTTTGTAGTTTAACGTTAATTTCTCTGGTAGTTCTGAATCAATCGCAACTGCTTTCCTAGAAAAATCGTTTGGTATAACAATCATCATGTTGTAATTATTATTTTTCAAACCATTTTCTGCTACTCCGCGACTAACTACGTACCATTCTTGTTTCGTATTTTTATTTACATTTTTAACAAATTGATCTCCAAACGCTATTTTATTGCCCTCAAATACAGTGCCCTGATCTTCATTTACCAACGCAACTGTCATTTTTGGTGTAGTATTCTCATTAGCTTTCTTAACATTTTGATTTAATGCTAAATAGGAGACCCCTGTTGATAGTACAAGAGCTAAAATAATAAACAACAAGATGCTCCATCTGAACTTTTTCACTACTTATCACTCCTGCGACCGCAAGTCTATTAATTGAAAGACTTCGTATCTTACTCTAGTTTTAAAGTAATTTAGCCATACAACGTATGGTTGCATGGCTAAATTATATATTTCTTTTTATCTGTCTTATTGTAGACCGAAATTACGAGAAAGATCTTCGTCATGTCTAGCAACAGCCTCTGCAGTTTTATTAAGCTGCATATTAATTTCTTGTAATAGCTGTGCGAAGTTTTGTACTTTTGGTTTTAATTGATTGAACTGTTGGTCAAAACCTTCAAAAGCACGACCTTCCCATTCTCCTCTTAATTCATTTTGTAAGTTTTGTAGCTGACGTAAAATGTCCTCAATTTGATTTGCACCTTGTCCATATCGAGTCGCTTTTGATTTAAGCTCCTCTGGTGACATACGAATTTGCCCTGCCATTATTAAATCCCCCTTAAAATTTAAAAATAGTAAAATTAACCAATAATCAATTCTACAAATTGATTATATCAATAATTTAAAAATTTCTAAACAAAAAAATGATATTTTTCCAAAATTTATCTTTTACTATAATAACGATATATTGTATAATATAAATTTCGTTATTTTTTAAGAAACTACTATTACTTTAAAATAGAAATCAATTAAACAAATTCTACAAATGTTATTCTTAACAATAGAAAAACAGATTTCCTAAAATGAATGCGTAAATTTTCCATTAAAAAGTTTGATTAAAACTCTATTGGAATTCTTTAATTAAAAGAAATACAGCCTCGCAATTTTTCTCACTTCAAAGTCATAATTACCTGTCTTTCAACAAACCCAAGTTCTTCGTACATCTCTTTCGCAAAATTCCCAGCAAATACATTTAATCGAATTTCTGAATATTTCTCCTTCAATTCCTTAATACCGGCCTCCATCAGTTCTCGTGATATTCCTCTCCCTCGATACTCTGGAAAAACGTATAGCTCATATATAAATCCAATTTTTTCACGAGAAAAATAGTCGGTATTTTCCCCTATTAATATCCACCCTAATATTTTATTTTCTTCTTTAATGACTAAATAACATGCCCCCTTTTCTACTATTGGTTTTGTAATTTCAATCGCTTCCTCTGTACTTAATTGGCAATTCCCTCTCGTCCCTTCAAAAAGCGATTGGGCTGCATATTTTAATATTTTACTTGTATCTTCTTGATTCGCCTTTATTATCATTTTTCACAACCCCCATCCTTAATAGGCATTACTATCGATTGTTCAAGATTCTCCGCTTCCATAATAATTGCCAGTAATCCATGTTCTGTACTCGTCTCATGAAACTCTCCTTTCTCCCAAAACACAGCTTGTCCAGCTCTTATCTTTACTTTTTCTTTATCTGCCCCACACACATATCCTTCTCCGTCCATAATAAGAAGCAGTTGTGATACAACTGCTTCATGATATCCAATTATTCCATTCTCTTGTAAATGCATAGCACCGATATGTACATTCCCTTGGTGGTTTACTATTTTCGACATTATGAAATTAGATTGAAATACTGATATGCGCTTTCCCGCTTTTTCACTAAAATCAAAAATCTTCACTTCTAGTCCTCCTTATATGTATAAAACCATCCTTACTGTCTGCATCAAATGTCCTTCAAAGTCTTCTTCAAATTGCTCTAATTCAGCAAAACCTTTCGCTTCATAAAAACGTTTACCTTTTTCATTTGCTGCTTCTACATGTATGTACAGTTTCCGGATCCCTTTTAACGCCTTAATCCCTCTTTGTAATAAAGCACTTCCTATTCCTTTCCCTTGCTGATCTGGTAACAAATAAATCGCACCTAATTCTGCTTCGTTTTGCAATCTAACTGGTGAAAAATTAGCAAATCCTATTACTTCTCCCTCTTCCTCCGCAACGAATAAATGTGTATTTTTAAGACGATATTTCATTTTTTCATCAGAATATGCCTCGTCTAAAAAACTGTCTTGAATCTTTCTCGGAATAATGCCTTCATATGTATCATGCCAAGCTACTTTCGCTACTGTTTGTACAGCATGAATATCTTCTTGCTTCATCTCTCTAATTACATATGTCATCTCGATGTCTCCATTCTCTTTAAATTATATTCTGCTACTATACTAGAAGAAACGGCAGAACCATTTTCATAATTTACCTTAATTAATTTTAACTTTTCAATCGAAGCTGTTTTAACATCAAAATTCCCATATATATACTCCATTACGCTTAAAAACTGAGTCGAGTTCAAATGATTTGCTATCGTACAATGCGGAATCCATTTGCCCGGTACATAATATGAATTTGGATTATTATGAAAAGCTTGGAAATGATCATGATAAGAATGATGAAGTGTTAACAATTCATCGGTAAGAGTCGGCGCTAGAAAAATCGTTCCGTTTGTAGGAAAAGTTCCAACAGAAGAAAAATTCACTGCAGCCATTTTCTCTTGAATAGCTACAAACTCCTCTAATTTCTTAGTATATAAATTAACATCTAACTCCTTATAGTCCGCAAGTGTGATATGCGGTTCTACTCCAGCTAATTGATTTGACTCTATTA
This sequence comes from Bacillus cereus group sp. BceL062, assembly GCF_051780025.1. NCBI lineage: Bacteria > Bacillati > Bacillota > Bacilli > Caryophanales > Bacillaceae > Bacillus > Bacillus cereus group sp. BceL062. Next base: position 199,177 of record NZ_JBPWGY010000001.1, on the reverse strand, counting down.
TATTCGTTAGTTCATTTTGCAATTCTATAATCTTATTAGTAAACACACTATCAAATGTTGCAATAATAGCGTACATGCGTCCTCACCCCTTCGTTACATATATTGCTTCCCATTCTTCACGAATCATTCCCATTCGAATAGAATCATAGTATATTCCGTTATAATATCGGCATTTGCGCATTCTACCTTCTAAAGTCATTCCTATTTTCTCAGCTACTTTCATCATTCGTTCATTACCAGACCACGTCGTGAGCCCTACTCTACCAATCTCCATCTTTTCAAATAATAAATCTCGATATAATGTTAATGCTTCTGTACCGTAGCCACCATTCCAGTATGTTGGATCATAAATAACAATTCCCATCTCCAACCAACGCGTCGGTTTATGTTCCCAATAAAATCCGACTGTACCTATAATTTGACCGTTATTTTCTATAATTAAATTTGATAGAGGTTCTTCTTGTAAACGAATTAACATCTTTTCTTTATAAGGTGCGTATTCTTGCATTGAGAAAGGGAAATATGGCGCGTCCCACTTCTTCCATTCTGGATTTTCTTCTTTAAATACGAGGCTCCATAATGTTTTTATATCTGATTCTTCAATTGTACGAATTGTAACTTTGTTCCCCTTTTTTATAACGTTTTGCATAATTTCCTCCTACATTCCTCTTTATTTCATATATAATTATAATATTTTTTCAGAAAAATCAAAACAAAACTCTATAATATATTGTTTCATTTTGTTATTTGGCACTTAATATTTATGAAGAAAGTAGTCTTCTAACCTTTAATCTCACCATATTTCAGGAGGAATTTATTTTGGGAAAAGTTCAAGAGATATATCAACGATTCCAAGAAGATATGAAACGGAATCATACCGCTAAACGAAATGACTTTCAGCATTGTAAAGAATTCCTTCTGTTCACTCATATGTTATTAACTATGGAAGTATCCGAAATAAATGAAAAGTTTCGTACAAACATTTACAAAACGGAATGCCAGAAGATAAATCCTCCATAATAGCTAAAGATGATATATGTGACCGTAACGCAGTTAATAAAAAACAGGAGGTTACATCCCTCCTATTTCAGCTCAATATTTTACTTTCCTTCTTATTTATCTCAAGTAGAATCCCTTTCTCTATCCAGCCTTCTACTCCATTTTTTTTAATTAAATCATACCCTGCGCAGCTACCATCAATGAGAGAAACAATATCCCCTTTTCTAACACCTATTTGCGCACAAGAAATATCGGTTTTCACTGTGTATTCACCTGACTCACGTTGCCTAATATATTCATTTTTCACATTGAGTAATTTATTCGTTTCCTTTTGCTTGCATATTGTGTAATCTCGCCTCTTCTCCACCGGCTCTATGTAATAATACGGATATGTAACCCCTCCCTGCATTGTTGCATGAGCATTAAATTCTGCTGTTGCTTCATAAATTGGAAAATAGTCTACATATGTATAAGAAAACGTATCACCTGTTAGTTTCCTCTGAATGATAAATGCGTTTAATTGCCCTGCTTCTTTAATCGCATTCCCGCCGTCAATTGCAATAATTTTTTTCTCCTTATCAATAACTGGATTGTTAGACGGGGCTTCTTCAGAATAGTTCACAACAGGCCAATGCCCAACAACTACATACTTATTAGCTCTATGCGATTTATTAAAAAACTCTGGCATTGCTATCGCATTTTTGCGCGCTGTTTCTTTCCAATCTACTCTATCTTCCAGTCCAGCATGTACAAAAATATAATCTTCTGTTTCAATCGCTGTTGGCAGCTTATTTAGCCAATTTATTTCTTTTGAAAAGTGACTTAACAGTACTTCCTTCACTTCCTGAATTGAAGTATCTTCCTGAATAGAAAAATGTAATTGTTCTAACCATTCATTAAAAATCGAATGCTTTCTCGTACATAAATAATTAATGAGACCTGGATTTTCATTTAGAAGAGCATCAACTAAAACTTCACAATTCCCTTCAACAACGTGAACATTTAAATTACTCTCTACAAGATCCATTACATAGTCTACTACGCCGATGCTATCGCTTCCTTTCTCACAAAGGTCTCCATTAATAATTAAATAATCTTCATTCTTAAAGTTAACTTTATGTAGTAATTCTTTTAAAAGGTTCAATTCTCCATGAATATCAGATATTATGATAACTCTAGCATTATTAGGGATAGATAGTTTCTTTATTTTCTCCAAGTATAAACGCTCCAATCATTTTCTTTATTTATACAAAATAAATTATAAACCTTTCTAAATGAAATAGGTTCTATAATATGTCATATAGAACCTATCTTTCTTTATAATTTTTTATAAAAAGAATAACTTACCTTATCATACCCTTCCCTTTCATAAAAACGATGAGCATCAATTCTAGGAAACGCTGATGTTAAGTCGATAGACTCACATCCATTTTCCTTTCCCCAGTTCTCTATATAAGAAAGTAATACATTCCCATATCCTTTTGAACGATGTGCTTCTGCTGTTACAAGGTCATATACGAAAACGTGCTTCTTATTATAAAAGTTCGTACAAATTGCTACACCGGCAAGGCCAACAACTTCATCATCTTCATTACGTAACGAAAATAGTTTATAATTTTCTTCTTTCATTTTTCTAAATAAAAAGCCTGCTTCCTCTTCGGAAAGCTGTGTTCGTAATTGCTGTAAAACAGGTAATACTTCATGTAATTGTGCTTCTGTTACTACTTCTTTAACATTCATTTGAACTCTCCCCTAACAATTTGTATAATTTTCTAAATGTTATATCATTATTATAGGGAGTATCTGCCCTTCACTTAAGTGACAGTTTAATTATTTTTTATAAGGCCAGTTTTAAAGGAGAGTTCTTACTATGGATTTTACTATCCCATTGCAATTAGAAAGCAATACACCTATTTACTTACAAATTTACGAATTTATAAAATATGAAATTATACAGGGAACTATTTCTGTTGGTACACGTCTTCCCTCACATAGAATCTTAGCGTCACAACTTAATATTAGCCGCATTACTGTTGAATCAGCTTATCAACAATTATTAGCTGAAGGTTATGTAGAAAGTAAACCGAAGCGTGGTATTTTTGTTGCAAATGTCGATATTGACGTTATCCCGAATAAAAAATTAAATATGGCAAAGGAAAAGAGCAATTTAATAGAAGATCCGTTTGAATATGATTGTAGCCAAGGTCTTATTGATCAAACTGCTTTTCCGATTACAAACTGGAAAAGAGCGTTACAAGAAGCAATACTAAAGTACGAAAATGCGTTATTTGCTAAAGAAGACCCACAAGGTGAGTTCGTTCTTCGAGAACATATTTCAACATATTTATATCATGCGCGCGGTGTATATTCTTCACCTGATCAAATTGTGATTGGTGCCGGAACACAGCCACTTCTTTGGCTACTAATTCAACTGCTTGGTCCTACAAAAGAGTACGGCATTGAAAACCCTGGATTTCACCGTATACATGCAATTGTTAAAAGCTGCAATCAACAAATTCATCCCATTCCATTAGACGAAAAAGGGATTCATATTTCTAACTTATACAATACAAATTCCAATGTCGCATACGTTACGCCATCACATCAATTTCCGCTTGGAATGATTATGCCTTTATCTAGAAGATTGGAATTGTTAAAATGGGCCAATGATCGCGATGGATATATTATTGAAGATGACTATGATGGGGAGTTCCGTTACGCAGGTAAACCAATTCCGTCTTTACAAAGTCTTGACTCAAATGAACGTGTTATTTATATGGGGACTTTCTCAAAATCTTTTTTACCTTCTTTACGAATGGGATATGTTGTTTTACCACCGCATCTTTTAAAAACGTATGAAGCGTTGCAAGGTATTTTTAAACAAACAGTCTCTACTACACAACAACTTGCTTTCGCTAATTTTATACAAAGTGGAAATTGGGAACGTCATATTAACCGCAGTCGTACGTTGTATAAAAGAAAACATCATACATTAGTAAAATTCATTGTGAAAGAAATGGGTACTAATGTTCAAATTCTTGGTGAACAATCAGGTCTTCATATTGTTCTACGTACCCATAACAATATGAATGAACAAGAACTTATTGAATCAGCTAAGAAACAAAGTATTAAGTTATATCCACTTTCTCCCTATGATTTTGTAAATGATTTACGCAAAGAATCTTACGTATTACTCGGTTTCGGTAGTATTCCCGAAAATAAAATTGAAACGGTAGTAAACTTATTGAATGAAGCTTGGTTTCCTAGTTAAAAGAGAATTTGCTAACGCTGAGTTTAACTCGTAATACAATAAAAATTCAACAAAACAAAAAAGAAGATTGTCCAAAATAGCTTTTTGGACAATCTTCTTTTAGTTAATCACCTGATCGAGCGGTCCTTCCCGGACGCTTAACACCAGTTGTTTCTGTTGAATAAGAAGCTTCAATTATAGCAGTTGGATCTACAGAGAGAACGAGATCTTTCATTTTCGGATAAATGAAACGGTTTGTAATACAATAAATGATTCTCTTATGCTCTCCTAAAAAACCACCTTCTCCATGTAGATACGTAACGGATAATTGCAATTCTTTCATAAGTAGATCGCCTATTTCTTTATTCTTACCAGAAATAATCATGACGCTCTTTCCTTGATTAATGCCATCTAATATGAAATCAATCATCTTCGTAACAATATAGAAAATTGCTAATGAGAACATCGCTTGTTCGATTGAAAATAAAATGGCCACAAAAATGAAAATAACTGCATTTACAGCAAGTAAAAATGTGCTAATCGGTACCTTAAAGTGTTTGTTCATCCAAACTGCTAACATTTCTGAGCCATCTATTGCTCCGCCCATTTTCACTACAATCCCTACACCAATTCCAAACAGTACGCCACCATAAAGTACAATTAATAGTTCAGAAGTTGTAATCGCTGGAAATGGTTTTAAATAAATCAATCCGAGTGTTGTAACAACATTCGCATACGATGTACGTATAAAAAACTTCTTCCCCATTACTTTTGCAGTAAATAGTAAAATAGGAATATTAAGTCCTAAAAACACGCCATACAGCGGTAATCCTGCAACTTTATTTGCCATAATAGCAATAGCCGTTACCCCGCCATCTACTAGTCCATTAGGCGCTAAAATAAGCTCTAGTGAACCCGCTACAATAATGGAGCCAATTGTTAATAATACGTATTCAAATACTCTCTTCATTCATTACCCCCAAAACTTATATATTTTCTTAGTATTATTTTAACGTAATCTTACTACTAATACAAAGATATCAGTTTATATACACAGAAGTTTCACCTTTACAGTGATTTTTATGTAATTGATTTAAAGCCTAATAGAAGAAACACACTTACATATTACAATAAGTGTGTTTTAAGCGTTTATTCTGCTATTCGCGAGCAGTAGACTCCCGTTTCAAATTTCAAGCTGAAACAAAGAGTCGGCTACCCAAAAACGCCCGATTCGTGTGAGCTAACAATCAGTTGTAGATGAACAAAGTCCACACTGATTAAAGTTTCACTTTATTTAAGCTTTAAATATGAATTCATTTTCATTTTAAATATTTCATCAACTGCTCTCTCATACCCACCACTATTTCGAAGTGACTTTCCAACTTTACGACTATTTTCCTTAAACGTTACATCATCCATTACTTCCTTTACAGTCTCACGTAACAATTCAGAAGTTAATTCTTTACGATTAAGCCTTATTCCAGCCCCTACTTCAGTCACTCGTTTCGCAACTAAAGGCTGATCTCCTGTTACCGGAATTACAACTAACGGAACACCGTAATATAGCGCTTCACTCGAGCTGTTCATACCACCATGTGTCACGAATACATCAGCACACTGTAATACTTCTAATTGCGGCACATAATTATACAACTTAAAGTTATTCGGAATATTTTCAAATTGACTTATATTTATTTTCTTACCAACAACTAATATGACTTTCGCTTCTACATCTTTAAACGCTTCAAAACATTTTTCATACAGGGCAGGTTGTTCATTAAAAACTGTTCCCATAGAAATAAAAATCACTTTTTCATCTTTTAAATCTTTAATAGGAAAACTGTTCACTTCTTTTCGAGTAGCAATTGATGGACCGACAAATTTATACGATTCATCAAATACATCCGAATGTGGCTGATATTCTTTTGAAGTGTATACAATCGTAATATCGCCAGGATGATTCATAATATCATACAAACTTTTACATTTCATTCCATACTGCTCTTTCCATCTTTCCATTCCCACTACACAAGATTGGTATAATGGATTGGTCTCATCTATTGGGCTCGATTCTTGCTCATCATTAAAAGTAATGTACTGATTAAAAGCAAAGGTTGTACAAGAAGAAACGCTTCGCAACTGTAGAATATTCGCTATAATACGTCCAACCGGAAAATGATTATCGTATATTAAGTAATCGTACTTTTCTCCTTTTGTTTCTTCTACAATTTTAGTAACAATACGTTCTGATGCTTCAATCATATGGGACAGCATCGTCAAAGGACTACCACCCTCATTAACTCGTTCCATAATATTAATTTGCGAAAGAAAATTCTCAAATGATCGAAATTCAGCGCCTGTTGCTTCAACCTTGTTTTTGTAATCTTCAATACAATATGATACAACTGTTTCCCCACGTCGAATTAACTCATTAACAACTGCTATCGTCGGATTAATATGACCTTCTCCAGGGAAATTTATTACGAGTACGTTCGCCATACCATTCTCTCCTTTCGATTCAACACACATTAATTAATACTTAATCATGTTAATTAATTTAAATCTATTATATAGGAATCTATTCTCCTTCTTCCTATCTTTCTCTTCATTTTATTATTGAGAAATATTGTCTAAAGCCCGCACTATTACGAGTACAGAACCTTATAAATAGACACTTCATTCCCCTTTTACTTTTCATATCTCGTATCATACGAACTTTACATTCGAGCATTTTTCACGTTTATCATTCGAAAACATTATTTTGATAATTCATACAAAACTAGAAAAATATAATTTCCATGCTGATTTCTCACTATAAATTTATGGATGCTCTATATTGTCCCTATCATGATCCACGGGGTACATATTCTGTTATATAATAAATTTATAGAATTTACAGAAAAAAATGAGGGAATTTCATGTTACAACAACTATTCACTTCACCTATTCTATCCATCCGAGCTTTACATCCAGGCTATGAAGATCATGCAAGTGACGTTTTTCTCATTCAAACAGCAGATGCAGAAGTTATCGTTCGTTCTTCTAAAATGAATGAAGAGCCAAATAATGATTTTTGGTGGGGATGCAAAAATCTCTTTGGAATTGATCCAAGGAACGTACATCATTTAGAAACGGTACATGCATTGCTGCAAAAACATACAAATCTTCCTATCCCAAAAATTTTAGAAAAACATATTTTAGATGGCCGAGAATTCATTGTGGCTGAAAAATTAGTAGGTAATACAGTTCAATCTTTTATTGGGCAACCAGATTCTATTTTATTCAGCCTAGGAAAAGGACTAGCACAAATACATAAGTATACAGCCCATTTCGTAGGAAATCCGTCACGTACACTCCAAGTTCCACTAGCGGAATTCCAGCCACACATTTTAAAAGTGAGTAAAGAACTTGTGAATAGGTTTTATTTCGATAACGAGAGCATATATAACGCATTTCATACTTTTGAGTCACAACTTTCTACCTTACCAATCCCAAAGGAATCTACACTCGTCTTAATTGATATGGATCCTACTCAGTTTTTATCAGATGGTATAACTATTACTGGTTTAGTAGATACAGAAGCTTATGCAGTTGCCCCGCGAGAGTTTGATTTTATCGGATTAGAATATGTACTTTCAGAAAAAGAGGCTCATGCCTTTAAAAGTGGTTACGAAACAATTATGCCTATTCCTCATCTTGAGGAATGTAGACAGCCTTATCGTTATTTGTACCGACTGTTATCTGTTCAAGGTAGTGTGGAATTAAAGAAATGGTTAAGTTACCCATCCTATTTTTAAAAACGATTGCGAGGGATTATGAAATGAACATTGAAAAAAAGACATCTTTAACAGCAAACGAAATTCAGCAAATGAAAGATTTAGCTCATATTTGCGGACAATACGATCAAATTGATTACTCATCAGATTTACATGTTAACTTTTTAACTGCTCGTAATAAAAAAGAAATCAATGATTTTCTATTTTTTGATGATACCCAATTAATTGGTGCATTAAGTATGTACGACTTTGAAAGACCGACTAAACTGGAGTTAATAGGATTTGTGCACCCAAACTATAGAAAACAACATATAGGCACTGCCCTTTTACAAACTGCCATGAACGAAATACAAAAAAGAGACATAGACGAAGCTCTTCTCATCATTAATGGAGATTCCTCATCTGGGAAAGCATTTGCAAATCAAATGAAATTACCTTATCTATACAGCGAGTATAATATGACGTGTAAATCAAATAAAAAACGAGAAACAACGAAGAATACTATTAAACTTTCCATCGCATCTTCAGAATTACTTCCTGATCTCATAGAAATCTCTAGTAAAGCTTTCGGGGATTCTGTAGCAAATACATCCACATGGTTACAAAAAATGATGAAGTCACCTTCTCATCAAGTTTACGTTGCTCTTATGAATGAAAAATCAATTGGAACGATTACAGTTACTCACCAAGAGCGATCTACTACACTTTCAGGCTTCGCAGTCCATCCTTCTTATCAAGGTAAAGGATATGGTAAAGATATTCTAAGTTATATGGTACATACACTCATTACAGAAGGAGTTTCAACGATTGAATTAGACGTTGAAACGAAAAATAACAATGCTTTACAGTTATATACACATTGTGGATTTGAAATTATAATGAAGCATAATTATTATGACTTGTTCAAAAAACATCAATAGCCCAATTTTCATTTACGAAAAGTAAAGAAAAAACTGAATCATATCGATTCAGTTTTTTCTTAATATATTTACAACCGCAGTCGTTTCATTATTTTCTTTATAAACACGAGGAATTCTTCTGCCTAACATACATGTAACTTCATAATTAATTGTGCCTAACATATCCGCTACTTCTTCTACAGCAATTTCTTCTTCACCTTGTTTGCCGTAAAATACCACATCGTCCCCTACTTGTACTGGCATCGCTTTTGTAACGTCCAGCATAAGCTGATCCATACAAACACGACCAATAACCGGCACTCGAACTCCATTAATTAATGCATACCCTTTATTAGATAACTGGCGATTATAGCCATCAGCATAACCAATCGGCACAGTCGCAATCCATTCTTCACCCGTTGTTACATACGTATTTCCATAACTAACACCACGATTTTTCGTCGCATGTTTAACATGAGCTACTTTTGATTTTAATGACAATGCAGGCTGTAAGGAAACGACTGTATGATCCACTTCTTTCGAAGGATACATGCCGTAAACTCCAATACCAACGCGAACCATATTTTGAAATGTATTGCTTAGTTCCATTGACCCTGCACTATTTGAACTATGAATGTATGGTATTTGCATCCCTAATTCATTTGCTGTATTTACAGCTTTCTCAAATAAACTTGTTTGCATATTCGTATACGATTTATCAATTTCATCTGCCGTAGAGTAATGTGTAAACATCCCTACTACCTCTACATACTCCATACGGTTTAATTCTTCTAAAAATAGTTTAACTTCTTCTTCTTGCAAACCGATACGGCTCATTCCTGTATCGATTTTCACTTGAATACGTGCTTTATTTTGAAGACGTTGTGCAATTTCATTTATGCCTTGTAAATCTTCTATTCTATAGACTGTCATCATAACATCATATTGAATTGCGGATTCCGCAGCTGCAACTGATGTATAACCCAATATTAAGATTGGTACAGTGATTCCAGCTTCTCTTAATTCGATCGCTTCATCGACAAATGCAACTGCAAGCTGGTTCACCCCTGCTTCAATCGCAGCTTTCGCAACTTCAACTGCCCCATGGCCATACCCATTCGCTTTTACAGCAGCCATCATTGCAATATTTTCATCGTTTACATGTTTTTTAAATTCTTTTACATTATGTTTTACAGCATTTAAGTCAACTTCAACAATTGTATCTCTTCCATATTTCAAACTCATTGGTCTAACTCCTAACTCAATAATTGCATTCCATTCTATTTCACGTTTCATATGACCTTTTACAATATAATACGTTTCACTATGCTAGTCAAACTACTAGAATTTTCGGAATTTTAAGTATGATATAATACCCTTAAGAATTTATTATATATGGAGATGAGGAGAATTACAATGTTTGTACAATCTGCGTTGCATCAACTAAAAGTTGCTGTTGATACTTCTATCCAAATACTGAATCAATATAATGAAAGTGATTTGAAAATAACACCGATTGAATCAAAGCGGTCATTATTTGAAATGTGTACACATCTTTCCCTTATTTGCCATGCTGATTTACTCATCTTAAATGGTATTTCGGAAAAAGAGTTACATACCTTTTATATAGAACAAACACCCGAAACAATTGCTCAAATGCAACAAATGATGATACAAGGGTACGGTTTACTTTCTAAAACTTTTTTATCCTATTCCAATGAAGAATTAGCGGAAATTATGACTGCTTATTGGGATATTGCTTATTCTCGATTCGAATGGTTACTTGAAATCGTCGCTCACTTTTATCATCATCGCAGTCAAATTCACATTTTACTAGTTGAGCATGTTAAAGATCCTTGCATTCCTTTATTTGAATGAAAAGAGTGGAAACAAAGCCAATAAAGAGTATGACTCCTAATAAAATAAACGTCTGAGCATAGTTCCCTATTTTCATAAGATAAATAGAAATAATAGGTCCTATACTAGTTCCTAAAAATAAAACGAAAGTATAAATAGAAACCGCTATTCCCCTTGCTCTCCCTCCTAATTGGCCGACAAGAGAAACTAAAGATGGAACCGATATAGCAATACCTATTACGAAGCAGACGCTCATCATTACAAGTAACGGCAGTGTCGAAATAAATCCCATTGAACTTAGACTAAAAATAGCAACTAACAATCCTCCTTGAAGAACTTTCTTTACTTCGAACCTCTTTGTTAAACGACCTGCAAATGGTGATAGTAACATTCCAAATAACCCTGCTAGGCGAAAATATAGAATTTGTTCTGCTGTTAAATTGTAAGTAGAAGAGCTCAAATAATTCCCTAAAACAGTATACATATTAACAAAAGCCATTAATAAAACAAACGCAACCATATAGCTCCATACTAAGCTTTTATGTGTAAAAACTTTCCCCATCTGTTTCATTGGCCCCAAAATATCCGTATAAGCTTGAGACGTTTCCCCTTTCGGAAGAGAATAATGAACCCATACAGCAGTAATGATATAGACAAAGCTAAGAAGAAAGAACACCATATGCCATCCAAAATGCTGACTAACAGCAGTACTTATTACTTGCCCTACAATTCCAGCTACTAAAAAACCGGTACTAACAAACCCTATGGTTGTAACTTTTTTCTCTACTGGAAACATTTCTACAACGTAAGCTAACGCCACTGGAGAAAATGTAGCTGCTGCTATTCCCTGTAACCCTCGAAGAATAATAAGCCAAAATAAGCTATCCACAAACCCTAAGAAAAAAGAAACAATCGACAGTGCAAGCAATCCAATAAAAATCACTTTTTTTCGCCCATATTTATCAGAGATTGCCCCAAATAACAAACAACCTATAGCAAAACCTACCGAAAATATACTGCCTGTAGCCGCAGATTGCGCTAATGAAACCTTAAAAATATCTGAAAATAGAGCGATTAAAGGAATCGTCACATATAGGCTGGACATAACTACCATACCTGCCCAACATAACACCGCTGTCATTACTGTATAATTCCTCCCACTATTTACTTCTTTTGATATTTCCATCATAAAATCTCCCCCTTACATTGATTTTCCTCATCGATTGAAAACTTATAAAGTAAATGACTCAAAATAAAATCCCTTCAACACTCACTTAATTCGTTTCGTTAAAAAATACATTATCGCCCTTTTAAATTAGCTAAGCGTATAATAAGGTAAACTAATTATATGTTTAAATAAAAAAGTTGACTCTCACAATCAACTTATTTACCTACCTTCCCCTAATTTCATCTGCATAATTACTTGCATTTTATTTAATAGCTTCTCTAACACTTGACGCTCTTCTTGATTAAAGTCATTAACTAACGAAGCGCAAGATGACCAAAAAGTCGGTAAAGAATGTGTAACTAGTTCTTTTCCTTTCGGAGTAATTTTCACCTTTAATCTTCTTCGATCTTCAGAATGATGGAACCTTACGATTAACTCTCGTTTCTCCATCCAATCTAATAAGCCAGTGACAGAAGCACGTGTAATCCCTAATCGACTCGCTATATCCGACGGACTCATGTTCACTTCTTCTCCATTCGATTCCATTTCACGCAAAATAAATAACAATAAAAAATCTAATTTGCTTTCCGTTATACCAAGCGGGGCTAAATCTACGTCAACAGCATCAAGAACATTATCAGACGTCCATAACATTAACAAACCAAGTTTTGCTGCGATTGGATCTGTATCCGTTGATGCTGTCTTTTTTATTAACTCTGCATATGGATCAATCCCTAAAGGAAGATCACATTTTTTTGAATCCATTCATTTTCACTCTCCTTCCTCCCATTTAATTAGTTTACCTAACTACTTTTATATTATACTCATTTCTTTCCTTTTATTGCAAGAGTATTGTTAGCAAAAAATCCTATTATGAAAACAGGATTTTTTTCACTGACTAATTATTTTTTCAAATGATCCTAAACTCTTTTAAAGCAAACGAAATGCCACCTTCACTTGATTTCTTTGTAACGAAATCAGCTTTTGTTTTTAACTCTTCTCCACCATTTCCCATTGCAATTCCTAAACCTACATACTGTAACATTTCAATATCATTTCCACCATCTCCGAATGCCATTGCTTCTGACTTACAAATATTTAAATGTTCCAATACCTTTTGGATTGCAGTTAGCTTCGATACTTTATTATCTTCCAACACATTCATAACATAACCATGAAAACGTTCAAACGTAAGCATTGGATATCTTTCAAAAAATTTTTGAGCTTCCATTTCATCAGCATACAGACATATACAATACATCTCTTCTGATAAGTTTCTAACTTTATCAGGATACCGCTCTAAATTTAAAGTTTCGTTTAATGCTCGTATTACACGTTCATCTTTTGGGACTATACCATTCATAGAAAATTCTTCTGTAAAGTAAGAAACACTATGACCATGTAATTCAGCGAAATTTGAAATATCATGAACAATTTCACTTGAAAGTATCGATTTATGAATAACTTCTTCCTTACACTTTATATGTCCACCATTTGCAGAAATAAATGTGTCTATGCCTAGTTCTTTAAATTGTGAGCATAAACTATATGGTCTCCCTGTTGTAACAACTACGTGAATTCCTTTATCTATTAACCTTTGTATTGCTTCTTTTGTACTTTCGTGCATACTTCTATCAATTTCACTTAAAAGCGTACCGTCAACATCAAAAAATACGACTTTGTACATAAATTTTTACATCCCGTCCAAATGATTCGTATCATTAATGAAATGTATCGTTTTTTGTTCACCCTCAATTTCAATTAAACTTATTCCCGTATCTCCCATTTTAAAATAATAGTCCATTGAAATTGGCATTTTGAAAAACGCTCGTAACATACTATTTATTACACCGCCGTGTGCAACAATTGCAATTCGATCATATGTATTCTCTGTCACGATTTTAGAAAAGATTCCTTCTATTCTCATTCTAAATTCAATAAATGATTCTCCATTTTCAAAACGGTCATGAAGAAACTTTGGCTCAGGATATTTTTTCGCTTCTTCAAAAGATAAGCCGGCTTGCACCCCATTATTAAACTCCATTAATTCCTCTTCTAGTTGAATTGGACAACCAATTGCTTCCGCTAATGTTTCACCAGTTTCACGGGCACGTTTTAATGTACTTGCCCAAATGAAATCTGGTGGAAAATCAGCCTTCACTTTCTGTACAAGTTTTTGTACTTGCTGTCTTCCCTTTTCTGTTAATTCAAAATCAGCTCGGCCTTCATGTACATGTAATATGTCTGCTTCAGATTCTCCGTGGCGTACTAGTAGTATTTGCATATTTCCCCCGCTCCTTTATTCAACATTCACAAAATTTAATTATATCATATTTTAAGGTTTCCAAAATGAAAAAGGAACGGTCTCCCGTCCCTCATCCATTCACTTTCTCTGCATCATTCCAGTAATACTTACTAAATGCTTCCGTTAATACGTCAATTGTGTTATATAATTCATCTAACGTATTATCAACACCACCAACTTCAATTAACATCGCATTTTTAGATAAATCTTGGTTATAAACGCCATTTCCATCTTTTTTATACTTCGGAAAAATCCCTCTACTTAATCCGTAATAGTTTTCATCTAAATAACTATTGATTGCTCTTGCAATTTTTTCGTTTTCAGTACGTCCTTCATTTTCCATCCCAATTATAAAATATAATCTTGCATACGATTTCCCATTAATTACTTTTGTAGTTACTTTCTTGCGCTGATCATCACGGTGTATATCTATCGGAAACGCAATTTTATTATTTTGCGCTAATGCTTCTTTTACATATTCATGAGATGCTTTATACGATTGCGGCCATTTCCATTTTTTACTCGCTAATAAATCCCCCATATTCGTTTTATCATGAACAACTGGAATTCCTTGTCCTTCCAGTTGCTCCTTCATACGTTTTCCTAATAAGGACACATTTACATCTGGACTCGATGGATCGGTAGCTCCTGGTAATAAAGGAAAGAAGGATTCCCAACTATGTGTATGGTAAATGTATACTGCATTTTCACCTTTTTTCGTTCCGTTCTTTTTCTGCACCGGATTATTCTTTTCTGCTTCTGTAACTTTATCTTTTGCTACCTCTCGCTCTTTCGTTACTTCTTCAATCGGTACACTAGATTCATTCGGGATATTCGTAAAGTTTGTCCCTTCCCCAGCTACGATAATGTTAGAGTAATACTTTGACATACCAGGTACTTCTTTACCGACAAATGTTCTTAAATCTTTAATTTTCAAATCTGTCGCAATAGAGAACATTAAATTCCCAACAGACTCCCGTTTATTCTGCTTAAAATAATCAAATCCATAATAGTGATTCTCACTTTCTATCATTTGAACAAAACCTTGCATAGACACTTTTCCAAACCATTGATTCGCATAACTTGATTTCATTGTATGTAAAAGCGACGTCAAAATTGACGCGATAATTATTACTATTAGCGCATATAAAAAAAGTAACGAGATTAGTTTTTTCCCATGTATACGAGTTGCATACTTTTTCACTGTATCACCTTCTTTATACATGGATATGTACAAGCCTTTCGTAATATACGCACAAAAAAGAGAAATGGCATCCCATTCCTCTTCCTCACTCTTATTGTTCTTTACCTGTATCATTTGAAGGCAATTTCTTCGCTTGTTTTTCTTTAAAGATTTCTCCGATTGCCCCAAGAGTACCAAGTGTTTCAATTGCATTAGATGGAATAAAGACTTTATTTGCTGGTCCTTTTGCAACCTCAATCAATGATTCAAATGATTTATAAGCAAGTACGCGTTCATCTAAATCTGCTGCACGAAGTAATTCAATTCGGTTTTGTTCTGCTTTTGCGATTTCTTCAATTGCTCTTGCTTCCCCTTGCGCTTCTAATTCTTTCGCTTCTTTTAAACCTTCAGCTTCTCGAATACGTGCTTCTTTATCCCCTTCAGCCATCAAGATTTTACTTTGTTTTTCCCCTTCCGCACGAAGAACTTTATCTTGTTTTGCTGCTTCAGCTTCTAAAATAATCGCACGTTTATTACGTTCTGCTTTCATTTGTTTTTCCATAGATGCTTGCACATCTTTTGGCGGGTTAATGTCTACTACTTCAACACGCTCAATACGAACGCCCCATTTTTCTGTTGCTTCATCAAGCGCTAAGCGAATTTCTGTTGAAATTTTTTCACGACCAGATAACGTTTCATCAAGTTCCATTTTACCGATAATTTGACGCATCGTTGCAGAAGTAATGTTACGAACACCATATTCATAGTTTGAGATACCATATGTCGCAAGTTCAGGTTCGACAATTTGATAGAAAATAATTGTATCAATTTCTACTTGTACGTTATCTTTCGTAATTACCTTTTGTGGTGGTACATTCGTTTGTTGAATACGTAAGTCGTGATATACACGAACGCGATCTACAATTGGGATTAATATATTTAATCCTGGGTGCATAATACGCTGAAACTTACCAAATCTTTCAACAACCCCAACTTTTTGCTGAGGAATAATTTTAATTGTTAATGCGATAAATGTAACTACAATTAGCGCGAATATAATCGTTAACGTTAATGCTATCATATTTATTCACTCTCCTTTTTTACTTGTAATATAGTACTATGCCTCTTTATAACAACGACTTTTTCTCCAGTGTCAATCGGAACATCTGCAATAGCTGTCCAAGTATCTCCATCCACCTTCACAATACCGTTCGTTTCATTTGTAATCGCTTGCACAACAATCCCTTTTTTACCGACAAGCATATCTACTGTATCCGTAAAACCTTTTGCTTCTCGAAAGTTTTTTGAAATTCTTTTCGTAAAGAATGTCAATGTTAAACTTACAATCGCACCAACAGTAACTTGTAACAATAGTGCATCCGGAGCAAATAAAGCAATAAGACCTCCGACAACAGCTCCAATTCCGAGCCAAAGCATATAAAACGTTATCGACAACATTTCCGCGATAAATAAAATACCCGCTATAATAAACCAAATCACCCAACCAGCCATATGCAACCCTCACTTTCTTTCTCATTTTCTATATGTATATGAAGAAAAGAATGGTTTATCCGCCCTTTCTCATACTTGGGCGTTTACTGCAAGCTATCGTACATATTCGCTGTTACAATAAGTATTAATAAAATACTATATCAATATATTCTTCATTATACATGAAAATTCCTTTCAAAAAATGACAAAAAATTTAATTCTTTTAAAATTATTTTTTTCAGTTTATAATAATTCTAACTCGAATTTGTATTTTTTTGGAAGGTGATATCCTTAATGTGGAATCATTCAATATCATACTATTTAGGATCAAAAATCTGTATTACTCTTGCTGACATCGTTTACATAATGATTATTACAACTCATATCTATATATCAACTAAATCAGCTACTATTACTGCCCTTTTTCCATTATTACAAGTTATCACAAATTTGATCGCAAACATATCTGCACCACTTATAATGAATCGTTTTTCATCTTATTCAGTACTTTTTATATTACAATGGACAAAAACTGCCCTATTCATTTTATTAACGCTATTATTTCCGGTCCTTTCCACAAACATTGTAACTCTATTAACTTTCATTTTTTTCATTTCTTTATGTAGTGGGTGGAGTGCTCCATTACTGTACAGTATTGTTCCACGCCTAACACCAAAAGAAAGATTAGTAAAAGTAAATAGTATCTTTTCCTTTTCATCACAAATTGTACAAGCGGCAGCTTATTCATTTACAAGTATTATCGTTCTGCTCATTGGCGCTACTTCTACATTCATGATTAATATTATTTTAATGATTTTCGGATGTATTGCATTGCATATTTCATTACATTCCATCCATACCGAACGAGTAACAGAGCCTTCTTCTTCAAAAAACACAGCTTTATTTGAAGGCTGGAAACTATTATTTCATCATCCTTCTTTGCGCACAGTTACATTAATGGACTTAATTGAAACTTTCGCAGGGACGATATGGATTGGCGCTATTACGATGGCATATGTAACGACTGTTCTGCATAAAGGAGAAGAATGGTGGGGATATATTAACACAAGTTATTATGTGGGCACGTTAATTGGTGGTATATTAGCGTGGAAAATAAGTACATATATTCAAAAAAATTTAATACGCTCCATGGCGATAGGATCACTTATATTTAGTATTCTTACATTTTTATATGGTATAACAAGCAGTGGATTTATTGCGCTTTTCCTATGTGTTCTAATGGGACCATGTTATCAAATTAGAGATATTTCTCAAACGACGGTTTTACAATCTAGTGTCGCCCCTTCTCTATTATCGAAAATGTATACAGCACACGGCGCCCTTCTTTCAACAGCTTCTGGTCTTTCTATGCTTAGCGTTGGCATTATTACTGATATGTTCGGTGTTCGTACGATTTATATGATTGCTTCTTTTCTTATTTTATGTTCTGCCTGTTTATCTTTTAGCCTATTAAAATATCATAAGACAGAGCAGAAAGATATTTCACTTTAATCAATAAATCAAAAAGGACAGGAAATTCCTGTCCTTTTGTACATTCTATTCATGACAAGTTGGGAATTTCTCTATGCTTTGTCGCTTGTTCAAAAGCGTACGCTAGTTTAATTAATATTCCTTCACGAAAAGCAGTACTTGCAATCGTAATTCCAAAAGGTCTCCCGTTTTCCATATACCCTGCTGGTATTGCTATAGACGGATAACCTGCTTTCGCACATATAGTAGAGCCTATATAAGACGGAAATAGTATCGCATCAAGATTATATTTTTCCAATGCAAAATCAATACCTTGTTTTTGCGAAAAATATATATCTTCTAATCTTGCATGTAAATATTCTGGATTTCTTAACGTATTAGGATAATCTTTTCTTCCCTCCAACTTAGTTTGTCCATATTTTAAAGCTCTTTCTGCTATGTTTTTATTAAACGCCATTAATTCTGAAATAGAATGTACGGGAATAGTAGAAGGTAATTTTGAAAGATAGTTATCTAAACTATGCTTCAGCTCATAAAGCGGAACTCCCCAGCTCCATTCTCTATGAAAGGAAGGAATATCAATATTTTCTACTACTGTCGCTCCCTTACTACGTAATACTTGGATCGTGTCCTCAAACAAATTTTCATTATACTCACCATTTTCGTAATAATCTTTTGGAGCATTACTATAAACACCAATCTTCGCTCCCTTTAAACCATTAACATCAAGATAAGATGTATAATCTTCATATGCCATACCTTCACTTTTATGAGTAGCTACATCTTTCTCATCCACTCCAGTTAAACTCCCTAGTAAAATAGCGGCATCTGTTACTGTTCTAGCAATTGGTCCCGCTGTATCTTGTGAATAAGTGAACGGAATAATTCCTCTACGACTAATTAGACCGACAGTCGGTTTAATGCCTACTACAGAGCTTTGAACAGCTGGACTCAAAATAGAGGCATCCGTTTCTGTCCCAACAGATAATACTGTAAAATTAGCGGCAACTGCTATTGCGGCCCCTGTACTAGAGCCACCAACAAACATATCATCCGTGCCCGTTCCATATGGATTGATTGTTTGACCACCTCTCGCACTATATCCAGCCCACATTTCAAAAGACATTGCATTTGCTAACTCTGTCATATTCGTTTTACCTATTATCACCGCTCCTGCCTCTCGCAGTTTTGTAACGAGAAATGCATCTTCGCTACTTATATTTTGTTCTAGGGCAATCGTACCTGCACTTGTATGCATGGAATCATTCGTTTCAATATTGTCCTTTAGCAAAACAGGTATACCATGCAATGGTCCCCTTACACCTTTTATCTTCCTTTCATAATCTAACGCTTCTGCAATAAAAATAGCATCCGGGTTTATTTCTAAAATAGAATTAATTTTCGGTCCATCTTGATCATATTGTGCAATTCTATGAAGATAATACATAACTAATTCTTTGGAAGATAACGTCCCTTCTTCCATTGCGGTCTGTATATCATGAATTGTTAATTCTTTTTTTAATACTGGATTAAACTGAATTTCCATTTATATTCTCCTTTGTATCCCTTTTAGTTTTTACGAATACTTCTTACTTTTTCATTTTTTCACCTCATCCTATTCCAAATTAATATCCCTTTAAAAAGTTTCAACTTACTTTTTAATACACCTTTAATTTCCCGAAAAATAAAAAGAGTCTGAAACGAATCATCCTTCGCTTCAAACTCTTTTTATTACTGTGCATATACCTCATCTAACAAATGTAAAAACTCTCCCTGTTTTCCTGCTAATTCAGGGCATTTTGCAATATCAATCCATTCGTAGCAAAATACTAAACCTTCATCTTCCTCACCGGCACTTACTATATGTTCCCAAGTATCTTTTACATTCGTTAGTAACGTTACGTGGAAAAAGTGGCGTTTTTGATATTCCTGTTTTTCCTTCACGTGTATGATGTAATCTGCTAGGAAACGTTCTATACATAAAAGACGTAATCCAGATTCTTCTTGTACTTCACGTAAAACTGCTGCTTCTAACGTTTCTCCTTCATCAACTGTTCCCCCTGGCACTTGGATACCAGCTTCAGGTATATCACGATGTTTAAAAACAAGTAATTGCTTCATCCCTTCTTTTTCTCTTGTAATATATGCATGTACTTTTTTCTTATATAACATCGTCATTGTATTTCTCTCCCCTCAATTGTTCACTCTGTTACTTCTTCAAGCGTCAGTTGATTTTCATATAAATATGTAGCTTGTGGATTTCCCACATACCTTACGTGCCATGGTTCAAACCGATAGCCCGTAATTGATTCTTTTTCTTTTGTATATCGAATCACAAAACCAAATTTATGGGCATTTTCAGAAAGCCACTGCCCTTCTTTCGTCTCTCCAAAAACTGTCTCTAACTGAAATTTAGCAGATTGCGATGTAATATCCATAGCTAGTCCAGTTTGATGCTCACTCGTACCAGGA
This sequence comes from Bacillus cereus group sp. BceL062, assembly GCF_051780025.1. Lineage (NCBI taxonomy): Bacteria > Bacillati > Bacillota > Bacilli > Caryophanales > Bacillaceae > Bacillus > Bacillus cereus group sp. BceL062. Next base: position 178,286 of record NZ_JBPWGY010000001.1, on the reverse strand, counting down.
ATCGCGCTAGACATCGCAGTTTTCGCTTCTCCATCTTGTTTTTTATACATCGTATTTAATGCCTTTTGTCGATCAAAAGATCTAAATCCAGAGACTGCAAAAAGGAAAATACGCTCTTTATCAGCTTGTTGAAACATGTCCTCAAGCGCACTAGCTGCCTCTTTCCTCATTTTTTTCTTTTCTTGATCCCCCTCACTAGAGTAACGTACTTTCGGAATAACTAAATCTGGCGGTCTATACCCATCTGGTAAACGCCTACTTTTATTCACAAGTACAAGCATCGAATTTGGATTACTAATTACCGCAATATCCCCATCCATATTCGCAATCGTTTCTTTCGCTTTCGGAAATATGTTATTTACATTCACTTCCTGTGCCTGCTTATCCTTATACATTTTATAATTGATTCCTGCTACTCCAACAATGAGTATCGCCGCTACGATACCAAGTAGTGTCCATCTTTTTTTCATATAACGACCTCTTATTTTAATAATTTGGCCATTTCATACTCATCAATGTTTTGTCCATCGATAATAAGAGCAGCTTTTTTGACACCCTCTTTCTCAAAGCCTACTTTTCTATATAGTGCCTGAGCTCTTGTATTGTGGGCCATTACCGTTAATTCTAAACGCCATACATCATGTAATCTTGCCCACTTCTCAACCTCTTTAAACAAGCTCGTTCCAATACCACGCCCACTACACTCTTGCAATATACCAATTACAGTGGCTGCAACATGTCTCTTTCTTTGTATGTTATTTCCATTCACTAAAATAAATCCTACTATTTTCTCTTCTTCAATCGCTACAAATATTGTTGCTTTTTCATTCTGTATAAATCGATGAATCATTTGCTCTTGTTGCTCAACTGTAGTTTTTCTTTCTCCTGGCTCGTATAACATAAATTTCGTTTCTTCATCTAATTGCTTACTTAATTGCAAAAATGAGGCTGCATCTTCTACTTTGATCTCCCTAATCACTTAAATCACCCTACCTATTTCATTGTGAAAAATTTTCCTTGTAAAAAGATTTTCTCCATTATTGCGAAAATCCCTTTCTAATTCCCCTATTATAAATAGACAAATTTCGATATTACTATAGCAATTATAAATTATGTCTATAATGTGACATCTTATCATCCTCGTTTCATGACAAACAAAAAACGTAAGCTTTACACTTACGTTTTCCCCTAATTGATGTAGGCTGATAACCATTGGCAATGCCTACCACTCATTCAAATTTCACTTTATCCATTCACTTTTTCCGCTTGCCAAAAATATTCACCAAATGCCTTAGCAAGTGCATCAATTGATCGATTTAGTTCTTCCTCTGTATTATCTACCCCGCCAACTTCAATTAATATCGCTTGTCCTGATAGGTCTTGATTGTAAACTCCATTCCCTGTTTGGAATCCTTTTTGAATTACACCACGGCTCATTCCCGGATATTTCTTACTAATCGTCTCGTGTAACGCAGTTGCTAATTGTAAGTTTTTTTCATAGTTTTTGTTACCTTTCCCAATTACAAAAGCAAGCTTAGCATACGATTTATCTCCAATTGTTTTTGTTGTTACATTTTTCCGTGCACTATCACGGTGTAAATCGAAGAAGTATTGTAATTCTTTATTACTAGCCATCGCTTCTTGTACAATTTCCCGTGACATTTTGTAAGAACTATTACTATTTAACCCTTTACTAATTAACCTTTGACCAACGTCAGTCTTATCGTTAGTAGATCCGATTCCTTCGCCTTCTAATTGTTCACGAAATCGGTCGCCGACTATGGAAATATTCGTTACAGAACTTGTCGCTTTATTCGGGTTTGGATCATTCGTTAAGTTCAGTAACGGCAAATAAGATTCCCAGCTATGCGAATGATATATAAATGCAACTTGTCTTTTTCCAGTTGTTTGAGCTGGTTGTTTTTTCTCTTTATTCGTATCAGGCTTTGGCGCTTGTCCACCTTCTCCAGTCCGTTCTTTCACTACTTCTTCAAGAGGAACACTCGACTCTATCGGTAAGTTAGAATAATTTGTTCCCTCACCTGCGATAACGATTTCTGTATCGTACTTACCAAAGCCAGGAAGTTCTTTTCCGACAAAACTACGTACATCGTTAAAACGAATATTCGTAGCCATAGAAAAGAGAAACGAAGAGATTGAAAAATCTTGATTCAAATTTCGATACTCTTGTGTAAAATAATGATTTTCTTTTCCAAGAACATACATGTAGCCATTCATCGATAACTCATTTAACCAATTATATAAATACGTTGACTTTGTCTCTTTCATAGAGGTTACCATCATACTAATAAGAAAAAAAGTCGCTAGTACCGTAGTAATAATAAATAAAACTAACTTACGTACACTTGTAAACTTCACATAAAAAAAGCCTCGATTCATACTATCACCCTCTCTATTTCAAGTTATGTACAAGCTCTAGAGAATAGACCGTTTAAATTCCGGCTATATTGTTAATGAGGTGAAATGAATTGAAGCTATTAATAGGAATATTACCAATCGCTCTATCATTCATTTTTTATTTGTCCGCTAAACATCCAAAAGTCTCTATTGTGTTACATATTTCTGCGTACTTAGCACTGTATGTACTCGGTACAATTATTTCCATTAATATATACGATGTTTTAATACAAGATTTAGTTTTCATGACGAGCATTCATGGAATTTTACTGAATCCATTTTTCCTTATTGCAGGAGCGTATATAGGAACATACACTTTGTACCTACTTTTGTCTCACATTATTATGAAAATAAAAAATGGAGCGTAACGAAATGCAGCCACCGTTCATTTGTCATACATGTAGAAAAAGAATTACACGAAAGAAAGACCTTATTACCACTACACGGTACTTCCATTTTTATTTATTTCACAACAGTTGTTTTAAGCAGCAACAACTTTTCATCCCACGTTTTATCCCTATGAATACACTTTTTTGTTGCTTTCTAATTATATACGGCCTTATTGTTGGTAGCATTCTTATGCTTACGGAGCCGTCTATCATTTGGCTTATTTTTTTGCTTCCTATTTTATATCGATTTCTTTCATATTATTATGTTGAACGTTTTTTCTCTACATAACGAGTGGACTGTCCTCTCGGAATACTTAAACATTCCCACTCATTTTCTTTTAACATTTTACCGATGTAAATAATCTGTCCAATATGCAAAGCATAATGAGAAATTTGCCTTTCAATTGCTTGCAGGACCGTATGTGCTTCACCACGAATGTATACCGTCTTCAATAGATCTTCCGGCATTATAGTATTCATCGTATTAAAAACGTATTCCCATCCTTCTTGCCACGCTGCAAGGGCTTCTTCCTTTGAAGAATAGCCTCCTTCAAATTCACCATCTCGGTCACGATCAACTTTTTCACCATCAGATGTTAAAAAATCCGTCCATCTGGAACGCATATTACCGTGCAAATGTTTCATTATAATCGCTATGCTATTTGTTTCTTCATGAGAAGACCATTGTATTTGTTCGTATGATAATTGAGAAAGTGCCCGTTCTCCTTGCTGCTTTGTTGTTTTGAAATTAGAAATGACACATTGTAAATATTCTCGTCCGATATCCATATTGTCCCCTACCTTCACACTAACTAATTTTCGTTCCATTTGGCAGTTCCATATTAGGCTGAAGCAACACAACATCACCAGCTTCAGGAACTCCCCCTAACACAAGCACTTCCGATTTAAATCCAGCTACACGCTTTGGCGGAAAATTTACAACAGCAACAATTTGCTGACCAATTAAGTCTTCTGGATTATATCTCTTCGTAATTTGAGCACTTGACTGCTTGACCCCAAGCTCCCCAAAATCAATTTCTAGTTTAATCGCTGGTACTCTCGCTTCTTTAAATTCCTCTGCCTGTGTTACTGTTCCAATTCTTACATCAAAAGTTAAAAAATCTTCAAAATTAGCCATTTTATCATTCCTCCCATTTATTACTTAGACAAAATACAAAAATCCCCTTTAAAAAAAGAAAGGCGCCTAAGCACCTTTCTTTTGTAATTCACTTGATTCATTTGATTTATAGAAGAAGAAACCAAGAATTCCGCCAATACATGATGGGATTAACCATCCTATTCCTTCTTTATATAATGGTAACATTTGAAGTACATTAGAAATCGCATCAATTTTAATATTCGCACTTTCTAAACCGTTAAAGAAACTAATTAACAACGCACCTAAAATCGCCCCAATGTAAATTGTATTACGCTTCCCTATCCATTTATGGAAATATGAAAGAACGATTAATACAATTGCAACTGGATAAATGATCATTAACACTGGTAATGTTACTGTGATTAATTGTGTTAACCCTAGGTTAGATACAATTAAACTAAATACACATACCATAGTTACAATCGTTTTATGCGAAAGTCTTGGGAATAAGTTTGTGAAGAAGCCAGCACACGCAGATGTTAATCCAACAGAAGTTGTTAAACAAGCGAGTATAATTACAAGTCCTAATAAAATTTTACCACTTGTTCCATATAACTCATTTACAACATTCGTCAAAATAAGACCACCGTTCTCCGACACACCAAGTGATGTACTTGTAGATCCGAGATATGCAAGTGATAAATATATTAACGTTAAGCCTAATACAGCAATAATCCCTGATACAACTGTTATTTTTGCGATTTGTCCGCTCTCTTTTATCCCTTTTGAGCGAATAACTTGTACTACAACAATCCCAAACACAAGTGCACTAATCGCATCCATCGTTAAATATCCTTGAATAAATCCACCAAAGAAAGCATTCTCTTTATAAGCAGCTAAAGGTGCAGCCGGTTCTCCAATTGGATCAATAATTGCTTTCCCGACAATAACAGCAACAATTAATACTAATAATGGTGTAAGAAATTTTCCAAACCAATCGACTAATTTAGATGGATTTAATGATAAATACCACGTTATTCCGAAGAAAAATATAGTGAAAAGAAATAGCATGTACCACTCTGAAACCATTGCATCTGATAAAAACGGCTTCATACCCATTTCAAACGAAACGGCTCCCGTACGCGGGATTGCGAAAAATGGTCCAATTGCTAAATAACTAACCAATGGGAAAATAAACGCAAATATAGGGTGAACTCTAGAAGATAGCGCTTTCAAGTCCCCCTCTACAAACGCGACAGCTGTTACAGCTAATAGGGGTAATCCGACTCCCGTTACAAGGAATCCTATCGTAGCGATCCAAACATTCTCTCCTGCTTGTTGACCTAAAACTGGCGGGAAAATTAAATTTCCTGCTCCTAAAAATAATGCAAATAGCATTAAACCAATTGCTATCGTATCACCTGGCCTCAATCGTCCCTTCATACTCTTCATTTGCATAGCACTTTTTCATTGTTTATCTTTATTTTCACAATATGCTATGCATCCTCCTCTCTGCTCAAGATGATAAAATATGCCCCTTACAAAGCAGTGTCTTTCTCCATAATTTCTCCATTCCCCTTATTATTACTCTAATTATTAATCTCGTCATTATTTTTCGTTTTTTGATTTTTGATTTTTTTGAATATTTAAATCATTAGAGTGTTATTACGTGGAGTATAGTTGTCAGACCTCTTTGTTTTTATCACACATATAGTAACATATTTAGTTGAAAAATAAAAACATATTTTCAAATTGATTTTTTTGAAAATCAAAATTATCTACATTTTATATTCTTTCACACAAATGTTATTCGAGCACTAGACTCATTCTATATTATTATCTTAAAATAATTTTAAAAGCCATCTAACATATGTTAGATGGCTTTTGCATATTACTCTATCGTTTCTACTTCACGTGGATTATTCATCTCTTCTACATACACAACTCTAAATCCATGATCTTCTAAATCTTTTTGAAGTGTTTCTAATTCACCATCTTCAAACTCTTCTCCTAATGTAAACATAATTCTACGAACTAATAGAGCATCATTATCAAAAGTCATTAAACTTTGAATACCAGTGTATTTCTTTAAAACTGTCGATAACTTTTGGATTGCTCCATTATAGTCTTGCGTTCCAATCATGACAGAATATTTACTAGAATGAACGCCCCATGCATCCTCTAATAACTCAAAAACTTTTTTATGCGTTAAAATTCCAAGGAAAATTCCTTTTTCGTCAACTACTGATAAATAAGGCAATTTTTTTATTGTAAAAAATACTTTAAAGAAAGATGAATCTTCTCTCACAAATCCTTCTTTATCGTTCAATAATTGTATTACACTCTCGTCAAGTGATCCTTTATATTCTAAAATATCTACTTTATATATATTTCCTAAAAATTTCTCTTTTTTTTCATCTAAAACTGGTACACAACGATACCCCGTTTTATTTAAATGCTCCAATGCTTCCCCTATCGTAATCGAACTTGAGCACAGTAAAACTTCCCTTTTCGGCACGTAATTCCCTTTAATCCTCATAAAAAGCCTCCTTATGTTAAAATACTTTCTGTGCCATAACTATATTATATTTTCAGAAAAAAATAAATAATTTATTTTATTTTTCTGAAAATTATTCATTTTCTTGTCATAATTTATTCATGAATCCTTCACTTGCACTTTCTTCAGCATCAAAAACCCTCACTCTGAATCACTTTACTGTATCATTGTACGGACCTAATTGTTTTTTAGAAAAGTAATGATTTGTCTCCTTACTTTTCATTAACATATTTCCTTTTATAATTAAAAAATAGGTAGCTATTAGAAAGTAGATCATCCCTAATAACCAATCCAAATTTGTAGCCAGATTGTGTAAAAGAATATATTTCATATATACATAACCAATCGGAGCATGTAGTAATACAACCGCACCTAATCCCGGATTGTATATTGTTTTTGCTTTTATATTCGCAAAAATACCATGCCAGATGAATTGAAAAAAACCCATTAAAATAGGTGCCATCCCAAGCCATATTATATTTTGAAAGAAAACCGGAAGTAAATAAAAAACATACGCAATCAAAATATTTATTACCATAGCAGATTGCGTATTTAATGGATAGCGATCTGGTATATCACTTTTAAATATAACTACATTAAACAGACCAGCAAAATAACCTGGCCAACGATACTCTTCAAATTGATGCACTAAAATGGCCACAAAACTTAACCCTAACAATACTTTTATTTCACTCATTTCTCCCAAATTCGTGACTAAACAAACAGCGACAACAATAGCGACAACTAACCCTATATCACACCAATGCTTTCTAAAGAAACTAATCATCTCTATCACTCACTATCTCAATTTTTATAAAAATAGCGTTCAAATAGGAAATCAATCTGTTTTTCTATAGGTAGTACTCTTATATCTGCCCCTGATTCGAGAATTGGCATCATTAATGCTGGAAGAAAAACAGATCCAAATATTTGCACTGTCATCATCATTAAAATTTCCTGATCCGTTTCATTTGTTATTTCGCTCAAAATATTCTTCACTTTACTAAAACCTAGCCTCTTCAAAAAATCCCCATATTCGTATTGAGATGTAAATACCGTAGTTCCCATTGCAATAATCTTCCTAACTAACTCAGGATATTGCCGAATTACTAGTACATAATCCAATAAAAATATTTTTAATCTTTCTTTTGCTGGCACTGTAATATTATCTAAAATAGAAAAAGTGCCTTGAAAGCTAATTAATAAAACTTTAATCGTCTCACTAATCAACTTTTCTTTTGAACCAAAATGGTAATTTACAAGCGCGATATTTACATCTGACAATGCTGCAATTTTTCTTATCGTTACCCTTTCAAAACCTTCTTTTTTAATTAATTCCAATGTTGTATTTAAAATTCTTGCTTTCGTGGATACGCTTTCATCCCCCCCAATTTATCTCCCCCTCTAAAATTTATCAGTTAAACAACGATTTAAACATTGTTTAATTTTATGGTATCACTTTCCAATTTCAAAAATCTATTTAATCCTTTCGACATTTCCCTACATTTCTCTTCATTCCATACAAAAAGCGTGAAAATGCTAAACTGTTCACGCCTTTTGTATTTGTACTGTTACATACCAATTTCTGCTTTATATTCCACACATAAAATAGATTTCTAAAAACAATTTAAAACTATCCATACGCCAATACGCAAAGAAAAATATATTGTAACTTGCTCCAAAAACGGCTAAAATAAGAATAAGAATTTTCTGAATATTCAAAGAGTAGGTGGTTATATGTCTTTGTTACGCTCGCATATATGCAAATTTATAATTGGTGTCATTGTTATTTTTGTCATAAGTCCTATCCCAGCTCTTTTTATTACACATAATTATTCTTATCAAAATGGCTTAATAAGTATTTTCCAAAACTTCGATCAACTTTCTTCTATATCAATTCCAAAAATTGATTGGATGCATGAATCTATTTTTTTCTCAGCAAATCAGATGATACATACTTCTACTCATTCAACACCACTATTCCCTTACATATGGGAAATATATTTTTTATCAATTGTTCGTTTCACTTTCACTCTTGCAATTGGCTTCTTTATAAGTTTAGGAATCGGTCATCTATTTTTAAAAGCACCAAATTCAATTAAAAAGATCACTACTTTCCTACACTGGATACCGTACTCTTTTTGCACTGTATTTTTACAATGTTCTATCTTACTACTTCTTCTCTATATTGCAAACTTTATAAAGTTTTCTTATTTCTCATCTTTGATCATCGTATGTAGTACCTCTATGATTATCGTTATGCAAGCAATAAAGAAATGGCTCCCTTTCCTCTATAACACAAGTGAATATGAAATGAAAAATTCTGCTTTCCTTGTTGATACATTATTTTTAGCACTTACTTCGAATCATAAATCTATTTTAAGTTCTATTATTTTTTCCTTTTTAATTATGGAATGTACTTTTCACGCGAGCGGATTATTACAATTTATCGTTCAATTTGGTGGTACTGCACCTGTAATTGTCACAATCGGTTTACTACTATTGTATATCCCATACAGCGTCTTATCTTTTCTCCAAGCACTTTGGACAACAAACTACTCTAAACAACAAACATACACTATAACACGAAGTATCCCAAAACCGTAAAGTTACATAGCCCTCTATATTCTGAAAGTAGAGGGTTATTCCTTTTGTATCGAGGACAAAATAACAACAAACTCTAAAACTACACTATAAACATGCCAATATTTACCCTTTTCCTTTGACTATTCTTTTCATTTGGATTTATTATAAAAGTATAACATAATTGCAGGAGGTGACATCTTTATTTCAAACTTTGGAATAGAGAACACACTTGGACATATTAAATATTTTTCTCATCTTTGTACTTATTCTTATTTCGGGCTTTTTCGTTGCATCAGAATTCGCTGTTGTAAAAGTACGAAAAAGCCGAATTGACCAACTTGCAAATGAAGGTAATAAACAAGCTTTAGCTGCAAGAAGTGTCCTATCTAATTTAGATGTTTATTTATCAGCTTGTCAGCTCGGGATTACGATTACTTCTTTAGGGCTTGGTTGGCTTGGTGAACCGACTGTGGAACATATACTACGACCGCTTTTTGAAAAAATCAACATGACTGGAACAATGGCTAACACGTTATCTTTTATTATTGCTTTTAGCGTTATTACATTTTTCCACGTTGTATTAGGTGAATTAGTTCCAAAGTCTTTCGCAATTCAAAAAGCAGAAGCAATCACACTCAAATTTGCCAAACCACTTATTTTATTTGATAAAATTATGTATCCGTTCATTTGGCTACTCAATAGTGCAGCTATATTTTTCACAAAACTACTCGGTTTAGAGCCAGCGAAAGAAAATGAACTTGCTCATTCAGAAGAGGAATTACGACTCATTTTAGGTGAGAGTTTTAAAAGCGGAGAAATAAACCAAACCGAATATAAATATGTAAATAATATTTTTGAATTTGATGACCGGGTTGCAAAAGAAATCATGGTCCCTCGTACTGAAATGGTTTGCTTATCTACCGAAAATACTTTAGAAGAAAATATGGATATCGTCGCAACTGAAAAATATACACGCTATCCTATAATTGAAAAAGATAAAGATGACATCATCGGGATGATAAATACGAAAGAAATATTTCATGATCAAACAAAAGGTATTTATAAACCACTTGAATCTTATATACATCCCGTACTAACTGTATTTGAAACTGTTCCAATCCGTAAAACATTAGTACATCTTCAAAAGAATCGCGTTCAGATGGCAATCATTATGGATGAATATGGTGGTACTGCTGGGCTTTTAACAATGGAAGATATTCTTGAAGAAATTATTGGAGAAATTCAAGATGAATTTGACGCGGATGAATCACCTATGATTGAAAAGCGTACCCCGAAGCTTACTGTTTTAGATGGAAAAGTACTCATTTCTGAAGTAAATGATATGTTTGGCCTACATATTGATGATAGCGATTTAGATACAATTGGAGGCTGGCTCCTCTCTCAAGCGGTTGACTTAAATATTGAAGCTGGTTATTCTATTGAATATGCTGGGTTTCAATTTAAAGCATTAGAACTTGATGGACATCAAATCAAAAAAATTGCTGTACATAAATTAGATATTAAAAAGGAGTTATAAAGTGACTGTTTTCTTAACAATCTGTATCATTGCCTGTTTCATCATTTCATTTCTCGCCTTTATTTACCCTATTATCCCAGGTATCTTAGCTGTATGGGCTGGATATTTGATTTACCATTTTGGTATAAATGGCGGGGAACTAACAATTACTTTTTGGGTCATTCAAGCCATTTTCACCCTATTCATTTTCGTCGCTGATTTTATTGCTAATGGATATTTCCTAAAAAAATATGGAAGTTCAAAATGGGGCGAACGTGTCGGTATGATTTCTATCATTGTTGGATCGTTCTTCTTCCCACCTTTTGGTTTAATAATTATACCGTTCTTATCGGTATTTTTCACAGAGCTCATGCATAAAAAGACGCCAAAAGACGCCTTTCTAGTAGGAGTTGCTACTGTAGTTGGTTTTTTAAGCAGTACTGTAGCGAAAGCTATTCTCCAAATCATTATGATTATCATTTTCGTATGTTATATCATCTTTTAACCATCCCGCTTTTGGGATGGTTTTTTAATATGAAATACCAACTCGACTATTTTCATATATATTTTCATTGCATAAATCCCATGTAAAATGTGCTGTATCACCAACTGTAATTTTCGCTCCATCTTCTGGCAATATATGTTGTTCAGTGCGATATACCCCCGTTATCTCACCGTCTATTAAATGCGTCGGACAAACAATGGTCCAACATAAATCACTATTATGAAGCGCCTTATATGCAGCTAAATGATCCTCTGCTGCTGCTGTCGTTTTCCTTTTTGATTCCGATGATTGGAAACGATATACATTTGGATTTGTTCTCGCTTGTAAAATACCAGCTGTTCCTATCGTAATAATTTTCTTAACGCCTTCTTTTTCCATATACTTTATAATATTTGGCATACTCTTTGCTAATGTCCCATTTCCATCCGTTCCAAGAGCGCTAATTACGATATCACATCCTTCTATCGCTTTCTTTATATCGTTTTCGTTTAATATATTTCCTTCTATAACATGTAACCTGTCATGTTCTATTTCCATTCTATTTAAATCACGAACGAATGCCGTCACTTCGGATGAATCCTTTAATGCTAATTTTATTATTTCCGAACCTACTCTACCTGTCGCTCCCAATACACATACTTTCATTTGTTTACTCCTCTCTCATTCTTTCTCTATTTTTTCAATACTCTCAATCAATATACAACAAAAAAGCTTCCTCATATATAAGAGGAAGCTTTATTATTACTTTATTTCTTTTCTTTAGAATCAGTAGACTTCTCTGTTCCACTTGTTTCTTTATCCTTTTTCTCATCCTGTTGTGTTGTTGTGTCTTCTTCTTTCTTCTTGTCCTCACCTTTACTACAACCTACCATTAATAAAGAACTTGCAAGTGCCATAGCAGTTAATGATTTAACCCATTTGTTCATTTGCGTTTCCTCCCTTTGATAGAATATGTACAATCCCATATTACTCTCTATTTTTAAAGGAAAGATTGAAAAATAGTAAATATACGGTAAATGTTTGTAAATTTTCTAATAATAATTACATTTAGCCCTTTTCTCTGCATGAAAGTAAAAAACTAGGGCGACAACTATTCCGCCTTAGTTTTTTATGCAAATTTCTCGTTTTCATATATATGTGTAATTTTATATTCCTTCTTCACAACATATTGCCACACACTATAAGCGTAACGATTCATTTTCAGGAAACAGTTTTCCAAAAACGAACGAAATTCTGGATTTGCAACTTCCACTGCAACTTGAGCAAACTTCAATGCTAATCGTTTCAAATGTGAAATATAACAGACTGCAATTTGGATATCTCCTATATATGTATTATCTATTTCCTTTTCCGTTTCCATTTCCATTTCAGACAAATGAAACGAAATTGGTTCACATGTTATATGCTGTACATTCTCTCCTTCTTGAAAATTCACTTGTTCATTATATGCTTGTAACATATACGGTAAATGGTGCTGTATTATATCCTTTAATTCTTCATCCCGGATTTTTTCAGTATACTCTCCTACTTTATAAATTAACATGTAACTATACTTCATTAATTCTTTCATACAGTCCATTAAAGTTTCTCCTTTCCTTTTGTCTATATGCTATAAATATGACGCTAAAACATTCGCTATTCTTGCTAAAAACCAATCCCATTTACTAATTTCCTCAAAATCCTGTTCAGAAAATCGTTTTGATTTACGAAAATCCTCCTTTAATCGACTCCATACGTCAGCAACAACTGTTTTGTCATATATGAGACAGTTAGATTCGCAATTTAAATAAAAACTTCTATTATCAAAGTTTGCTGTACCGATATCAACAATTTCTCCATCAATGATCGTTACTTTCCCATGAAAAAATCCATTGCGATATTGATAAATTTCCGCTCCAGCATGTAACATGTCTTTCAAATACGGATAAGCAGCTTGTTTTAACAATACGGCATCACTTTTAAATGGCACGAGAATTTTTACACTAACACCGCGATATAATGCATCTTTTAACTCTTTCATCATTTCTTTACTTGGTACAAAATAAGGTGTAGCAATTATTAAAGACTTTTTAGCCTGCTTTATAAGCACCCCATATTTCTGCCATAAACCTTTTCCATTTGAAAACAAATATTGATATTTTACATTTCCTTTTGCAGGTAAACTTTCATGTGCAGGCATTTTTTCCCCGGTATCTTCTTTCCAATCTTTAGCAAATTTTCTTTCCATATCAGTTGCACCATTCCCATTGATACGTACATGATAATCACGCCATGGACCAAATTTCGGATTTTGTCCAAGGTATTCCTTTCCGATATTAAAACCACCGACATATGATACCTTTCCATCTATCGTAACAATGCGTCTATGATTTCGTTGATGCAAAGAATAGAATATACTTTTCAGTTTAGGTTTTTTACTAAATGTAAACTGGACACCTTTTCTTTTTAATTGATTCAGTATCTTTTTCTTCAGCTTATATCCACCTATACGGTCGACTGACAACTTCACTTCTACCCCGCTAGATGCTTTTTTCTCTAATAACTGTAAAAACTCTCGGCTTATCTCATCTTTACCTACAATATAAAAATGAATATATATATACTTTTCCGCATTGTTTATATCCTCAAATAATCTCCTATATAACTCTTCTCCGTTCGTATATAGTTGAAATTCGCCTAATCGAACTTGCCCTAATTCATATTCACTAGCCATTTTTTTCCCCATTTCCACATCGATGTTCATCCATATGAATACACCTATAAAAAAAAGGATTAGAGCGAAAAAGTGCTTCATGGATAATTTCCTTTCTCCACTTACTGTTATTCCTATATCTTCCCTTTTTTTATACATAATCATTCAAGAAAAAATGTCCTTACATGATATATGTCCATATCAAACAACAGCTCATTTGCATATTGTATGTTGTATCTTAAAATAAAAGGAGGAAATAACAATGGGCTTCGCACATGGTAATGGATTTGCGCTTTTAGTCGTATTATTTATCCTCTTAATCATCGTCGGTGCTGCTTGCTTCTGCTAAGTAGTTATTGTCATATGATATGTGGATGAAAAAACTATAAAAGCGGACACCTATTTTTAGGTGTCCGCTTTTTATTTTAAAACCATTATCGTTTGTTATGGTAACCTTAACGGCTATATATTCAATTCAAAAAGTTAACAATGTGGCTACTTTCTTACTCTCTGCCTTACGAATATTACGTTGTTCCGCACGTAATACAGCAATACGATGTAATTCTTTCTCTTCTTCTGTTTCAGGAATAACTCGTGGTACAGGAACTGGATTATTTTCCTTACTAAGTGCAACAAATGTAACAAATGACGTTGCAGCTATACGCTTCTCACCTGAAATTAAGTCTTCAGCCACTACCTTCACAAAAACTTCCATTGAAGTTCTTCCCGTCCAAATTACAAAGGATTCATAACTAACGCAATCAGATGAACGAACAGGATGTAAGAAATCAACCCAATCCATAGACGCTGTGACACATTCTTTTCTTGCATGTCTCGTTGCTGAAATAGAAGCAACCATATCCATCTCCGCTAATATTTTCCCACCAAATAGTGTATTATGATCATTTAAATCCGTTGGAAATACTCGGCTCGTTTTAAACACTCTAGACTCATTAGCTGTTTTTCCCTTTACTTCAGTAATTGTTATCGCCCCCTTGATTAATTATCCTACTATTTGCGGGTAGTAAGACTCCCAGAAGAAATTAGGTGGAAGTCGGGCTGTCCGTATACTTTCAATGAGTTCAACTAATCATGTACTGTTCACTACACTAAATGAACTACACGTTTAATATTAACAACATTCAGAACTTTTAGTCCATAAAAAAGAACCGATGTTATCAATCGGCTCCTCTAAATACATATTGTTCTTTCGGCTGCTCAACTTTATTCCATTTCGTTACTTCTAAAACGGGAATATTGGCATGGAACGGCTGATAAAACTCCGTTGTTATTTCTCCTTCTACTTGGATCCAGTCATCATTATTCCACTCTACCCCTTCTGGTTTTTTCACTAACATACCATATACACCAGAATCCGCTACACAGTGTATAATACCGAAACGGAATAAGAAGTATTGTTCTTTTTTAGAAGAATCATCTCTGAACACAAACCCTTTAAAAGATAATTTTTTCCCAGTAAACTCGCCAGGATAGTTATAAATCGTCTCCATGCCCTTTAAGAAATCTTCATCTTTTAAAGTAATACTGTCTTTCGTAACAAACTCTTTCTTCCCTTTTTCCATTACACCACGGTATCCTTCTTTCCCGTAATAAATGCTCGTATCAGGTCTTAGAAATTGCCTTGTCATAAATGGATCTTTACTTTCTGCTTGCGCTACTGGAAAATGGAATCCCTTCGCCTTAACAATATCGGAATCTAATGTTGCAATTGGGAAAAACAATCCTGTAATGATTGGAAAACAGAATAATGTGTAAGAAAACACTTTTTTCCACCATGTATTCTCATCTTTCGAATGATCATGCCCGCAGTGACTATGATCGCAACCACAATTGTGCTGATCTTTTTCTTTTTGATGTTCTTTTTGGAAAACGATAATAATTTGAACAATCGTTAAAAACCCTAAAATAATGGCTGCTGTTGTTGATAAATAAGCATACTTCATATTGATATATTTCGTAATATTACCTGAAATATGAAGCTGTGCAATTAATATTGTGAAACCTAATAATATATATGCTCGAAACATAACCTACCACCCCATCGCATAAATGAGTAGTGAGCTTGCATAAACAACAAGAGTAACTGTAACTGTAACGACAATTACAAATTTTGTTTTAAATGTCGCAAGCATCATAAACATATTTTTAATATCCACCATCGGTCCATATACGAGAAACGCGACGAGTGATGCTGTTGAAAATGTACTTTGGAATGACGAAGCAATAAATGCATCTGCTTCTGAACAAAGTGATAATATAAAGGCAAGTCCCATCATTACAGCTGATGAAGAAAACGGCCCTTGTCCGATAGCAAGAAGTGTTGAAGTTTGTACAAACGTTTGAACCGCTGCTGCAATTAACGCACCTAGTACTAAGTATTTTCCCATTGAGAAGAATTCCTCAACAGCGTGCGTACATACTTCCCACATTTTTTTACGTAACGGACGCTTATGATTCACTTCTGGGAAGTGATCATCTCTTAATTGATGTTCTTTAAACATAAATGATAATATAATCCCAACGATAATTGCTACGATAATCGCTACAATAGAACGATACCATACCATGTGCATACTACTTCCAAAAGCGACATATGTAGCAAATAGTACAACCGGATTAATAATCGGTCCAGTTAACATAAATGCAATCCCTGCGTATGGCGGAACGCCTTTTCCGATTAATCGTCTTACAATCGGAACAATTCCACATTCACATCCTGGAAACATCATGCCTAAAAAAGTAGCTAATAAAACTGACAGAAATCGGTTCTTCGGCATCCATTTTGCCACCATATCTTCTGTCACAAACATTTGAATGAATCCTGAAATAAATACACCAATTAGCACAAACGGAAGTGCCTCGATTAATATTGAGATAAAAATTGTATTCATTTGCAGGAATGCTTTCGGTAATTGAAACAATTCCATGATGTATTTCCTCCAACTTTTCTTTAACAATATGTAATTTTAACCCCATTTTATTAATTGGACAAGGCTTATACGGAATTCATAACCTTCATACACATTACATTTCACATATTATATTCTATTCCAAAATTGAGATTTCATAGCAAAAAAGCTGCTCTAGCGTAGTTTTACAACTATGCTAGAGCAGCTTTTTTATTGTTAAAAGTAACGTTTCTTCCAAAAAACAAATGCCAATGTGAACGATAAAGTTACACATATAATGAGTACAATTACAAAACCATACGCTTCACCTTCAAATGGAACCTTTACGTTCATTCCAAAGAAACTAGAAACCATTGTTGGTAAAGATAAAATAATTGTAATAGACGTTAACAGTTTCATAACACTATTTAAATTATTTGATATAACGGAACTAAATGTATTCATCATTCCACTTAAAATGTGACTATATATTTCCGCCATTTCAATAGCCTGTTTATTTTCAATTAATACATCTTCTAATAGATCTTGATCGTCTTCATACATTTTTAAAAATGTACTGTTTCGCATTAATTTTTGAATTACAATTTTATTAGCCTTTAGTGATGTTGTAAAGTAAACTAAACTTTTTTCAAGGCCTAACAATGTAAAAATTTCTTTGTTTTTCATTGATTTATTTAATTGGTGCTCTAAATCGATTGTTTTTCGATTTATTTGCTTTAAGTATCTTAAATAATAAGTAGAAATCGTATATAAGAGCTGCAGTGCAAAGCGTGTCTTTTTAAACGTATAAAATTCTTTAATACGTTGATTAATAAAACGTTCAAAAATTGGATTCTCTTCTAAGCAAATTGTAACGAAACAATCTGGCATTACAATCATACCTATTGGAATCGTGTCATAAATCGAATTCCCCTCTTCATCATGCCTAACTGTCGGAATATCGACGATGATTAAGGTATTATTGTCTTCCTTTTCAATACGAGAGCGTTCTTCATCATCCAAAGGGTCTTTAATGAAATCTAAGTCTACATTTAAAGTTTGTACTAAATACTGAATTTCTTCTTCAGTTGGATGAAGTACATTAATCCAGCAACCCTTTTGCATTTCCTCAATCTCTTGTAGTTTTCCGTTTCGGTCTGTTAAATACATATTTAACATACTATCACCCCGATTCTTTTTACATGTAGGAATCTACCTCTCTTACATAACAGTTTTTGAACCGCCATTCTCAGCATATGAAACATACGTTTAAATTTCAATAGAAAAATTATTTTGAAAACGCTTTTACGTGAAAAATATTATAAACGTAGAAAAAGACAGAGGATTCTCTGCCTTAAAAAGCTTATGTTGCCTTTATAACATATTTAGAAAGCATCCACAAGTTAAAACCAACTGAAATCGTATAGCCAGCGTAAGTTGAAATGATAAAACTTACATAATCCAAATACGGAAGCAATACAATATTTAATATTATCTTTACAATAATTCCGATTACTAAACCTAATACTGTTTTCTGTTGTTGATTAATTCCTTGCAGCATGGCAGCCGTTACAGTAAAGAGTGAAAATAGTATACACGCAGGAGCATAATATTGTAGAATAACACTCCCTATCTCCGGATCATTCCCAGTACTAAACAAAAGCGTATATATTGGTTTTGCTAACACCATCATTCCAATCGCCGCTGGTACCGTAATCCCTACTACTAATAGATTCGTCTTTGTAAAATGTTTATATAGTAACTTCGTATTCCCTGCTGTATAAGCTTTCGTCATCTCTGGAACGAGAGACATACTAAAAGCAGTCGCAACTGAAACTGGGATAAGTACAACCATTTGAACAAGACCAATAATCGCATTGATTTTTTCCGCTTCTCCTTGCATATATCCAATTTGTATAAGTAGTTTATTAATTGTAAATGTATCTATAGTCTGATACAAAGGAATAGCTAAACCAACCACGACGAAAGGAATAGAATATGTAAAGAGCTCCTTATACAACGAGAAGAAAGATTTCGTCGTTTGCGGTATACTTGCCATCTCTTTTTTCTTTAAATGCCTTCTCCTTCTTACATAATACGCAGTTAAAACAGTTAATCCACCTATTGCTCCCATGAAAGCACCAAACGTTGAAATACCAACTGCTAGCGATACAGAAGCTTTTAAAACATATAATACGACAAAACTTCCTATCAATATAGTTAAGACCCGAAAGAATTGCTCTACAACTACACTTAATGCAGAAGGGCCCATCGACTGAAATCCTTGAAAGAAGCCTCTTAATAAACTCATTACTGGTACAAGTATTAACGCAAAACTTACAATTTGAATGTTAGTAGCGACAGCAGTTACACTATTCCCCGTTTGATCACTTCCATCAACTACAAGTTCAGCTAAATGCGGGGCTAATACATACAGTGTGACACATGATACAACTCCCATTATTAACATAAAAACGATACCACTCTTTAGTACTCTTTTAACTGTATGATAATCATTTAGTTGATCATATTTTGATACCATCTTTGAAACAGCGAGCGGTAACCCCATCGTCGCTATACTCAGCATAATCGTATAAGGACGATATGCATAAGTGTATAGAACGTACCCACTCGTACCAACCATTGCTGTAAATGGTATAATATATATAAACCCTAACATTTTAGATATCATCGTTGCCATCGTTAAAAATATCGTTCCACGTATAAACGGTGACCCTTTCATCACATTCCTCCGCTACGCTTTATTATTACACATTATGGACAACTCCTTTTGTTTAGAACCGAAACAAATAAAAAAGCCAATGAATCATCATTGACTTTAACGTGTTGTTTTTTTCTTTTTCAAATACTTTAAACCGAAGTATAGTGCAATAAAGAGCACAGCTCCTATAATTATGTAATGTGTATAATCAGATGCATACTCTTTAATATGACGCCAATTCCCACCAAGTTTTTCACCTAAGTATATAAATAGAATTGACCACGGAATAATCGCTACAACCGTATAAAGTGTAAATAGTTTTAATGGCATCTTAGCTAGTCCTGCTGGAATAGAGATCGCATGACGTACTACTGGAATAAAGCGTGCAGAAAATATTACGCCTGCTCCGTAACGTTTAAACCAACCTTCCGCTATGTCTAAATGGTGTTTATTAATAAGTAGATATTTCCCATATTTCTCTACAACCGGACGCCCTCCGTAGTATCCAAGCCAGTATAAAAAGATTTGCGCTAAAGTACCACCAATCGTTCCGGCGATAACTGCCCCCACAAAACTAATTTTACCATCCGCTACTAAAAAGCCAGCATACGAAAGTACAATTTCACTTGGGATTACTTCAATCATTAAAGCAAGAGCTACTCCAAAGTACCCTAAGCTTGCAAAAAATTGCAATAACTGATCTATTATATTTGCTAACATGTTCTTTTCTATCTCCTTTTTTCTTCACATACCATCCCATTATCACATAAAGATTGCAATCTGCCAATATCTTCATTTTAACAATATGTACAATTCAAGCAGCATTAATCTATTATTTTTTCTTTCTGTGGGTCTTTCATACAAGCAAACATTTCTTTAATTTGCTCTTCTGTATTTCTAGCAATTGATAAATCCGGCAATTCATCTTCACCAAAAAACTCTATTTCTTCTGTTTCAATACTAACCTTCTTTTCCCCACCAACAATATTACAACCAATAAAGATCTTATATACATGCGTTGCTGAAGGCGATGATTGATGCTTTTCTTTAT
This sequence comes from Bacillus cereus group sp. BceL062, assembly GCF_051780025.1. Lineage (NCBI taxonomy): Bacteria > Bacillati > Bacillota > Bacilli > Caryophanales > Bacillaceae > Bacillus > Bacillus cereus group sp. BceL062. The sequence continues at coordinate 157,842 of NZ_JBPWGY010000001.1, read as the reverse complement.
CAAATATAGCTAGTAGCTTAAAACGATCTACTTCATATCCTGTCTCTTCGAAAACCTCTTTTGCTGCTACTTCTGTTGGCGTATAACCAACATCAGCCCATCCACCTGGCAATGCCCATTTCCCATCACTTTTTTCCTTCACAAATAATAGCTTTTCATTTTGACAAACAACTGCTCGTATATCAACTTTTGGTGTTTGATAGCCCGTCTCACTTGCAAATAGTTTCGCTACTACTTCCCAATCTGTTTTTGTGTAATGTGACATCATCGAAATCGAAATGTCTCGTAATTGTTGGAAACGTTCTATATCGTACACATCTTTAGAATACGTTAAACCCGCTTGGGCTATAGATTGTATTTGTTTTACCCAATCAATCCATTTAATCGTCATCTCTACACAACCCCATTCTCTATCAAATGCATATCATTTCACTTTTTTGGTACACCTTTATTATACAAAAAAAGAGATTGATAATGTTCCAATCTCTTTCAAAATTAATCCAATTCATGTAAGTGGTCTTGTATATACTTCCTTCTTTTATTTATATATTCATAAATCATATCAGCCTCTTGATCAAACGTTTCTAATTTTTCTTTCATATATGGATCTTGTAGTAAATATGGACGAATCAATTCACACAACGCTTCTACTTTCGGCCTCATAAACGAAACTGTAAATTGGTCTTCTAATATTTCTTCTAAAATACTTCGATACTGCTTTCTAAATACAGGTATGTCTAACAATCTTGCACTTAACGTGTTATACCCTTGAATGCGAATATATTCATGATTAAGCGGTCTCCCTTGTACATCTCGCCCCCAAGTTGCATCATAATCCCACGGTATAACTTCAAATAAATTTGTCTCATCGTTATGGTATAGTGCATAGTTATGAACGAAACCGTCAAAGTTTTGCGTGAAAATTACTCCAGCTAACCATCGTAAATATTTATCTACATGTAGAAACTTCCCAATTTCTTTTTCATAATCTTCCCTCGACAAAGTATTCGCTTGAAATACAAATTCACTTAGTTGTTCTTCACTATTTTTATTCGAATATTTAAATTCATAACCCGCAAAGAGCTCTGTCTTAACATCTTTATCTCGCTCACTCATTAATGAAAAATTCGCATCATCATCTATCGCATAATAAATAGAACCACTCGGTAATCCTCTATTTTTCAAAAAGTTTTCATCAACTGATTCTAACTGTAAATATACACCTTGAATTTGACCATTGATTTTTATAAATACATGTTGTGATTTTGGCGAAAGTACACCAATATCATGAAAAAAATCTAAAGATAATTTATTTCGTATGAGTGACGGATCCATAAACTCAGAATTCAAATGAAACTCTTTCGCGCCTTGAAATTTTTTCGGTTTATAAAATACAACATGATAAGACTTTTTCTCAAATTCGCGAATATGAGCACCCCGGTATACGATATCAATGTCATACTTCTTTTTTCCATAAGTTAATTTTGCTGGCACTGGACTATCTGACCAAATATCTTTTTTCAATTCCACTAAGTACATTGGATGAACAAAAAAATCATATGAAGGCAGCATGTTTTCTCATCCCTTCTCAGTTCTCTTCATTCAATGTATGCGCCTTGTCTTGTCCATACATCCGCTATCATCTATTTATATAAAATTACACTCTTGTCCTGTTCAGAACGTCGTCATATCTCATATCATGTTAAGGAAAAAGAATACCTTTTCACTTTAATACATGATAAGGAGGATTTCTATGAAACGTGATATTAGAAAAGCTGTTGAAGAAATCAAAAGTGCAGGGATGGAGGATTTCTTACACCAAGATCCAAGTACTTTTGAGTGCGATGATGATCATCATAAATGTACAACAGGGTGTAAATGTACAACAGGGCGTAGATGTACAACAGGGCGTAGATGTACAACAGGGAATAAATGTCCAAGAACAAGATGTACTCGCGTGAAACATTGTACTTTCGTTACAAAATGTACTCATGTAAAAAAATGGACTTTCGTTACAAAATGTACTCGTGTACGCGTTCAAAAATGGACTTTTGTTACAAAAGTTACTCGTAGAAAAGAATGCGTTATAGTTACAAAACGTACTCGCGTGAAAAAATGCACTTTCGTTACAAAATGCGTTCGTTTTGAAAAGAAATGTTTCTGGACAAAACGATGTTTCTGTAAAAAATGTGTATTTTTCCCTCATAGTCATCATGGTTCTTGTGATGATTCGTGGGATCATGGTAAGGACTGTCACGATGACGGACACAAATGGAATGATTGCAAAGATAGCAGACACAAGTCTTCTTCTTGCAAGAATAAAAAATTCGATCACTTCTGGTATAAAAAACGCAATTGCTAGTTTTTTATGTCCACCAAAAAGGCCGCGTTGCGGCCTTTTTTACGTTTACTGAAAATGACTTATATCTGCAAATTGTTTTACTTTACCAAGATCTTCATCAAATTCAATTACACTAAGACTCGCGCTATGCATAAATGGCTCTCCCCATACATGTTCAATTTCAAGACCTGCAAAATGTCCTACAAGTAATTTTGCCGCTGCCGCATGGGAAACAATTAATATATTTTCGCCTTTATGCTTTTCTAAAAGAAGCTGCATCCCCTCAATTACTCTTTTATGAACGGCCTCAAAATTTTCTCCTGATGTTGACTGAAAAAGATGTGGCTCATACCAAAACAATTGTATTTCTTCTGGGTATTGCCTTTCTATCTCATCGATTGTTTGTCCTTCCCATATACCCATGTTAATTTCGTAAAAATGCTCATCCGCTATTATCGGTATATCACGTTCGCCCTTTATTAACTTTGCAGTATGAAGTGTTCTTTCACTCGGACTACTATAGATCGCATGGATAGCTAAATCTTTCATTCGGTCACCTAATTGTTTCGCTTGTAACATACCATTTTCAGTTAAAGCTGAATTTTTCCGTCCTTGCATTCGCTTCGCTACATTCCATTCTGTTTCACCGTGCCTTGTTACATATACAGTTGTTTTCATTTCCCATTCCCCCTTATCAATTTGGTCGTAATTCCCATGGTTCTATTTGCCCCACAATCCATTCATTGCAATTACTTTCAATCCCATTAATTACTCCATCTGATATTTCTTGATGAGTAAGCCACCTTCCGAATGTATCTTCTAAAATAAAACCTAATATAATTCTATGATACAGGCAGAGCGTACCACCTATTTTCCCTGCATTCATACGCGATGCTTTACTGCCTAAAATATGAAATAAACTGTATGTCTCAGACGAAAATTCTATCTCCTTACAAATGAGTGATAACGCATACTTTGCACTTGAATGTATCCATGCCACAACTAATGTTATGGGACCATTTCTCTCAATTGTACCTTTAATAGCTATCTTTACTTCGTCATTATTATGATAATCGAACGGAAGGCATGTGATATTTTCTGGTGCAGAACTTGCTCGCTTCACATATTCTAATTTCACTTCATCTCGTCCAATAATAGAAACATGGAATCCTTGCTCACAAAGCCACATAGAAACTTTCTTTAACATCCCTGTTCCCCCGATTACAAGTGCATGCAAATGCTCTTCCTCCCTAGTAAAATGTCATATGTGGTTTTTCTTCCCTATAATAATTTAGACGGTCTTGCAGTGTCCCTGAATGAAACTCGAACTTGTGACCGTCAGGATCAACAAAATATATAGACTCACAATCTCTCACATTACGTTCTCTTCCTTGTAAAATATGAACATTATTTTCTTCTAACCGATGTAACAGGCGTTCAAAATCTTTTTGTTCAACAGAAAATGCGAGGTGCGTATAAGATTGATGAATCTCCTTTCTTGGAATATGTGCCTCTTCGTTCAGTGCTATCCATACTCCACATATATTGAAATATGCAAGTTTTCTCCCTTTAACTAATAGTTCTCCTTCTAGCACTCTTTCATAAAACAGAATAGAATTTTCTAAATTTGATACTGAAAAACAAAGATGATTGATTCCTTTCAACACTCCACGTTCCTCCTTAAACAAACAAAAGATGAGCGAAAATTCACTCATCTTTTATTATACTATTTCTTTGTAATATATGCCCATTTATAACTGAAGTCGCCACCGAACGTATGGTTAGCAATTCCATTTACATACGTCTTCTCTAAGTAAGCTGTACTTTGTTGGTACGTAGGAGAGATTGCAACATCTTGACCAATTAAGATTTTTTCAGCTTCTGCAAGTGCTTTCCAGCGTGCTGCGTCATCTTTTAGTAGTTCTCCTTTTGATTTCGCTACTAAATCATCATACTTCGGATTTGAATAATCCATTTCATTAAATGAACTTCCAGTAACGAACATATCAATATATGTCATTGGGTCTGGATAATCTGGACTCCATGCAGATAATGAGAATTCATATTGAAATTTCTTTTCTAAATCTAACTTCTGCTTATATGGTTGTTGCTTCAAATTCACTTTAATACCTGGTAAGTTTTTCTCTAATTCTTCTTTAATAAAGTCGCCCACTTTTTTACGACTACCGTTATCATCATTTAGTAATTCTACTGTAATTGTATCTTGACCAAGTTCTTTCTTCGCTTCTTCCCACAGTTTTTTTGCTTTCGCAGCATTATCTTTACTGTCACGGAAATTTTTATTTACAGTACGGAAGTCTTTTCCATCTGGTCCTGTCGTAAACTTTTCAGGTACTAAGAAATACGCTGGCAATGATCCATCATTCAAAATTACATCCGCAATTCCTTTTTTATCGTACGCTAAATCAATCGCCTCACGAACCTTTTGATTTTTAAACGTTGCATTTTTTTGATTAAAACGTAGGAAATACATACGTGGGTCTAGCTTCGTTTTAAATTCATCTGGTTTATTCTTTTTATATTTGTCCACAAACTCAGAACTTAAAATGACACGGTCTGCTTGATCACTATCATATAAATTTACCCCAGTACTTGTCTCTTTTACTATACCCACATTAATTTCTTGTAATTTTACAGCATCTTTATCCCAATAATTTGGGTTTTTCTTTAACTGGTAACTTTGTTCATGTTTCCATTCACTCATTGTAAATGGTCCATTGTACAATAATTTATCTGCTTCTAATCCGTATTTATCCCCTTGTTCTTTTACATACTTTTCATTTAATGGGAAGAATGTAGGGAACGAAGTAAGCTCAAGGAAATAAGGTGCTGGTTGCTCTAATTCTACTACCAACGTTTTATCATCCTTCGCTTTAACACCTAATTGATCCGACGGTACTTCTCCTTTATTTACTTTCTGTGCATTTTTCACATCAAATAAAATAAATGCATATTCTGCTGCTATTGCTTTATCTAATGTACGTTGCCATGCATATACAAAATCTTGTGCTCGAACTGGATCACCATTTGACCATTTTGCATCACGTAATTCAAATGTATATGTCTTTTTATCTTCACTAATCTTCACATCTTTGGCCATACCTGGAGTTGGTTTATTATCTTTATCTAGACGATATAATCCTTCCATTGCATTTACAAATACACGGAAAGATACAGAATCTGTTGATTTAGATGTATCCATTGAAGGAATTTCAGCTGTTTCTAGCAAATTTAAAACTTGTTTATCTGCCATTCCCTTACTTGATTCTTTCTTCGTTGTCGAAGCCTTCTCCCCATTCCCACATCCCGCAACCAGTACACTAGTCGATAACGCAAGTGCAGCAATTGTTGTTGTCTTTCTCTTCATTCTTCCTTCCCCCAATCTATATGTATAAGTTAAAACTTGTATAATATATTTTATTATACAAAAGATTCTGATTATTTTAAATATTTATTTTCATAAAAAGAAAAAAAGCGGTCAGAAATTGCTTTCCCTCCGCTTTGTTGAATAGCATTTACTTGTAAGCCATCCTCTATATCAAATGGATTTTGAACTTTAAATATTTCCTCCATTATTTTCAAAAACTCTTCTTCATTTTTAGATTCACCGTTAATCGTAAGTGAATATGGTTCCACTTCTCCCAATTTATAATCAACAATAAATTGAATTGTCACCTTTTTCCTTGGCATCTCAGGACTCTCCCCCTGAAATTCTACTAATTCTAATCCTTCCGTTCCACGATAGTATATCCATCCTGAATTTTGAAAATAATTTTCGAACGATTCACCAATTGAAAAGACTGGATATTCATAAAGCGAGCTTGTACGAACTTTTTGAATAATATCCTGATCAGTTGGGAAAAAGAAATGACTGAACAAAATACTAGCAACTGCTAACATTGTAACGATCGTTGCTCCCATTTTACTCGTTCCTCCACTATCACGAATGAGATAATTTTCAACCGATTCATCTTTAATTTCACGTGCCTTTATGCGGTATATACGTCTTTCTGCAAATTGATAATATAATCCATTCGCAAAAATCCCTAGCCCGAATAAGATAAAAACGAGTAATAAAAACGTGAGAGGCACCATATTAATGATTGGCAATGCTACGTTGAAGCCCATATAATATGAAAACGCATCACACACTACTAATAACAGTATAAATAGTGCAGCAGGTAAATAATACTTACGATAGCCAAGCCAACCTACATTAAAAATAGCAGCCCAACCATTCCAGCTCCATTTTGCAATTCGCTTATTTTCAAGCTCCCATTTTTTTTTGTAGTACGGATATTGTCTCCCTACATATTCTTCTAATTCTTTGTCTATTAGCGAGCTTCCTTCACCTTGTTTATTATGCAGTTTTTGCTGACAGTTTGCACAATTTAACTGTTCATTCGCACAAGGTTGCCCACAATTTATACATTCCAAAACAATCCCTCTTTCCATTCATACTTCATTTCAAAATACCTTCGTGTTTTAACAGCCACTCTTTCCTCCATAAACCACCCGCATACCCTACAAGCTTTCCACTCTTTCCTATTACACGGTGACACGGAACGATAATTGAAATGGGATTACGACTGTTTGCTCCTCCTATTGCTCGTACAGCTTTCGTATTACCAACCTTCTCCGCAATATCTAAATATGAAGCACTTACGCCATAAGGAATAGTGTAGAGCGCATCCCATACATTTTTTTGAAATGACGTTCCCTCTGCAGACAGTGGTACAGTAAACTCTTTTCTTGTTCCTTTAAAATATTCATCTAGCTCATTTATACATTGATCTATCATTTCATTTGTATTTTCTTCTTGTCGTTCATCAACAAATATAACAGACGTAATTCCTTCTTCGTTCGCTGTAATTTCTAGCAAACCTAATTCACTTTCATAATAAGCCTGGTACATATGTCATCCTCCAATTCAGTTCATATTAGTCATTGTAACACGAATAGACAAAATTTTTCGTATAAGCGTTTTATTAGAGAAACAAAAAAGAGAATGGTAAAATATAAGAAAATTCAATCAAGGAGGCTATTTGATGCATTCCAAACTTTTTTCACCCCACACAATTAAGGATGTTATACTAAAAAACCGTATCGTCATGTCGCCTATGTGTATGTATTCTTCGGAAAATGAGGATGGAAAAGTAACGAATTTCCACCTCGTTCATTATGGAACTAGGGCTGCCGGTCAAGTCGGTTTAGTTATGATTGAAGCAACAGCTGTGTTACCTGAAGGTCGCATTTCTAACAAAGATTTAGGTATTTGGGACGACAGTCTAATTGAAGGATTACATACAGCGACAACTTTTATACATGATAATGGTGCAAAAGCTGCCATTCAACTCGCTCACGCCGGAAGAAAAGCTGAGTTAGAAACAGATGCGTTAGCACCTTCAGCAATTCCATTTAATGAAACAATGAAAATACCACTGGAAATGAGTAAAGAGCAAATTAAAGACACCGCACTAGCTTTTCAAAAGGCTGCACTGCGTTCAAAACAAGCTGGATTTGACGTTATTGAAATACACGGCGCTCACGGTTATCTAATTAACGAATTTCTTTCTCCACTTTCCAATAAACGAACGGATGAATATGGCGGTTCATCTGAAAACCGCTATCGTTTCTTACGTGAAATCATCGAATCTATAAATGAAGTTTGGGACGGACCGTTATTTGTTCGTATTTCAGCAAATGATTATCATCCTGACGGGCTAACCGTTCAAGATTACGTTCAGTATTCAAAATGGATGAAAGAACAAGGAGTAGATTTAATCGATTGTAGTTCTGGTGCAGTTGTACCGACACATATTGATGTTTATCCTGGTTACCAAGTACAATATGCTAAACATATTAAAGAACATGCTAACATTGCAACTGGGGCAGTTGGATTGATTACGACTGGGGCACAGGCAGAGCAAATATTAAATAATAACGAAGCAGATTTAATTTTTATCGGACGTGAGTTACTTCGCAATCCGTACTTCCCAAGAATAGCCGCAAATGAACTTGGTTTTGAATTGCAAGAACCGTATCAATATAAGCGGGCTCCTGGGAAAATCAATATGAATAAATAAAACCGAGAAGCCATTCTTCTCGGTTTTATTTATTCTATCGTTGTAATTTCATTTGAATTATAAATGTGGAGACCAGATTCTTCTCGCAGCGCAGTTATATACATCCCTTTCGCCACATCTTTAGCTGAAATTGGTTTATACTTTTTGAAAGCCCCTTTAAATATAAAAGGAATAATTCGAGTTAACTTTTCAGCCATTCGTTCACCAAAACGAAACTCTTGTCGATTTCCAACTAATAAAGACGGCCTAAAAATATGAATACCACCAATCACTAACTTTTGCAATTCCTCTTCCATTTTCCCTTTTACTTGTGAATAAAAGAAAAATGATTTAGGATTTGCTCCCATCGAAGACACAACAAGGAAGTTTTGCACCCCTTGCTTTTCAGCTAAACAAGCAGCTCGTAACGTATATTCATAATCTACTTTTTTGAAATTCGCCTTTGTTTTTGCTTTTTTTATTGTTGTTCCTAGACAACTAAAAACATCATCTACTGCAAAAAATTCTTTATATTCTTCTAATGCCGAATAATCTACTTTCTTCTGCTGTAACTTCTCATGTTGCCATTGCATTGGTTCTCTTACAAAAATAGTAACCGAATCGTAGTAATCTGATTCAAGTAATAGACGCGTTATCTCTTGTCCAACTAAACCACTTGCACCAAGTACTAACGCTGTTCGCTTATTCATATATGCATATACCTCTTATTTTACTTTTCTCTCCTTCAGTGACATGCAACTTTTAGGAGTTTCCTTCTTTTTATTTTACCATAAGTAAAGCACTATGCGTATGCATAGTGCTTTACTTACTCTTTTTTCTTTTCTTTCTCTGGTAATTTCGTTATCGTTGATGCATTCCCTAAATTACTTATTAAGCGTCTTAAAAAGATTAAAACGAAAGATAATGGCAATACTACCGCTAATATCAATAAGATAGCTTCCATTAAATATCCCAAGCGCTCATCCCCCTCTTCATCTTCCTTTCAAATATATGAAAGCAGCGTTGTCACATATGCATGCATTCACAAAAATAATACATCTATATTTGACAACTTTATAACAAAATCAAATCGTAATGATTATTATTTATTGCAACTTTATGAAAGATGTATTATACTAAGTTCGCAAACTAAAACGTAATTATTCCGTTTTGTATTAAAATGATATTTTTCTTCTATAATTGAAGATATATCCGTAAAAAAAGAAAAGAGGAGAACTTCATGCCTAAAAGATTGACTATATTTTCATTCTTACTTATTTTCACTTTAATTTTTACTGGCTGCTCAAATAAAAAAGAAGGTACTGCCAAGAAAGATGGAAAGCTAACTGTTTATACAACTATCTTCCCTCTTGCAGATTTCGCAAAAAAAATTGGTGGCGACTATGTAACAGTAGAAGCAATTTACCCTCCTGGTGCCGATTCACATACATTTGAACCGAGTCAAAAACAAACAGTACAAGTTGCAAAAGCCGATTTATTCGTTTATAACGGTGCTGAATTAGAACCATTTGCTGAGAAGATGGAAAAAACATTACAAAAAGAAAATGTTAAAATTGTAAATGCATCAAAAGGAATTAAACTTCGTGCTTCTTCTGAAGAAGAACATCACGATCACGGAGATGGTCATAAAGAAGATGATCACCATCATGATAAAGACCCGCATGTTTGGATAGACCCTACTCTTGCGATGAAACAAGCTGAAAAAATCAAAAATGCTCTTGTGGAATTACAACCTGACCATAAACAAGAATTCGAGAAAAACTTTGCAGCACTTCAAACTAAATTTACCGATTTAGACGATCAATTTAAAGCTGCTGTAGCAAATGCGAAAACGAAAGAAATTTTAGTTTCTCATGCTGCTTATGGTTATTGGGAACAACGCTATGGTTTAAAACAGATTCCTATCGCCGGAATTTCAGCTTCTGATGAGCCATCTCAAAAAGAGCTTGCTGACATTACAAAAACAGTAAAAGAACACGGTCTAAAATATATTTTATTTGAAACTTTCTCTACGCCAAAAGTCGCATCAGTTATTCAAAAAGAAACTGGTACAACAGTTTTACGCTTAAATCACCTTGCTACTATTTCTGAAGATGATGCGAAAAACAATAAAGATTACTTTACTTTAATGGAAGAAAACGTAAACACATTGAAAGAAGCAACAAACTAATTTACTATATTTTCCAAGCAGCTGAATCTATTGTTCAGCTGCCTTTTTATGTATGTATCCTTGACTTGACCAAAATAACAAGTAAAATTATCCATATTAGCTTTAAGCTATACTCTTTTAGAAGGTGAGTTGGAATTATGAATCTTCACATTTGTGAAGTAACAGCAAAAAATTGGCGTTCAGTAGCTGCTTTAAACGTCGCAAAAAACCAGCAGCAATTTATTGAAAGTAATGCGTTTTCTTTAGCAGAATCATTATATGAAGGAAGCGGGACGTCAGTAGGTTTATATGATGGAGAAACACTTGTTGGATACGCAATGTACGGTTGGTATTCAAAAAAACACGAAAGCATCTGGTTAGATCGTTTTATGATTGACCAACAACATCAAGGAAAAGGATACGCAAAACGTTTCCTCCGCTTACTCATTCAATTTTTACAACAACAATTTACATGTAAAATAATTTACTTAAGTTTACATCCAGACAACAAACTTGCCATGGGCCTATATGAATCATTTGGTTTCCATTTAAACGGGGATATTGATGATGAGGGTCCAGTTGTAGGTGTTGTAATGGAGTTACTAATAAACGAAAACACAAGCCTGTGAAAACAGGCTTTTTATTATATATTTATCAATGTTATTTTCTATTTTCCGTTTCTTTCCCTTATGTGTTTCGTTATTGAAATCTAGTACAATCTCAATAGAATGCTCATAAAAAAATAAGCCTGCAGTTGACGCAGACTTATTTCACACACTCCCCAAAATGTTCTTGGAACCATTCTTTATTAATATCTTTACCGATAAATACGACTTCACTTACTCGCTTTTCACCCTCTTGCCACTCTCTATCATACGAAGCAGCAAATAATGTATGTACACCTTGGAACACGATACGTTTATCTACTCCATCGATAGATAAAATCCCTTTATAACGATATAAATACTCCCCTAGCTCTTGCACGACAGCTGACATCCACTCATTTAGTTTTTGTAAATCTAACGGACGCTCTTCACGTAGTACAAATGATTTTACACCTTCTAAATGATTATGCTCTTTATGAGGATAAATTTGTAACGTATCTTTCGTTTTAAACGTTTGAATTTGTAATAATGATGGTATATCTACCTCACAGTTAGTTGCCTCGATTAACTTTGCAGTGGGGTTAATACCTTGCAGTTCATGCAAAAGATTTTCCTTTTCACTTTCTTCAATTAAATCTAATTTATTCACCAACACTACATCAGCAAATGCAATTTGTTCCTTTGCTTCTAATCCCTTTTCAAAATGTTTATGTATATGGTAACTATCTACTACCGTTACAACGCCATTAATTTGGTATGCAGATTGAATAACAGGATCTAAAAAGAATGTTTGAATAATCGGGCCTGGATTTGCAAGACCTGTTGTTTCAATTACTAAGCCTTCAAAGTCCATTTTCCCTTCTGCTTTTACGTCCAGTAATTGTTTTAACGCAACGAGTAAATCTTCACGTACAGTACAGCATAAACAACCGTTAGTCATTTCCATAATTTCTTCTTCAACATTCATAATCAACTGATTATCGATACCAATTTGTCCTATTTCATTTACAATCACCGCTAATTTCTTACCGTGATTTTCTGATAAAATACGATTTAATAAAGTCGTTTTCCCTGATCCAAGAAAACCAGTTAATATTGTTACTGGAATCATCCCTTACATCTCCTTATAGCTATATGTGTCTACATTATAGCATATAGAGAAAATCGTTTTTGTAGCAAAACATATTTATTGTTTGTACGCTCCTCAAACTATATAATAATATGTAGTAAGAAAGCCTTTTCAAAATAATAATCATTCATCAAGGGGGTACTTATAATGGAACGAGTTCAAATGGCCGAAACACTAAAATTTTCTCGTATTATTCAAGGATTTTGGCGTTTAGCAGAATGGAATATGACGAAACAAGAGTTACTTTCTTTCATTGAAGAATGTATGGATATGGGGATTACTACTTTTGATCACGCTGATATTTATGGTGGATATACGTGTGAAGAGCTGTTTGGAGAAGCTTTACAACTAAAGCCTTCCTTACGAGAAAACATGCAAATTGTTACCAAGTGTGGAATCGCTCCCCCATCACCAAAATTTCCAGAGCGATATGTTGCTCACTACAATACGAATGCTGAACATATCATAAAGAGTGCGGAGGATTCATTACAAAACTTACATACAGATTATATTGATGTATTACTCATCCATCGTCCTGATCCATTTATGGATCCAAATGAAGTGGCAGAAGCGTTCTCACGCTTAAAGCAAGAAGGAAAGGTTCGTCACTTCGGTGTATCTAACTTTTTACCTTCACAGTTTCATATGTTAAGTTCATATTTAGATTTCCCGCTCATTACAAATCAAATCGAAGTATCTGCGCTGCAGCTTGAGCACTTTGAAAAAGGTACGATAAATTTATGCCAAGAAAAACGAATCAATCCAATGATTTGGTCACCTCTTGCTGGTGGCGAAATCTTTACCGGTCAAACTGAACGTGCTGTACGTGTACGTGAAACTGTACAAAAAGTTGCTAATGAGCTAGGTGTTACTAGCATCGATACGATTATGTATGCATGGCTACTTGCTCATCCAGCTAACATGATGCCAATCGTTGGCTCTGGGAAATTAGATCGTGTAAAAACGGCCGCTCTTGCTACAAAAGTTAACTTAGATCGTCAACAATGGTTTACAATTTTTGAAAGCTCTAACGGTCATCCTGTACCATAATATGAAAAAGAAGAGCTGTTTCTTTACAGCTCTTCTTTTTCATATGTATTTCTCGTCATTGCAAATACACACATATCCCTTAATCCATTTTCATCTACCGCAACACTAGCACTTTCTAAAATACCCTCTAATTTAAAACCTAATTTCTCAGGTATCGCTCTACTCTTTTTATTTAGAGCATCACAACGAATTTCTACGCGGTTTGCTTTCAGTTCAGAAAAAGCATAATCCGTTATACCTTTCGCAGCCTCTACCATATAGCCTTTTCCACTAAATCTCGAATCAATCCAATATCCGATTTCAAATTGAGGTATATCCCAATTAATACGATGTAATCCGGCAGATGCAATAAATTCACCTGTTTCTTTCGAAAATACTAGTAATCTTAAATCCTCACGTTGCAAAAATTGAATATGTGATTTTCTAATACTTTCTTCTACTTCTTGCTCTGTTTGCTCTTTTTGTGCAAACACCATCCAAGGTTTTAGTTCTTGTATTGAAGCTTGAATTGCATCGTATACAACTTTACCATCTCCTGGTTTCGGCATTCGAATAAAAAGCCTGTCAGTATAAAATTCAGAAGGAAAATCGAATAATAACGGATTCACTGTAAACACTCCCTATTTTTCTTTTATATATAATAATATCCATCTCAAGTTATATAGTAAAGAATTTTCTGAATTAAAAACTTTTTACTCATTCACTTCCACCGCTACACGAACTCCAGACTCAATCGCACCTTGAATCCATCCGTGATATAACGTTGTATGATCTCCAGCAAAGAATATTTTCCCCTCTGGCTTTGCAATCGCTGGTTGTAGCTCAGATTCTTGACCGGCTTGAAAAAGAGCAAATCCTCCAAGTGCATATGGATCCAATGTCCAACTTTTTGATATTCCAGACATGAATTCATCATATACTTGACCACCTAATATCGTTGCTAAGTTGTGTAATGTGTAATAGATACGATCACCCTTCGATAACCCATCCCATAGCAACGCATCATAAGACCATGTATAGCTTCCTAACATCATAGCTGGTCCTTTCTGTCCAATTCCATGGCTTGGATAATAGGCGTAACGAATTGGCAAATCTGTTATAATTCTGCCACCTAATTGCCCTTGTTCTTCCCAAAATCGACTTTTAAATTGAATGCCTATTTTCGTCGCAGGCATATAATGCAATTCACGAATTGCTTTCCACTTTTCATGAGATATAGAGTCAAATGGATCTACTTCCACAAAACGCATTGTCGAAAACGGAATTGTAACAATAACTAAATCCCCTGTAATACTACTATATTCAAAAGTTTCCTCGTTTCGATAGAAAGCCGTCACACCGTTATCGTGTTGATGTAGCTTCATTAATTTTTGATTATAAATAATATTTTCTTCTAATTGCGGTAAAAAAGATTTTGGTAATCTATCGTTTCCACCTATTATTTCACAAAATCCGCTCTCCTCTTGCATAATGTATAAAAAACGTAACGTCTCAACGAATGACCTTTCTAAAAAACCTTCTAAATCTAATAAAACACCAATCATCTCAATCGTTATTGGTGAAAAATACGTATTATATTGATAAGGATGGTACTTTAAAAATTGTCCTGTAGAGTATCTTCCAAAATCCTTTACTACAACATCCCAATTTTTCTCTGGGTTCTTTTTTATAAAATTTATAATGGGCTGTACCGCTAACAATAATAGTTCCTCAGACGTTTTCCCAACTTCATTCATTTCCACAGGATATCTTAAAATACTTGGATCTTTTTCATATTGTTTTAATGTCGTTTTCCGACCATTTACGTAGATGATATCTGTCTCATTCCTATTAATAAAAGGACTCACCTGTAACCCAAACTTTCTTATATATGCCATCGTTAACGTGTGCGAATATGGAATTCTCATCGCCCCAACATCTAAATATAATCCGGTATCTTCCATTCTAACTGTCTCTATGCGGCCGCCTACACGATTGTTTGCTTCAAAAATCTTCACTTCATGTCCTGAAGCCTTTAATAAAGATGCCGAAACTAATCCAGCCATGCCTGCCCCTACTACAATAATTTGTTTCGGACGTGTCGTCTTATTCAATCCCTTATTTATAACTTGTAACGTTTCATCCATCTCAGGGTTATACATTAAGTCTTTCTGCACAATTCCACCCCTTACTTCATAAAATGCGCATTAGTGGTTTAGTGCATTTTATTCATAAATCCCCATAAACATAACACCATTGCAATTTGAATATTCACTAAAAGTACATAAGAGACAGACCTCACATTTCTTTATGCTTCGTATAATATAGCAACTGCAACGAAGGAGTGGTTGAAAATGAAACAGATTTATGATTACGACGCTACAAAAAAACATCTAGAATTAAAGAAACAAAACTTATGTAAAAAACTTAGCAATAAGAGACTATCTGAAAAAGAACGTGAACAGCTAAAACATGAAATTGACAACTATGAATATATTTTAAACTTAGTCGAAATGAATCATTATGAACGGGGATTTTCTCGTTGAAAGCGGATATAATATTATCCGCTTTTCATTTTGAGCATTTCATTACGCATTTTTCGTAAGTAAATATATAATAGGATGTACATTAAGATTGAGAGGTATATTCTATGATCAAATTAAGTGTATTAGACCAATCACCTATTTCAGATGGCAGCACAGCAACCCAAGCTATTTCACATACAGTTACGCTTGCACAAGAAGTAGAAAAACTCGGATTCACACGTTTTTGGGTATCCGAGCATCATAATTCCGTAAGCTTAGCTGGTTCAAGTCCAGAAATACTTATTTCTCATATTGCAGCGAAAACGGGACATATTAGAGTTGGTTCGGGTGGTGTTATGTTACCGCATTATAGCCCATATAAAGTTGCCGAGAATTTCCGCGTTTTAGAAGCACTTTATCCAAACCGCATCGACCTTGGTGTTGGTAGAGCACCTGGTGGTATGCCAATAGCAACTCGTGCACTACAAGAAGGAAAAATGGTCTCACTTGATCAATACCCAGAACAAGTTGCAGATGTTGCAATGTATTTACATGATCAAGTACCAGAAAATCATCATTATGCAAATTTAAAGGCTACTCCAGTTATTCCAACATCACCTGAAATGTGGATGCTCGGTTCTAGCGGAGAGAGCGCTAAAATTGCGGCGCACAACGGAGCTTCTTTTGCATTTGCACAATTTATTAATGGCTTCGGAGGCCCAGAAGTTATGAGGGCTTACCAGGAACAATTTCAACCTTCCTATTTAGGAGATAAACCAAAATCAATTGTCGCGATTTTTGTTATTTGCGGAGAAACAAATGAAGAGGCAGAAAAAATTGCTTCTAGTTTAGATTTATCAATCTTATTACTAGAGCAAGGAAAACGAACAACTGGTACACCTTCTATCGAAACTGCTCAAAATAAATCATACAGTGCGTATGATTTATTCCGTATAAAAGAAAATCGTCAACGTATGATCGTAGGTGATCCGACTTCTGTGAAAGAAAAAATAGTAAATTTAAGTAAAGCGTACAATACTGACGAATTTATGGTTGTCACGATTACTCATCAATTTGAACATAAATTAAATTCTTATCGCTTACTAGCAAATGCTTTTAATTTATAATTGTAAAAGGGAGATACATCAACGACGATGCATCTCCCTTTCTTACTACTTATTGTTTTTACTTCCTATATATTCAATAGCTTCTTTTAATAACTCATCAAAATGATTAGGATAATCATGATTTAAGTTAGGCACAATTTTATACTTATGTTCTATATTCTTATCTCTTAATAATCGTACAAATTGCTGCGTGCATTCGAAACAATCTTCATCTTGATCCCCGCATACTATATATCCCTTTATATGTTTATCCTGTAGCACTTCCAGCAACTCATTCCATTCTTCAATCTCTGGAAGCCACGGTGCCATAAAAATAAAACCATCTACATCTATATCTTTTTGTAAAATCGTAAGTAAAGCTACTCTTGCTCCAGCAGAAAAACCACCTATTATTACATTTTCTACTGTATGATTCTCTATAAATTTATCGTAATGCTCTTTTAATTCTTCTTTCCCTCTATGTATATCATCCCAAACAAACCCATCTGAAAATTGAATTTGCGAAGACTGTGGTAACGCTAACGTATAATCTTGTGTAATAACTGATTTCCAATATGGTTCTATTATTCCTATATTTTCTTGATCACCATGCATTGTAACTAGTAGATTTCCCTTTTCCTCGCTGTAAATATATTTCACATCTGCTCGTTCTGTTTTCTTTGCTACTTCTTCTCTTTCTTTACATAATTGAACCATTTTATGAAACTCTTCAAACTTATGTAGTGGTTTTAAATCGTCGTCGGAAATTAAATATTCATTTCCATACCAAAATCCATTCTCTATAATAGCTTCCTTCATTACATGCAAAGCTTCTTCTTCAAGTCCTGCTGCACTTGCTAGTGCATATTTAAAATTATATATTTGTGCCTCATTACCTATTACACCTTTAGCATGTTTCATTATATACGTATACGCTTCAAAACTTCCTTTATTTGCATAACAACGTAACGTTTCATTTAATAACTGGATGTAAGTCATACTATTTTTCATATACCAATCCCCCGAAACCGTTTATAATATTTATTTCTCGAACTTGTATACCATCCTTTGATCATGGTATGTACATTGTTATATTCAATAACTCAACCTAACCATACTTGATCCTCAGAATGATATTTAATAATTACCGTATGTTTACGCATAATACATCACCTCTTCCTATCCAATACGTGTAGTATAAAACTAAATAGACAGAATAGTCAATATATTTTCAACCAAAAAAAGACAACAATATATTATTGTTGTTTTTTACATCTACCCGCTCTTTTGTTTTTTTCTATCCGGTTTACTTGAAACTAAATAATGTTTTTCTGAAATATATAAGTCTCTTTTTAATAGACGATTTAAGTACGGCCCTAGCTTCATTCCGCATATAAGGCGATCTTCACTACCCTCAACAATTGGAAACATTTCTTTTTCTGTTACATATTGATCTACTGCCTTTTGTACAATATCAATTTCTTTAACTAGGTTTAAATTTTCTTCTGTATGTTCAAATACCTCAAGCGTTTCCTTCGTAATAAGAAAAACATTTGTCGGAAATACAGGCAAATACGGCTTTAACAAATCATAATTTACTGTATAATCATCATTTACTAATACTGTATATACGATATTAGCATTTGTTTCTAGAAACTTAGCCATCGCTTGTTCTAATTCATCTTTCGTAATTTCCCGTTCTTCTTTTCCAGTTCTGAAAAAGCGAAACATTGCATCGCCTCCCTTTTACTATATTATAGCATAAAAGAAAACTGAAAAATCACAAAAAAATCCATTGAAAAAATTTTTCAATGGATTTTTCAAAATATATTTTATTTTAAGAATGCACTTAGCATCCATACATGCTGTTCTAATGTCGTGTGAATCGCTAGTAACATATCAGCTGATGTTTCATCGCCAGCTTCACCAGCAACTTCCATACCTTCTTTTAATTCTTGAATAAGTGCAGAGTAATCATTCACTAAAGTTTGCACCATTTCCTCAGCTGATTCCTTGCTTGTCCCCTCACTGACACTAGATGTTGCAAGATATTCTTTCATTGTCGCTAACGGTTTACCTTCTAACGCCAAAATACGTTCTGCTAACTCATCAATATACGTCCCTGCTTCATTATAAAACTCTTCAAATTTCTCATGTAATGTAAAGAAGTGTGGTCCTGTCACATACCAGTGATAATTATGTAGTTTCACATATAACACATTCCAGTTTGCTACCTGCTTGTTTAATACTTCAACAACATTTGTATTCGTACTCATACAATACACTCCTCTTATCGTTTTGTAATGCTTATCTTTTAATAACCTAATTACATTTTACCATACATTTCCTACCCTTTCGAATGATTGGCTCATATGTAACAAAGTTTTAACACCTTTAATATTTCCCTAATATCATACAATTCATGTATTTTTTCAACTACTTCATATGTCTAATCGTCCAAGCTGCTACATATGCATTATAGTAAGTCAAGCTCATCATAGAAGAAAGAGGGATAACATGGACAATCAACAATGGCAAGTAGCAAAGAAAGTTGCTGCTACTTATATCGGAACTGTCGTTGGAGCTGGATTTGCTACTGGACGAGAAATTGTTGAATTCTTTACAGTGAACGGATTATACGGAACAATTGGTATATGTGTAAGTGGATTTTTTTTTATTTGGCTCGGCACAAAGATGATGTTACTTTCATCACAAATCGGGGCATTTTCAGCGCAAGATTTTAACAAATATTTATTTGGAGATGTATTCGGAAATGTTGTAAATACATTATTACTACTCGTATTATTTGGTGTAACGAGCGTTATGCTATCAGGGGCTGGGGCGGTATTTGAAGAGCAACTTCGTTTACCAAGACAACTCGGTATTCTCATTACAGTTATCGCCTGTCTCATTATAGGTAGCCGCGGATTACAAGGTGTTTTTGAAGTAAATACACTTGTCGTACCTATTATGATGATATTTATTATAGGACTTGCTATTACAACCTTTTTCCACAGTACAACACCTATTAGTAATACTATTCCTGCAGAGAGCTGGAATATGAAGTGGATTACTAGCCCTATTACATATGTCGCTTTAAATCTTTCTCTCGCCCAAAGCGTTCTCGTCCCGTTAGCCGGTGAAGTAAAGGATCGAAAAGCCATTTTGTGGGGTGGAATTTTAGGTGGTGCAGGACTTTCTTTAATTTTATTATGCAGCCATTTAGCTATCTTATCAGTCGACCAATTTTATCAATACAATATCCCAATGGCTGAAGTCATAAGAAGATTTAATGCAACTTTTCACTTTTTCTTTGTTCTTATTATTTTCGGTGAAGTGTTTACAACTTTAGTTGGTAATGTGTTCGGGATGACAAAACAAATGCAATCTATCACTGGGTGGAAAAGTAACAATATTATTTTCTTCATTTTACTAATTAGTTATTGCTTTAGTTACATCGGTTACAGTGAGCTACTCCACATTCTATATCCAATCATCGGATGGGTAAGTATCGTTCTACTTCCAATCATTGCTTTTAAACAACTTCAAAAAACATAAAGAAAGCATCCATTTTATTGGATGCTTTCTTTATGTTCATTCACAATCATCACATATTTCCCAGTACGGTCCCATTTCCAATGCCAAATATGGCTTTAATTGCAATCGAATCATTCGACTAGGCATGCGCTCTAAAACAAATTGAATCCCTTCTTCATCCTCGTCTAATTCAACTTTTGAAATAGCAATTCTTTGCATAGTAGAAATAGGAATTCCATCTTTATATAAAGTGATTTTCACCTCATCATATTCATTAAAATACAATTCAATACTCATTTGATTTTTCAACATTTCATCAACAATTTCATATTTATCAATTTGTTCTTGGATTATATATTTCCAGCCACCTCTATCTTTTTTTGGAGCTGCTTGAAATAATGTCATCAAATCCTCGTATAGCATAAGATAACCCCTCTCTTACTAAAAAACGATGAGTATTTTATATACCCTTTATCTCTATCACTATCCATAGTCATTGTACCATATATCACCGTTCTTACCGTATTCATTTGCTTCATTAGTACTTACAAAATACTTATTCTATCTTCATTATTATGTTTCTTAGTCCGTTACTTACTATTCTACTGTAAGTTTTATTCAACACCTATTTTTTATTTGCTCACAACAAAAAAGGAGAGTGATATATATCACTCTCCCTAAATAAATTTCCCTGTAGCTGCTATTGCTAATACTATAATTAAAATTGTAAATAATAATGAGACAATTAAACTAAAAATGGGTAATGCTTTCTTTTCATTCTTCTTAAAAAGTAACTTTAAACTAAGAAGGATGTTTACTGGTACGAGTATGAAATAGAAATATTTAACAATTTGTACCGAGCTATCCGAAAGTGTTTTTAAAATAAACACTTCAATTAGAAACACCACAAAAAATGAAATACTTAGCCAAAATGAGACATAACTAAGCCAAGAATGTCTTTTTGTACCCCAATACACTCCCATAATAATCTCCTTTATTTGTATTCGATATGATTGTAATTATACACAAAGTTAACAAATACCTCTATTTTTCGACAAATAATATGAGAAATTCAGTTTTAAACATCATTAAGCTATTCTCCATCCTCATTCATTATATGCATAAATTCATCCCAGTTAATGTGTTAAAAAAAGACTGCCCCGATAGCATACTGCTATTGGGGCAGTCTTTCTCTTTTAAACTTTAAATCTTTCAATTAATCCTTGCAACTCTTCAGCCATTTGAGATAATGTACCAGCTGCGGAACCAATTTCCTCCATCGAAGCTAATTGTTCTTCAGCAGACGCTGCGACACTTTGTGTACTCGTCGCATTATTCTGTGCTGTCATTGCAATTTGCCCGACTGAAATAGATACTTCATTGGCACCTTTTGACATCCCATTAGCCGTTTCAACCATCGTTTTAATTTGATTAGCAATTTCATTTGTAGATTGTAAAATCTCAGCAAAATTTTGCTTCGTTTCATTTGCAATAACTAGTCCAGATTGAACTTCTTCATTTACATGACCCATAGACTTTACTGTCTTACTCATATCATCTTGTATTTCACATATTAATTTACTAATTTCACTGGAAGATACGCTAGATTGCTCTGCCAATTTACGTACTTCATCTGCAACAATCGCAAATCCTCTTCCGTGCTCACCAGCTCTTGCAGCTTCAATTGCAGCATTTAAAGCAAGAAGATTTGTTTGATCTGCAATATTTTGGATTACTTCTAATATGTCACCAATTTGCTTTGATTTATTATTTAATAACTGTATAACTGCATCAGATTGTGAAACAGATTCTGCAATAGACTGCATTTGATTTACTGTTTTCCCTACTAGCTTTCCACCATCTTCTGCTTTTTCACGAGTATGAGTAGAAGCCGTATTAATAGATGATGAACTATTTGCTACATGCTGAATTCCTTCTGTTACATCAAACAGTAACATCGCACCATTTTCTACACTTGTTGTTTGCGTCGTTGCACCACTTGATATTTCATCCATTGCCATTGTAATTTGTTCCGTTGCTTCACTCGCTTGTCTTACACTAGCAGTTAGCTCTTCTGATGCCGCTGCAACATGCCCGGCCGAATCATTAATCCTTCCAATTAACGTTCGTAGTGAATCTGTCATCTCATTAAAACCTTTTGCAAGTTGACCAATTTCATCGTTTGAATGAATTTCAATTATTTGTGTTAAATCTCCTTCACTTATTTCTTTAGAAGTGGCAACTAATCTCTTTAAAGGTTTTGTAATAGAAAGCGTTACGAAATAAATAAGTGCCCCTCCTACAACTAGTGAAATAATCATAACAATTAACATATTATAAAATACAGGCTGAGCAGCCTCAATGACTTCACTTGAGTACATCGTTCCACCGATTTTCCAACCTGTTTTTAAATTTGTAGCAAATACCATTTTCTTTTCACTACCGTCATACGTGTATGAAAAAGCGCCCTGATTATCTTCGTAAATTCTCTTTGCCCAAGAATCAGCTGCTTTATCTCCTGGTTTTTCTTGCGGGTGAGCAATTATTTTTTGTTTTCCATCTAAAATGAAAGTATATCCTTTTTTACCAATATTGATTAGCTTTGTTGTTTTCAATAAATTCTCTAAACTTAAATCTACCGCAACAACACCATTTTTATCTTCTGTTTGTTTCGCAATCGTTACGACAATATGTCCATTTCCTTTTGCCTTATACGGTTCAGTGACCACGATTCCACCTTGTTTACTCACTGCATCTTTATACCAAGAACGAGTTGTTGGATCATAATCTGCTGCCATTTGTATATTAGGTTCTTGCACAAATTTCTTATCATTGCCGGCAACATATACTTGTTCAATATCTTTATTTAAATTAATATACTGAGATAACACCTTTCTTAATTCATCTTGATTATCTCCTTGATACATATCACTATGAACCACTCGTGCAAAGTTATTTATTTCGTTAAATTTCGCCTCAATCATTTGATTGATTAAATTATCTAATATTTTTATATTATCGTGAGCACTACTCGTAATTTGTGATTCAAAATTCTTTTTAGCCGTTTGATAAGACATGCCCCCAATAATAGAGACAGCTGCAATCAAAATTACCAAAAATGAAATTAATAGCTTTTTTGCTACTTTTATATCTCGAAACCACCTTAACAATTTACTCATTATAAACCTCCTACATTTAAATATTAAGTTTTAAGGATTAATAACCAATTATGAATATATCCCATTCCCTATCCTCTATTTTTACAATTCGTTTTTCATAAACACCTTGTAAAGTTTAAACAAATATTCCCCCTTTGTCTATATATATGAATAATATTATTATAAAATTTACAAATACAAAAAACCAAAGGAATAGTCCTTTGGTTTTTTACATTTTTTTATGTTGTTTAGAAATCTTCTTCCACTTATCACGCTCAGCTCTTGCGAGAATAGCATCTTGTTTTCTCATAAAATACGCCAATTCTCTTTGCAACTTTTTATAGCTTTGCAAACGATTTATCGTCATTAGCCCGTTATCAATTGCTTTATGCACTGCGCATCCTGGCTCATTCTCATGTTTACAATCTCGGAAGCGGCATGTTTTTGCAAATTCTTCAATATCAGAAAACGTTGTTTGGATTGCATCGCTTCCATCCCAAAGCTGCAACTCCCTCATGCCAGGAGTATCAATGACTAAGCCCCCACTCGGTAATTGGAACAGCTCACGATGAGTTGTCGTATGCCGCCCTTTACTATCTTCCTCACGTATATCTCCCGTTTTCGCTATCTCAATTCCTACGAGTGCATTTAACAAAGTAGATTTTCCAACCCCTGATGAGCCGACTAAAGCAATTGTTTTTCCTGAAGCAACAAATTGTTGTAACGAGTCAATACCTCTATGCTCTAAACTATCGACGACGAAGATCGGAACACCAATTGCAACAGCTTCCGTTTCTACAATTTTTTGTTCCACATCTTCACATAAACTACTTTTTGTTAAAACAATAACAGGCATTGCACCACTTTCATACGCTAATAGTAAATAACGCTCCAACCTTCTTACGTTAAAATCATGGTTAAGTGCATTCACTAAAAATAAATAATCAACATTTGCTGCAATAATTTGTTCTTCAGTTCTATTACCAGCTTCTTGTCTTGAAAAAGAACTTCTTCTCGAAAAAATACGATGAATGATTGCCTTTTTCTCATTTTCTATTTTCTTTATATACACCCAATCACCAACTGCTGGGTAATCTCCTTTCGCTACCGCTTCATGTCGAAACTTCCCAGACAGTTCTGCCATATATTCACCGTCATTACAAATAATACGATATATATGCTTATGCTCAAGTAAAATACGCCCTACTTCATAATTCTGCTCTACAGCTTGCTCTTCAAAAAATGAATCCCAGCCGAACGACTCTAAAATATTTTGATTCAAATCAAGATCCTCCCTAGTTTGTACTAAGTGGAAGGATTGCGAACTATCTTATATAATATCGCCCTTTCCATCCACGTTTGTATTTAATTTATTATTCATTACAGTCATATTCGCCATAATACATCACTCCGATCTTATTTTAATTACTCTCATTATATGGAATATCAATTTAAAAAGCTACTTTATTTGACGTAATTTTCAAATAAATATCTCTTTAACATTCTAATTTGTCCACGGTGATTAATTTCATCTTCTATCACATGAAACCAAAGATAGTGCTGGTTATACGCTACACCGTTAGGCCACTTTCTTTCTGACATTAGCCATATATCATCTACTTTACTCAAATACTTTAGCGACTCTTCTCGAACACTTTGCAAAAATTGTACATAATACTGTATTTCATGACCATGAATCGTTCTCCCAACTTCCCCTAAATACAGTGCATCTTCCCATATTTCTAATTCTTCTTTTGTAAAGTCACGATTTTGAAATGAAATAAGCTGATGGGCTTTTTCTATAGATGCCATATGTTTTAATAAGGCGCCAATTGAATTCCCACCACTTGGCATAATAAAATCTAATTGCTCAACTGATAGATTTTCTATTTCCTGTAATGTTACCGCCCTCGTATGCTCCAGCATACTTACTAATTCCCCTATATTTTTCGTATAACCATCCACACTTCTTATTCGATACTCTATATTCATATCACACACCTCTTTCTGTATTCATATTATTGTAAATATGATTCATATAATAGACTGAAATATATCAAAATTTTCTGTTATAATTAAATTGAATAAGATTTACCCAAACAAACTTTCTCAATATGCTTATATGAAATATGAAAAGGAATCAATATGAAAAAATCGAATCTTATTCACTAAAAGGAGTGGATTCGATGGAAATGTATCAATGGCTAACCGCAATTCTCGTTGGTGGCATTACTGGCTTCGTTTCCCATCTAATCAATAACCAAGGTAAGTTATTGCTTCCACGCCGTTTGAAAACTTTTTTTCATTTTGGATTTTTAACTGATATTTTTACTGGTAGCCTAGCCGCACTTCTTGGACTCGTTTTATTCGATGTCACCGCAATAAAGGAAATTATAAAAGTCTCCATTGTGACTGCTATTTCCGGTCAAACTTTTTTACTTCACCAAGCTCTAGGTGGTGAGCAGGCTAAAAATACGCAAATTGGAAAAGCTGATGAGAAGATTCAAGAAATTGACAAATTATTACGACGTTAGTCTATACTTTCTTTAAAAATTATTGTTATAATGAAAAATATATATTTTCTATTGCGTCGTTTGTCAGAAGAAAGGGTGTTTCGTATGACAAAAAAGAAAATAGAAGATTTCTTAACAAACACCGAAAAAGAGGAACTGCTAGAAAACTATAAATGTTTACGAGAAGCCCGCACAAAAAGCGAAGCTAACTATTTTGGTGAAGAAGTAAACCATCTACTAAATAAAGCAAAACAACGAATTATTAAAGATGCAGGCATACATGATGAAAATGCAGCAACTGTTCAATCAAAGAGAAAAGCACTGTTTTAGTGATATTAGCTAAAACAGTGCTTTTTATTTACAAAGATTTTCACCATAAGCATTTTTCACATTACTTTCACATCTATTTCACAAATATAAGTAATCCTATATGTTAAACTAAGTATATCCTTTTCCAAGGAACTATATGCCGATATATAAATCCCTATCTTTATAGGGATTTTTTATTTTTATACTATATGCTGTTTATATAGCATAAAAGAAAAGGAGCTTAGCATGCGATCTTCCCCTTCCTCACTACTCTTCTAATATTAACTCGATTTCTTTCATTGCCCCTTCATTCAATGATACATCCACCGCTTTCACACTTTCTCTTATTTGCTCAGCCCGCTTTCCACCAGGTATAACAGTATCAATTCCTTCTTTATTTAATAACCATGCTAACGCTAAATGAGGCAATTCAATATTATTTTCTTTAGCTACGTCTTTTAACTTTTCAACTTTTTTAAAGTTACCTTTATATATATTTTCTTCAAATAGATTTACACTTTGACGCCAATCCCCTTTATGTAAGTCAAAATATTCTGTGTATTTACCACCTAATATCCCAAAGGCTAGAGGCCCATACGGTATAAATGAAATACCTTCTTTTATACAATACGGCAATAGTTCTTCCTCGGCAGTACGATTTAACATATTGTAAGGCGATTGTACAACATCAATATGACCATGTTGATTCGCTTCTTTTAATTGTTCTATGTTTACATTCGATATTCCAATTGAACGAATTTTCCCTTCTTCTTTTAAACGAGTAAGCTCTCCGATTGAATCTATGTAACTTGTTTCAGGATTTGTAAAATGTAAATAATATAAATCAATATAATCAGTCTGTAATCTTCTTAAGCTATTCTCCACAGCATTTCTTAAATAACTTGGTTCATTGTTAATATAAGTTTCTCCATTTAATAACGGTTGAATTCCACCTTTTGTAGCAAGTATAAGCTCATGACGTTTTCCCTTTAATACCTCTCCTACTAATTCCTCTGATCTACCGAAACCATATGAATCTGCTGTATCAAAAAATGTAATCCCTTGCTGAATAGCTTCTTCTACTAATCGCTTCCCTTCTTCTTCATTCACATCAGCATATAAATTATGTCCCCCTACTGCATTTGTACCTAAACCCAACTTTGAAATATTTAGTCCTGCCTTTTGCAATTTTGTATACTTCATTTTTTCTCCCCCTATATTTCTATTGTTCGAATATATTCGAACAATAGAAATATACCACTTTATATGTTATAGTGCAAATATCTTAACTTATACAAGCAGGTGAAATATGCGTACACTCTATCATCCAAATCGAGAAGAAATTCAATTTTCTTCTGTCTTATATGCACTTAGCGATCAAATTCGTTTACAAATTGTAAATATGTTACTAGAGAAAAACGAACAATCTTGTGGCGCTTTAAACATTCCTATTGCGAAATCAACTTTATCTCACCATTTCAAAGTTTTACGTGAGTCAGGTGTTATGTACACGCGCCTTGAAGGAACACAACGTTTCATTTCAATTCGTGTAGAAGATTTAAATGCTAGATTCCCAGGTTTGTTACAAGTTGTATTACATGCGACAGAGCCATACTAAAAAACATCTCACTTACAAATGAGATGTTTTTTAGTATTTGTTATTCTTTTAATAGATCTATTAATCCATTCCCTTCAGATGTACGCTCATATCCTAAAGGTACAGTTCTTTTAATAAGTTGCGAGTATATTTCTGGCTCTGATAACTTTCTGCCATATTCTCTTTCGTACTGCTTAATGAGAAGTGCTAATGCACCAGCGACATGCGGTGTCGCCATTGAAGTTCCACTTAATACAGCATATTTCCCCTCTGGATACGTAGATAATATTTCATCACCTGGCGCTACTAAATCAATTTCTTGATTTGAATTACTAAAACATGCGATTTTCCGCTCTAAATTGACAGCACCAACTTCAATTACTTCAGCATAAGCACCTGGGAAATCTAGTTCCTCCGTATTATCATCACAATCTCCATCATTTCCTGCAGCACATACAACGAGAACATCTTGATTTACTGCATTTTGAATAGCTTCATGTAATTCCGGAACGTCTTGCGGACCACCAAGTGACATTGAAATAACTCTGACTTCTTCTTTATTAGGTCCTCTCCAATTTACAGCGTAATGAATCGCCTCAATAATTTGCTCATAGCTTCCAGAACCATCTCCCGCTAAAACCTTTAACACTAACATTTTAGCAAGAGGTGCGACTCCTAAAACACCGACATCATTTTCAGTCGCTGCAATCGTCCCCGCTACATGAGTCCCATGGCCGTTATTATCAAGGTAAATGTTCGGATCTCCTTCATAATCTTTCGTGAAATTTCTCCCACCAATAATACGATCTTTTAAATCTATATGATTAATATCACAACCTGTATCTAATACGGCAACGACAACATCTTTTCCTTTCGCACTCTTCTCCCATACTTGTGGAGCGTTAATCAGTTGTACACCTGGTGGAATTTCATTTACTTGTTCAACCACCTTATTTACGGTAAACGGAATCAATTGTATACCTTTTTGTTTATTCGCTGTACTACTGTTCATCGTAATCCCTCCTGAAAATATATTATTTTCATTTCAGACCACTATTGAATAGGTTTACATTTAACATTCGTTTTAACTGTTCTATTTTCCTTCATTTCAAATGTTTCTCAATATAACTTACCAACATTTATCCCGTGCTTTGCAGGCAATAACAGTTCAAATCATTCAATGAATGTATAAAAATAAAAGGACCATTAAATGGCCCTTTTATAGTTTTTTTAAAGAATCATATATAATCTTTAAAATATTATAAATGAAAACTAAATCTCACTTTTTTTTAAAAACTTCTCTATTTCTTTTATTAAATGTTTCGCTCCATCTATACTAACAGTAATGTTTCCATTTGCTAATGATATGTTCTGATCTGAAACATCACCTGTTATTTGACAAGCATTGTAAGGTTCATATTTTTGTAAAATGACTTTATCTTCATCTACGAAAATTTCAAGTGGTGATTTAATTTGTATACCTAATACATCTCTTAATTCTTTAGGAATAACAATTCGTCCTAATTCGTCTACTTTTCGAATAACTCCTGTTGCTTTCATATTACTCCCCCCTTACTCTCTATTAATTTTCCACCTCGCTTTTTCCATTTTATCACTTTTTGGCAATACTTGTATCTTTTTAGAAAATTTTGTACTCAAGTTAAAAAAACACAGTTAACGAATACGTAATCTCTCTTTCAATTGTTTTAAATAACGAGATCGTATTATTAAGAAGTATACAACTTGAATTCCTACGAAAATACTTAATACAATTGTATTTTCTTTAAACAGTGAGTACTCAAACATCTGTCCTAACGCAGTTAACGCTACTGCCCCATGTAATGTTGCAACACCTATCGGAACGAAGAATAAAAGTGCCAATCGAATTGTAACTACTTTCGATAATTCCCCACTCGTTAAGCCAACTTTTCGAATCATTTCAAATAACCGAGTATCATCCTCCAAATCAGAAAATAAACGGAAGTAAAGGAAGCTTCCTGCACATACGAAAAATACAATACCAATAAAGAAACCTACAAATAAAATTGGTCCTGCGATTTGTAAACTTTGGTTTTGTTCGTACTCTTCTGCACTAAACGTTGCATGTTCTTCATAAGGCTTCATCTGACTCGTAAGTTCTTTACCAACCTCAATTTCATCTTTCATTCCTTCAGTTTTATACATATAATCTTTTGTTTCTATAAATCCACCTTGTAATGAATCATATTGATTATTAGGGATTACATAAACATTTCCTCTTAATATTTTCCCCAATGAAGAAGAAGTAACTTTTTTCACTTTTAAATGTTCATTCATATTAGGTAAAGTAATTTCTTTTCTTTCTTTCATCGGTGGTCCTGGTATTTCGGCCGACAAAAATAAAATCTCTTTATTTGCTACAGTATTAAATGGTTCTCCTGTTAGCTTTGCATATTCCTTATACTCTGATTCTTTTATAAAAATGGCGCTTCTTAATGACTGCTCCTCCGTTTTCTTCGATGAGATATTAGTTTTTGAAGCTGCTATATTATGTTTTTTTAGTCCCTCATCAATGATCTTTAGATGCTGTGATTCATTACTATTCCCTTGCTTAGAGTGGTAAT
This sequence comes from Bacillus cereus group sp. BceL062, assembly GCF_051780025.1. Taxonomy (NCBI): domain Bacteria; kingdom Bacillati; phylum Bacillota; class Bacilli; order Caryophanales; family Bacillaceae; genus Bacillus; species Bacillus cereus group sp. BceL062. The sequence continues at coordinate 127,134 of NZ_JBPWGY010000001.1, read as the reverse complement.
GAAACGCAATTGGCCTCTCCATAATCCCTTTCGTCATTGATGCAAAGCCAACTAATGTACCTATTGCCGAAAATGCTACAGTTGAAATTATCGTTACAATAAAGAACATTCTTGCGTTATCTCTCATACGGTACGCTAAATCTGACAACGTAATAATATTTGTCTGTGTCCAATAGAAACGTTTACTTTTTTTACATAGCCGAATAATAAAGACACTCAACTGCTTGTACAGCAAATACGTACCAATAATGACTACCGTTGTAACCGGAATCATCATCACAAATACCATAGCACCATGTGACATAAGAGCGCCTGTATAACCAGTACTAAGCAATACTACTGCTAATATAGAAGAAATACTCGATGCTTTCGGTTCTGGCTTCGCCTCTGCTGATCCTCTAAACAATTTCATAATATTATTTTTACGAACCATTCCGGCACTAAATAATGAAATAATCATAAATAATATGAAAAACATAATACTCGTTACAACAATTGCTTTCATTGGAATATAATAGGATAAGGAAATATCTAGTTTTAATATCATCGGAGCTACAAAAATTAATACTCCTGAAAACAACATACCTGAAAGAATCCCGAAAATAATTGCCCCTATTCCAATCATAATATTTTCAAAGAAGATAAGACGCTTTAATTGATATTTCGTCATACCAAGCATCATTAAAATTCCTAGTTCACGCTTTCTCGTTTTTAAAAACATTCCCATTGAATATAAAATAAAGAAGAATGTAAATACGTAAATAATAGACTGTGCAAACGACATACTTACAAATACATACTGTCCTAATTCTCCTGCACTTAATGCCGGATGAAACGCAAAAAACGAATATACAAAAAAGGCCATAATTGCAAATGCACTACTCAAAAAATATGCTGAATATGTCCGTCTATTTCGCGTTACATTCCGATATGCGAGTTCTCTAATGTTCATATTACTTCTCCGCCCTTCTACTAACTATGCTTTTATAGTAGTAAAGTAGGGAAATACCTTCCATCGATTCAAATGACAAAAACCTTACATTTTTGAAAGGTAAAAAAATTGCTTAAACGAAACAGTTTCATTATAATGACTACATTCATATTCATACACACATCCTATTGTATATTCGTTAGTTTTGCGAAATAATAAAGGATAGAAGTATGTACCAATATATACATAAAAATTTTTTATTTACCGCTTTAATATGAATAGGAGGAAAACATAATGACATTACAAGAACAGATTATGAAAGCATTACATGTTCAGCCTGTAATTGATCCGAAAGTAGAAATTCGTAAACGAGTTGATTTCTTAAAAGATTATGTAAAAAAAACAGGTGCGAAAGGATTTGTACTTGGAATTAGCGGCGGCCAAGACTCTACATTAGCAGGACGTTTAGCACAGCTTGCAGTTGAAGAAATTCGTAACGAAGGTGGTAACGCAACGTTTATCGCTGTACGTCTTCCTTACAAAGTGCAAAAGGATGAAGATGACGCACAATTAGCATTACAATTTATTCAAGCTGATCAATCAACTGCATTTGATATCGCTTCAACCGTTGATGCTTTTTCAAATCAATACGAGAACTTATTAGGTGAATCATTAACTGATTTCAATAAAGGTAACGTGAAAGCTCGTATCCGTATGGTTACACAATATGCAATTGGTGGACAAAAAGGTCTACTTGTTATCGGAACAGATCATGCTGCAGAAGCTGTAACAGGATTCTTTACAAAATTCGGAGATGGTGGTGCAGATTTATTACCATTAACGGGGTTAACGAAGCGCCAAGGACGTGCTTTATTACAAGAGTTAGGTGCAGATGAGCGACTTTACTTAAAAATGCCAACAGCTGATTTATTAGATGAAAAGCCAGGTCAAGCTGATGAAACAGAATTAGGCATTACTTACGATCAATTAGATGATTATTTAGAAGGTAAATCAGTTCCAGCTGACGTTGCAGAAAAAATCGAAAAGCGTTACACAGTGAGTGAACATAAAAGACAAGTACCAGCGTCAATGTTTGATGATTGGTGGAAATAGAACATAAAAAAGAAGCTAATCTTTTAGCTTCTTTTTTATATGTTAGCGATATACCCCTACTCTTTTCTCCAATAAATCTTGCAAGCAATCTTCATGTTGTTTACAAAATAACGGAGGCATTTTGTCTAATGGGAAAAATTTTAAATCTAACGTTTCATCACCGTCTATTTTTTTATTCCCTCCAACTATTGAGCATGAAAAGCACATCACAATTGTCTGTGCTTTATCTCCATTTGGATATGTTTGAAAATATTTTGTATACACTCCAATAAGCTCATGTATTTCTACATCATAGCCAGTTTCTTCTTTTATTTCTCGAATCGCAGTTTCCGCAGCCGACTCTCCTATCTCCATTGCGCCACCTGGAAAGCCCCAAGCATTAAAGTCTCCTCTTTTTTGCAGTAATACTTCTCCCTCTTTATTAAACACAAAACCACCCGCAAAGTTTAAGAAAACATAATCATGTCCTACTTTTTCACGTAATTCTTTTATATAATCGGCCATTTCCTTTCCCCTTTTCATACGTCTTCCATCGTTATCTCGCTATTTGCCAGGCAGTAAGATCCCCACCTCAAAATGTAGCGGAAGCAAAGTAATTAGGTGGGAGATCAACTGCTCATAAAAGCCTTCACTTTACTTCTTATTTATTTCTAGCAATTCAATAATTCGATCTAGCTTCTGATTCATATTGATAACATGTTGTTTTTTTGCAGCGCTACTTTGCAATAATCTTCTAATAAACAAAGTAAATGATAGGAAAAACAAAACGATAAGTTCGATTATTAAACAAGTATATATCAATATAAATATATTACTTTCGAACAAACTCATTTAAATTCCACATCCTTCCTTTTTATTTTATCACACAATTCTGTTTTTTAAAACGATACATAATAAAAAGAGCACCTTTTACAGATGCTCTTCTTCATTACTTAATACGTAAATGTAATTGTCGCTAATGAATAACCTGCCATTGCACTATATGGTGCTACTTGATAAGATACACGCTTTGCACCTTTTGGCCAATTTATTTCATTTAATACTTTCTTTATATCTTGCATTGTTCCATCCATGGACTGCTTATATCGTACTTCTACCTTTTCTGGTTTACTAGCAAATTGTTGCTGCAACTTTTGCTTAAATTCATTATAATTTTCCGCTCCGTATTGTGCAGATAAGTATTGTAAATTTGTTTCTTTTAACATTTGCTCATATACGACGGTTTTTGAACTACCAGCTTTTATTTTGTTTGTTAACTCACCAAAGTAACTTGTAGTTGCCGCTGGATATTTACTACGATCCCAGTCGTGGTCTTTACTTAATTGTTCGTCAGACATATTAAAATATGAATATGTTACACGTCCAGCTTTATCTGGTACTGGATCATCGAATGTAGTATCAAGATGGTACCATTTGTTTTCAATGTTCACTAAATTCCATGCATGAGCTTGTCCATTTCCTGTACCAGTTACAATATGATTTTGAATACCTGCTTCTTTTAGTAATTCATATGTTAATAATGTATACCCTTGGCAAACAGCAGAACGGTTCGCTAACGCTTCATATGCTGTATACGCTTGATAAGAAGTGTCGTATGATACATGTTTCACAACATAATCATGAATAGCTTTTACTTTTTCATGCGCATCCATTCCTGGCTTTACAATTGAACTTATAATTGCTTTCGCCTGAGATTTTACATATTGTGTTTGCTCTTTTGATTCACGGTATTTCACTTGTAGTGTAAACGAATAGTTCCCTGGCATCCCTTTAATAGAATATCTAGTAGAGGCTACATTATATTTTACATACTCATCAGCATCTACGATTTTATTAAACTCGCCGTACAATTGGTCCATAATCTTTCTAGCATCTCTATCTTTTGTTTTATATGTGATTGTAATATTTTCTTCACGATTATCAATCTGTTTTTTTAGTTCTTTTCTGAAATCATCTAATAACTTTGCATCTGATTGTGTCGTCACTACAGTTGGATTCGTAGCTGCATAAGATACAGTTGACGATTGTAAGCCTCCCATTACAATCGTTGAACAAAGTGCGGCAGCTGTCATATACTTACTTGTCTTTCCCATCTTGTCACTCCTTATATTCTATAACTATACGAAAAAGTATCGTATAGTTTCAGAGTATACAATACTTTTCAAAATAGGTCATATGAGATTATGCATATTAATTAATTCACATAAAAAAGGTTACTCTTTTAAAAAGAGCAACCTTTTTTATTAACAAGTTTGTAACACACAGCATGTATTTTCAAAACGTCGATTTTTCAAATCTTCATTACCAATACAGAAATATAGCATTCCTAACTCTCCCCAAACCATATTACAATTTTTATGATCTGAATCGATTTGGAATAAAAGCGTCATTTGCTGTGGATCTATCCCCATATATTCTCCTGTCTCATGTAGTACTTCCTCTTGTACAGAGAATGGCTCACCAAACATTTGATGGTTATCGTAGTTATCTGGGATTAGTTCTTCAAGTAATTGCAAGAAACGATCTGAATCGGCCTCATCTTCAATGAAAAGTTCTGGTAATTTATACGTCAGTTCAAAAGTAATTGCGCATTGATTATATTTCGCTTGCGTTTCATCCGCTCTTCGTAATTGCTCTACTGGAACATCATAATAAAGTACGCGCCCAGCTTCCATTGGATTCACATCTTCTTCAAAGTAATTTTCAATGCTAAAGAAATATAACATTCCTGCCTTAGGTAGATTGTGATTCATACGAACGTTTTGTAAATCATTTAGATTAAATTGCGCGATAAAATGTAACGGATTTCCTTTATACATTGGATATTCAAATGTATCCGGTAAATCAGGAGCTCCCCCCATTTTTGAACTACCAATCGCAACCGTTTCTTGCTGCTCAGGCACAACTTTTACACAAGGAAATACAGTATTAATAAGTTCCTCTTTTAAATGTGTCAGTCCATATTTATCAATTAACACTTCAATTTTGTTATCCATATATTCTCCTTACATCTCTATACTTATTTGTATCATAGCACAAAGATTATACTCCATTTATCACAAAATCAACAAGCCTTCAAAAAAACGGGCTTATCCCTCATACGCGAACAAGTTTAAAAAAGCATAGTATACATTGTTCCTACAAACACGATAGTTCTTTATTCCTTCCAGTACATTTTCCCTTCGTTCATTTTCATTTTTAATTTAAGGAGGAATTCCACATGGGTTACGGATATAGTTGCGGCGGTTACGGTTACGGCGGTAGTTGTGGTGGATGTGGTTATGGAGGTTTCGCTTTATTAATCGTTTTATTTATCCTTCTAATCATCATTGGAGCTAGCTGTTGGGGCGGCTTTGTAGGCTGCTAGTAAACTTAAAAACTATTGTAAAAAAGCACGTATATTACGTGCTTTTTTTACATTTTCATTTTTAGAAAGGAAGTATGTGCAATGAAAATTGATGGTGTTTTTGAAGGAGGCGGTGTGCGTGGAATTGCACATGTAGGGGCAATTTGCGCGTTAGCTGAAAAAGGGTATGAATGGGAGCGTGTAGCTGGAACATCGGCTGGTGCTATTATTGCAGCTCTTTTAGCTGCTGGCTATTCTTGTTCAGAATTAAAAACAATTATAACTGATATTGATTATAACAAATTTATGAAGAAAACTTTCCTTGATAGAATCCCGTTTATCGGTAAAGGAATAAGTGCATGGTCTACTCTAGGTATTTATTCCAATGTATTTATAGAAGAATGGCTTGAAGAATTACTACGAAAAAAAGGAATTCACTTATTTACAGATTTACCTGATTTAAACAAACTTAAAATTATTGCTTCTGATATAAGCAACGGTAAAATGGTTGTCTTTCCCGATGACTTGCCAAACTACGGATTTTTAAATTATCGCTTCTCGATTGCTAAGGCAGTAAGAATGAGTAGTACCATTCCTTTCTTCTTTGAACCAGTAAAATGGAGAACACCAAAATGGAAACAACCTTGTTATATGGTTGATGGTGGGATTTTAAGCAATTATCCCATTTGGATTTTTGACTCCCCTACCTCACCTCGCTGGCCAACTTTTGGATTTCATTTTGTAAAAGATGAAATTCAAGCTGATCCCGCCCATTATAAAGAGCCCATTTCCATGTTCAAAGGACTATTTAAAACAATGATGCAAGCTCATGATTTACGGCATTTAGATAAAGAATCAAAAGCAAGAACAATTACAATTCCTACAGGGACGATTACAAGTACAAATTTTGAATTAACGAAAGAGGAAAAAGAATGGCTTTACAATTCTGGTTATAACTCCGCAAATAAGTTTTTACAATCTTGGAACTTCAGACAATATGTTGATGAATATAGAAATGGAAATCAAGATCGCAAAACCAATCGATTTTTCCGTCAGCTTGACTCATAATATTATTATTTTCATACGAGATTTCTTGACGCTTTAATAATAAATAAGCCTAGTAATTTCATATATTACTAGGCTTATTTACCAACTACGTACCCCACACATTGCTTACGGATAAGTTAACCCTTTCGCCTCTTCCGCGGTAATTACTATGTAACGATTTCCCGTTCTTAATCCTAGCAGTTCTGCTTTTTCGACTGCGTCCTGCTTCGTCTCTGCATAAGCAGCTAAATATTTATCTCCATCGATAATTTGGCAAATTACATATTGTTTCATTACTTTCTCCTTTTACATTTTAATTAGTTGTGCAAGTTTTTTTATACCTATTTCAATTTCTTCTAACGTTGCATATGAATACGATAGGCGCAAAAATTGGTTTGCACTTCTATCATACAAAGTACCTGGATTTAATATAATCTTTTCTTGTAAAGCTTTGTCAAATAAGCTACGATTCGAAACGGGTACATTCATATGTAACCAAATATAAAAACCACCTGTCGGTTCATACCATGTTGCTATTTCACGACAATATTTCTCTAACATATGTAACATAAAATCTCTACGTTTCTTCAATTCATTTCTTACAAACTGTAAATGTTCATCATATAATCCATTTGTAAACCATTCTGCTGCAATTTGCTGGGATATAGAACTCGAACCATAATCTGTTTGCATTTTTATATCTGCCAACCTTTGAATTACTGATTCAGGTCCAACAATCCATCCAATTCTTAAACCTGGACTAATCACTTTAGACATACTCCCGATATGTAGTACAATTCCGTTTTTATCATATGCTTTTAAAGGCTTTGAAACAGGCTCATCAAACCATAAGTCTTGATACACTGCGTCCTCTATAATAGGCAATCCAATTTCATTACATATCTCCATTACTTCTTTCCGCTTCTCTGCATTCATACTAAAGTTCGTCGGATTATGAAAAGACGGAATTGTATATAAAATAGATGCGTTAAATTGCTTCTTATATTTCGCAATATATGATGCATTTAATCCATTCTCATCCATTGGTATTCCAATTAAACGCATTCCTGCTGATTGAAAAACATTAAGCGAATATAAATAGGATGGTTTTTCTAGTAAAATCGATGCCCCTTTCGGAAGAAGCCCCATAGAAATAAGTTGCAACGCTTGAATTGCTCCTGAAACAATTAAAATAGAATCAGGAGATACATATACACCATGCCCTTTTAAGTAGCCCGCAATTTTCTCCCTTAAATAGAGATTTCCTTTCGGCTCTTCATACCCAAGTGGCACGTTTGATTGCAACAGCTTATTCATTATTAGTTTCATCTTTTTTTCAGGTAAGAGACTCGGCGCGAGTTCACCTGTTCCTAAACGAATTACATGCGGATAAAATTCAGCTTGATTAATATCTTGAATAGCAGGAAGGTTCGGATAATGAAGCCCTGTTTCTACATAAGACTGCCAATTAGGAGGCGGAGCATATGTTGAAGTGTTCTCATTATTATTTACAACAATCGTTCCCTTTCGGCCATTTCCCTCAATGTACCCTTTTACTGCTAGTTCATCGAAAGCCATTACAATTGTACTTCGATTCACACCAAATGTATGTGCCAAATCTCTTTGTGAAGGTAACTTTGTTCCAACAGTCCATTCTCCATTAACGATTCTTTCTTTTATATACGTTTCTATTTGTTTATACAAAGGAGACGCTAAAGACATATCAGGCTTCCAAACTAACCTTTCCATCATACATATCACCTTACATTCTTTTTGGTTGGTGACCTCCCCAACCATATGGATGGATACAAATTTTCATTTCTTCTATACAATATACACTATCATAATGAATTAAAGTAGGAGGTAATATAATGAGTGAAGCGATTATTCACGGTATCATCCTTGCATTTGGCCTTATCATTCCATTAGGTGTCCAAAATGTTTTCGTATTTAACCAAGGTGCGAGCCAACCTAATATTTGGAGGGCAGCCCCTGTAGTATTAACTGCTTCTCTATGTGATACGTTACTAATATTAATTGCAGTACAGGGTGTATCCCTTGTACTCCTTACTTTTTCTTGGCTAACGACGACATTATATACGATTGGATTTATCTTTCTCATATATATGGGCTTCGTTATTTGGAGAAATAAGCCTTCCAAAGATGTAAAACAAGAAAAAAGCATGCCTTTAAAAAAACAAATTATTTTCGCTGTATCGGTTTCGTTATTAAATCCACATGCGATTTTAGATACGATCGGTATAATTGGGACAAATTCTATTCAATATATAGGAAGTGAAAAATGGGCTTTTACATCTGCAACGATTATCATTTCTTGGATTTGGTTTATTAGCTTAGCTTTAGCTGGAAAGTTTTTAAAGAGGCTAGACTCAACTGGAAAGGCAATCGTATTATTAAACAAAATTTCAGGACTCGTCATATGGGGAGTCGCACTTTATATGTTAAAACAAGTTATTTTCCCTAACTAAATTAATAGGATTGCACGCTAATTATAGGCCATGCAATCCTATTTCAAATTATGCAGTCGGTTCTGGCTTCTGTTTTATTGCCTTTTCATCTTTTGCTGGTTTAATCCAAATCATTGCTATAACGGCACCAATAACAGCGAAAATACTTGTCAAATAAAACACTTCATGGTCCGACCCTTTCATAAAAAATGAATATAGGGGTGGTCCAGCTGCTACACCGATAAATCGCATCGAACTATAAAATGACGTAACCGTGCCTCTCTGCTCCTTTTCAATCCCTTGTGTAATTAGGGCATCTAAACATGGGAGTGCCATACCAATTCCTACTCCCATAATAACGAGACATAGAAGTAGTAAATAGATCCCTTTTATAAATAAAGGGATTATGACTGATGCCGCAGCCAGTAAAAAGCCAATATAAATACACTTCTTCATAACATTTTGATTATCTCCAATTTTTTTACCAGCCATATATGAACTAATCGATAATACAAGCAAAGGAATAGCAAGTACACACCCTTTCCATATACCATGAATGTCATACTTTGACTCCAGTATAGTAGACAAATAAAAGAGAATTCCGAATAAAATAAGCATTATAATTGCACCTAGTGCAAAAATGGCAATTAACCATCTTCCCTTTTCTCGAAACGTAGAGATAATAGCTTGAATAAACTCTTTTAGTGGTGGTACTTCTCCTTCTTGTTTTTTTGCTTTTACTAGTACCAGTAATAAAACAATCGATACTACACATAAAACTGGAATCGCCCAAAATGGTAAGAACCATACAATGGCAGCTAGAGCAGATCCTAAAATAGGGCTGAGTACTTTTCCAAATGTATTTGATGTCTCAATGATTCCTAAACCTGCGCTAACCTGTTTTTCATCTTTGTATAAATCACCAACACACGGTATAACAACTGGCATTGCACCAGCAGCACCAATACCTTGAATCGCTCTACCGATAAGTATCCAAACGTAGGGATTATCAACTTTCCATGATACCCAACCAGTTACCGCTCCTCCGATAGCTGCAATCAGTAAACTCGGAACCATTACCATCTTCCGTCCCCATCTATCTGATAAATAACCAGCAATCGGTATAAGTAAAATTGCAACTATGGAGTAAATTGTAATAATCATGGATACTTGAAACGATGAAATATGTAATTTCTTTTCGATAGTCGGCAGTATTGGAATGAGCATTGAATTCCCTAATGTCATAACAAGTGGAACTGATGCAAGCGCAATTAAACAACAGTTTTCTTTTTTTAACATGTTGACTTCGGAACCTTTCATCATATATTTCTTACCATATAATAGCCCTGGTGGAACGTAATTTTTCATTCCACCAGGGCTATTACATCTTTACTACTTCCCATTCATAACGAAAGAAATTGGGTAAAATATAGTATTATTCCTATTGTTTGAATCCAGTTCGCTATATATCCATACCAATTAATTGAAAAAAAAAAGAAAGGAAGAATCCTTCCTTTCTCCTATAACCTTCTACATTTAGCGAGTATATCCGCCACCAAGTTGTTGTTCTGCCATCGCTACAAGGCGTTTCGTGATTTCACCACCTACAGAACCGTTTGCACGTGAAGAAGTTTCAGCTCCAAGTTGTACACCAAACTCTTGTGCAATTTCATATTTCATTTGATCTAGAGCCGCTTGTGCTCCATGTGATGCTAATTGATTAGAATTACGATTTCTAGCCATTACCAATCACCTCCTTGATATATATATAAATTGTGCCAAATTCGAATTTAAATACATGGTAATTTTTGGTTATTTTAAACTATAAAAAAAGAGACTCTAAATAGAGACTCTTTTATCATTTTATATTACGAAGTTACTACCTCTAATCTTCTATCTGTTAATACTTTCATTTCTTCTTTTAATATATCTTTCGCGTTGTGTCCAAACCATTCTAGCGAAGCAAAATAGTCCGTATCTCGCACTTCCCGAATGATATCATCATAATTTACAATACCTTCAAATAATGGAACCATACCAATACGACTTCCCGCTGCGGCATATACATTATTAGGTTCAAATACATGTAAATAATCCGCTGACGATATATTCTTAAAATGGTAATGTTGTATCCACGGTCTTAGTCGATGAAAACTGTCTATTGGATCTGCACCAGACTCCCATATATGAAGAAAATCAAGGTTTATTTTCAAATTCGGATGGTCTACTTCTTCTAATAATTCCAAAGTAGACGGCAACGTGTCCGTTAACGTATTTGGATGTGTTTCTAAAAGTACATACATATCATGCTGAGCAAATAAATCACAAATCTTGTGAATTCGCTTTACATACTCTTGTCTCTCTTGTTTCGAGAAGTCTACACTCCCTTTTTGTCCGGCAAACGTACGAATTTTATTCGTATTAAACCAATTTGCTAACATTACGAGTTGTTCACATTTCCCCATCGTTTTTTCAAAATCTGCTGATAATGATATGTCTAAATAATCACTTATCATCGTAATTTCTAAGTTTTTATCCTTTAAAAAATTCAACTCTCGTTCTGTCGTTTCACGCTCTTGCACATACAAATTTTGTGCATGAGTTCCCCACAATTCAATTCCTTCAAAACCGTTTTCATATGCAAATTGAACAATATCAGTAAATGAAATTAATTGATGACGAAATGAAATGGTACATAGCGAATATTTCATAACTTTAAACTCCCCTATCTTAAATTCAGTTAGCTTTTTAAAGAGTTACGACAGACTGATTTGTTTTCATACCTTTCCATGATAGAAACTGTCTCTCTAATTCCTTCTTAATTTGCAGTTCAATTGCATTCATTTCATCCAGTTTTTCAATAATCGATACGAGCATACCCTTATTATTCGTCATTGCCATTTTAATTGAACGATACTGTACATTTGTAAATCCTTGTACAATATCCTCTACCCGATCACACCAATAATCAAACTCCTCTTCCGAGTATTGTAACGTTTCACGGAAGTATGCAAAGGCATGTTCATAACTATATTTACGAATTGCAAGTACTGGTATTTGTTTTACTGCTGCTACAAGCTTAGAGAGCGAATACCCCTCTTCCTCATTTGCCATTTTTATAATTAAATTTTTTAATTCCATAGTCAGTTCATTATCATACTTTTTGAATGTCTCAGTGAAATAATTAGCTACCATTTCTTGCGTCGGCTCCTGAATCGCCTCTACATCAATGAAATAACCACCACCAAATGGATTATCTTGAACAGAGTGAATCACTTTTTCTCTTTCCATATTCCCTTCCCAACGAAAATCAGGATCTAACATGAACCATTCTTCTTCTTTCTCTGTCTTCGATATCATTAAATAATGCGGAAATGGTTTTTGGTGAAACTTATTTTCCCTCTCTGGTAATAAAGACATATCCACCATTACAATTACATAACGGTTTTCCGGCTTATTTTCTACTAATTCTAAAAATGTTTCTACATTTCTATCTTTATCTTTTGCATGATCATACCATTCGTTCACTTTAATACCATACAGTTTTTCATACCAAAGTAAATAATTATCATGGTTAATGTTTTCGGAGTGATACGAAATAATTCCGCCTTCTGTTATATCAAAGTCTCCATCCCATAGTCCAAAATAAAATGGACGAAAATCTATATCACCGCGTCTTTTTATAATTTCACAAAAACAGCTCACTAAGCAGTGCACTTTAATTGAAGTCATACTCTCATCCACTTTCTCCAAGGTTAGTTATTCACATTTGATTCTTGTAACGGCTGTAACTCTTCCATAAAATCAAGTAAAGATCCTACAGTAAGAAACGCCTTTGGATCTACCTCATCCTCTGGGACACATAACTTCAAATCCATTTCTATGTATACGATAAGCTGCAATATCATTACCGAATCTATATATAAATCTTGATTTAAACGCATTGTTTCTTCTAAATGCGTTACATTTTTCAGTTCCATTTTTTCTGTCATAATTTTCAGCACTGCACTTTTTAACGTTTCACGTCTCATGTTGTAACCTCTCCCATCTCTAGTAACTTTCTACTTACTTTTCCAGTTTTATTTTTCGGAATTTCAGTTACACTTTCAATTTCATGCGGAACTTTATAAGACGGTAAATGCTGAATACACCATTCTCTTATTTGTACTGGGTCAATATGAGAGATTACTTTCGCTTTTACGATTTCTCCCATCACTGGATGTTTCCCTCGGTATACAATGGCTTCTTGAATACCTTCTAATCGAAGCATCGTTTCTTCCACCTCTATAGGAAACACTTTTAACCCTGAAACATTGATTACATCATCCATACGCCCCATAAAGTGAAGGCCGCGCTCAGATTCATACCCTAAATCTTTCGTATAAATTTCCTTTCCAGCAATTTTCACTACGATTTCTTCAGGCTCGTTTTCATCTGATCCTATGTTTATACTTACATGTGGAAGTGGTTTTCCTAAATCTAAATGACTCTCCATATCATGACATATACTAATACAACCAGCTTCAGAACATCCATATTGCTGCATCATGTACGTTGTCATTTCATTTAGTTTATAAAATAATGTTTCGGGCAAAGGTGATCCGGATGTCATAATTTTATGAAACTGGAACGTTCCTAGTGGAAAACTCCCCATAATATGTAGCATCAATGGTACTGCATATATGATATGTTTTTCTGTATTGCGAATAATATTTAATGCGAATTTAGGGTTTTTATTCGTAATAATTATAGGCTTACTTCCTCTTGTAATAGAAGATAATGTACCACATATTAATCCGTATGAATGTGAAACAGGAGCCATAACAATCGGTACTTCATCTTCTTCACAATTTAAAGCTTCATTATAAGCAACGATTTCAGTATCAACTTCCGTCCATGATCTGCAAATCAATTTCGGTTCTCCCGTGGTTCCTGAGCTATATTGCAATAAAGAAGGCTCTTGTAGTAATGAATTCACTACTTCTAATTTTGTAAATTCGCTACATTCTCCATATAAAAGTCCCGTACAATTTGCACGCCTTGCCATTTTAATAGCCGTATCTTTTGGTGTATCTTCATGTATAAGAAGTACAGATGATTTCTTTTCTTTTAAGAAAAACACAAGTGTAATAATATCAAATGGATCTTTCAGACAAAGTGCAAATCTATTTCCTTTTGCTGCTTGAAATTGTTCCATTTCCTCGTAAACTTGTAATCTCGATTCAAAATCATTTTTACTATACTCTTGTTTATTAACGATTAGCATAATTTCCCCCTGTAACAAATGATTTTTGTATGTTAAGTTGCTTTGCACTATACAATGGATTTGGAACTTCATGAACAAGCGATTCTACATCCAAATATAAACGACGCTTCGTTAATTGCTCCGCATAAAAAGTAGCTGTGTATAATTGAATGGATTCAAATCTCCCTTTCAAATGTGGATATTTTCTAAAATGATTTTCAATTTCTTCGACAATCATCATCCAAAAACGTTCTTCTTTCCATTCATATTCATCCGCAAGTATGAAAGCTAACTCTCCTAGATTAAATAAGAAAAGTGCATCTAAAACCATCTCTTGCAAACATTCGATGCGATCCATTTCAAAGAAATCATTCATTTTTCCATTCACATACGTTTTATGCATTTTTGTAAACTCAGGGCATTTGTCAATTTCTTTCAAGTATGGACGATAAAACTCAAGTCCTTCATGAAAGTCCTTTAATGCAACCCGGACAGGTAGCCCTTCTTTATGGACTAAAATCATATTTTGACCGTGTGATTCTAATGCGATCCCGTGCTCTACAACAAGATGTAAAACCGGTATTATCGCTTTTTGAATAAGTACTTGCAGCCAATTTTCTATTCCATATTTGTTTAACCATGCATCAATAATTGGTGTACTATCTTTCTTTTTTGCATATAAGCCATTAAAGGGAACTGCATCCTCTTGTTTATCTACATATTTGTGAACGCTTTCACGCCAAATACATCCTAATGAACCATATGTAGCTTTCTTATTCGTATCATACGTTACGCTCGAGAATTCCTTTAATAAAATCAAGCGCGATTCATCCCTTAAATAAGGATCCTGACTTACGACATCACTTAACCAATTTGATATAGCTGGTGCACTCACAACCGAATGTGGTTTCAACGTACGGATAGTTGAAGTATTAAGTAAATTCATCGATAACTTAACATACGGCTTCTTTGGATTCGTCATATTTCTTAACGTTCTCATTGACTGTTGGGCGCAGTAATCATCCGATGATTCCCCTAAATAAATCACATATTTCCCCTGTATATGATCAGCATAATTAGGAATAATAAAGTTCTCCCACTGCCAAGGGTGGACTGGGATAAATAAATACTGTTTTGGATTACATCCCATATTTTGAATACGATTTATATATTCTTCTATTCTCTGCACACCAATTTCTTCTGTTAAAGTATTGCTATAAATCATTTCATTTTCATAACCTACAGTCGCATATTTCTTATGTGCTGCAATCCATATGAGTTTTATTGGCTTCATGAATTCATATCCATATTGAAAATTGTCACGATATTGAAATCCAATGCGCGCTTTATAGCTAGGATGATATGGGTGACCGTCTATTAAATGGCTTTCAAACTCATCGTAAGATTTTCCAGTATATTCCTCCCTTTTATTTCTTTCATATTGTGCAATCGTGTCTTTAAATATTGTTTGTTCTAATTCGTGAATAAAAGAATCTAATCTAGTTCGTTCTACGTTAACAACCCGAAAAACTTCTTCTAAAAATTGCGACACAGATTGTATTTCTTGTTGTTCATCTTGCACTCGTATTAGTAACGAGTCTACAGCAATACGTCCAAATGTCATCCTTTCTCTTCCGTGGCATTGGTACGAAACATTTTTGTTTTCTTCATCAAGTCCTTGTATAATAAAAAGAATTTGTTCTTCCTTCTCTACACGAACTGGCGTTATAATCCCCTCATAAATTAACGATTCTACTAACTGACGTAACACCCTTCTTCGCACTGAAATGTATTCTTCTGATTCAAGTGCCTTCAATATTTTCGTGTGATACATATCCACTTTCATAAACTCCTCCACTTATGACGAAATACCAAATTCCATTATTTGTATTACGTGAAATTTTAACGCTATTTATGAACGAACAGCCACTTCTCTAACGAGTGGATTATGCACTTGCACATAAATTGCTTGCTCTAATGGATTTGTTAATTCATCGACATCGAAAAATCTCGTTAATAAATTTGCTTTACATGCCAACTTATCCTCTTCCAACAATTCTCTTAAAAATGTAGAAGGTACACGGTTATATGGAAGGAATGATTCCAATACAGACCTTAATTCAGAAAGTAGAATTTCCTCCTTAATTAATCCTGCCGTACCAAAACCGTTAATAAGTCCAAACATATGATTAAAAATTAAATAGTAACGAAACCTTTCATCTACAATATAATCGTCATATAAATTCCCAGTACGTTCTCCAATACCAGATAACTCATTATTAAGCATCTCTTTCATTGAATTACAGAAATAAAATCCTTGATTATCACGGAAATAATATTTTACTGGATAACCATCCTTCAACTGTACAACACTATTTTGTTGATGAGCTTCTAATGCAACTCCATACTGTAAATACATCCATACCATCGGCTTTAAAGAAATATTTACATACCGTCTAAACCACTCTAAACTTACTTCTTCACAGCTTCTATTTTCTAACTCTGCTATATGATGAATTATATTCGATAAACGAGTGCGCTCTCCAGGAATAGCATCTTGAACTAGTCCAGCAATTAATGTAGCATCATTTGCATGTTCACTATAGAAAGGGTTCTCGCGAATAATTACTTCAAATCCAGATTCTTGTGTTCCATAATTTAATGTAATAAAGGCTGGATCACAAATAAAATCAAAGCCTGGAAATCTTTCTCGTACTTCACCAATAGCCGTATTTAACATTTCCTTCCCTTCAAGGCCACTCTCAAGTTCTTTCAACTTATTAATGCGCATTGAATTTGTTACTTTCACTGGAAAGGAAAACTTAAGCATATATTTCGAATGAGGATGATATAGCGTCCTAAGTGATGATGTTGCCATATAACACTTACCTACTGGACCAATATATTCAAGCACTCCTTGATTTATCCACTCTTGTACATAAGGTTGATGTAATAACCATTCAGCCTGAAGCGGATGAATTGGAATTAATGAATATTCATCTTCCTTACAGTACTTCTCTATAAATTCCTCATTTACCATCTCATCTTTACTTAATTCTTCTTTTATAATCGTTGTTGTAGAATCTAATAATAATGATTTTTCATTTACTATACTTTTATGTGCGCGAAAATAATGAAGCTGGCATTCTCCTTTTAATTCTGGAGAATACATTGCACTTTTCCAATCCAATATACCTTGTCTACTCTTTGGGGTAGGATGAGTTAAATGCCCAAATAATAAAGATTGCTCCGCCTCTATAAAAGTTGTATGGAAACCATATAATGCAGATGTATCTTCTGCTCTCTCTTTTGTAAATTCTTCAATATTTTGACAACTATGAATAACTCGAAGCATAAGCTCAGCAGGATTAGTTCCTTCTCCATAGTTGATAGACATCTCTTTTATTAAAAATGTAATAACTGTAACATAATCTGCTTTTATAACAGTTTTAGTTTCTCCAATTTGATAATAAAACTGTTCTCCAAACAAATGGCGATCTGTTGCTGATTTATATATAACTTCTCCATACAAAGTAACATTCTGTGCCGATAGCCGACAACATAAATATGTGGGGACTACATTTCTATTTAACGTATTACTGAAGATACTTTCCATTCTTTCATCCTCTGTAATCCATTCCCCACTCCCTGTTTCTCTTAAATAACAGTTTAAAAAACTTTGTATTGTTGCATGTTCTGCGATTTGTTTCGCATGCTGCATACTGGTCCTCCTCTTTATATTAACGCTATCGAAATTTTATAAAACAACCAATGATTGAATATCATTATCAATTATGATTCTAATTGATTGTTATTATCAATTCAAGAGTATATTTCAGAATTTTTTTATCTGACTAAATTTTTTTCCTTTTCTATCATTTATTTCATCTAATTAAAGATACAATAGAAAAATTTTTACTCTCAAGTTAACTATTCATTATTTTTCACATTACTCGTTATTAATCGATTGAACAGAGTTAAACAAAAAGGTATACCAATTAAAGGTATACCTTTTAAAAACATAAAGTTTACATAATAATATTATTTATATTCCTCCAGCAATACGCTGTTTCTTCTACCTGTACTCTCTCTAAAAATTTCGTATCAATTTTTTCAGGATTATATTTTTCATAAAACTTTTTAGCGGGATTATTAGTAACGACCCAAACTAAAAGAGATTGCATACCATTTTTTATACATTCCGACAGTAACACTTGAAATAATTTTTGTCCTATTTTCATTCCTTGATACTGTTGTAACAGATAAATCGCATATAATTCCCCATCACAATTATATGTACCGCTTCTTTCAACTCCCCCATCAATGAATCCGATTATTTTTCCATTTAACGTTTCTGCTACAAATCTGAATTGGTAATTATCTTCTTTTTGAAAAATATTCTCCCACTGCTTTTTTCTTTGTTCAAATGTTACATTTTCTAAAATTTCGTTTTCGAATATCCCGGTATACGTTGTTTTCCAGCTTTCCACATGTACTTTTGCTATTGCTGCAATATCCGATTTTATCGCCCTTCTAATGTGTATCTCCACCATTCTCATCCCCTTTAGAGAATAATTATAGCAAACTGTTTTTTTACGCGTAAAAAAAGAGTGAATTTTCATCACCCTTTTTTATCTACTCTCAACTTCAACTGAAACAACTCGATCAATCTCTTTTAGTGAACTATATAACTCAGTTGTATATAAATCTTCTGGAGCTAAAATAACCATCTCCAATTGCTGAAATGCACCACTATCAATATCTTTAATTTTCACTCGTTTTACATGCATACCTAATTTTTTAATTTGCTTAAATATACCATCTAATTCTTGGTGCTCTTTTACAGTAATTTTTATAGATAAGTCCTTTTGTCTTAATGAATACGGGCCTGCAATTTTCACAAGGTGAGGCAGTACGTTAATCGCTAAAATAATTAAAATCATGGCAACGGTCGCTTGTAAATAAAACCCTGCTCCAATTGCTATACCTAAAGCTGAAGCAGCCCACACCATAGAAGCTGTCGTTAATCCAGAAATAACGTCATTACTTCTTCGTAAAATGACACCTGCCCCAAGGAAACCGATTCCGCTCACAATTTGAGCAGCAAGACGCATTGGATCCATATTTGTATGACCTGGAACAGAATATACATGAACTGATTCAATTGAAACCATCGTAATTAAACAACTTGCTACAGAAATAACCATACTTGTTTTCACACCAAGCGGTTTATTCTTTAGCTGCCTATCTATCCCGATGAATAATCCTAAAAAGAGCGCTAAACCTAATTTGAGTAAAAATTCATATGACATGTTTCATTCTCCTTACTTTACAATGTTTCCCTTCGAATAATTCACTATAACTCTTTTATGATATCTATTCCAGTCTTTTCTATTCATTTAACGATAAAAGCCGAAAAAACATTTTCACATGTTTTTTCGGCTTTATATTCCAATTAAGAACTTTCTTTATTTCTGTTCTTTAATCTTAATCTGCGCATCTTTATAAAATGCTAATTTACTGTCATTATACTCTTTTGTATAATTGTTAAACTGCTCTTTCGACTTTTGTGCTTCTCCATTTAACTCATTAAAAGTTTTAACTTTCTCACCAATCTCTTTTAATTTCGTTTCTTTTACCTTTAATTGTTCGTACAGTTCTTTTTCAGTCGCTAACGCCTTCGTGTAGTTTTCATTCATCTTTTGGAATGCATCGTAACGTTTTTTATACGACTCTTCAACTGCCTTTGCTTGCTTTTGCACTTTCTTATCTTCAAGTTTTTCTATATTACTTTGAACGGATTTCGTTTCCTTCTGCGCTTTTTCTAGCATTTCTTTTTCGTTTTTCAATACTTTTTCACGGTCAGCTACATTTGCAGTCGCTTGTTCTATCTTTTTCATAACTGCGTCATTATGATCTTTACCTTCTTGTAAAATTTGAGAATATAGTTCTTGACCTTGCTTCTCTAAATCCTCTAATTTTTTCGCTTCATCAACTAAAGACTTTTCTTGTGTCGCTGCTGTTTCAAAAGCTGTATATAAATTTTCTTCTGGCTTTTCACCGAAACAACCTGTTAATACCCCTACTGATAACGCTCCAACTAATGCTACTTTTCCATACTTCAACATTCATTCCTCCATTACATACGGTTATCATGCCAGAAGTTCACTGGGAAGTGACTTTCTTCATGATAAGCTTCAAACTCATAACCCTTTTCTTTTAACCCCTTTAAAATTGCTGGCACAGCAGCGACTGATTGCGGGTGAATATCATGCATTAAAATTACTTCTTGTGGTTTTGTTGCATTTGTTAATACGTTTTGAGCAATTTGCGCTGCAGCTGCATCAACTTGCATTTTATTATATTTCCAATCTAATGAATCAATTGTCCAATCCCAAACTTTAAAACCGCCTTCTACCACTTTATTTCGAAGGCCTTCATTTAATCCAGGCATCGAACCATATGGTGGACGTGTTAATTTAGGTGATTTTCCAATAATATTAGCAATTAAGCTTTGGTCTTCTTTCATCTCATTTACATATTCACCATTTTTATATAACTTTGCAAAATTATGTGTCATACTATGCATACCTACATAATGTCCCTCTGCATTTTCACGTTTCACTAAATCCGGAAACTCTTTTACATTCGCTCCAATTAAAAAGAATGTCGCCTTCGCATCATGCTGTTTTAACGTATTTAATAATTCAGCCGTATATTTGCCTGGTCCATCATCAAATGTAAGATAAGCAACTTTTCTTTCTTTTCCATTAAAACGACTTGGTGCCGTTTTATTCAATTCAACTTTTGATTGTTCACTTGCAAGCTGTACTACATTTTCTTGTTTTGCAACAGCCTTTGCTGGTGAAGTAATTGATTGAAACATAAAATACCCAATAGCTACTGCTGCAACCGCTATTAAAACGACTACTACTCGTTTCATATTAAAAGCTTTTTCCATTCTATCGAATTCCTCTCCCTATTAATCTTATATATAAATCACCCAATATAATTATACATCTATTTATTTTATTGCACGATATAAAGTGAAACTTTAATCAGTGGGGGGTATTCATCCCCCACTGATTATTAACCTTCACCAATCGATTGTTTACGAGCAGTTAATTTCCCACCTACCTTCTTTGCTCTAGCCGAATTTTGAGGCGGGAATCTCACTACCCACAAATAGTGTGATAAATAGACTGTATATGTATTATAATGGGAGTTTTATCAAAATTGTTGTTCCTATTCCTTCTTTACTCACGATACTAAGTGTACCTCTATGAAGCTCCACCATTTTTTTTACGATAGCTAAGCCAAGGCCTGCACCTGCAGCATGATTATTAATCTGGTAAAAAGACTGCTCTATATATGGTAAATGCTCTTTAGCAATTCCAATCCCTTCATCTTTCACCTTTATCACTGCTTGTCCTTCATTTTTAGTCGCTTCAATGTATACAGTACCATTTTCATGTGAATATTTAATTGCATTTTGAATAATATTCAAGAAAATTTGCTTTAGCCTATTTCGGTCTCCCAACAATTCAATTCGTTCTATAGTATTAATGAATTGAATTTGTTTCTTTTCAGCGTTAGGAGTTAATTGCCAAATCGTCTCCTCTAGTATATCGTACAATTGCACCTTTTGTTTATATAAATTAAAATGATTTGATTGTAATCTTGAAAAATCTAACAATTCTTCTACTAAATGAATCAATCGGTCTGTCTCACCGGAAATAATCCCCATACCTTGCTTGATTTCTTCTTCTGTTAAATGTTCTACTGTTTTAAGCGTCTCACTCCAACCTTTAATTCCTGTTAAAGGTGTTCGTATTTCATGAGAAATAGAAGCGATAAATTCATTTTTCATCTGTTCCGCTTTTTCTATTTTATCAGACATATAGTTTAAACTATGTGCTAATTCACCTAATTCACCAGGATAATCTTCTTTAATTTTATTTTTCAACGTTCCTTCTGCGATTTGTGAAGAAGCTTGAATGATAGATTCAATTGGCTCAACAAAAGAATTTGCCAAGCGTCTACTAATTGAGAAGACAATACATGAAATAACAATACCAACGGCAATAGTAAACATAATAATTTCAATAATCTTTGCATTCACATGTGTTAATACTGTCGTATATTTTAAAACACCGATTGTTTGTCCTTGATGTATAAGTGGGCTTAGCACTTCTAGTTGTTTTTCATTATCTTTCGTAGTAGTAACTTGATTATACATTTCACCTTCCAATAAAGATTGTGGGATATTCACTTTACCTTCTACTTTTTCACCACTTGAAGATTGTATAACCGAACCATGACGATCAATTAACTGTAATTCCGTTCCATCTAATTGAAAACTACTAATTATGTCACCACTATATTCTTGCAAACGAATAAAATATAATGAATTGTATTCTGAGAAAAATCGAGTACTCGTCTTCGCATGAGATTCTATATATTGCACAATACCATTATAATAATATCGATAAATTGAGACCGAAAATACTACCTCAAACAATACAAGCATAAGTGTAATGACCGTCATAAAATATAAAGTCACTTTCCGTTTCATCTTATACTTTCCTTCCACACATATCCTTTTCCCCACACTGTAAGGATAAATTCGGGTTCTGATGGATTACATTCTATCTTTTGGCGTAACCGTCTCATATTTACATCTACGACTTTCGTCTCGCCTACGTAATTCGTTCCCCAAATCATATTTAAAATTTCATCACGTGAAACCGGCTTTGAGGATTGATTCATTAAGTATTGTAAAATCATATACTCTGTAGGTGTTAAATCAACCAATTGTCCATCTCTATATAATCTTTCTTCTATAATATTTAACGAAAACGGACCAGACGTAATTGTATTCGTTTTTTCTTTATGCACTTCTATTCTTCTTAATAGAGATTGTATACGTGCAGTTAACTCTACTGGACTAAACGGTTTTGTAATATAATCATCTGCACCAATTCCTAGTCCTTGCACCACATCTCCATCTTGTACACGTGCGGTTAACATAATAATGCCCATTTTTTTATTTTCTTCCCGAATAGTTTTACAAACTTGAAAACCATCAATTCCTGGTAACATGACATCAAGTAACGCTACATCAACAGTGTGATCACATAAAATCTGTAACGCTTCTTCTCCAGTACTAGCTTCTAATACATAAAATCCAGCACGCTTTAAATTTAAGACAATAAAACTACGGATTGGCATTTCATCTTCTAAAACTAAAATTGTTGACATAATTTCCACCTCCCTACTCTTGTTGATAATCTGCTAGCGGTTTTATATATGCTTTCACTTTTTTAAACTTTGATCGCTTCGGCACTGCATATACGTGAGAAGCCGTTTTCACCGCTGCCTCGAATCCTTTTATTTTGAACCATTCTTTCCGCTTAAAAATTTGGACTTCAAGCCATATTTCATTTGTATTTACGTCCAAAAACTTTTGAGAATTTGATTCCTTCTGCTGATCTGGGATAGTAATTTTCCCAATCAACTCTTCAGGAATTTTCACAAAATACCCTTTTTCTATATCGATGTATCTTTCTTCTATAGGTTTCGTTCCATCTTCACTCCACTGTATGTAACGTTCAAAGAGCGGACTATCTCCATGTGACTTATCTTCCCAACCTTTTGGACGTACAGTACGAACAAATTCAATAATACCGTCTTCATTTACATCTTTACTTTCCACCACATATTCATTGAATAAATCTTCTTTCCCATCTATAGGTAGTACCTCATAATGATTCTTATCAAATTTTGCTACATAAGTTATACCTGAATGAGCCCCAATTCCTGCATCAATTACAATCGCCTTTAATGTTTTAGAAATATGGCCCATTTGTATTCTTTGAATACTATTTATAAATGGATCAAATGTAACTTCTGATATTGTCTTAAACTGCTCAATAAGCTCAACTGTCAACTTCTCATCTTGTTCATAAGTAACAAGGCTTATATCATTAAGACCATTTCTATTTAGATCCTCTATAAATAACTTCGTGTAACGCCGATTATAAATCTCCTTCATATCATCATTTTCTTCTGAAAAAGCATACATAACATGTTCTAACGATTCACGATTTACAGAGATTCCAATTAATAATTCTCGCTTCCCATTCCCTGTAAAATCACCGACTTCAACGATATCTATATCCTCACCATCAAATTTATGCGTGGACTTTATTTTCCACTTATAGCCGATTTCCTCATATACAGCTAAATATACGCTACGATCTTCATTCGGCAATTTATAAAATACGATGGCTTCTTTTTTATTATCTTGTTTAAAATCCATTGACCAAATCATTTGTTTATCTTTATTAGACTTTGGAGTAAGCAACCGATAATTAACAGGCAAATCTTTATCTATTTGCTCTTTTAGTTCATTAATCCACTTTTCATTTGCAGGAGCTCCCATTAAATTGGTTGGAGCTTCAGACATTTTACATCCAGTCAATATAAAGACGATTCCCATAATGCTTATCCATTTTTGCATATGTTATCTTTCCTTATAACAGTATTTATCTTTACTTTTTGCTTATCCAATAATCTCATACATATGAGTATAATTTTTCTAGAATAAAAAATCGTTACAGAAAAGTTACAAATCCATTTCCATAAAAAAAGATTGGCAAAGGCCAATCTTTTTTACTTTTCATTTAGAACTGATTTTGGCGTTACACCTAGATGTTGATTCAGTTTATTTGAAATATCTTTCACATTTTTTTCATTTGGAATGTAATAATAAATACCACCAATACGTTTATCAGTACCTTCAATTTGCATCTTTTCCATTTGTAGATCCGATCCTGCCATGTTTTTCGTAATAGCAAGCATATCATCAAATGTTAAGTTTGTTTTCATGTTTTTATCAACTGCATCAAGTAGAGAGCCCATTTTGCTAATTGATTGAACAGACATTGCTTTTTTCGCAATTGCTTCTATTACAAGTTGTTGTCTCTGTCCGCGCATTGCATCACTATCAATTTTACGTGTTCTTGCAAGTGCAAGTGCCTGTTCTCCATTTAAATGTTGGAAACCTTTTTCTAAATGAATCATACCTGCTTGGTCTTTACTATCTTGCTCTGTGAACGTAACAGGTACATCAATATCAATACCACCTAGTGAATCTACAATTTGAACAAATGACTCAAAGTTAAACTTCACATAATAATCAACTGGAACATTTAAAAATCTTTCCACAGTATCTCGTGTACTTTCAACACCACCAAATACATGTGCATGCGTAATTTTATCTAATTTTTTTCTAGATGGAATATAAACACGTGAATCACGCGGAATACTAACTAATTTAACAGATTTATCATCTTTATTAATTGTTGCTAATAAAAGTGCATCCGTTCGAACCGCTTCACCATATTGACTTTTCCGCATTTCACTACCGTCTACACCCATAATTAAAATTGAGATATTATCCTTTAAAGGTTCCACTTCTTTATCACGTTTTGATGATTTATCAATTTGTGCATATGCATCACTTACAACCGCTTTTGCTTTATTATATATTAACGACCCATATCCTACTCCACCAAAAACAAGCAAGAACAATGGAATTATTATAAACCACTTTATTGACTTTCTTTTAGAACGCTTCTTATTACTTCTCATATTTTGTTCTAATTCAGAGCTCATACCCACTCGCCTCTCTTTCTCTTTCCCTAGTATAATGTATGTCTAGTAATCTTCATATTGAATTTCCTTTCAATTACCTTACAAATTTGTAAGGTTACATTGTGGATTCAATATATATTCCATTTCACATTATACTCTCGTACTTATTTTTGGCAAGTCACTATTTACTAACTTCAAAAATTTAGCACTTCGTAACATTCGAAATTACAGATTTATCAACCTTTTCATTTCAAATAATCTGACTTTCAACTGAAAGAACGAACAAAATAGTGAGTCAAGTTAGTTAGTAACTCTCTATTCATACAGTTATATTTCACATTATTGTTTCGCCAACGGCGTATACATGATTTTCTTCCCATTATTATAAATTAAAGCAGTCTTTGCTTTTAATTTCGTTTTTTCTATTTCCACATCTTCATTTGAGAAATTCACAATAATTTTAATATCTTTTCCATATGAAGTAGATTGTACTAGCTTATCTTCTGACAAGTATGCAAAGTTTGTCATTTCTTCTTTTACTGCCTTTTTATGAACTTCATTCCAAACTTTCAGATGCTCTGTAATTTCTTTTTTATGCTGATTCCACTCTACTTCATCTAAATGGTACAAAGGAGGAACATTATACAATAACTCATATAGCATACGGCTTCCTACCTCATCTTTCACTTTCAAACTTCCCCATTCCCAGTGATGCGTTGTAATGACGGAATTGTTGTATACTAATTTATATAAAGGAAGCGAATATACTGGATTTAAATATACTTGTTTATATTCTTCTTTCAATGGTACTTGTTTTGCATATTTTTCTGGAACATTTTGATTTGGTGAATAATATCCACCGACATAATACGGGCTTGTTTTGTTTTTCCGCATATCTGCATCGTCCCATTTAATAACTGGCGTTTCAATTCCATGAGCAAATGCAATCGTACTACTGGCAAAATCATTTCCGCCCTCAGAGCCAACTACCATACCTTTTTCTTGGGCAATATAATCCATTCGTTGTAATCTTGCTTTTAAATCTTGTTCCTGTGTCGTTACATGTTTTGATGAATAGTCATCATAAATTTCACCCGTTGCATCACAATCGATAAACCATGAATTATATTTAGGACCATTTTGCAATATATCGTTCATTCGTTCTTTTACACTAGGAAGTGATAATGTTGGATTTAGTTTTCGCCCTCTACCTAAAAACCCTTGCACCTTTTCTCCATTTTTCTTCGTTACAGTTGCCTCTTCATATAACGATGGATCATTAAAGGACGCTGTGTTCCAATTTTTATCACCTTTCTCATGAATGGAATGATAAGAATCATACGGACCAACTAAATATCCCATTTTCTTAGCTTCTGTAACAAAATTAGGTTGCATAAATCCTTGTTCCCAGTTCGGTAGACCAATCCAAGCTTTGTCTATCCCTTCTTCTTTCATTTCCTTTATTATATCCGTTCCATCTGCGTTTCCCCACTTATTTATATCTTCAACTGAATCACCAAGTACTGACTTTAATAAATGCTTATTTAAGCTATACAGTTCTGCTTTCGATAAGTGATCTATACCTTTTTTTAATAACTCACTAGCCTCCTGATCAACTTTCGGGAAAATATCCTCTTTATACAATTCCTTCATTGATAACACTTCGTTTACATAACGCAAAATAACATTTTTTTGATACTTATCAATGAAATCTTGTTTACTTACTTGCTCAAATACATTTAATTCCCCAGGCTCTGAACTATTTTTTTGAATAAGCTCTTTTATATGGCTAAACACTGGGCTATTTATTTGCTCTCTTAACTTCGGCCAATTTACATTACTTGCTGATAAACCATTTTGATTCCAAAAATAAAAATGAGCCGCTCCATAAAGTTTTTCAATTTCTTTATTTCTTCTTGCCTTTTCTTGTAATGTTTTAAATTCACCTTTTTCCATAATGTTATCCTTATACAGCTTAGCAATACTTACTGCATCAGTATTTGTGACATATAATTGAAAACCATATGTTTTATTTTTATTTATACTCGGGAATTCATGTATAAAATCAAACCCTATTTTCGGATCCGAATGAAATTTCACTTCATTATTAAATATATTATTCGCAATATATACAATGGAATATTTCGAACCATTTAATGCAAAAAACTTCATAGAAAATGATTCAGCAAATGAATATGCATCATCCTTTAAAAACTTCTTCCAATTCTCATCATTACTTGGAATTTGTTTACCTTCCCATAACGGAAGTGTATAATTTTCAGCCTGTACTTTCGGCCATGTAAAGCTTTCTGCACCAATCGATTCTACTTCAATATTTAAGTGGTCTTTTTTCTTTTCTAAGTTTACTTTTACTTTTTGATCTGGATATTCCCACGACATACGATCCTTATCTTTTTTTACATTCGACACCTTCATTTTCGGCAGAGCTCGTGATGCCTGTTCCTTTACACCATCATGTTCTACAGTTAACGTGAAAGTCTCTGGATTTACATCGTAAGTAAAATCTTTATACGTCGCTTTCTTTATTTTAGACTCTTGTACAGCATTATTACCTTTTACATCACACCCGACTAAAGTCGAAAATGACATAGTTGTAAGAAGACATATCGCTATCATTTTTTTCATCTCCTGCACCTCCATCCCTGAATATACAGGGGATTTGTTACAGGAATATGGCAAAAAATAATAGAGCTAGCATAATGCTAACTCTATTATGAGTATAAAAAGTTCTCAAATAACTATAATTTATTTTTTAATATGTAATACAGCGGGACTTTAATCCTTGTTTTTTATTTTCACAAATAATGCAAATAAACAAATTAAAGTTTCGCTAGGCTTTCCTTAACTGAAAAAGTAAGTGTATATAATATATCCTAAAACTAACACTAAAATTAATATCCCTGTACCTTTCCAATTCATGCCCCCTGTCATATCAACAAGGCTACCTGATTCCGCTCTATTGAGCCCATCATTCAAAGAACCGGTAGGGTTATTTTTTAACTCACTTTGTCTTATGTGTTCTCTTTTTTCTTCTGGTGACTCTTTTGAACTCATATAATCACCTCCAAAATTAATACGCTCTTTACTGAATTATACAATACTCATTTTCATTTTATATGCTGATTTAAAATATATTTACAGCAAAAAAAAGCTAGCGATGCTAGCTTTTTTTATAATCCAATATGTTCTTCCTTATTTACAGAAATCCCTTTATGATCGATTTCAAGCTCACATACTTTCATAGCTGTAAATACTTTCGCTAATTGCTCAGCGATTTCTTGACGTTTCTCATACGGCGTTAATATAAAAATAGATGGTCCCGCACCGCTAAGTGCTGTGCCGTACGCACCGAATTCTTTTGCACATTTACGAATAGATGGTAATAACGGTACGAGTTCTAAACGATATGGCTCGTGAAAATGATCTCTTTCCATCATTTCACCTACAACTTCCCACCGCTTTTGGCATAATGCTGCTACTAATACGTTGCTTATCGCACTAGCTTTAACTGCTTCATGAAACGGAAACATTTCTGGTAATACAGATCGACTTTCATCTGTATTTAGCTCTTCATTTGGAATAAGAGAAATTACGCCTAATTCCTTACTTTCAATCCTTACAACTGAAACATTCTTTCCATCAAGTGCTCCGATTACAGTTCCACCTAATATAGAAGCTGCAACATTATCTGGATGCCCTTCAAAATTTGTAGCAATTTGAACCTTTTGATCAGTCGTTAAGTTCAAATTAGCAAGTTGATTCGCAAGCTCTATTCCTGCTACAATCGCTGAGGCACTACTTCCTAGTCCTCTTGTTAGCGGAATATTACTAGTAACCTCTATTATATGGGGTGATAAAGAAGGACATACTTTACATGCCGTGCTAACGATTAAATTTTTATCATCTGTCGGAATTGAATCTTCAAAGGAATGTATTACTTGCCATTTATCAGCTGTGCCCTTTACAACAACCTCTAAATACAATGACAAAGCTATTCCAACTGAATCAAATCCAGGTCCAACATTTGCTGTACTAGCAGGCACACGTACTCTCAATGGTATCACGACATAATCACCCCTTTTATATGTTCTTTAATTTGTTCTATATCATTTGAAACACTTGCAATATCTAATTTATTAGAAGAAATTGCGATATCAGGATCTTTCAAACCATTTCCAGTTAATACCGCAACTACTGTTTCTCCTTTTTTGATTTTTCCAGATTGAACATGTTTCATTACGCCAGCTAATGAAGCATTTGATCCTGGCTCAGCGAAAACCCCTTCCGTTTTTGCTAACAATCTATACGCATGTAATATTTCCTCATCTGATACCATATCTATCTCGCCTCGAGACTGCTCAGCAGCCTCTACTGCATATGACCAACTCGCTGGGTTACCGATACGTATAGCTGTTGCAATTGTTTCAGGTTCTTCAATTACATGTCCTTTTACAATTGCAGCTGCTCCTTCCGCTTCAAAGCCGTGAATTCTTGGCTTTTTGTAGCCTTTTTCTTTCTCATATTCACAGAACCCTTTCCAGTATGCTGTAATATTCCCTGCATTCCCAACAGGAATAGCGAGAACATCTGGCGCTTTTTGCAACTGGTCACAAATTTCAAACGCTGCTGTTTTTTGCCCTTCAATTCGATAAGGGTTCACTGAGTTTACTAATGTAATTGGCTCTTCTGCAGCAATGTTTCTTACAGCCTTAAGTGCATCATCAAAATTTCCTTCTATTGAAATGATTTCAGCTCCATAAGCGACTGCTTGCGCTAATTTTCCATGCGCAATCTTTCCTTCCGGGATTACGATAATACATTTCATTCCGAGGCGTGCCGCATATGCTGCAGCCGCTGCCGATGTATTACCTGTTGATGCACAAATGATTGCCTCAGAACCTTCTTCTTTCGCTTTAGCAACCGCCATTACCATACCACGATCTTTAAAAGAACCTGTTGGATTCGCTCCTTCATACTTACCATATAAGTGAATCCCTAATTGTTTTGATATATTTAATAATGGAATTAGAGGTGTATTCCCTTCCATTAAACTGACATCAGGTGTGTTTTCATTCACTGGTAAATAAGCAGCATACTGTTTTAATAGTCCTTTATACATATTGTTTTTCCTCCTCAATAATGTAATAACTCTTTATTTCACTTGCGACAGCTTCTATTGCTCCTAAAACTTTTTCGAATTGATATTTTGAAGTTTGATGTGTCACAACAACGACTTCTGCAAGCTCACGATTCAAAGGTAATTGAATCACTTCTTTTAAACTTACAGAATAATTAACGAAACATTCTGTTACTTTCCGCAACATCCCTGGCTCATCTTGTAATGAAATACGTAAGAAGTATTTCGAAACAACTTCTTCATCTCCTTGTAATTCATACGGCACTGGTTCTTTTAACGCACTTTTATTTTTCGGAACTTGATTCATATTTTTAACGATCGAAATAATATCACTTACTACAGCAGAGCCAGTCGGTAACTTCCCAGCTCCAGGTCCGTAAAACATCACTTCCCCTACTGCTTGACCGTGAACATACACTGCATTAAATTCATTATTTACATTTGATAACGGATGACGGCTTGGTAAAAGAGTCGGTTCTACACTTAAATGAATAGCTGATCCTTGTTTCTCCGCTTTACCAATTAGTTTCATAGTAAATCCTAACTTTTCAGCCATTTGTAAATCTTCTTTTTCAACCTTTCGAATCCCTCTCACTTGCACATCATCTAATGAAACATTCATCGAAAACCCTAAATTCGCAAGGATCGCTACCTTTCTCGCCGCATCTAGTCCATCTACATCTGCTGTCGGATCTGATTCTGCGAATCCTAATTTTTGTGCTTCCTGTAAAGCCTCTTCATACGACCATCCATTTTGACTCATCTTTGTTAACATGTAATTTGTTGTTCCATTTACAATTCCCATTATTTTTTCAATTTGATCTGAAGCTAATCCGTCTGTTAATCCTCTTAACACTGGAATGCCACCCGCTACACTTGCCTCATA
Source organism: Bacillus cereus group sp. BceL062 (assembly GCF_051780025.1). NCBI lineage: Bacteria > Bacillati > Bacillota > Bacilli > Caryophanales > Bacillaceae > Bacillus > Bacillus cereus group sp. BceL062. Next base: position 95,282 of record NZ_JBPWGY010000001.1, on the reverse strand, counting down.
ACATAGATCACAATCATTTACGTTCGCTAATTGAAGAAGTTCCGCACCGTATACAGCCATTAAATCTTTATTTGCTGTTACGACATGCTTCTTATTTCGTAAAGCCTTCACAATATGCTGTTTTGCTTCTTCAATTCCGCCCATTACCTCTACTACAATATCAATATTTGGATCATTTAGAACTTCATCTGCATGACTTGTTACTGCAATTCCATCAATACAAACATCGCGTTCTTTTTCCAAATCACGTACAACGACTGTTTTTACTTTCACTTCGTATCCTGTATCAAGTGCGATTTTTTTATAATGTTCTTTCAAAATGTGGACAACACCACTTCCGACTGTACCTAATCCTAACACCCCAACATTAATAACGTTATGCATCTTCTAATCTCCTCCTACAATTTTATTTTTTTATCTCTATCAATCACCTTGTTCTGCTTTTTAATCATGCAGGTGGTGGTCATTTCCGTACGTACGAATCGTTTCATGTTACAGCACCTCCTTTCAAAGTAATAAAGTGAAACTTTAATCAGTGGAGATTTTGTCCATTCCTCACTGATTATTAGTTGAACCAATCGGGCTTTTACGGACAGTTGATCTCCCATCTAACTCCCTCGCATCTGCCAAATTTTGAGATGGGAGTCTTACTGACCGTTAATGCGGGATAAAAAAAACACACTCATCCCTAGGAAAGGGACGAATGTGTTTTCGTGGTTCCACCCTTGTTCCAATCTAGACGTATCTCCTCCTAGATTGCTCAAGTTCAAATAACGGCTGATACCGTCAATAATTACTAGATTACTCGTTCACTATTGAAGTTCAAAGGTGGTAAAATCATTTCTCGTGTTAGGAAGCTCACACCCTTGGCTTCCCTCTCTGTAAACCGTAAAAATGATTTCGTGTCCTTATCGTTACTTTTTCGTTCATGTTTATTTGTTAACTCATTATACTCGCATAAAAAACAAAATCAATACCATTTTTTAATTATTTAAAATTTTCAATCTCTAAGGCCGTAAAAAAACACACTCATCCCTAGGAAAGGGACGAATGTGTTTTCGTGGTTCCACCCTTGTTCCAATCTAGACGTATCTCCTCCTAGATTGCTCAAGTTCAGATAACGGCTGATACCGTCAATAATTACTAGATTACTCGTTCACTATTGAAGTTCAAAGGTGGTAAAATCATTTCTCGTGTTAGGAAGCTCACACCCTTGGCTTCCCTCTCTGTAAACCGTAAAAATGATTTCGTGTCCTTGTCATTACTTTTTCGTTCATGTCTATTTGTTAACTTATTATAGTTATCAAATTTTTAAAAAGCAAGCCTATTTTTATTAACTATTTTCAAGATCATTTTTTATTATATTTCACAATAATATTTTATACCGGCCAATCTATTTACTTATTTCGTAATTTCCCAACTTGTAAATTAATGTTTCACATAAAAGTATTCCATTCTAAAACGAGTAGATCTCTTCCTTTTAAAACTATACTAATAAAGGATTTTTAATACAATCTTTTCGTATAACTTTCTTCTAAAGAACGTGCAACATCTTCTTCTGAAGTATTCACTTTCGCATGCTCCAACAACATTTTTGCTGCTGAAGGTAACCCTTTTGTATTTAACCAAGATTCTGGATCCCACATCTTAGAACGAATAAAAGCTTTTGCACAATGAATGTAGCATTCTTCTATTTCAACAACAATTCCAAGTAACGGATTACGTCCATTCGCCTGCATCTCTTTCAAAATTTCTTCATCGTTTGTAATATATGCTTTACCGTTTATTCGGAGTGTTTCCCCAAGACCAGGAATAAAAAAGATTAACCCTACGTGCGGATTTGAAATAATATTTAAAATGGAGTCTATACGACGATTGCCCGGCCTTTCCGGAATGATAATTTTATTTTTATTCAATACATATACAAATCCAGGTGCATCCCCTCTTGGCGAAGCATCACACTCTCCTAATTTATTTGCAGTAGATAATACTAGAAAAGGAGATTTAGACAGAAAATCTACACAATGATGATCAAGTGATGAAATAACTTTTTTCAAAGCTCTCTCACTTGGTTGCCCCAATATTTGTCGTAATTCTTCCTCTGTTGAAATAATCGATTTTATTTCCTTACTTTCTATCCCCATTTACAACCACCCCTTTTTTCTTTATTTTCCCAAAATTCAATACAAATATTGTATAATAAAATTTGCAGAAAGGGGAATTAAAATGACAGAGTGGTTAACGATATTTGATTCTGAAAAAAATACACTTGGAAAGAAATTACGTGATGAAGTGCATCGTGACGGTGATTGGCACGAAACATTCCATTGCTGGTTTATAGAAAAAGATGATGAAGATATGTTCTTATATTTCCAATTACGCTCTAAAAATAAAAAAGAAGCTCCGGGTATATGGGATATTACTTCAGCTGGACATATTATGCATGATGAAGATGTACAAATTGGCGGCCTTCGTGAAATTGAAGAAGAATTGGGGCTTTCCTTTCAAAGGACTGATTTAGCATACAAAGGAATCTATAAAATAGATTATGAAATTTCAGATCTTACTGATCGTGAGTTTTGTCATATGTATTTTCACAACGTAATAAAGCCTCTTCCATTTGCACCAGGTGATGAAGTAGACGATGTGATGAAAGTACATGCAACTGCTTTTCTACAACTATTAAAAAGAGAGATTTCATCTTTTTCGGCTATTTCTGTTTTAAACAATAAACCAATTACAATAACAATTGAAGATATTTATCCTTATGATCTTACATACTATGAACTTGTTGTTGAAAAAGGAAAAGAATTACTAAAAAATAATGATTAATAAATAGAATAGGACTCCCTACCTATATTGGCCGGGAGTCCTATTTTTCATTATTGCTCAAGTGTCTTCAAACTTTTCTCTACTCGTATGAATAAGCGAATGATTAGTACTAACATAAAGATCATTATCGCTAACGTTGTATGGGGATATCTAAACAGTATACTAATAACACTTCCAATTAATATCATGATGAATCCGTTTTTCTTCATCACTTCTGCACTATACTTGTTACCTGCATCCCATAACTTCTTATTTTTCATAGACCGTTTCGTACGATAACCATATGCTGCGTTAATATCTTTCGGTGGATTTTTTTGAAGAATACGTGCGGCAAGTATAAATATAATACCGATTAACATGCTTATTCCTATGTTTACTAGTGCATACAACAATTATATCCACCCCCTAATTTATACCTTCATTATACTATATAATCACCCAAGTTCCAATTATTAACATTTTCATTTTCTCTCTTTAGATGTCTGGAACATACTTGGAAGTGTTACAAAGCGCGCTCCTTTCGTTTTCAACTGTGGAATGATTTTGTCTAGCGCATCTACAGATCCTTGTAAATGCCCACCTGGTGTTGAATGCTGAAGTATGACACTACCTGGAAATGAATTCCCTAGCACATTATTTGTAATCGTATCAGCACTTACACCTTTCCAATCAACCGTATCAACACTCCACTGTACAATCATAAAATTTTTCTCTGTTGCCCACTTCAATTGATTTTCAAGTATTTCACCGTAAGGCGGACGTATAAACTTCGGTGCATAACCAGCTAACCGATTTAATATTTCTTCCGTTTTTATAATTTGATTATGGTACTCAGCCTCATTTACTTTCGCTAAATTTGGATGACTATACGTATGATTACCAATTACATGCCCTTCGTTTGCAATACGCTTTACTACATTCGGAAACTTTTCTGCATTTTCACCGAGCAAGAAAAAAGTAGCTTTCACATTATGTTGTTTTAACTTATCTAAAATTTTTGGCGTAAATACTAAATCTGGTCCATCATCAAATGTAAGAGCTACTTCCGCTTTATTGTATGGTCCTGAAAATGCATACGCATATTTTTCGACCCATGAAAATGGTGTCCATGATCCACGATCCTCTTCTTTCATTTGTGCTTCATAATTTTGAGGAACATGTAATGCGTATGGTAGCGCATTTACATAGTCTCCATAATAAAATGAATGATATGGCATATAAGCGTACGAAATATTGCGTTCTAGCCCTAAAGGAAATGGAACGAACATTTCTGGTGAATAAAAATAATACATGATAAAAACCTCCCTAAAATTTCATATGTGTTTCATCTGTACTTTGTTAGAGAAATTCTGATTCCTGAACAAAAATAAGACTGTCCGTAATTAGGACAGTCTTACTGATTTATATACTTAATAAATTACTTTACTATCTTTCGGTAATTTTCTTACATACTTTAAATAACTCGTCACTTTGTCATCATCATCTTGCGGATATTGATATTCATAAGTGTTAGCAATTTCGTTCGCAACTTTCCTAAATAAATCACCCATTATGAAAAATGAATCCCAAATATTTTCATACTCTGCATTTGAAAATGTCCTTTTAAACTGCTCCCAGACATCTTTTTCAACATATTGTTCGAAATACTTCCCAAACTTCCCAGCATTAGCTGTAAACTTTGTTTTCATACCAATATGCCACTCTAGCATTACAACCAACATATCTCGCATTGGACCTTCAAGCATTCCTTTCGCATAAGTAAGCTCCTCGCGCCATAACCCTTTTCCTACATTTGTACTGCACCACCAAAATTCATTACAGCAATCTAAAAACTCTTTTTCTGTAGGCTTTTTTACTAAGTAATCTTTATCGCTTGCTGGTGGGAATTCTTCCAGACAATTATCTTTATCAAGAAGCAGTTTACTTAAACTATCTTGTCCAACGAATGTATGTATTAATTCAGCTGGAACTAACGTTAAATCAATCCGATTCCCATCAATAAACTGCATTAAATATGGAAACTTACCGTCTTCATCTGCTGGAAGTAACGACATTTCTTCCGGCATTTGGACAATCATTATTTCTCCAAATCTATGAATCCAATTATGATTAGACGTAAACGATTGCATATCTTTTACAACATACATAATATCATAGTCTTGAAAACAATCTCTTTTCACATTTGGATTTACACGTGATCCATTCATGATGACTGCTCGGATTCTTTCATCCTCTTTTGCTGTATTTATAATTAAGTCTAACATTTCTTTTTCAGTTCTCATCTACTTACAAACCTCCAATTTTTTAATATAAAATATAGTGTTATGTATATAGGAGGCCCACGAGTTAACTGTAATGTACACGCTACACGTTATAATTTTTCAAACATCTTTTTCATTCTATTTATCCCCTTACATCATTTTTTTACGACTGCCATTACAAATCCATCATATCCTTTACTTCCGACAGTTTGAAGCGCTGTAGCACTTACACGCGGCTCTGCAGCTATCAATTCATAGAAACGACGTATCCCTTGTAATCACTGCTAGTATTGTCAATAACTTCTCCTTCACGTACTACGTTATTCCCAATAATTACGGTACTAGGGCGTGATAGTTTCAGTGCCCATTCAAAAATAAGTCGGATTATTTTGTTTATCCCCACTGATTATTGGTTGAACCAATCGGGCGTTTACGGGCAGTTAATCTCCCACCTAACTTCTTTGCTCCAGCCTACCTTTGAGGTGGGAGTCTTACTGCCCGTTAATGCGGAATAAAATCAAATGGTTCATACTTCTCATTTTCTATTTGCTGTAAAGAATGTAGTGCTAATCCTGTTCGTATTTCAATTTTATCATTCAAATTGGCACGTTCAATGTTGCTACGTGCAATTTCGGCATGCTTTTCACTTGCTTCTAATGTAACAATGCGCCCTCCAGATGGCAATGCTCTTGCAAGCCATATCGTGCTATATCCACCTAAAGTACCAATCTCTAAAATGTTACGAGCCCCTTGAATTTGTACTAATAGTTGTAAAAAATTCCCTTGCGTTGGCGATACATCCATCATGTGTTGGCAAATTTGCTGCAGCATTCGCTTGAAGGACTTCTTCTAATGTAGAATCTTGTGGTATTAATACATCACTCATATATTGATCAACAGCCGACCATTTCTCAATCGTACTCATGTATATACCATCCCCTTAAAGTTTTTTTATGCTTTTCTACCATTCACACTTGATTATACCGAAAATTCCGTTTTATATACAAAAAATAAAGAAGGAACACCCACTCCATTACAGAATAGATGTCCCTTCTTTGTTAATACATGTAGCCCTTACGGATTAGTAGACCAAAGTCCTGCTGATTTAATAAATGTACGTTTATTTAATTTCAGCTGTGCTACGATAAACTCTGCAATATCTTCTGCTTGCATTACTTTATCCGGATTTCCATCAGTTAATCCTAAATCTACAGCCATATCAGTTGCTACTGTACTTGGAGTTAAAGCCGTTACACGAATGTTATGTTTACGAACTTCCATCGCTAACGATTCTGTTAAGCCAAGAACACCAAATTTAGAAGCACTATATGCACTTGTTACAGGCGCGCCTTTTTGTCCTGCTGTAGATGAAATATTAATAATATCACCAGATTGTTGTTCAATCATGCTTGGTAAAGCGGCACGAGTCGCATAGTATACACCCATTAAGTTTACTTGAATGATTTTTTCCCAATCAGCAACGTCTAATTCTAAAAACTTACCAAATTTAGAAATACCAGCGTTATTAATTAAAATATCGATAGACCCTAAACCGTTTTTTAACGTTTCAATTGCAGTCGTTACCTCTTCATACGAAGATACATCAGCAGTCGCAATAACAGCTTTTACGCCTTCTGCTTCCACTTCTTTCGCTACAGCTTTTAAGTTTTCTTCTGAACGAGCTAAAAGACCTACATTTACGCCTTCTTTCGCTAATGCGATCGCTACAGCACGACCAATACCTCTACCTGCTCCTGTAATTAAAGCATTTTTACCTTGTAATAATTCTGCCAAGTATAACACTCCTTAATCTTCTCTGTTGTTTATCATATTAAAAGTGTATCTATGTTTATGTAAAAAGGCAATGATGCACTTTCATGTGCGTAGGTTACTTGTAGGTAACTATTGAAAGTTTTCATTTATAAGTTTCATCTTTTTACCATTATTCATGTAAAATAAAAACAAATCCAGCATAGGAGAGTGTATGTGTATGAAAAGAAAAAAATGGTTCTTGGTACTAACTGCAGCCGGACTATGTATCATATTGTTTGCCCTGTACTTTATATTTGGTAATCCACTAAATTATAAAGTAATAGAAAAAGATACTAGCGATTATCTCCATACTAAAAAAGGGTATAAGCAAGAAGAAATACAAAACATAACCGGAAAATATACTCCCATTTATAATATTGGCTATTATGCAACAGTAGTATATAAAGACGAACCATATTTTACATACTCTTATACATACGATGATAATAAAAAAATAATACAAGACAACGGTATTTTAGGAAGACATACTGAGTCATTTGAACATCTTAATTTAAACTGGTCGTTGTTTGACCAGTTAGTGGATGGTATTCATACAAACTTGCAAGGAAGAGGTTTAAGAGAAAAGAAAGATTATTCTATACGACACGTTCAATTCATTGATATAGATGACGATAAAAACGGTGCGGAAGCGTACGTTGACTTTAAGAAAGATAAAGAATCCGATTACTCATATCGTATGAATAGCGAAGGAAAAGCTTATCAATATAATTGCAGTAACGGTAAATGTATTTTTAAAGAAAAATAGTGTTAGAAGATTCTCCTTCTAACACTATTTCTCTTCATGATTCGGTATACGTACAATAAATTCTGTACCATTTCCTTCCTCACTCTCGACTTTTATTTCTCCTTCATGAAGATCAAGTACTTTTTTTACAATGGCTAAACCTAAGCCACTTCCTCCATAAGCACGATTTCGGGACGAATCTGCTTTATAAAAACGCTCAAAAATATGTTGTTTCTGCTCTTCAGATATACCAATCCCCGTATCATGAATGCGTACCTCTACGAATTCCTCGTCTTCTTTTAACTGAATTGTAATCGTACCACCACTTGGAGTAAATTTAATACTATTATGAATTAAATTTACCCAAACTTGACTCATACTTTCTTGGTCAGCAGTAATATGCACTTTCTCTAAATTAAGTTCTAACTCAATTTCTTTTTCAGCCCAGAGCGGTTCACTATTTAATACAATTTGCTTTAACTGTTGATCTAATCGATAAGTCACTCTTTCTGGTGTATACTCTTCCGATTCTAACAGAGTTAGTTTCAGTAAATTTTGACTTAACTTAGATAATCTCGTCGTTTCCGTTTCAATAATGGTAAGATAATGTTTTCTTTTTTCCTCGGAAAGATTATCGTCTTGTAGCGCTCTAGCAAATCCTTTTATAGAAGTTAATGGTGACTGTATTTCATGTGAAACATTCGATACAAATTCCTGGCGCATTTTCTCCATCGCATTCAGTTCGTCTGTCATATCATTTATACTTTTTACGAGTACACCAATTTCTCCATCATACTTTTCTTCATTTCGTATTTTTACGGAGAAGTCTCCTTTTGCAATTTTTTGTATCGGTTCAATAATAGTCCAAATCATTGCCTGTCGTTTTGGCCTCATTAATATCCCAAACAATGTCCAAATAAGAACAATAAATACAAAACCGACCATATCACTAATTAAAAAAGTAACAAACGGTGATACGTTTACTTCAAGAGCATTTATAATACTTGATGATACATAAAATGCGATAGACCAAATTATTGTTAGAAAAGAAAAGAGTGCTAATACCGCTCCAATTACTTTCAATATCTTCAACTTACTCATTTGTTTTCTTTTTCTCATTTACTTACCTCTAAGCGATACCCTAAACCTCTTATCGTTTTAATACTAAATTTCGACTTCTCTTCTTGGAACTTCTCACGTAACCGATTAATATGAACATCTAATGTACGTTCATTCCCTTCAAAATCATATCCCCATACATCTTCAATTAATTGCTCTCTCGAACAAGTTCTTCCCGCCTTAGATCCTAATGTAAAAAGTAACTCGAATTCTTTTAGCGGTAACGTAACCGTTTGTTCCCCCAGTGTCACTTCAAACGTTTTACGGTTTAACAGTACATTTCCAACTTGAATCGATTGCGATACTGTAATTTGGTAACGTTTCAGTAACGCCTTTACTCTCACTACTAATTCTATAGGATCAAATGGTTTTACGAGATAATCATCTGTTCCAAGGTGAAAACCTTTTACTTTTTGAGATGTTTCCCCTTTGGCAGTTAGCATAAGAATCGGGATATCATAGTATTTTCTTAATTCAAAACATACATCATATCCATCCATATTCGGCATCATAATATCAAGAATAACCATATCGACTTTTACTTCGTCTATTTTCTGAAGAGCATCTAGTCCATCAATTGCCTCATATGTTTGAAAGCCTTCCCGCTCTAAAAAAACAGAAACGAGTTCTCTAATATGTGGATCGTCGTCTACTATTAAAATTTTAGGTATCAAAGGAACCATTTCCTTTCTACTAAGCATCTTTTATATTTTTTAAAAATGAATCATCAGTGGAGTACAATCTCCACTGATGATTCATTTTATAATGCGCCCTCTTTAATTTTCAATTGTTGCGTTGCAAACTCACGATACATGTCATGTGTACGTAATAATTCATCGTGCGTACCGCTTCCTGTAAGGTTCCCCTTTTCAATAAAGATAATTTTATCTGCATCTACAACCGTAGAAAGCCTATGTGCAATAACCAAAGTTGTTCTGCCTTTCATTAAGTTATTTAATGCCTTTTGAACGACAGACTCGGATTTACTATCTAGACTTGAAGTTGCTTCATCTAACATAAGAATTTGCGGATTTCGAAGTAATGCTCGGGCAATCGCAATTCGCTGTCTTTGTCCTCCAGAAAGCTTCACACCGCGCTCTCCAACTTCTGTTGCATATCCATTTGGTAAATCATGAATAAATGCATCAACATATGCCATAGCTGCTACTTTTTCAATTTCTGCATCCGTCACTTCGCCCTCAACACCGTAACAAATATTATCACGAATCGTTCCATCGATTAACGGACTATCTTGTGATACATAACCAATTTGACGTCGCCATGACTGCAATGAATAGCTCGTAATTGATTCTTTTCCTAATTTAATAGCACCACCAGTTGGCTCATAAAAACGTTCTAGTAATGAAAATAAAGTTGTTTTTCCGCTACCACTTGGACCTACAATCGCTGTTACTTTTCCAGATTCAATTGTGAAATCAATATTGTTCAATACTTTCTCATCTTCGTTATACTCAAAATGTACATTTTCAAGAACTATCGACTGCTTAGCATTTGAAACCTTCACACCAGTTTCATGATCTTCTACTTCATATTCTAAAATCGCATTAATTCTTTCCGTTGCACCAATTGCCTTTTGGAATTGTGTAAAGAACATAGATAACTGGCTCATTGGCATAATAATTTGAACTAAATATAAAATAAATGCTACAAGTTCACCCGTTGTTAATGCACCACTAGAAACTCGCATTCCACCATAGCCTACGATAATAACAAGCAGTGCCATTAAAACAAACGACATAACTGGTGAAATTAATGCTTGCACTTTTCCTTCTTTTAAACCAAATTGCAATAACTTTTGTATCCCTGTATTACCTGTCTCATATTCTCTTTTTTCTGTATTTGAAGATTTCACTAAACGAATTTCTGATAACACCTGTGTTAACACACTTGTAAAAGATGCTGTTTCATCTTGAAGCGCTTTTGAAATCTTATACATTTTTCGTCCAAGAGGAACTAAAATTAATACAGATAACGGAATAACCGTTAAGAGTAAAGCTGTCATTTTCCAATCTAAAACAAATAATACAATTAATGATCCAACAATTGAAATACCGCCTGTTAATAAATTTGACAAGTGCTCAGAAATTAATGTTTTCACAACACCTGTATCATTTGTCATACGGCTAATTGTATCGCCTGTTCTATTTTGATCATAATAAGATACTGGTAAAACAAGCACCTTTTTCCACAAACGTTCTCTCAGTCCAGCTACAATCTTCTGCCCAATATAATTTAGTAAATAAATAGACAATCCTGCAGCAATGGTTTGCATGACAAAGAAGGCAACTAGCCCAACAATTTGTCCTGTACTAATTGACGAAAGCGAAAAATTATCTACTAATCCTTTTGTTAACATCGGAATAAATAAACTCGCTCCTGTAGAAAGCAAACTCATTAACAATGCAAAAACAAGAATCCCTTTCGGAGGATTTGTATCTCGAATAAGGCGTAAAAACTGCCTCCAACTTCCTTTTTTCTTCATTTCATTTCTAACTTCCATTCCTGTTCATCTCCTCGTGTTAAGCCAAACTGCTCTTTCTAAAACTAGAATACAGTACAAATGTAAACTGAATGTAAACACACTTTTTCTAGTTTTACAAAATATACATAAAAACTCATCTTTACAACTGATATAAACATCTGATATTATTACCTGGTACTTAATATTATTGTATGTGAATTATAGATAACTAATTTAAATTACTATATAAATCTCCAGTTATTGAAAGGAGTATCCTTTTTGCAAACAAATATACATTCTGAAAAGGAAACCATCATTTTTATTCACGGCTTAGTTGGCAATCGTCGTGCCTTCAAAAAAGAGCATAAACGATTTTCTGCTTCCTACAACATTATAACTTATGACTTATTAGGTCACGGCGACGATAAAGGAGAAGCTATTGAATTTTCATTACAGCGCCTCGTAGATCAATTATTGAAATTATATGAAAAAGAAGGTATTACAGAGGCTCATATTTGCGCTTTAAGCTATGGCTGTTATATCTCTACAATTTTTGCACAAATGCACCCGGAAAAGGTATTAAGCATTTGTCATATTGGTGGACATTATAATAATCCATCCCTTTTATATAACGTATTTCAAAAATTTTGGGAGAAGCGAGGAGACGAATACTCTAAATGGCTCTCTCAATACGCAAATACTATTTTTCCAAGCGGCATATTAAAAGCGAATCCGTTCGCAGTCATTTCAAGAAATATTTACTACCGTTTCGGATTACAATTACATTCATCCATAATTGCCCAATCATTACGACACCGGTTAGAATTCGATTTAAAATCCAAATTAAAATCACTTCCCCACCCTATATTATGGGTAATGGGTGAACAAGATCATCTCTATAAATCTTGCCTATTCGATTTAAAATCTATTCTGCCAAACGTTCTATATAAGGAAATACCTTTAGCAGGACATGCAGCGAACTTATTTCGTCCTAACTATTTCCATGACCTATACGATCGATTTTTAAATGGTAAGTTGAAATAAAAACTACTACACTTACAACTTATTTAACTATAAAAAGGCTTCCCAAGTTTCCTTGGAAAGCCTTTTCTCTATACGAAAAGTATAAAATACTTTTTCTTAGTATGGTTTTGAGTAACCTTTTAGATGTTTGCTCCAATAAGAGTTACTTACAGAACTAATACGCACACCAGTTTTTTCAGTTTCTGCACTAATGAACTGACCGTTTCCTAGGTAAATACCCATGTGAGTTAAACCTTTACCAGGACCTGTAGTATCGCTAAAGTATACTAAATCTCCCGGTTGTGGATTACTAGTTTTTGTCATTGTACTCCAATATCCCGCAACACTCATACGGTCTATATTATGACCAGTATTCTTTAATACGTAGTAAACAAAACCACTGCAGTCAAAACCAGCAGGAGTTGTACCAGCATTTCTGTATGGTTTACCATTTAAAGATTTAGCGAATGAAACGATTGAAGATGTATCTCCACCTGTTGGCACTGTTGGTTTTTGTACTTGGTTAGAACCTTGGTTACCACCAGTAACTACATTGTTCACTCCACCTTTTACAAACTTAACATAGTCTGCACTTACGTAACCTGTGCGGCCATTATGGTTAATTTTGTACCAACCATTTTCTGCGCCAGTAACGTTTAATACTTTACCGTTTGTTACCCCACCAATTACAGCATTGTATGTAGCTGGGCCTGTACGTACTTTTAAAGCACCAGTGTTAACAACATAAGAACCACCAGTTTGAACTGTAGTAGTATTGTTGTTGTTTGTAGTTGGTTTTTGTGTTTCGTTAGATACAGCAGAACCACCTTTTGTTACGAAGTCTTTGCTTACGTATCCAGTTCCACCGTTGAAGTTGATTTTAAACCAATCTTGTACTTCACCTACAACTTGTACTGTTTTCCCTTTATTTACAGAACCTAATACTGTATGAGAAGTACTTGGGCCTGTACGTACGTTAAGTGAAGAAACGTTTACTGTGTAAGTACCTGTTCCTTGTTGAACAGTTGTTCCTTTGTTACCACCAGTTGTTACGAAGTCACCACTTACATAACCTGTTTGGCCGTTTACACTTACTTTGAACCAACCGTTTTCTTGTCCAATTACTTGTAGTACTTGACCTTGTTTTACTTTAGAAATAACGTTATGTCCTGTACCAGCACCTGAACGAACATTTAATACATCAGCAGTTACTGTGTATTTTAATTCAGAAGTTGTTTCTACTTTTTTTGTTTCAGTTACAGTCGTTTGAGTTTGTGTTTGAGTTTGTCCATTAATTTCTTTTAGCGCTTCGTTCGAAACTTGTGCATGAGCAGAATCCATACCTGGAACTGCAACACCTGCTACTGAAGCTGCTGCTAAACCTGCAATTACTTTTTTCATAAGTTGTCTTTACTTCCTTTCCCTACTATCCTCTTAAAAAAACATATAAACTTAATACTTTACAATATTATCAAAGTAAAATATTCATCAAGTTCCATTTTTTAACAAGAGTTTTATTTTTCACACGTATTTCATTTTAAATGCATGAAGTGAATTCCGTGTGAACTTCATGTGAACTTTATCATTAAACATAGTAATTTTGCAACGATTTCCTTCAAATTTCTTATGTATTGCATGAAAATTCGACATTCCATTCATTATCTCAATATAGAATACTTATTTTCTATCCAATAAAAAAATTTATTAACGAATACAAAACAAACTATGTGTTTTCTTGATAAAATGAATTACATGAAGCGTACTCTTATCATGGCAAAAATTACTTAATTAATCAATAGTATAATATTTTCAGAAAACTAATTTCCTATACGATCTATGTTTTTTAAATAATTTGACGAATTGTAAGATTTAGTTCTCAAAACCTCATTCTATGTTAAAGAAAATACACACTCCATTGACTATTTATTTTTTTACTAACTATGGAATTTTTGAAACATTTCCGTTATTATTTATATAATCATATAATATGAAATTCTTATCAACAAAGAGATGTGCAATAGGAATTTAAGGATTGCCGACTTCCACCATTCCAAATTGTAGTCTTACTAGTAATGAACAAGGAGGTGCATTTGTGAAAAACATAATAGACGATCACATAAACAAAAATATAGAACTATACTACGCCTCTATTCAGTTCGTTTCATTTATAACATTACAAAAAATATCAACTATTGAAACACGTAAAAAAGAATTGAAAAATCAGATGAAAAATTGCCAACAAAAAAATCCTTACTACTTATAAAGTAAAACTTTATAAGTAGTAAGGATTTTTGGCATCTCCCACTAATTATTAGCCTTCACCAATCGGACGTTTGCGGGCCGTTAATATGGGATAAAAAAAGGTGAACAGGTCGTATCCCTGTTCACCTTTTATAGTTTCTACTTTATTTATAAATTTTCACACGATTTTCTAATGGTTGGAACTCTTTTTCGCCAGCAAGTACTACTGGTTTACCAAATGGCATTTGCGCAGTTAGTTTCCAGTTTTCTGGAACATTCCATTCTTTTCTTACTTCTTCATCAATTAACGGATTATAATGTTGCAATGTAGCACCAAATCCTTCAATTTCTAAAGCTGTCCAAATTGCAAATTGTAACATCCCTGAGGATTGCTGTGACCAAGTTGGAAAGTTCTCTTTATATAGTGCAAATTTTTCTTGAAGCCCTTCCACTACTTCACTGTCTTCAAAGTATAAAACCGTTCCATAACCACTTTTAAATGCATTCATTTTTTCTTCTGTAGGTGCAAAGTTATTTTCAGGTACAATTTTCCGTAACGTTTCTTTCGTAAGATCCCATAATTTATCATGTTGTTCTCCTAATAAAACAACAACACGAGCACTTTGAGAATTAAAAGCTGAAGGTGTATGTTTTACAGCATGATAAATCACTTCTTGAATTTTCTCATCAGAAACTACTTGCTCTTTACTAATTGCATAAATAGATCTTCTGTCTTCAATTGCTGAGTAAAAATCTTTTGCCATCATAATTCCCTCCAATTTTCAATTGAGGCTATTTCATATGTATACATCATACAACGCCCCTTCAAACTTATTATTAATAAGTTTATAACTTTATACTATCAACAAACATTGATAAACTCAAATAATAACTCTCACATTTTTTACCTTTTTACTTCCCGTGTTTTAAATAAAAAAGCAGTTTATCGTTACTAAAAATAAGTAACAATAAACTGCCTTCCTCATGTAATGTTCTAACTTAGCATTTTACTTAATTAACTAATCCAAATGTATATGACATTAACTTATTCGTCTCTGTAAAACGTTTTGTTTTACTTGAAGTCCCCATGACTACTGTAATAATTCGAGTATCTCCTTGTTTTGCAGTACCTGTAAAACAGTACCCTGCACTATCTGTAAATCCTGTTTTTAATCCGTCTATTCCTTCTATATATAAACTTTTATTATTTTTGTTTAGCATGTCATTTGTACTGATAACATTAATATTATTAAATGCTAACTGACTTTGACGTAAGTGAGTCACTTCTAATATCTCCGGATAATCTTTTATAAGATGATACGCCAGTTTTGCTACATCGGCAGCTGTCATCTTAGTCTCACTTCCATCAGGCTCTTGTAGCCCTGATGCATTTGCGAATTTAGCATGTTCCGACATTTCTAACTGTTTCGCTTTTGCATTCATAAGTTGAACGAAATCTTTCTCCGTCTTTGCCATATGTTCTGCTAACGCCACCGCCGAATTATTTGCCGATTCAATCATTAATGCATGGTACAAGTCTTTCACAGTCAATGTGTCATTCACTTGGACTGGGATTCTCGCACCCTCTGTTTGCGCTGCTTTCTCACTCATTTTCACCGGATCTTCCCAGCGAACTTTCCCATTATGTACACTCTCTAATAAAAGGTACGCTGTCATCATCTTAGACATACTAGCTGGCGCAAAAGCTTCATTTTCGTTATGTTGATAAATAACATCTCCATTACTCGCATCGATAATCATAGCTGCTTTTGCATCAACTTTTGGTGGGATGTACTTTGACGGAACTACTTTTTCAGTTACCCCAGTTTTAGGTAGCTCTGCCACTTGTAAAGGTGGTCCCTCTACATTTGTTGTACTCTTTTGAGTTCCTTGGAATAAGAACCAACATATCCCTAAAATAATGACTAATAGGATTGTTACTCTTCCCCATTTCAACCGATTCATTTCAAAACTCCTTTAGCAAACCTTTTATACACTCACAGTCAACCATAACAACAATTCCTGCATATCGTCAAGGTAAAAAGTATATTTATTCATATACAACAATTATTATTTCAATCTATTTATGTTACACTATGAATACTGAAATATAAGAATATTCAATGATAAATTCATAAACAAACTATTTAATAGAAAGGATTCATACAAATGATACTTCCAAAACCATTAAAATACGGCGATACTATTGGGATTTATTCGCCCTCTTCACCAGCAACCTACACTTCCCCAAAAAGGTTTGAACGAGCAAAATCTTACTTAAAACGGAAAGGGTTTCATATATTGGAAGGTTCACTTACAAATCAATATGATTATTATCGTTCTGGCAGCATACAAGAGCGTGCTGATGAACTAAATGATTTGATAAGAAATCCAAATATTTCTTGTATCATGTCAACAATTGGTGGGATGAATTCCAATTCATTATTACCTTATATCGATTATGATACTTTTCGAAATAACCCTAAAATAATGATTGGATATTCAGACGTAACAGCTTTATTACTAGGAATTTATGCAAAAACAGGAACTCCTACATTTTACGGTCCTGCACTCGTTCCTTCTTTTGGAGAATTTGAGCCTTTTGTAGATGACACATACAAATATTTTTCAGAAACATTACTAAACGATCAACCTCTTCCTTACAATATAAAGCAACCGTTATTTTGGTCAGATGAATTTATTAATTGGGAAGAAAAAGTGAAAGAAAAAGAACTTAGACCAAATAATTGGATTTCTGTAACGAATGGACAAGCTACTGGGCGTATGATTGGCGGGAACTTAAATACAATACAAGGAATTTGGGGTAGTCCTTATATGCCACCTATTCAAGAAGGTGATATTCTATTTATTGAAGATAGCTCAAAAGATGCAGCTACTATTGAAAGAAGCTTTTCCTTACTTAAACTTAACGGAGTATTTGATAAAGTTTCTGGTATCATTCTTGGAAAACATGAGCAATTTGATGATTGCGGTACGAATCGAAAACCTTACGAAATACTATTAGAAGTACTACAAAATCAAAGAATCCCTTTTCTAGCTGACTTTGATTGTTGTCATACGCATCCAATGATCACTATGCCCATAGGTATTCCAATTAAGCTGGATGCGACCAATAAAACGATACATATTTTAGAAAAATGGACGGTCTAAGCACACTTATATTATAGGAAGAAAATATAATGAACTTACCGTTAGAAAACAATGAAAAGCTCCGTTTATGAAAAACGGAGCTTTTCATTATTGACCTAAATTTTGTATCTTATCTTTCAAATCTCGCACTTGATCCATCGTCTGCATAAGCTCAGAGTTTTTAAATTGCTCTACATCAATTTTCCCTTCCTCTACCTTCTTCATAGACGTATCAATTAATGTATTTAACTTTTCATTATATCCGACGATTTGTTGGTGAAGATCCTTCGCAACATCTGGTGGTGTTAATTCATTAAAAGCTGGTATATCTTGTTTAATTTCATTTAGCTTCGCTTCCAATTCTTTTCGGGCTTCTTTATCATTAACAGCCTTTTCCGCTAACGCCGGAGCTTCATTTGCAAATGCGCTTATTTCATTCACATAGTCTGTTGCCTTTTGAGCATAATCTAATGAGTTCTTTCCTTCCTCTACTATCGAACAACCTATTAAACCAATTGAAACTATCAATACTAATAAAATTGATTTTATTTTCATTTTAGACTCCCTTCGTCTTTATAATTGTCTGTAAGCTTCCCTTCATAACTTCTAGCTTAATTGCTTATAACCTTTTTTCAAATAGCAATTTACCCACTTACATGCCCTATTATTGTTACAACATCAATTTCTATATGTACGCTAATAATATCTTCAATTATATCCATATATCCTTGTCCTATAGCTGTTCCATAGTGTAATGACAGCCCCTTCTTTTCATAAACTGACTTTGGCACTGTAAAAATAAATCTCCTCAAGTTTCTTTCATCAGCCGGTTCCATAATTAAAACAATCCCATCCTCATCAAACATATACACTCGCCCTCCAACTTTACATTCACTATGGCTCAGTATTGCCTTGGTCAACTAAATTTAAAACCTAAAAATACGATACACGCTTCTCTATAATTAAAATAAGAAGCATTCATTCTTTTTTTAAAGAATGAACGCTTCTTCAAAACGTTGTTTTAAAGGTCCTTCCCCCCTGTAGATGGGGGATATCACTTCCCCTCAATACACATCTCTTGCCTATCATTTTCGGACAATATAGAGCATATCTGTTTCAGATAACCCAAATTTCTTAGCGCTTTTCATTCCTTGTTTTTCAGCTATGTTATACAGTTCCACCTTAAATCCTGCATTCATTAATCGTTGAATAAATCCTGATTGATTATAAATTCTTACATGATCTTCATGACCAAAAGCTAATTTTCTTAATTTCGGTGTTACAATTAATTCATTCTCTATAATAGAACCTACATTCATTACGATTGGCACTTGAATAATTCCCCATCCATTTGGCTTTAATATTCTATATAACTCTCGCATCGCTTTTTCATCATCGAAAACGCGTTCTAATACATGGTTACATAAAATCACATCAAATGTGTTATTTTCATATACAATTCTTGTAACATCTATTTCTTTCATTAACGGATCCTTCGGTTCAATATCTCCACATACATATGTAATGTTTTTATACTGACTAAACCATCCTCTTACCTTTGCTTCCGGTGCAATATGAAGTACAGTATCATTTCCACTTAATAAATCAGTTTCCATTTCAATATAAACACGATATAACCTTTCACGATCCATCGAATCACATACCGGACAAATCCCCGTATCTTTATTCCACATCTCGAATTTATATTTTGGAAAATCGTAATGTGCTGGCCAAGGGGAAAATTTTGCAAATTGTTGATTGCAATATTGACAATAACATACTTCTTTCTCAAATATACGAGTAACTACCTTATTTAGTGCCTTCTCTATCTTTCCATTATCAATTTCATTTAATTGCCCACCTCTTACTGCATCTTTCATTATGAACACCGCATTTTCCAAACAATAAGTCAAGCACTCTTTATAATCTTGCTCATCATTTAAAAATCCACTATTATATGCATCTATTATTAATTCAATCCATTCCTCAATTGTCATGAATATAAACTGCTTTTGCTTTTGATTTCGTCCACTATACTGTCTAAAATAACTAAGAGGTTCCTGTATATAAACGACTCTACCTTTCTTCATCATATCGAGCCATGTTGCAATGTCATGAATAGCAGAATAAGCTTTCCCCTTAAAACAACCAAACGCTCCTCCAAAAAACTTCCGATTAAACAGAACTGTTGTAGGTTCACCAACTACATTTTTCAAGTTTTTTAACATATAATTCCCTAATTCTTTCCCTTCAAAAAGTGTAGTTTCTTTGGCAATTTTCATATTCAATGTTGATGGTGGTAAAACCTCTCCATTCTCATCAATTAGTTCCCGATATGATGTCACAAACGAAATGTTTTCTATTCTAAAAAAACAATTCATCATTCTTTTAATCTTTTCAGGATGAAATAAGTCATCATCTAATAAAAAGTTTATATACTCTCCAGTTGCAAGTTCTATACATTTATTAAAGTTCTCAGCTTCTAATGGGGTTTCACTTTTAACATATGTAATGCATTCATATTCACGTAAATATGGTTGGATCATCGCGTGAACTTCAACGTTCGTACTGTCGTCAGAAATTATTATTTCAATATTTTCATATGTTTGATTCAAAGCACTTTTGAGAGCTAATTCCAAATAATGAGGTTTATTGTAGGCAGGAATAAGTATGCTAACTTTCGGTAAATGAGAGTTATAATTCATATATTGTTTTTTCTTTTCTATATTAATTTTCTTTAGCTTAATTTGTTGATAAAAATCTAATGTATATAATAGTGATGATGGAACTATTCTTCTTGCATAGTCTAGAAAATTAGTTATTGCTTTGTCTAACTCTGTTTCATTAGCTAAAAAACCATATTTTTCTCCAACTATAATACTATGTGAAAAATCTTCTAATCCATCCATAAGTTTATTAGATTCATTTAACTGTTGACCTGGATGTAATCGGAAGTAACTAAGTGTCTCCGCTATATATACTGCTTTTCCTTTACTTAATAAGGATAACCATGAGGCGATATCTACGTTGCATAGATACCTCCTTTTATCAAACATACCATACGGTTCTTTCAAATCATTTTTACGAAATAATACCGTTGTAGGTTCTCCTATATAATTCTTTTGATTTACAATTACCCTATTTGCTAATTCCACCCCATCTACTATTGTGTCATTTTCAAATAGACGTACTGTTGAATAAATATGTCTTAATTCGTTCTCTTCATCATCAATTACTTGGCGATGGGATGTTACGAGCTTAATTTCATGATTTAAATCATTGACATAATATTTCATCATTTTTTCAATTTTATTAACATGAAATATATCATCATCCATTAAAAAGTTAATATACTCGCCGTTCGCCTCATGACATAACATAAGTGCATTTTCAAATTGCCCTAGAGTTGAGCTATTTTTTATATAATTAATATTTGAATACTTACACAAATATTTTTGTAATACCTTTTCTGTTTCGTCATTCGTACTATCATCTCCAATAATAATTTCTATGTTAGGATATGTTTGTTCTAACACACTACATAATGCTTTTTCAAAGTAGTGAGGACGATTATAAGTAGGAATTAATACACTCACCAATGGCATTCGATCTATCGCCTCTTTACTTTTTTCAAAATGACCTCTCATCTTATTCCTCCACCTTTTCGCATATTATTTATATACGCGACACAAAATCACATGACTAAAACCGTATGGAACCTTTATACTTTTATGCAAGCGCGTAACAAAATATCCTACTTTTCACTCCTATATATACACATTCAATAATACAGACATTTGATTTACAGCTTTCAATTCATAATGATTACCATCCTAAAACAGTATTGAGCCAAATAAATCTATACGTTGAAATGAATATATATTTCTTAACAAAAAATAGCTACACCATAAGGTGCAGCTATTTTTACGATAAGTACTTAATCAAATTATATTCCTTTATCTAGCTCATAAAGCATACGATATCTCTCATTTTCTTTAAGTAATTGCTCATGACTTCCTTGCATTACAATTTGACCATGATCAAGGAATATAACTTCATCTACATGTTCAATTCCTACAAGATGATGCGTAATCCAAATGACTGTATTTTCTTCCGTTGCAGAAAACATTGTTTCTATTAAAGATAACTCTGTCTTTGGATCTAACCCGATAGTAGGTTCATCAAGTACAATAATCGGCGCTTCTTGCATAAGCGTTCTAGCAAAAGCAACCCTTTGTCTTTCTCCACCAGAAAATCTCTTCCCCATTTCATGCATTTTTGTTTGTAATCCATCTGGAAGAGAAACGATATGCAAAGCTAATTGTGCTTTCTCTAAAGCGTTCCATATCTCTTCATCATTAGCCTCTGGTTTACCGATTCGCACATTGTTTCCAATTGTCGTATCGAACAAATGCGGTTTTTGATTTAATACGGAAATATATTTGGATAAAAGATTCGTATGCGCTTGTTCACCATTCAATAAAACTTGGCCATGTACCGGACTTAACGCCCCTGTTAACAATTTTAGTAAAGTAGATTTCCCTGTCCCACTTCTACCTAAAATGGCAATTTTCTTTCCTGCTTTTATTTGTAACGATATATCTTTTAATACAGTCTCGTTACTATCTGGATAACTATACGATATATGATTCAGTTCAATATCTACATGTTTTGGTGCACCGTAATCCTTATCTTCATGCAAATCCATTTCATCATGTAAAACACTATCACTTTCTACACGATTCAGACGATGAGCAGATTCTACATAAGATGGGATTCGATCGATGGCATCTGAAATCGGAATAAGCGCATTCGTTACAGATAAAGTCATTAATACGAAGGCCGCGATAACTGTAGGTGCAATCTGTTCACTTGCCGCTTCATTCCCAGTCCATATAATCATTGAAATAACTACAATACCTACTACTAAATGAATGAGACTGTCTCGAATATGATACCAGCGTTTCAATCTCTTCTCTGTTTTTAACAATCGATCATTTTGCTCTACATACTCATTAATAAATTCATCTTTTCGACCACTTGCCTGCCAATCCGATAATCCAAAGACTGCATCTGTTAGTTGTTGATACAAACGGCTTCTTCCCTGCTTTAAAGTAACATGATGTCGCCTCATCAATAGTAATGATACGAATGGAAGAAGAAAAACGATAATAGCTAACATACAAACAGTAATCAGTGCAAATACGAAGTCAAATGTACCAATAACGAGTACGAAAATGCTATATACAACTAGTGCTAATATACTAGGGAATATTGTACGTAAATATAGGTTTTGTAAATGCTCTATATCTTCGGATAGTACGCCTAACACATCACCCGTTTGAAATCGCGAACGGAAAAATAACGCCTGTGGTTCTACTATTCTGTATAGTTTCGTTCTCATTCGTTCTAATATGCGTAGTACGACATCATGTCCCACTAAACGCTCTATATAATGGAAAACAGCTTGCCCTATACTAAACGCACGTGTTGCAACAATCGGAACATATACAGCCATTACATTTTCTGGTCTAAGAGCAGATTTAGAGATTAAATAACCTGAAATAAAAAGTAACATCGCACCTGAACTAACTCCAAGAAGCCCAAGGAAAATAGTTAAAGTCATTCTACCTTTATTTTGCTGTATATAAGGTTTAATCCAGTTACTCATTTCTCTCCCCTCTCTTCCCTATGAAAATGTAATGTCTCTTTCTTTAACAGTTCTTCATACGTTCCACTTTCTTTAATTTTCCCTTTATTTAAAATAAAAATATGATCCATTTGTTTCATCCAATGCAGACGATGTGTTGCAAGAAATACTAACTTACCTTCAAACAGACGTAACATCGATTGCTTTATTTCAAATTCAGTTTCAATATCAAGATGCGCCGTAGGTTCATCTAATAAAATGATTGGTTTTTTACTTAAAAGTGCACGCGCCATAGCGACACGTTGTTCTTGTCCGCCACTAAGCATACGTCCACCTTCTCCAATTCTTTCATCCATCCCATTTGGAAGGGATGCAACGAGTGAGCTAAGCCCTACATCATGAATAACTTTCTTGATTTCTTCATCCGTTGTATTTGTCTCGTAGAAACAAATATTATCTTTTAATGAAAGTGGGAAAATATATGGTTGCTGTGGAATATAAGCAATATTTTTTTGCCAATCTTCACGAGTAGATCCGTCAATTCCCACACCATTTACTAACACTTTCCCACCGGACGGAGAGAGAAATCCTGCTAACACATCGATTAACGTTGATTTCCCTGCCCCACTTTCACCAATAATGCCTATAGCACCGTTACCTTGCCAAGCAAAGTCAATTCCCTCTAATATAGCCTTTTTAGATTCATCGTTATTTACTTTTACATCTTGTAATTTCAAGCTACTTGAAGAATTCCATACTATATCTACATTTGAATCTTTCTTTTCTATTTCTTTTTGTTGCTGTAGAATTCCCTCTATTTGTTCCATCGCAAGTTGGCCATCTAATGTAGCATGATAATTCGCTCCAACTTGCTTAATCGGTAGAAAATATTCCGGAGCTAAGATTAATATTGTAAGAGCAGGCAATAAAAGAATCGTTCCGTCTATTAAACGAATTCCTAAACCTACTGCCACAAACGCAATTGATAAACTTGTAAAGAAATCTAATGCAAAAGAAGAAAGAAAAGCAACTCGCAAAGTACGCATCGTTGCTTTTCTATATCTTTTACTAACCTTTTCAATCTTTCCTTCGTGCTGTTTACTTTCCCCTAAATACTTTAATGTTTCTAACCCTTTTAACGTATCTACAAAATGATTAGAAAGTACACGATATGTTTCATATTGACTATCAGCCATTTTCTGCGCTGCTAATCCTAAAAGAATCATAAATATGATTACAATAGGAATCGTTACAACTAAAATGATTCCAGACTTAATATCCAGCGTAAAAACATATAGTACAATTAATCCCGGAACGATACTACTTCTAATCATTTTGGGGATTGTCAATTCAATATATGTTTT
The DNA here is from genome assembly GCF_051780025.1 of Bacillus cereus group sp. BceL062. NCBI lineage: Bacteria > Bacillati > Bacillota > Bacilli > Caryophanales > Bacillaceae > Bacillus > Bacillus cereus group sp. BceL062. The sequence goes on along the minus strand of NZ_JBPWGY010000001.1, from coordinate 70,603 downwards.
AAATTTTTCAATCCCTTCAATCGATAAGGTAACCAGATGACCTGTTCCGACAGTTTGAACATATCTTGGTCCTAACGTGAAATATGCCTCTATTAATTGCTTTCTTAGCAACGATCCTGTTTTTTCAGCGAAACGTTCCACTAAAATTTGTGATATTCGAACCAACATGTGGCGCGCTGCAAACATGACCCCAAAATAAACAGTTTCATTCAACACAGATTGCACTGTTTCTCCATTAAATAAAAACGTAATAGCTCTCGCTAAAAACACTGTTTGCGCAATAATACTAAAAGCTTCTAAAATACTAATAATCGTTAACGCTACATATAACATACGGCTACCGGGATAAGACGGAAGTCCTCTTTTTCTTTTCATTAGTACTCCAAATCGTTGTCTGACTTAACAGGTTGTCTAAATACATAATAACTCCATATTTGACTTCCGATAACGAAAGGCAAAATAGCAATCGCAAAGTAAGTCATAAGTTTTAATGCATAAGCTCCTGATGCTGCATTGTAAATTGTCAAATCATTCATTGCTCCTAAAGAGCTAATCATAACACGTGGGAACATACCGATAAATACACTCGCACTTAGTAAAATGATTGTTAAACTCGTCATAAAGAAAGCCCAACCATCTCTTCTTCTTTTATTTAATAAAGTGGACGCTAATAGTGCTACAAAAGCTCCAATTGGTACCATAATCCATTCTGTACCATGGGCAGTGAAAATATCGGTTTTCCATAACCCTATACCAGCAAAAATAAGAAGTGTTATTAATGAAAATGGTGCAATTTTTATTGCAGCAATTCGTGCACGTTCTCTCAATTTACCCGTTGTACGTATTGTAAGGAATTGTAGTCCATGAACAATACATAGCAGAAGGAACATTACTCCACCAAGTAACGCAAATGGATGAAGTAATTGTAAGAATCCACCTACAACATTTTTACTCTCATCGATAGGTACACCTACCATAAAGTTTGCAATCGCAACTCCCCAAAGGATAGGAGGTAGCATACTTCCAATAAACATACCCCAATCCCATGCACTCTTCCATTTATGATTATCTATTTTCGCCCGGAATTTAAAGGAAACACCTCTTAAAATTAAAGCAAGTAGCATAAATACAAAGGGAACATAAAAACCACTAAATAAAGTTGCATACCAGTGCGGAAATGCCGCAAACATAGCACCACCAGCACAAACAAGCCATACTTCATTCGCGTGCCAGAACGGTCCTATTGTATTCAAGTAAACTCGTTTTTCAAAATCATTCTTTCCTAAAAACCTTGAAACCATTCCTACACCAAAATCGAAACCTTCCAGTACGAAGAATCCAACAAATAAGATTGCAATAACTAAAAACCACAACTCATTAAGAGATAACATACTCTTCCTCCTTATCAAATGGATCATGGCTTTGATAATCCTTTTTCGTTTTCTTATTCGTATGTCCCTTAATAGTACGAACAAATAAGTACACACAAATTCCACCCATAATTAAATACATTGATGTGAATGAAATAAGTGAGAATAGTACTTCACCGAATGTTACATTGGGTGATACAGCATCTTCTGTTTTCATTACACCAAATACTACCCAAGGCTGACGACCCATTTCAGTCATAATCCATCCTACTGTATTACCGATGAACGGAAGAGAAATTGCATACACCATTACTTTTAAATACCACGTTTTTTCAGCTAAACGATCTTTTCTTGATAAGAACCATCCGTAAGCTCCTAGAAGTAACATGAATGTTCCACTCATTACCATTGCTCTAAAACTCCAAAACATCGTATGCACTGGAGGAATATAATCTCCAGGTCCATATTTTTCTTCATATTGTTTTTGAATTTGATTCATCCCTTCAACTTGACCGCTAAACTTATCATACGACAATAGACTTAGCATATAAGGGATTTGAATTTCAAATGAATTTTCTTTCTTCTCTGTATCAATTTTCGCAAATACTGTAAATGGCGCTGGATCCTCACTCGTATTCCATAGCGCTTCAGCTGCAGCCATTTTCATTGGATGTGTCTTAATTAATTGTTGTGCTTGTGCATGACCGAAGAACAATACAAGCGCTGTTGTAATCGTTCCAACAATGATAGAAATTCGGAAAGATTTTTTAAATACTACAGTTTCTTGTCCTTTTGTAATTTTCCACGCACTTACACCCGCAATAAAGAATGCACCTGTTGCAATTGCCGCTGTAATTGTATGCGGGAACTGTACCCATAATTGTGGATTTTGAATAATCGCTAAAAAGTCATTCATTTGCGCACGACCATCTGCTGCCATTTCATACCCTACAGGTGACTGCATAAATGCACTTGCAGTTAAAATCCAAAACGCTGATAACATTGTTCCAATTGAAAGGAGCCAAATACATAATAAGTGAATTCGCTTCGGTAATTTATCTTCACCGAATACCCATAAACCTAAAAATGTAGACTCAATGAAAAATGCTAGTAATCCTTCAATTGCAAGTGATGGACCAAATACATCACCTACGAAACGTGAATATGTGGACCAGTTCATACCAAACTGAAATTCTTGTAAAATACCTGTTACTACACCTACTGCAAAGTTGATAAGGAATAATTGCGTCCAAAACTTCGCCATCTTCTTATATACTTCTTGTCCTTTTACCACATACAACGTTTGCATTATCGCAATAATAAAAGCTAAACCAATTGACAGCGGAACAAAAAAGTAATGGAAAATCGTTGTTGATGCGAACTGTATTCGTGCCAATTCGAGCGTTTCCATACTAAAATCACTTCCTTCATAGTTTTTATAATTAAAATTAATTGAGCAATCGTAAAAAACTCAATTATTAAGAAATGCGAAAAGACAAAAACATCTTGTATGTATTGTCGAAAAATGCAAAATTTCAGTTTTTCAAACTATTGCAATGCTATTTTTTACCTTTTCACTATTTCTGTAGTGTTTTGATTCGTTAATCGAATTGTATAATATACCTGCATAGTAAATTCAGGTTATTTTTGACGTATTATTGACATCATTTTGTCTGAAATATGTCTTTTGTCATTTTTTTGAATCAGATTTTTCTCATTAGCAGAATGTGTTTTTTCAATATACGGCTTACTTTTATATCTATAAAACAATCGTTTTTTTCTTCATACACTTGACTTTTACCCGGAAAAATGTCCTCGAAACCACCCTGGATAAATGCTTATTTTTTGTCAAGAGAAAAATGTATTTTCAAAATTCAAACTCGAAATAATGTTATTCAAAAATAGAAAAATAGCTTCCCTCTCCCTCGACTAAAAGTTCATTTTTTTGTCATTTTTCCAGAACAAATAAAAAACTGAGAGTCAATTAGACTCTCAGTTTTTTTATTTATTTTGCTGTATGTTTTCTAACGGCTGGTAAAATTTCAGTAGCAATTAATTCAATATTTTTCTCAATTTTATCAAATGGTACACCGCCAAAATCAATTTGTGCCATAAAGCGTTGTTGGCCAAACAATTCATATTGGTAAAGCATTTTCTCAATGATTTGTTGTGGGCTACCAACCATTAAAGCATCACGGTAATCTATTGCATTTGTAAATTGCTGTTTCGGATACCCACCACCGCGCAGTGTAAGCATACCAGCATTAATATGAGGGTAATATTCACTAAGTGCATCTTGTGAATTTTTTGCCGTATAAAATAAACTCGTTGTCGCAACTGGTAAACTAGCTGGATCAAATCCACTTTGCTGAGCAGCCTCGCGGTAAGCATCTACTGACACTTTAAAGTTAATTGCTGGACCACCAAGTGTTGTTATCATCATTGGCACACCTGCACGTCCTGCTTTAATTGCACTAGCTGGCGGTCCACCAACCGCACGCCAAATTGGCAGGTTATTGTTTTTAGCTCTAGGAATAACTGAAGCATGCTCAAGTGGTGCTCTGAACTGCCCATTCCATGTGACATGTTCCTCTTTATTAATTTTTAATAAAAGATCCATCTTCTCTTCAAATAACTCTTCATAATCATTTACATCGTAACCAAGTAAACTATATCCTCCAATACGAGATCCACGACCAGCTACGATTTCAGCACGACCATTAGAAATCAAGTCAATGGTAGCGAAATCCTCATATACTCGAACTGGGTCAGATGTACTTAATATCGTTGCGGAACTTGCAATTTTTATATTTTTCGTAGCTTGCGCGGCCGCACCTAAAATAACTGTATGAGCTTGCGTTGTAAAATGTGTTTGATGACTTTCGCCGACAGCAAACACATCAAGCCCTGCCTCATCTGCTAACTTAGCTGTTTCAATTAGTTCGTGAATTCTTTTCTCTGGCGTAATTTTCTCCCCATTATGTGGATTTAAAACATGATCACCGATTGAATATAATCCAAACTCAATTCCTTTTCTTGTATCTATACGGTATTTTTCCATAGTTACTCTCCCCTTTAATAAAGTAGTATTAGTTTTTTTCTAAAAACGTTGGTAAGTCAAGTGTATCTCCGTATTACCTACGCCTTAACTTGATTAGTCAATTGATAGTATAAAAAAATTACTCTTGCGGTAATTCTTTTTTTTCACTATGCTTATGAACTTTCGTCATCAGCTCGTATAATATTTTCTGCTCTTCTTCATTTAATACATCATCAAAAAACGAAGATTGAAATGCAAGTTGCTCTGGCAATGCTCTCTCTAAAGCTGCTTCTCCTTGCTCTGTAAGACTAATTGTTTTTGTTTTCCAATCTTGTTTTCGCACAATATATCCTTCTTTTTCAAGACGAGTTAACATTCGAGAAATACCGCCTTGCGTAACAGTAACCTTTTCAGCTAACTCCATTTGTGTCAACGGCTGATATGTCCGTATTTGCAAAAGGACATCAAATTGGGCTGTCGTTAAATCAAACCGTTTTAAAAATTCATTTGACATTTGATTACTTTGATTCGTAAATCGTATTAAACGTAACCATATTAACGATCCTATCGTATTATCACGCATGTTTTATCACTTCCTAGCGTTTATCTTATTATCACTTTACTACGCAAGTGATGTTAATGCAAGTGATAATTACATTTTTTATATAACTCAACTTACTTGAACTTAACCAAAGATATTACTCGTGTAGTATTAGGTCTACTTACCATTCTCTACATCTCCATAAAAAAAGGATTAAGCTCCAACGCCTAATCCTTATCATGCATTTATTTTTGTTTTCCAAAACGGTATGTTTGAAATTCACACCATCTAACCTATTATTTTCTTTTATCGTACCGTAAATTCATTCAAGATTACCGTCTTCATGTAAAACTTGTATAGGTTTGCATAAGAGACCCTTGTTTACACCCATCGGGCTTTTACGGGATAAATTACTTAAGTTCCACTTTTACTTCCTCTTTAGACATAACATCAGGTCTATAAATTAATTGAAGATTTGAATCACCTTTTTTCGCTTCAAATGTTATCGCTCCTGTTAACTTACCATTTGGATCTACATCTTTAATTTTAAAAATATTTTTATTACTAGTTGAAAATGTATGGTCGACAATACTTCCATCGCCTCTTTCAAGGTAAAAATCTAATGGATTAATTCTAACTTTTTGATTACCAATATTCTCTACTGTGACATGAACAATAACAAACTCATTACCTTTTTCCAACTTATCATACTCTGCCACTTGTGCTATTTGTACCTTATGGACTGTTAATTTTTGATCTCTAATTTGAGTTGTTTTTTCAACACTATATTCCCTTGTATCTTCATTCTTCGTATTTTCTTTTTTTGCACTACCTTGTTCTTCCTTAGTATTATTTGATACGGTTTTAGCTGCTTCTTTCTTCTCATCACATGCCGATAAACTGAAAGCTAATGCTCCTGCTAAAGTGACTGTCCCGATTTTTTTAAACATATATTCCCTTCCCCCAATGTGAAAATGATACAGATTCCCAAAAACTATATACTATAATAACAGATGAATGAACAGTATATTGTCGTTGTTTGTCGAATGTAGTAAAGCGATGTATAAGTATGAAGTATTACTTCATCTCTCGTCTGTTCGGCATATGATAAAATCTCAAAAATAAGATATCTACCTTACTTACGAACTCTTTCTTATCATAACTATGAGTATCATAAAATTTAAAATCAGAAAAAATTCAAATAAAATGATAAAATTAAACAAAACACTCGTATTAAGGTGGGCTGAACATGCATATTTCTAAACAATTTATAAAAACGTTTCCTGCATATGAAGAAGTATTTTATGATAATTTGGAACTGCATAAAAAACACTTTTTACCCATTTGCTCTATAAACTTGCAATGTATTGAACCTGAATCGAACGAGTGGTTACATATTGTGTCAGCAAAAGAAATCCATGATGGGTGCGTTGGTGATTTCACCAAACCATTTCACACAAATTTTACAAAAGCAGATACGTTAGGCTTCGATGTCATTGATGGGAAGTATAAATTCGAAGCAGATTGGAATTATTTCGAAATCGAACAAAGGAATTCTGATGTGATAGAACAAGCCTATGAGAGTAATGAAAGAAATTATCAAATCCGTAAAGAATATTTTCAACGTAACCAAAAAATTTATCCTTATTCTAGCTTTGGAAAAGAATTTACATCTGTAGAAATATTAGAACAAGAGTTTGCTAAAAAACAAACAAATGGCTGGGGATTAAATTATCCCGAGATAAATGGTATCCTAAATGATATACGTTTTATGACAGAAGAAGGTAAAGAATTATTAGAAGACTGCGTTAACGAAGACGAAATTTTTGACTATACTAATCTTCTATATGTGCCAAAAGATGAATATGGTCATCCATTTACGTATGTTGGATTTGTTACAGGATATTATTTTCAAGCTTATGGTGCAGATCGTATATACTTATTCTTCAATAAAGAATTACGAAAAGCAGCAATTTGTTTTGAGTATACATAAGATAACCAAGAAAAATCCATTTTGAACCTTTTTACTTGAATCAAAATGGATTTTTTATAAATAATTAATCTATATTTCAATTCCACATCTACTGTGAAATGTGTAGAACTTCATATATTGTAATATCCTTCATTGCTTCAATTTCAGGCTTTTCTTCATAAAAATCAAAATGACTATATCCCCACTTATCTGGGTTATAGACTATTACATTCCCTATACAATTTTCTGTATTCTGGACATTCTGATTCGAAATATTAAATTGAGCCCCAATCAATGAATCCATTTGAGAAATACTCCCTACATATTCAACAACATATCTACTTTTTCTAAAGTCATTACTTACATTAACAACGAATGGAACACCTATATTTATTTGTTGCCACCCGAACGATTGTAAAATATTATCGTAATACCCTTCAAAGATAAATTTGTTCATCCCTTCATGACCATTCCAAATATATAAAGGTGCATAGCAATTATAGAAATTCCCGTCCTTACCTGCCTCAGTAATTAAATAGGCCTTAAAATTCAACTCTTGAAAACCATCTGTTTTATGACCATTCTTTTTTACCCTTTCTCTAATAATCCTTATATCATAATCCTTTGGCAAAATAACCTTATATTGCATTCCAATCATGTTTATCACTCACTTTCAATCTTATATACATAATGATAAACCGATGGCTAACTAACGTAAAATAGGTATAAATTATGTTTGGTATCATTTATAATGATACCGTATAAGGGGCTGAAATGAATGGAAATAAATGATCTTATCATATTTAAAACTGTAGCGAATGAAGGCTCTATTAGTAAAGCTGCTAAAGAGCTAGGTTATGTGCAACCGAATGTAACGGAGCGAATAAAAAAATTAGAACAAGAGTTAGAAACACCATTACTACATAGAGATAACAAAGGTGTTTCATTGTTACCTTCTGGTGACATTTTATTAGACTACACGAATAGAATATTAACTCTGTTAGAAGAAGCGAAAAATGAAATTAAAACGAGTGGTTCTTCTTATGTAATTGCGACATCACAATCTATTTTGACAAATTATTTAAGTATGCGCATTAAAGAAAATTTTAGGAGTTACCAACTATACATTGAAAGTAGTAGCCACTTACAAACACTATTACAGCAACAAAAAGTTGATATGGTCATAACTTATGAGGATTATCCTGACGCAGCGTTTAAAAAAGTATTCACCACTTCAATTTCTGTAGGTTTATTAAAAGCGAAAGAAAAGTGTACCATTGACTATTCAAAAGAACTTTTCTTCGTTAGTAATGACAAGAAGTGCCCTTTTAGAAATAAGACAATACAATTTTTAAAAGAAAACAATCTATCTCAGCGCCAACTTCAACAGTTAGATTCTTATTCGCTTATGGAAGAATTTATCGTTGAGGGAAATGGGATAGCTTTTTTACCGATTAAAAATGATAAGTTAGTAACAATTGAAAATGTTCCAATAGAGAAATTAGCTGTTCATTTTTTTACGAATCGAAACTTTATTAAGCATACCCCTGATGAACTATTTGAGTAATAGAATGACTTTGTTTACAAACTTTTTTCAAAATAAAAACCCCTCTTGAACGTATATAAAAGAGGGATTTTTTTATATACAATTGATTTTTCACACGTTCTGCTCCACACCTGCGCTTTTCTCCTTCTTACTCCTTTTAACACTCTTCAACTGCTTAACCGTTCCAACTAATCCTTTCGGAAAAACTAGTAACACGATTATATACAATAACCCTAGAATAATCGTCCATCTTTCAAAAATCGGATATTCCGTCGCTAGTTCTGATAAATAATATTTTAGTGATTCAATAATCCCAGATCCAGCAATAGCTCCAATTAACGTTCCGATCCCTCCAATCATCGTCATCAATAATGCATTTAATGTCATTTCAATTGAAAATACAGTCGTATTGACAAAGCGTAATGTAATAACAAATAAACCACCGCTAATTGCAGCTACTATTCCTGCCACTACACTTGCGATTATTTTATAATGGAGGACTTTATATCCAAGTGCTTCAACACGTTGTTCATTTTGTGAAATTGCCTTTAATACTTTCCCAATAGAAGACTTTGTAAAAAGACGTAATAGAATAAAAATGAAGAGTAAACATATAAGTGATACATAATAAAAAGTAAAACGATCACGGAATATTTCTGGTACCCCAAATGTAAAACCATCTCCTCCGTGAGTAAGCCCACGCCATTTTTCAGCAAGTACGAAAAATAACTGTGAAATAGCAAGTGTTAACATTGCATAAAAATGACTTTTCAACCGTAAAGAAAGCAAACCAATTATATAACTAACGATTGCTGAAACAATAATTGCAGCTACTATCCCTATTAAAAAATTCGTTATTGATACGCCTTGCCGATCAAATAAAAGCGCTACCCCATATGCTCCTATTCCAAAGAACATACAGTGGCCGAACGATACAATTCCTGTATAACCAAGCAATATATCAAAACTCATTGCAAAAATAGCAAAGATGAAGATTTGAGTGAACAAAATTAACAAGCTCCGTGAATCATTTACGAACGGAAATACACTTAAACAAATGAGCATACATACTCCGAAGTATACTTTAATTCGATTCGATGTGTTGTTCACCATTTCACCCCTTTTCACCAACAAGTCCAGTTGGCTTCACTATTAAGAAAAACAGTAACATTAACATATTGATTGCAAGTGATAAATCTGGCATGAAATATGCTGTAAAAGCTCCGGCTAATCCGACAATTAAAGAAGCGATAGCTGAACCTTGGACGCTACCTAACCCTCCAATTATTACTACAATGAAAGCTAAAATTGCATATTGCATACCCATTTCGGCGAAAACAACGCCTGAATATGGTGCAAATAAGAATCCACCTAACGCTGCCATTCCTGCTCCTAATAGAAAGACGAACGAAAATATAGCTTTCACGTTAATGCCGAGTGCTTGAACCATCTCCTTATCCATTACACCAGCGCGGATCATAAGACCTATCTTTGTTTTTTTGAGTAGTAATAGTAGAGCAATGTAAATTAGTATCCCAACTAAAATAACGAACAACCGGTATTTTATTAATATAACCCCTCCAAATGTATAGCTACCTTGTAACCATATCGGTAACTTTGCACTAATTGGATTCGGTCCCCAAAATATTTTTATACACTCACTAAGAACGAGCATTCCTCCGAGTGTAACGAGTAGCTGGCGAACATGGTTTCCATACACTGGCCTAATAAGAAATCGTTCTAAAATAAAACCAAGCAACATTCCCATAGCAACCGCTCCAACTAACGCTAACACATAACTACCTGTCATATTAAATAACCAAACACCTGTAAAAGCTCCCCATGCAAATAAACCACCATGTGCAAAGTTTAAAACGCTCATTAGGCCGAAAATAAGTGAAAGACCTGATGCTAATAAAAAAATAAGCATCCCGGTTGAAACGCCGTTTACAAATAAGTTAATTAACACATCCACGTTCTATCCCCCCGTATCAATGTTAAGAAATACCTAAATATTTATGACATGTTTCTTTATCCTCTCGCAGTTCATTCATAAAACCTTTATGCACAATACGCCCATTATCCATAATGTAAAAATAATCACCGATTTGACTAGCCATCATAAAATTTTGTTCAACAAGTAAAACAGTCGTTTTCTCCTTCATTTTCAAAATTGCTACCATTAATTTTTCTATCATAATTGGTGATAGCCCCTTACTTGGCTCGTCAATAAGCAATAGTCCATCACTATTAATAAACGCTCTTGAAATAGCCAACATTTGTTTTTGTCCCCCGCTTAAAAGCCCACTTTTCTTATTCCAAAACTGCTTTAAATCAGGAAATAGCTCGAGCATCCAATCTATTTTCTCTTGAACTTCTTCTCCTTTTCCACTCGCAAGTGCGAACGTCTCTTCTACTGTTAAATCATGAAAAATCCCTTGATTTTCTGGTACATAGCCTATTCCTTTTCTTGAAATTAAATGTGTAGATAATCCATTGACCTGCGTACTATCATAATAAATCTCACCATTTGCTATCCGATGAAATCCCATAACCGATCGCAACGTTGTTGTTTTTCCCGCCCCGTTTCTTCCAAACAGTACAGTAATCGTCCCTTTCTCAACAGTGAGTGATACCCCTTGTAAAATATGAAACTGATCTAAATACGTCTCTATATTATTCACTTGTAATAGAGCCACTATATAATCCCCCTAAATAAGCACTTTGTACACGCTCATCTTTCATCATTTCTTCTGGTAACCCTTCCGCTAATAACTCGCCATGAAATAAAACGATAAGATGGTCCGACAAACCTAGTACCATATCCATTTTGTGTTCGATGAGTACGATTGTGCTCTCTGGATGTTTTTTAATATTTTCAATCACTTGTAAAATAGCCGGAACTTCCTCAACTGAAATACCCGCAGTTGGCTCATCAAGCAGTAATACATCTGTCTTTAATGCTAATAACATAGCAAGCTCTAACTTTCTTTTTTCCCCGTGAGCTAAATCTTTTGCTAATACCCCCTCTTTCTCATGAAGTAGCACTGTTTTTAAAAGACGTCTCGCCTCTCCAGTTTGCTGCTTTAACTTAGCTACATTCGGGAAAAAACTGTAATAATCTTGCACGAATGATTGAACACTTAAACGTACATTTTCAAGTACCGTTAACTCTGGGAATATATTTGTAAGCTGAAAAGAGCGCCCGATTCCTAATCTTGTTCGGTCTGAAATCGATAATTTTGTAATCTCTTTTCCTTTAAAATACACTTCACCTTTCGTCGGAGAAATTTGTCCACTTAGTAAGTTAAATAAAGTTGTCTTGCCGGCACCATTCGGTCCAATAATTGAAATGAGCTTTCCCTTTTGTACCGTTAAATTAACATCTTTAATAACATGATGGTCACCAAAAGATACACAAAGATTTTTCGTCTCTAACAAATGTGTCACGAAATCCCTCCCTTTAAAGCTTTCAGTATGAAAGAAATACGTATAAAGAGGGTATCCCCTCTTTATACAAAAACAACAGAAAATTCAGTCTATTTATTTTGAACTGGTGGTTCTGTCTCTTTCATCGTTAATTCTCGCTCTAACACTGGTACCGGATAATCAACACCATCTTGCTTTTTCAACGTGATAGAATATAGCGTCTGCATCGCTTGGTGGTCTTTCTCTCTAAATTTCATCTTTCCTTTCGGTGTATCAAATTCCATTCCTTCCATTTTCTTAATCAATGTATTTACATCTGTATCACCATTTGTTTTCTTTAATGCTTCCACAATGGAAATTGCCGCTGACATTCCTCCTGCTGTAAATAAATCTGGTACTGCACCATTAAATCTTTTTTTATGTTCTTCAACTAACCAGTCATTCACCTTATTTTTTGGAAGTGCATGATAATAAACAGAAAAACCTTGCATTCCTACTAACGCATCCATCGTTTTTAATGCTGGTATATCCGGTGCACCAGTAGAGACTTTAATACCTTGCGCTTCCACATTCATATCTTTCAACTGTTTCCAAGGTGAATTTGCCCCTGCCCAAACGATAAATAAGTAATCTGGTTTTGAGCTAATGATATTTTGAATATTTGCCGTAAAATCTGTTGAATTCGTGTCAGCGTATTGCTCGTTTACTATGTTTGCCCCTAATTTTTTCGCACCCGCTTTAAATGCCGCAATCCCTTCACGACCAAAAGCGTTATCTGGAGCAAACGTCGCAATCTTTACATCTTTTTTCGCAATTGCTGCTGCTCCTGCAATCGCATCTTGTGAGGAACTTCTTCCAGTTCTAAAAATATATTTATTCCAGTTCTTCCCGGTAATACTATCAGCAACTGCCGGTTCTACAACCATAATTTTTTCATATTCTTCAGCAAGTGGTAAAACCGCTAACGTATCACTTGAACTAGACGATCCGACTAAGAAATCAACTTTCTCTTCTTCTAATAATTTCGTAGCTTTCTTTACCGCTACATCCGCTTTCGTTTCCGTATCTTCTACTACAAACTTAATTTTTTTCCCTTCCACTTTTCCTGTTCCACCAGTTGCATAGTCTAACCCTAATTCAAATCCGTTCACTGTTTGCTTTCCATACGATTCTAATGGACCTGTTAATGATGCAAGAACCCCTACCTTAATCGTTTTTTCATCCTCTGTACTTGTTTTCTTTCCTGAACAAGCTGCCGTTATTAATAACGAACCTAAAACACAACCAGTAAACATCGTTTTTAGCCACTTACGTTTTTTCATCGACATTGTGATCCTCCCCATACTTTACTTTCTGATAGAATCAAACACGCCAAATTCCCCTGCCCGTAATCATGACTTTTAAACTATAAGATAGATAATGGAAAACTCTTGTAGTATCCTCTACATTCGGCACAAATCTATAATCACCTTCCTATTAAATGGAAACGGACATACAATCAATATATATTCCGTTATCCAATTGAAAATACTGTTTCATTACAGTATTCATCACGAAAAAAGCTGCAATAATTAACTTAAGTTAATTATTGCAGCCTACATAAAAAGCACTTAATTATTTTCTACCTTTTCTAACCCTTCAACCAATTGTTTCTTATCTAGCCCTTCCCCGATTACTACCAAGTTTGTCGGGAAACCAAAATCTTGCTCTAGTAAAGTTGGTACGCCAAACGAATATTGGAATAGATGAGGGTATTTATCTCCATGGAATTTCACAAAACCTTTCACTCGATAAATACTATCTGGTAAATTCGAAAGCCATTCATATAATTTGTCTTGATCAATCGATTTCGTAAATTGATACGTCATCGTTTGTATATGTAAATGCTGTTTAACATGAAGTGTCTCGTGTTCCCCAGCATTCACAAATTCAGCTTCTTCTATATCATCTAAAGATATATTACAATATTTTGTTTCAAACAATTTCGCATGATTATTTATTGCTTTCACTTCTTCAAGTACTTTGTTCTTATCTTCTTCTGTTAGTAAATCTGATTTATTAATAAGAAGGTGACTACTAAATTTCATTTGCTCATGCAGTAACTGTTGCACATTTGCACTTAATATACTTCGATTTAACCATCTTACTGCATCTAAAACGACTACAATTGATTTCACTTCTAAGAAAGGTGCTAAAATTGGTGATACACATGCATCTAACACTTCAATTGGATGTGCGACGCCTGTTGTTTCTATGTAAATTACATCTGGTCTTTCTTGCTGATATAATGAATGCAATTGTATTTCAAGTTCTTCCTTTAACGTACAACAAATACATCCTTTTAGTAATTCTCTTAACACATTCTCTTTACCAATAATATCTGTATCTACTGAGTATTCACCAATTTCATTCATTAAAACAGCAACTTTTCTATTCTTCTTCTTCTCCGCTACTAATAAATTTTGTAATAATGTTGATTTTCCACTACCTAAAAAACCACCTAATATATGAATTTCCACTTTATTCATTTGATCAACCATCCATTTCTTTATTTCAAACGCATTCAAAGCGTAATAATTACGATTTATATTTATCATTTTATTAAAAGAATAACAATTTGTAAATATATCTACTATCTTCACTTTTCATTTACTTCATGAGCAACTCTAATTCCAGACTCAATCGCTCCCTGCATCCACCCATGTGTCAACGTTGTATGTTCTCCTGCAAAGTGTACGTTTCCAGCCGGCGACGCAATATAAGGAAATAATTCTAGCTCTTGGCCTGGTTCAAAAGCTGTAAATGCTCCGCAAGAATACGTATTCTTACTCCAGCCAAAAGATTCCCCTGTTATAAACTCACTATAGACTACATTCCCATATATTTGCGCTAAATTTTTCAATGCGTAACGAATACGATCTCTATGCGGGAGACTATCCCATGTTAAAGCCTCATCCGCCCACGTATAACTTGCTATAACGATAGCTGCCCCTGGTGACTGAATGCCATAGCTCGGATAATATGTAAAACGTATCGGTAAATCCGTAATAGATTTCCCACCATACTGCCCGACTCTTTCCCAAAATCTACTTTTGAACTCTATCGCAATTTTAGTTGCAGCAATATAATTTAATTCACGAATTGCTCGTCTTTTAAAATAAGAGAATAAATGAAATGGCTGAACTTCTACAAATCGTAACGCCGAAAACGGAATTGTGATAATAGTAATATCACTTGTTATTGTAAATGGATCTAACGTTTGTTCATGTTTTACTTGCAGCATCACTTTATTATCTTCTTGTATTATTTTTTCTACTTTATAGGACATAAAAATATTATCCTTTAGCTGTGGCAAAAATGCATTTGGTAATGCATCCATCCCGCCCGTTATCTCGTAATATTTCGCCGTTGAAGTAAAAAAAATCATTTCCCGTAATACTTCAATTAAAGACATTCCCATATATGCTTCCATATCAAGAAGTACACCAATCATATCTATTGCTCCATCCGAATAATACTCCATTAAAAATGAACCAAGCGAATACGTTTTATACTTTTTTTCAACGATAAACCAGTTTTTATTAGGATCCTTCTTAATATAATTTAGTATTGGTTCTAATACCTCAAGCATTAGCTCTTCTGCTGTTTTTCCTCTTTCTTTATCCAAAACCGGATATTCAAGTATACTTGGATCATTTTCAAACACATTCAATCTCGTTTGAATATGATTCGTATAAATGATATCTGCAAAAGTTTTATTTATAAAAAGGTTTAACGGTAGTTTAAATTTACGAATATACGCTAAAGTTAACTCATGCGTATCAGGAATTCTCATCGGTCCTGCATTAAAGTATAAACCCGCACTAAACGATTCACGAATCGTATACACCCTGCCACCTATTCTGTTATTTGCTTCTATAATCGTTACTTCATGTCCAGCCTCTTTTAATAAAGAACCTGCAACTAATCCAGAAATCCCTGCACCGGCAACTGTAATTTGTTTGGGGTTATTCGTTTTGGCAAGCCCTTCATGAACAATTTGAAGCATTTGTTCCATCGATAATGGATTCCCCATACCATTTCCCCTTTTAAAAAGGATTTTACTGAATTATATTCAGTTAACTGAATTACTATGTTTTGTTCGCAAATTTGAACGGATACATTTTCAAATACTTGAATATCTTTTATAAAATGTAATAAACTAGATATGAATCTATAGAAGTAGGACGTATTATCTTACATAATAAAATCAATGAAATTGCGAGGAATTGTGAAATGAAAAAAGGTATTAACCGTGTTGTATTAGTAGGAACAGGAGCAGTTGGATGTAGCTATGCTTACTGCATGATTAACCAAGCTGTAGCTGAAGAATTTGTTTTAGTTGATGTAAATGAAGCAAAAGCTGAAGGAGAAGCAATGGATTTAAGTCACGCTGTTCCATTTGCACCAGCTCCAACTAGAGTATGGAAAGGCAGCTACGAAGATTGTAAAGATGCTGATCTTGTAGTCATTACAGCTGGATTACCACAAAAGCCAGGTGAAACACGTTTAGATTTAGTTGAGAAAAACGCTAAAATCTTTAAACAAATCGTTCGCAGTATTATGGATAGCGGATTTGATGGCATCTTCTTAATCGCAACAAACCCTGTAGATATTTTAACGTACGTTACTTGGAAAGAATCTGGTTTACCAAAAGAACGAGTAATCGGTTCTGGTACAACGCTTGACTCTGCTCGTTTCCGCTATATGTTAGGTGAGTACTTCGACATTGGTCCACACAACATTCATGCTTATATTATCGGAGAACATGGCGATACAGAACTTCCAGTATGGAGTCACGTATCAGTTGGTATTCAAAAACTACAAACGCTTCTTGATAAAGACAACACATACACACAAGAAGATTTAGACAAAATTTTCATAAATGTTCGTGATGCAGCCTACCATATTATTGAGCGCAAAGGTGCAACTTATTATGGTATTGGTATGTCACTTCTACGTGTTACAAAAGCTATTTTAAACGACGAAAATAGCGTATTAACAGTTTCAGCATACTTAGAAGGTCAATACGGTCAAAAAGATGTTTATATCGGCGTACCTGCTGTTTTAAATCGCGGCGGTGTTCGTGAAATTTTAGAAGTAGAATTAAGTGAAGACGAAGAATTAAAATTCGATCACTCTGTTCAAGTGTTGAAAGAAACAATGGCTCCCGTTCTTTAATCGTATATTTCATTCAAAAAAGCAATCCAATTCATATTGGATTGCTTTTTTATATTTTTATTGTTCACCCTCAATCTAAAGCGTAATATTATCCATAATAGAAAGGAGTGATTTTATGGATGAGTCTTGGACAATTGTCATCCTCTTACTAGCTGTAGCGTCATTAATACTTTTTCTCTTTTTAATCATCAGAACGCTATTTCCAACTAAAAAATATGATAAGAATCTCGGGTTGATCCTTATTATTTTAAGCTTATTAGCAATACCGATAAGTATGTTCCTTATAGGAGGATGGGCAGGTCTGGGGATTGGCATAATCGCGGTGCTTATTTTTACTGCTGTTATTATAGCTTTAATTGCAAATAAATTTATAAAACTACCTCCTCCAAAAAAAAATAAGAAATAACCGATGTTTTCCAAAAAGACAACATCGGTTATTTCTATCACTTATTGCTTTTAATCAATTTATCATTATTTACGTCAAGTACATCTAATAAAAAGATAAAGATCGGTATCCCGATAATAAGCCCCCATATTCCGAGGAAATGCTCTGAAAAGATGAGAATCATAAATGTATAAAAGACTGGCAAATTCGTTTTTGCAGACATAAATTTTGGATTTAAAAAATAACTTTCAAGAGCGTGAATCACCGTAATGAACACTAGTATGTACAAAACGTACATAACCCCACCTACGTTATAGGCAATGATACAAAGTGGAAACAGTGAAATGATTACGCCGGCAACAGGAATCAACCCTAATAAGAAAATCATAACAGCTAATACGAGAAGCTGTGGAAATCCTAAAACGATTAATGCAATGACAGTCAGGATACAATTTACAACTGCAATTAAAAATTGTGCTTCAATTACTTTACCGAACGACCTTGCAAACCTTTCACCAAAATATGCAATCTCCTCATAAAAAATCTTTAGCTTACTCTCTTTAAACTTAGAAGTAAATGTAATAATACGCTCTTTTTCTAATAAGAAAAATAAGCTTAATATTAGAGACAATAATATTTGTAAACTCACCTTTCCTATATTCGCTATCGATTGATAGATGACGTCTACACCTTGTTCTATATATTTTGATACTTCCATTCCATTAATTGTCGAAAGTGCATATTTAATGATCTCATTATCCGGTGGATTTTGAAAAAACAGTTTAAATTGATAAATCAATTGTGAAATTTGTATCGTTAGCACAGGCAAATATTTATACAATGTCGTGCCGATAAAGGAAACTAATATTATATACAAACATGCGATAACAATTTTTCGATTCACTTTCAATTTCTTTGAAATAAAACGTTGAAACCGATCCATTAAAAATGTCAGTATAAACGTAATTAATATTAAATTGATCATACTTTTTAATCCATATAATACAAACGCTAATATTATTAAAACGATAAACCGTTGAAACCCTCTACTTCGAAAAAAATTTTTCACTTCATTCATTAAGATTTAACCTCCCCCTTCTATGGATGGAAATTTGATATATTACAAAACGAACGTATTCATTGTAATACTATTACATTTTATGAACTTCTATAGACAATCTTTCTTACTAATTTGGAAGAATCCTTTTTTTCTTTTTTAATGTCTGATTTTTTATCTAATCCTTTCCTAAAAACTATTTTTAAATTCTATATTTTAGGAGAACGTCTATTTTTAGACTGTTGTTCATACGCATATCCAATATTGAAAAGTTCTTTTTCACCAAACTGCCTCCCGACAAATACAACACCTACTGGCTCTCCATTTTTATCATAACCTGCTGGTACCGCTAATTCAGGATAACCAGCTACAGCTGATAAAAGAACTTCATCGTTATTAATCATGACTAAAGCGTCCAATCCTTTTTCTACTAAATATCTATCTAGCTCTTTCCTTGCATTTGCTTGACTCGTTTGAACTACTTTTTCAAATTCATCTTTCGTTATAGCAGATTTTTCAGAGCCCTCAATTAATGTTTGTCCATATTTCATTCTTCTTTTACTATCTTTTTTATTAAACGCTATAATCTCTTCTAACGATTTTACAGGCACATTTTTTTGCTTCGAAAGATAGTCGTTAACATTATGTTTGAACTCATATTCTAATGTTTGCAGATTATCTACACCCTCGCTACTTAACTGAATATCATCAGTCAATATCGCACTGGCATCTTGAATGTCTTTTCTAATCTTTTCTGCTACTGCTTTTCTATTTTCATCTTGTTGATCTACAGAAAAAAGAATCCCTATCTTTTTTCCTTTTAATCCATCTATTGATAAATCATTCGTATAATCTATTCTATCTCTATCTTTCATTTTTTCTGTCATAGCATCTTTTTCATCATAACCTACCATAGTATTAAATAACGTTGCCGCGTCTTTTACCGTTCTTGCCATTGGCCCTGCAATATCAAGTGCTTCAGCTAATGGGATAATGCCAGTTCTGCTAACCATACCTAACGATGGACGTAACCCAACTACAGATTGCTGCGTCGCTGGTGCGACAATAGATCCCGTCGTTTCTGTCCCAATTGCAAGTGGTGCAAAATCTGCCGCAACCACTGTAGCAGACCCCGAACTGGATCCTGATGTATCAAATGTAATTGGACCGTACGGATTTAAATTTTGCCCTTTCTTCCCGCTATATCCACTTGGCATTGTAAAAGATAAATAATTCGCCCATTCAGACATATTTGCTTTACCTAAAACAAATGCCCCCTCTTCTTTCAACTTCTTCACAATCGTCGCATCTTCATCTGCAACCCAATCTTTTAATACAAAAGTGCCTGCGCTTGTCGGCATCACTTTTGCAGTTTGTATATTATCTTTTACGATGACAGGAATGCCGTATAAGTTCGATTTCTTATTTAACGACCTCTCTTTATCTAACTTTCGTGCTTGCTCTATTGCATTTGGATTAATCTCTGTAACAGCATTTAATGATATTCCATTTTGGTCATGTTCTTGTATTCTAAAGAGATAAATACTCGTTAATTCTTCATATGATAATTTTCCATCATCGACCATGTTTTGAAGTTCATCCACAGTTGCATTTACAACTGCTTTTTCTTTTATCTTTACATTACCTATGTTGATTCCTTTAAGCTGGTTATGTATCGGCTTTAACACTCTGTCTTTATCATATACAATACGCTCTGGTTCCTTTGGAAAATAATTTATATACACGAAATATCCACCGGCACATACCAATAGGACAATACCTCCGGCGATAGACAACGTTATCTTTACCCATTTTTTCATGTTGCTTCCTCCACTCTTACAGTTGCTCAGCTATATAAAAAAGAGAGTTACCTTTTACTTAACTCTCTCCAATCAAAATGTTAAATGAAAAAATGAATGATTTCAATCTAATCACTTCTTTTTTTGCATTTGCTTCGCTAACATTTCTTTCACTTGATTATACGTTAATCCTGAATTTTTATTTAAACGTTTTACTTCCTCGACATCAGTACCTACCACTGTATATTTTTTCTCGTCATTCATTTTCCTACTTCCTTTCTCACCTGACTATTTGTTATATTCCTTCCCTAAATGCTTATAAATTAACACTAATACAAAAAAGGAAGCTGTTTCTAAGCACAGCTTCCTTATCGTTACATATTGTATTTCTTAATAAAATTTCACTACATCTTCAGTAGGTAAGAATGTTCTTTCTGCTGGCTGTTCATTTGGTTCACCAAATGGCATTTGACCTACTAAGCTCCACTCTGCTGGAATGTTCCAAGTTTCTTTTACTTCAGCATCTACGATTGGGTTGTAATGTTGCAGTGATGCGCCAATTCCTTCAGCAGATAATAGCATCCACACAGTATGTTGTAACATTGCATTACCTTGATGAGACCAGAATGGGAATTGATCTTTATATAACGGTGCATTTTCTTGCATTTTTTCTACAGTTGCTTGGTCTTCAAAGAATAAAACTGTACCTACACCTGTATGGAAACCTTTTAGTCTTTCTACAGTCGCTTCAAAGTTTTCTGCTGGTACGCGTGATCTAAGCGTTTCTTTTACGATATCCCAAAACTTTTCATGCTCTCCATCCATTAATACAACCATACGGCCACTTTGCATATTAAAAGATGTTGGTGCGTGTAAAGCTGTTTTTAACACTTCTTCAATTCTTTCTTTCGTAATCGCATCGTTTTTTGTTACTTTACGAATTGAACGACGGTTCACGATTGCTTCTTTTAAATTTGTTGTAGTTGCTGACATTTTAATTCCTCCAAATATTTGTTTTATTATTTATTTTGTTATTTCATAACAATCGAATTAGCAATATCCATCGGTATTACATTGCACACCTTCAAATGAATTTGTTTTATCCTTTTCAATTTCTTTATCAATGACCCTTTCTAGTGTTTCTTTACTAGCAAGCCCTTGAATGAATTCATCTCCAATCATGACAGTTGGAACAGCCATAATATTCGCTTCATCATATGCGTGCTGAATTGCTTCTTGATGCTTTTCTTTATATTTACGAGTTACTAAAGCATCTTTAAATTCCGCCTCAGGAAGTCCTACTTCTACCGCTAATTTTGTTAACACATCAATATCTTCAATGTTTTGCTCTTCTTGGAAAAATGCTGTGAATACGCGGTGATGATACTCATTACCTAGTCCACGTTCTTTCGCAAATTGACATCCTTCGAAAGCTAAATGCGTATATGGATGTGGGGAAACACGTGGCAAACGCATATCAATTCCTAACTTCTTCGCTGTCGGAAGAATGAAAGCATCCCATGAACCTAATTTTTCTGGCTCATTCCATGGGTCTATTTTTGAATATGGACTTGGACGTAATTCAAATGGCATCCATTCAATCTCTACATCTTTCTCTTTCACTACCTCATCTAATGGACCTTTTGCTAAAAAACAAAACGGACATATAAAGTCTGAGTATACTTTCATTTTTACAGTCATAATTTTTACACCTTACCTTTATAGTTGTAATCGATATAGTTACATCAATAATAAAAAAATATAGATAATATTTTAAGCATTCATTTTCTCTTGTAAAGATTCAAACAACTGCCCCATCGAAATATTTTTCAAAACTTCTTCCATCGCGGATTGTGCTTGAATTAATATAACTTCTAACACCACTTGAATATTCGCTCCAATTGGACAATCTGGATTTGGTTGCTCGTGAATATGAAATAGCTTGTCTTCTTCGACTACGTTCACTGCATGATACACATCTAACAATGTGATTTCATGTAAATCCTTTAATAATCCCGCACCACCTGGCCCGCGATTTACGTAAACAAATCCAGCTTGTTTCAAGTACGACATAATTTTACGGATTACTACCGGATTTGTATTTACACTTTCAGCCATATAGTCTGAAGTACAAAGTGAAGATGGATTGTTTTTCAAAATAGATAAAATATGAACAGCTATAGAAAAGCGGCTACTAATTTTCATCGTCATCACCACCTCGATGTAATCATTATAGTTACAACTAAAAAATAAGTCAATCCTTTTCACAGATTTTTTATAAGTAAATTAAAAAGTGTCCCATTATGATATATGAGACACCTCTTTTTATTCTGCAAATAGCGCTTGAAATTCTTCAATAAATAGCTGCACAGCGATTGAAGAATCCTTTAATGAAGGAGCAGCTAAAGCAATTTCTCTCCATACTTGTGGTTCCAATTCTCTCGTTTGCACATTTTTTGGTAAATTCGTTAAAGATAATTCAGCCAATATTGCAATGCCTAATCCTTCTTGAATCATATTTAAAGCTGTAGTAACTGTCGAAATTACATACTCAGCCCGAAGTGGTACGTTTGCTTGTTTAAACATATCAATAATGGGTGGTTCGTATCCACCCTTACATAATATGATCGGTTCATTCTCTAAATCACTAATTGTAATAGCGTCCTTCTTACAGAGAGGATGATCCTCTCTTAAGATAACAACCATTTTCCCCTTCGCTAATGGAACAATCTCCATATCTTTATTAGGCAAAATTACAATTCCTATATCAATAACCCTCGATACTAACCAATCTTCAACTTCTTTAATCGTTCCTTCACAAAGAACGACTTCTAAGTTCGGATACTTCTCCTTAAAAAGATTTATCATTTTGGGCAAGAAATGTGCAGAAGCGCTCGGAAAACTCCCAATTCGAATCGTCCCAATTTCGTGCCCTTTCTCCATCGCTACTTCTTGCTCAATTTTCTCAATTCCATTCAATATTTCTCTAATATGAACAAGAATTCTCTCTCCTACGTCAGTAACAATTAAGCCTTCTCTCTTATCACGTATAAGAATCTTAATATCTAATTCTGACTCAATACTTGAAATGGCATGACTGACAGCGGGCTGTGTCATATTAAGTGCTTTTGCTGCTTTCGTAAAACTACCTAATTCAACCGTTTTTATCAAAACTTGTAGTTGTGTAATGGTCATAACTAATCACTTATACCCCTTATAAAAAAGATTCATTTTATTTATCACAGTCGATATCATATCATAGTGAAATGAAATACAACAAGGAGGTCTTACCGTGACACAGCTTTCTCGAACAAAAACGGCCATAATCCTTACCTTTCTCGTTATTATGTGGGGAATTAATTGGCCTTTATCTAAATTTGCCTTGCATTATACACCACCTGTTTTATTTGCAGGCGTTAGAACTTTAATTGGGGGATTCATTTTACTTATTTTCGCATTACCGAAATACAAAGAGCTACATTTAAAAGAAACTTGGCATTTATACGTTATTTCTTCTTTACTTAACATCATTATCTTTTACGGACTACAAACTGTCGGTCTTCAATACATGCCCGCTGGATTATTTTCCGCAATTGTATTTCTACAGCCTGTTTTACTCGGCATTTTCTCGTGGATATGGCTTGAAGAATCAATGTATGGCTTAAAAATTTTCGGTTTAATTCTAGGATTTATTGGCGTGGGGGTTATTAGCTCTAGTAGCTTAACCGGCCATATTTCTATCATTGGAATCCTTCTCGCATTAGGTTGTGCGATTGGATGGGCACTGGGTACAGTATTTATTAAAAAAACCGGGCACCGCGTTAATGCTATTTGGATGGTAACACTTCAGCTTATTATTGGAGGTCTTTGCTTAGTCGGATTTGGATCAGAGTTTGAAAGCTGGTCTAGTATCGCTTGGAGTATGCCATTTGTTAGTGTGCTACTCTTTATTTCGTTCTTTGTTATTGCAATGGGATGGCTCGCTTACTTCACACTTGTTGGAGCTGGTGAAGCAAGTAAAGTCGGAGCTTATACGTTCCTTATCCCTCTTATCGCTATTATTGTAAGTTCAATTTTCTTACATGAGGCCATTACAATGAGCTTGTTTATCGGTCTATTATTTATTGTCGTGAGTATTTGCTTTGTAAATATAAAGCCAAAAACACTTGCTGTAGGGCAGCAAGTTGAAGTGAAATAAATAAACGTGAGAAAGAGCCTACTATTTGTAGGCTCTTTCTTATACCTTACTTTTTACTACGTACTACAAATACACACGTTCCCACCGATGATGCAATCGCTAAAATAGACAAGACAATTGCTATTGTTTGCATATTACTTGTACTTTCATTCTTTCCTACACTAGATACTTCTCCATGTTCTCCAGTTAAGGACGTACCTTTTGCAATTGTAGTAACTGAATGCGGTTTTTCAGCTTTCTCATCGCCTGTCCATTCAACAATTTCTCCGTCTTTATATTGTTGATATGCATCCCAAGCTATCTTTTGTTCTTTATCTGGGTTTTTAGCAACGAAAGTAAATCGTTGGAACTGACCAGATAAAATCCCTTCTCCTGTTGCTTCCCATACTACAGTTTTAACTTTTCCAGCTGCATCTTTTTGCTCTTCAACTTTCCACCCTGGCACTGGTTCATACTGTTGAAACTCAACGCCGGACGGTAGTTTTAGTGTGACTTTGGTTGTTGCCACATTTTTTTCAACAGGTACTTTTATCGTATAAGTCTCCCAAGAACCAATGTCAGAAGTTGCTGGTTTTACAGTGACGTGCGCACTAACAGGTAACGAAAAAATTCCCATTGCAATTATTGTTGCGATCATTGTTGTTCCTAATTTTTTTATACGTTTCATTTTCTATTAGCTCCTTTTTATCTATACCTTCTCTTTATCTGCCGCCTACAATAAATCTATAATCCGTATCAAAGCTATCAAGAGATTTTGTTAATCCGTGAACTTGTATATTCCAGTTGCCTGTCATGTTAATATACATACCTTCCGCTTCATATTCTCCCGGTGAAATTGCTGAAACTTTAAATGACCCTTTGCCCATATTCATATCTAACGATTGAGTCGTCAATACAATTTGTTCCATATTAGTAACAGGCTGTCCATTTTCATCCTTCAAAGTAATATGAAATGTATTCTGTCCTACCTTATTGGGGCTTACATGTAAAGTAAGTTCATATCCATTATCTAATTGTTTACTCTCTGTAAAAGGTCCAGTAGGAGGCATCGGCGGTGTTTGTACGTTTGTCATAAAAGCTACGATTACGAAAACGATAATTCCAATGATAAACTCTACTTTCACCGTAGCTCCTAATCCTTGCTGGGCTCGTATTCTCCCTTTCACATAATGAATAATTCCCAATATCCCCATGCAAACGAATAAAAGTATCTTTGCTAATAATGCTAATCCATACTTCGTATCAAATAGGGAATGAATCGTGGGAATAAAAAATGTACTGTTAAAAAGACCCGTTAATACAATGACTATGACAACACCTGTCGCCCATGGTGAAAAACGCTTAATTGCATCCCAATACTTCGTCCACTTGTCATCCTCTTTACGTAAAAGAAGAATAATCGATGATAGACCGCCAACCCATAACGAAGCTGCGAATAAATGTAGAAAGTCCATAACGACAGCAATGTCTTTAAACTTCAAACCAAATGCGTGACTATTAAAGGCTTTCATAACGAGTAACCCAATAAAAAGTAATATTGGAATGCTCCATACTTTAAACGATGAAAGTTTCTCACGCTTCACCGCAAAATAAGTAACAATGATAAGCACACTAATAAGAGCCATTTGAGTGATCCATACATAACCAAAAACAGAAAGCTGTAATGTTTCTTTTAATAGTAAAGGATTGAATGCTTCTAGCCATGAAACATCAGCATTTATTTTCGCTTGCAGTGGTAGATTGCATAGTAAGCTAATGAATATACCTATTAATGATATCCATATTATTCTCTTACTCCTTGAGTGAACTTCTATTGCATCCCCTTTATATATAATAAGATTAAAGAATAGAACTCCTAAAAATAGTGAGAAACTTGTATATAGAACCCCGCGTTCCATAATCATATCGATTTGCGGGACATACCCCATCTCTTCTACTTGTACATCATCTGCTCCCGCTTCGGCTAACCCAATCTGGAACGGAATAACTCCTTGAATTGGATGTCCATCAGCTGAAATAGCTTTCCATTGAATAGAATAGAGACCGTCTTTAAGATTCTCTTTTACCCCTGCCTCTAATAGTTTTTTGTTTCTTTTATCAATATGAGCATCCTTTAAATCTACTCTTTTACCTGAGGTATCTCTTACAAACAATGTATTAAAATGTGAAACTTGTATATCCTCATCAAATTCGATTTTCACGACAGTTGGTGCTTTCTTCAACGTTTCATTTTCAACAGGATTTGATTTCACAACATATGCATGAGCAGACGCGCTTTTTGGTATCAATATAATAAGCACACATGCTATTACTAGCCATGCCCCTAACCTTCTCATTACTTTCACACTCATTTCACTTCTTTCTTCTTCATCGCTACACTTTCATTACTTTATACTTCCTAGTTTGATTTTCTGACGAAATATTAACCTGGTGAAGTATAAATTTCCATGCTATATAATCCTTACTTTCTCCCCGCTTTTAAACTACTAATATAATAGTAACTACCCTAATTAAAACAACTTATATTTTTAAAGTCGATTGTAATTATATCATAAAATATATTTATGTAAGTTCCTTAAGAAGAAAAGTTCTCGTGAATTATTTGTGAAGAAAATGTGAAATACATAAAGTGAAACTTTAATTAGCCCTCACCAATAGAGCTTTTACGGGCAGTAAGACTCCTACAAATAGCGAGATAAATTAAAAGGTGTTACGTAATAACGTAACACCTTTTAAAAAATATCCTTCTTCTATTTCTCTTCCGGATAATCACAATACTCAATAATCGTTCCTTCTGTATCCGCTGGGTTCAGGTAAATTAATCGTCTACCATGTTTATTCATTCGAAGTGTATGCTCTAATGTTCGAATACCTTGTTCTTTTAATTCTTCTAAAGCCACATCTAAATCATCGACACGATACGCAACGTGGTGAACACCTTTCCCTTTTTGTTTTATAAAGCGTGCTATTGGCGACGTCGTATTATTCGTCGGTGCAAGTAGTTCAATTCTATCTCCATCCACTTCTATAATAGCAACTTCACTTTCCACACCTGGTGCTTCACTTACGTAACGATCTATTAATTTCCCTGATAGAACCTGTTCATAAAAACGTATCGTACTATCTATATCACGAACTGCGATTCCGATATGATCAATTGTTTTTTTCATTTCATTTCCCCTACTACTTTATTTTTTACTCCTTATTAATAGTAACAAAAAAAGTTATAGAAACAAGTTCTATAACTTTTTCAATTAACTTATTTTCTTGTCCGCTCTAGTTGCAGGTTGAACTTGTTTTTTCACTTTTAAAACGCTAATGCCATATCCGATAAATCCACCGATAATCGCTGGGAAGATCCAGCCTAATCCTACTTCCTGCATCGGAAGGAATTTAGTGAACACTCGGCTTACTACTTCAATGTTAACTCCAGCTGCACTTAATCCATCGAATAAGCTGATGATAAATGTTACGATTAAACTCACTTGATAAACTTCAGCTCTTCCTTTAAATAATGAATGGAAGAATGTTAAGAAAATCAATACAATTGCTAGTGGATAAATTGCTGTTAATACTGGAACAGAAACTGCGATCAATTGTGTTAGTCCTACGTTTGCAACAATTGCACTAAATACACATAGCGTAATTGCAATTGCTTTGTAAGGAACATTTGGGAATAACTTATGGAAGAATGAAGAACATGCTGATACAAGTCCCACACTAGTTGTTAAACAAGCTACTGTAATCATTAATCCTAATAATACTCCGCCATATGATCCGAAATAGTAGTTAGAAACTTTCGCTAATACTTCTCCGCCGTTCTCTAAATGTCCAAGCTTTGCAACACTTGAAGCACCCATATAAGAAAGTGCTGTATAAATAATTGCTAAAATAGATGCTGCAATGATTGTCGCTTTTGCACAAACGACCATAATCTGTGTTTTCGTTTTCGCACCTTTTTCTTTAATTGCATTAATGATGATGATTCCGAATACGAATGATGCAAGCGTGTCCATTGTTAAGTATCCTTCTTGGAATCCTTTAAAGAATGCATGTGATGTATACCCTTCCACTGGTGCTTGCATATCTCCAATTGGATGAATAAAAGCAACGATTACTAAAATACCGATGAATGTCAATTTAATTGGCGTTAATATTTTTCCAACAATATCGACAATTTTCGCAGGATTTAGCGAAAAAAAACAAGTGATGCTAAAGAATATAATTGTGAAAAGAATTAAAGGTGTAGAACCTAATCCTTCTGGCATAAAAGGCTTAAGACCAATTTCATAAGAAACATTACCCGTTCTTGGTATTGCAAATAACGGACCGATCGCTAAGTATAAAACTGTTGTAAACACAATCCCGAATACTGGGTGAGCACGACTTGCTAATGACTGTAAATCATCTTTACCCGAAAAACCAAATGCTAGTACACCTAGTAATGGTAATCCAACACCTGTTACTAAAAATCCAGCGTTAGCAATCCATACATTCTCTCCTGCCGATTGACCTAGCATAGCTGGGAAAATTAAATTTCCGGCTCCAAAAAATAGTGCAAATAACATTAATCCAATAACTACTATGAACGAAAACGGTACTTTATTCGCCATAATATAACCCCCATTCAAATTTCCTTATCTCATTTTCCAATTTTAACTAATTGAATTTTCTGAATATTTAATTTAAGTATCAACTATTCTTGAACTCATTATAATTCGCTATATAATATTTTGCAATACTATTTTCAAACTTTTCTTTTATTTTATGAATATACATTTTTTAACATAGAATATAGACTAAAAAACCAACATGGTCATCCATGTTGGTTTTTCCATTTACTATCAGTAATTAAAATTTCGCAGCTACTTTTTTAACGTTTTCTATACCTTCTTCAACAATTTGTTGTGAGCGATCTGGATATTGATTGTGTCCTTCAATTACCACTGTTTCTGGATTTGTAATTCCCCAGAATCCAAGTACAGTTGTTACATAATTAACCGCCATTTCCATAGGAGCCATTTGCTCTGAAGAATAATCTGAACCACGAGCACCTAGTACAACTACTTTCTTATCACCAGCTAAACCTTCCGGACCATTTGCTGTATATTTAAACGTTTTTCCAGCTTGAGAAAGGTATGAAATATATGTGATTAATGGTGCGGGTACTGTGAAGTTCCATAATGGGAACGCAAATACAACTTTATCAGCTTCTAAAAACTGATTTAAATATTGATCTACTGTTGCTACAGCCTTCTCTTCTTCAGCTGTTAACTCCATTCCTTGACTACGTTTATATCCACCTGAAATTGCGATATTTCCGTAATAAGGAAGATCTAATCCAAATAAATCTAACTCTGTAATTTCTGTATTTGGGTTCGCTTCTTTATAAGTACTTACAAATGTTTCATACATTTTTGAACTAATTGCTTGCTCCGCTGGACGATCGTTTGCTTTTACAAATAATACTTTTGACATTGTTTTATTCTCCTCTACATTCGTAATTTCTTCTTTTTTACCAAATAATGAGCTAAATAGTCCCATTTTCTTCACCTAATCTTTCTTTTCGTATTCATTATTCATCATTATAAAAATTCTTATTCTAAGAAAAAGTTCCAATAGATACCTTCATTTAAGGAACCTAAAACTTTTTGTTATTTAATTACCTTATGTAAGTGATTGTAATATAGTTGCTTACTTTAGTCAAGTAACTTTCAATAAAAATAAAATCTTGAATTAAAAATAATAACTAAAATACAATTAAACACCAAATACGACTTTATTACTTGTATAATTAAATTAGAGAGGGAAATTCATATTTAGAAAGGATTTATTCATGAGCACTATAGAAAAGATTCAAACTTTTATTATTCTATTTGCTGTTACATGCGGTATTATACTCGGACAATTTAATATCATACATATGTATTCAGACAAATTTATTGTCCCCTTCTTATTTTTCATGCTATATGGATTATTCCTCAGCATCCCATTGAAAGAGATTAAAAACGGATTTCGTAATTTAAAATTTGCCGGAACAAGCCTTACCATTAATTTTTTATGGACGCCTTTCCTCGCCTGGGGATTAGGTGCATTATTTCTTTCAGATCACCCAGCACTTTGGGTTGGGTTTATCATGTTAATGGTTACTCCATGTACAGATTGGTACTTAATATTCACTGAAATAGCGAAAGGAAACGTAGCACTTTCCACAGCGATTTTGCCTGTAAATTTAATTTTACAAGTATTATTGCTACCCGTTTATTTATTTTTATTTGCCGGTGTAATGAAGACTGTAGCAGTTTCTATTTTAATAGAAAGTATCGTAATCGTTATCGTCTTACCATTCTTATTTGCACATGCTACAAAATTCATTATGAATAAAATGAAAAAAGCTGAAACACTCGAGAATAAAATCATTCCGTTTTTCAGCTCTGCTCAAATTGTATTTTTAAGTTTAGCAATTGTAGCGATGTTTGCATCACAAAGTAAATATTTACTCCAAAATATGAATGTTGTTTTATTATTACTCATTCCTGTTCTATTGTTCTTCATCATTAATTTTTTACTAGGACAATTTATCGGGCGCATCCTGCATTTATCTTATAAAGATACAGTAAGTTTAAGCTTAACAACATTAGCAAGAAACTCGCCTGTTGCGCTCGCTATTGCTGTGACTGCTTTTCCAGACGAGCCTCTTATCGCACTTGCACTCGTTATTGGACCGTTAATTGAGTTACCAGTACTTGCTTGTGTTTCACAAGTGTTGTTACTTATTAAGAAAAAACGGCAATACGCATAATAAAAAGCGTCCCAAAGTGGGACGCTTTTTATTGTCGAGAAATTATATAAATGCAAAATTGAATTATCGGCTCTAAAAATTTTGTACGTTATAGAAGATTGACTTTTCGTTACATTAACAGATCCTTTTTAATTAAAAAGGATAGGAAAAGTAAATATAACGAACGCTGCCCAAAGTCCGTAGATTGGCAAATACTTCGTAACGGCATCTTGGATAGGTAAAGGTCCGGATTTATTTTGTAGAAAACGCATATAAGAAAGCATAATCCAAATTAGATTTGCCCAAATCAGTATGTTGACTCCTAAAACAGCAAGTCTATTAGGCGTAATACCATAGGAAGAAAGTCTGAACACGATAGCTGACAAAGCCACACTGTCAATAATAAGTGCAAGAACAATTAAGACAAAATTTATATAATCTGAAATGTTCTTTTTCTCATCTGAGTCGCTCTCAACAATGGAAAATATAGTAACAGCCAATACAACAAGAAGTATTCCGTTGAAGACCATCAAGAAATTGCGGTCCAAAAATGGATTTTTCCCAACCCATATAACCGTTATAAGATAGATCAACAAGGTGATCAGGACAAGCGGACTAAAGATTTTAGCTATATAGGGGGTAATATTTTTAGCAAACTTAAGATTCATTGATACTAAGTATGCAGCCACAATAGCGAGAGCGGCAGCACCAAATAAAACAACATTACTAAAATAGAACTCTCCTATATCCAAGTCAACAAAACTAAATAACCGCATGGTGAATACTGCTAGTATCATTCCGCTAACTGCCATGCTGGCGTAAAGAATACAATATTCCAAATTAAATTTAATATAAGCTAACCTTGTACTGCCTTTTGAATATTCATTTCCTGTAAACGCAAGCCCTACCAATACCCATAAGAATATAGGAAGATGTAAATAAGCAAGGATAATACTGTCTTTATAATTTAATGGCAGCATATTAAGATAAAGTCCAGAAATTAGGAACAACGCTGCAAGAGAATAAATAATACTTTTTTTCGGAGTATTATTGTAGACAAAATAGGCAGCAATAAAAGGGATTATACCAAAAGCCAGATTAATCGGAGCAATTGCTTCCTGTTCGACAAAGTGGAAAATGATTCTGGTGCTTAATCCGGCTAGAATAGCTAACATGCCCATGAATAAGAAACCCTTTTGAATCAAGGAGGGCTTTCTTATATTTCCCTTCTCCTTGAAATGTAATCTTTCATACCAAATACCCAAAACCTGAGAATCCGGATTTTGTTCCCATGCTTGTGAGAATGACTTTTTAAAAGCTTTCGGGTCTTTTCTATACATTCCCTCCAACTCATGAGGGTTATCAATATTTTCAATAATCAAATTGTGACTGTTCATATTTTTACCTCCTCTAAAAAAACAACGTTGTTACCTTTTCCATAAAAAGCAACTCGATTTTTTATTCTGATTTTGATTTTAATATAAATTTTATCGTTTTACAATAAAATTTTATTATTTTAGATAATATTTTTGTTGTATATTTTATTCCAAGCAAAAACAAAAAGCATTCCTCATTCAAAGAAATGCTCTATAACTTTTTATAGACATCGGTGTAAGCTACTTTCAGCTGTTCTCTTCATTGCTTGTTTTTATTTTCTAATTTCTTATTTTTTCTTTATATAAAAGAAGTGATCTAAATGATATAAACGTTCAATTTAATAGCACCTTTTCAAACAATTATTTCAAATAAATTTTAGTGCTAGTATACAAAACTCTGTAATTATAAAATAAAAAAGCATGACATAAAGAGATTGGTGCTTTTATTAAAGGTTTATTTAACTTAAAGTATATGAAGTATTGTAATAATACCGATAATATATTTATTCACTACTTTAATGAGATTAATCGAGCTAGAGGATTTGCAGAAGGGTTGGAATTAGAAGGATGGCAGGTTATCGACTATACAGGAGAGAATTGGAATGGTCATTTAATCGAGCAAATGCGACTACACAGAGGATTAAATGCGCATGGTGTTCTGGGACAAGAGTTTGATAAGGTTCTTGTTTTAGTAGGATCTACTTTTTACTATAGTGAAGATGGTGGTCTTGCTGTAAGAGGGAAAAATCATTATGATCCGGAACGCATGTTTTATCAATCAGTTACCCGTGCAAGAAAACAAATCATGTTATTTGTAGTAAATAATACTGAGTTTATGAGCAAACTTATAAATGGAATGAATAGATGAATTAAAATGCTCTTCTAACAATGTTTATGAACTGTATCTACTATCTATATAAAGAGGTGGTTTGTATTTATTTTAGAGCTATGTTAGAGAAAAAGGTAGATTAATTGTTAATGAATACGAGGAATGGGTTTCCTTATATAATATTGGCGCTGGATATTTTATTAAAAGAATTTATTTGTGATATGAACCATAAGTTTGCCGAAACGGCAAGCTTATGGTTCTTTTTGTTTCCGGCAAACTTATGCTTCCAAAAATAAAAGATTTTAAACCGTATCTTTATTATTGTCTACTTGACAGGGAAATGACCACCTTACGTGTATATGATATTCATTGAATTTCCACAATTTAAAAGTACAATTTGTACCCATTGATAAAATTACTAGATTTCTACTAAAAACACGCATTTTGATTAAGTTTTTTCAAAATGCGTGTTTCATTTATTTTTATATTTTACAATGATGCAAACAAACCTTCTTAAATTGTTCTTACCTATATTTATTAATTAATTGTATTTTTGAAGAAAGGCTTTTACTTTTTCAAAAGCAAATTGCGTATTCAAGCTACCTGATTTTGCATCAAAAACGTGATCAGCTCCTGGAAGAAGATAGAATCCATGTGAAACGCTATTTTCTCTCAGCTTCCTGTCTAAAGATTTACCTTGTTCATCTGGGACAACTCGGTCACTTGTTCCATAAAATGAAATAGTAGGAGGTGTATTTTCATTAATGTAACTGATCGGAGAGAGTATTTTGTAACGATCAGGGAATTGTGAAGGTGTACCCTTTATATACTTTTTCAATACATCTTCCGCGTAGTCAGGACTTCGTTTATTCTTGTAAAACTCTGTCATATCAGACGGACCGTATATATTAATCACAGAGTTAATAGGTACCGGTGAAACGCTAGTAGAAGGTGGTAACTGTTCATCCCCCATACTATAGGCGGCTAGCATAGCTAGATTCCCCCCTGCTGATTGCCCCATTACATTTATTTTTTTAGGATCAATTTTGTAAGTATCCGCATGTTCTACTACCCATCCTATTGCTGATTTTACATCACCTACTTCATCTTTCCATCCCGCATGAGGTGGCATACGATATTGTACATCAAAAACAGTATATCCTAATTCACTAAGTCTTTGATACCAATGAGGTGAACCACCTTTATCACCTTCAACCCAGCCGCCTCCATGTAACATGATAACTGCGGGGTGAAGTGATTTTTTTGAGTCTCCATGAGCTGGCCACACATCAAGCTTTAATTCCACACCATCAGAGGTTGTACCGTATACAACGTCCTGTGTGACTTTTGATGTTATCTCGGTCTTACCAAAAAAATGAGAACTAAGCGAAACGGAAACATTCTCGTTTTTAGCATAGTTTAACGTCTGAGTAATTGGCGCTATTATTAAAAATAATACTAGTAATAATTGAGGAATCAACAATGCTCGAGCGATTAAAGCTTTTTTCCATACAGCTAATATTAATAGTACAATTATAAATAATGTTAGAATTACTAAAAACATTGGCATTTGCAATGCAAACATTGCCAAAAGACTCATTATATTAGAAATTCTTAATGTGACATTAAAATCTGATGGATTCCAAATATAATATGCCAAACTACCAATAAAAGCTAATGCTAGTACTGTAAGAACTGTCAGAAACCATTGAATAAAACCTCTAGGACGCCAAGAGGTTGATTGTTTTTGTTGCTTCTTTTTCACTTTTTTATATTCCTCCATAACAAAAAATCAATTTTAAAATGTTTAATATAAATTGTATCTGAATATCCCTCCCTATTTATAACTTGAAAAATGGAGGTAAATCCCCAATGGGAGACAAAGGAAATGGCACACATTTACAGCAATCATATCCTTTTATATATTTACATAATTAGCGAAGGAGGTCTATACTTTCTCTAAAAAACCGCTTCTCTTTTATAGGGAAGCGGTTTTTTTATGAATACAACTATGAATTAACTTTAACTGTTCTGCTTATATATCTTTTCACTTTTGTTTTCCATGTGATGTATAATGCTTTCTCCTTCAACATCAATGTTAGGCAAAATTTTATCCAGCCATTTTGGCAAGTACCAGGCTGACTTACCCATGAGAGCCATGACCGCAGGTACGATTGTCATTCTCACGATGAATGCGTCGAAGAAAACACCGAATGTAAGAGCCATGCCTATGGATTTAATGATGCTATCAGGTGCCAACATGAATCCAATAAATACAGACATCATAATTAATCCTGCTGAGACTACGACTTTACCACTCTCTCGCATTCCTTCTAAAATAGCTCTCTTCGGGTCGCCTGTATGCGTATATACTTCCCGCATCTTGCTCACTAGGAACACCTCATAGTCCATGGCAAGTCCGAACAGGATGCCAATCAGAATAACAGGCAAGAAAGCTAAGATTGGACTGGCAGCTGGGAAACCAAATAAATTTTGGAAATGCCCATCCTGCACGAAAAATACCACGGCTCCCAACGTAGCACCAAGAGAAAGTAGAAACCCTAATACTGCTTTTAATGGAATGAGTAGAGATCTAAACACTAGAACTAAGAGTACATATGCGAGTCCCACAATAAGAGCAGCGAAAACTGGCAAGGCATCACTCAGCTTTTGCACAATATCAATATTCATCGCTGCTGTGCCCGTTACCATTAGTTCAATTCCATTTTCTTTCTGGGTCTGGTTTGATTTGTCCCGAATCGCATTTACCAAATCCTTCGTCTTTGTATCGTCAGGTCCTGTTTTTGGTGTGACGGAAATCATATAAATCTTTCCAGAAGGACCAGGGATAGCTGGTGTCACACTTTTCACGTCGGATAAGTTACCCAATTCTTTTGCAATGGTGTTCATAACATTTTGCGTTTCAGCTGTTGCTTCCTCCGATTTTGCCACTACCGCTAAAGAGGCATGAATTCCTTCCCCATATGCTTCCGTCAATAAATCATATGCTCTTCGTTCTGTCGTTTCTGTGGACTTTGATGTTCCATCAGAAAGCAGCCCAAGATTCATATGGAAAAATGGAATCGTAATTACTACAAGTAGTCCGATTGCGAAAATCGAAACAACCAGAGGACGTCTTACGACAAATTCCCCCCATTTATTTGAACCAGTGCGTTTCTTACCTGCCCCAGTCATCTTTTCCAAGAATCGATTTTGTTTAGATGGGGCAATCTTATGGCCGATAATTCCTAATATGGCCGGTAATATGACGACGGAAACCACCACAGCTATGAACACAGTAAAAGCAGCGGATACGCCCATCGCTATTAGGAATGGAATCTTTGTAACAGATAGTCCCAAAAGACCAATAATAACAGTTAATCCTGCAAAGATTACGGCACTTCCCGCTGTTCCCGTTGCAATGGCAACAGATTCTGGAACAGAATCTCCTTGTGCGAGCTGCTGTCTAAAGCGATTGATAATGAAGAGCGCATAGTCAATACCTACTGCGAGTCCCAGCATGGCAGCTAATGATAAGGAAACAGATTGGATTTCCACGTAATTGGTTCCAATCATGATTCCTAGAATTCCAATCGCTAATCCGATTATCGCAGTGAGAATCGGCAGTCCAGCTGCTAGAAAAGACACAAAAGTAAATGTTAGGACTACGAAGGCAACAAGTACTCCAACAATTTCAGTCATACCTGAAGTCTCTGAGTCGGAAAACTTAATATCGCCTCCTGATAGCTCGGTTTGAATGCCGGCATCCTTTGTTGTTTCAATACTATCTAAAATCTTATCCTTAGAAGCTTCTGTGACCTTTTCCGCTTTCACTTTGTACGTAACAACTGCATATCCAATTTTCTTATTTTCACTAAGGTTCTGCAGTTGCATCGGTGCTGCCACAGAATCAACAGCTGAATCTTTTTTAATCTTACCTAGAACTTCTGCGATTTTCTGTTGTACTTCCGCTGATTCCAAGGTTTCGTTTATTGGTGCTTGAAATACTACTTTTACTTGTGCACCTGCGGGTTGCATCGCTTTAAACTCTTTTTCAATTACTTTTCCTGCTTTATCTGCCGGTGTATTCGGAATACTCATCTCATCATTGAAAGAGGAACCCATGTTGACTCCAATAAGCACAAATGCAATCAGCATTGCGAGTGCACTGAATACAACCTTTTTTCTATGATTTACTGCCCAATGTCCTAACTTATACAAATATTTCGCCAATTAAACTTCACCCTATTCTTGTCGAAAATTTTACTTTTTCTTACGTTGTAATTAACAAACGCACAAACACTTATTTACACATTATTTATATAATAAGATTTTAAAATATTAATCATAAATTGTATCTGAATATCCCTCCCTATTTATAACTTGTAAAATGGCGGTAAACTTCCAATAGGAAACAACGGAAATGGAACACATTGACAGCAATAATGTCCTTTTATACAATGACGTTATCACTACGCTAACAATTGTACTTACAGTTGTAAGTATAGCAGTGAATTTACATCTTTCAAGCACTATGTGCTGATTTGCACTTAAAACGAACAGAATGAAAGGATGTGTTAGCTTTGAGAAAGTCAAGAGAAGACAGTATACACTCTCAGAGATACATTATGGATGCATTGAGCGCACTGTTGCATGAACATAAACTGCAAGATATAACCGTAACAGCTATTTGCAAAAAGGCTGGAGTTGCCAGAGTCACATTCTACAAATACTACCGCAACGTTTACGACGTCGTACAAGTATCTGTGGATGAAATTGTTCAACAATTCTTGAAAGAGGTTGATAGTTTGGATCCGTATGAAAGTATGCAGCTAATTATTGAATATATTATAGAGGGCTTTGTGTCTGCACAGAAGCCGTCAGGAAAGTTAATTGATGCAAATATATCTAGTATGATGCTTGATTATTTGAATTACACAATGGAAAAGGTCTTTCAAGCGGATATTACGCGCAATCATGACATAAGCAGAATGCAAATCCTGTTTTTAGCAGGCGGTATCTATAATATTGTTAATGATTGGATTAAAAGAGGGGCAAAGGAATCTCCCCAGGCACTTGCTGCAAAAATATACGAGATTCTTCCATATGGGACAACAGATACAAGGAATTTGGCAAATTCATGATGCAACTGTTCTACCTTTGATTACATCTAAAAAATGGGCATCACATAAATAGCTGTGAGTAGTTCATCTAACCATAAACGACCGTTTGGGGTTAAAAGAACAAAACTTTCTTTCATATAAAATTTTCTTAACGTTGTTGAAAGCGGAGGAATCGTCAGGAAAATGGACTTAGCGTTATAAATCCGCATTTCCCTGACGGTACCCCTAGAAGCAATTATGCTTAGAAAGCAAAGGATATCATTACAAACACTTTTATCATTAAGCCTATATACTAAAACTCCGTTGTTAAAGTTATTGAACTTGTCGTATAAAAGTTCTAATGAATAAAATAGTAAGATTAAATGCCTGATGCTGGTAATAGGTATTTTTATTTGTCTTGTTGTAACATTCACGGCAAGCTTATGGGTTAATAATTAATCCACGGCAAAGTTATGCTTCCTTTTTCCTCGAATAATCAACTAAGCCCCTTCAAAAACATGTGATTTCCGGCAGAGTTATAATTCCTTTAGCGGCAACTTTATGGGTAAAGTCACATTATTGCCCTTCTAAATAAGTTAGTTGAAAATAGTATTTTTTATAAGCGAAATAAAGTTGAAAATGAAGGTATTATGGTAGAGGTGGCTGTTCCAGGGCAACGATGGGAAATCGAGATTTTGGAAGATGGTACAGTTGACATTGAAAAATTTATTAGTGATAAAGATATGTACGATGTGAATGAAATGGAAACTCTTTTTAAGGAGTTTATCGACTAAATCTTATTGTGCTAACGGGGTGCTAGAGTTCAATAAATGCGAGCCAGCTTTAACGGCCTTGGATTTTCAACAATCGGGCGCTTTTGATGAATAACGAATTCTTATTTTATCGTAGTAAATTTTAAGTTGTTGTAGCAAATGAAAACATATATATTACAAAAAGGATAGATAAAGCTGATAAAGTTCTGCTTTGATCTATCCTTTTATTTTACCATTATATAATGTGCGACATTATTTATTACTTCTTTACTATCAAATCATTTCATCATAATCTTGACTTTTAATAAAATAAAATTGTCATGCTTTTTCTTTTCTATCTATATTTTCAAATCGAATACAGAACATTTTACTCGGGAAAGAGCTTTGTCACTTGTTGAAACTACTTAATTCTCAAACACAAAATTAATCTTATTATCTCTCCACTCTAACTTCGCATCAAAGGTCTTCTCGCCCTTTTTAAAGCCTTTAATTAAATCGGTCTTCTCACCTTTTAAGAGCTTTGTCATATTCTTTTGCGAAATTGTTTTACTTAATATTTTCTTCGAGATGGTAAAGTCACATTGTGTTGTATTGTAGTTTGAACAGCCGTAAAACGTAGATTTATCAATTACATCACCATCGCATTTTTTACAACTTCCAACCTTTTTACCTGTCGTAAATTTCGATCCTTTTCGCTCAATCGATTCAACATGTAATCCAGTGAAATCCCATTTCTCCGACATTTCTACCGCATCTTCAATAATTTTAGCTGATAGCTTTTTCGTTTGTTCCATAAATGTAGCTGGTGAAGCGGTACCTTCTCCGATTTCTGCAAGACGTTGTTCCCATTTTGCAGTCATTTCCGGTGAAGCTAGTATTTTGTCGCCGATTGCTGTAATTAATACTTTTCCCTTATCAGTCGCATACACTTGGTTTTTCTGCACATCTATATATTTACGGTCTTTCAGCATCGTAATGATGCCGGCACGAGTCGCTTCCGTACCTAAACCTTCTGTTTTCTTTAATACTTTCTCCAGCTCTTCATTCTCTAAATACTTACCTGCCGTTTTCATTAACGTAATAAGTTGTCCTTCTGTATAACGCTTCGGTGGCTGTGTTTTTCCTTCTTTCACTTTCACCTTTACAACTTTTCCTTGGTCACCTTCAGCTACAATTGGAAGAATCGTTTCGTCATCTTTATCGTCTTGGAAAATAACTTTACGCCAACCTTCTTGTATTTGCTGTTTTCCTTTCGAAATGAACGCAGCACGTTCGTCTACAAGAGTTGTAATTGTTGTGTAGTCAAAGATTGCTACTTCATAATGCGCCGCAAGAAGTCGTCTTACGATCATATCGTAAATTTTCTTTTCATCGCCTGATAATTTGCTTGGATTGGTAACTTGTTCTGTCGGTATAATTGCGTAGTGATCTGTAACTTTCTTTTCATTCACATAACGCTTATTGTTCATAATCGATTCAACCGGAGCCGGTAATAAACCTTTATATTCATCAAACTGACTTAATTTCTGTAAAATATCAGGGAACGTCGCTGCTTCTCCTTGTGTAACATAGTTAGAATCCGAACGTGGATAAGAAACTATCCCTTTTTGATATAGTGCTTGCGTTATATCAAGCGTCTTTTTCGGCGAAAATTTAAAAGCTTTATTTGCTGTCGCTTGCAGTGCTGATAAATTAAATAAAAGCGGCGGCTGAAACTCTTTACGCTCCGTTTTCATTTCCTTCACTTCTGCCGGTTTCCCTTGACAAAAAGCCGCAATTTTATTCGCCATATCAGGGTCTTTTAAGCGGGATTCATTATCCTTCTCCCATTTCCCATCATATTTCTTCCCTTCAATATTAAAGGTTGCGAACACTTCCCAAAACGGCTCTGACTTAAAGTCTTCAATTTCTTTCTCACGCTTTACGATTAATGCGAGTGTCGGTGTTTGTACACGTCCGGCGGAAAACACATCATTCATTCCCTTTTTCTTTAGCAAAATGCTAAAAACACGCGATGCATTCATACCAACAACCCAGTCGGCGCAAGATCTTGTATATGCTTCGTAATACGTATTAATCGTATCTGCTTCATCTAGTAAGTTTTTAAATCCTTGATAAATG
Organism: Bacillus cereus group sp. BceL062; assembly: GCF_051780025.1. Lineage (NCBI taxonomy): Bacteria > Bacillati > Bacillota > Bacilli > Caryophanales > Bacillaceae > Bacillus > Bacillus cereus group sp. BceL062. The sequence continues at coordinate 29,064 of NZ_JBPWGY010000001.1, read as the reverse complement.
GCTTGCTTCGTTAAAGATGAAATCCAAAGACGTTTCATCGGCTTTTGCACGCTACAAAGATTAATAATGTTTCGTACAATTAATTCCCCTTCGCGCCCAGCATCGCCTGCGTGAATAATTTCTGTTACCCCCGGATTATGTAACAGCTGTTTCACTACATTAAATTGCTTATACTTTGACTTTGTTACTTCAAATTGAAAACGTTCTGGAATCATCGGTAACGTATTAAGTGACCATTTTTTCCACTCTGCATGATAATGTTCTGGATTACATAACTGCGTCAAATGACCAATTGCCCATGTACAGTACGCTCCATTTGGAAATAACTCATTTGCTTCTACTTCTAAATATCCATCTTTTCGGCGATATTTAAACTGTGAAACAAGAGCCAAACCTTGATCTGGTTTCTCGGCAATAATTAATTTCATTGTATAACTCCCTATCTGTATTCCAGTGTTACTTTCATTGTATATATGTTTAGAAGCGATGATAAAACAACAATCTTATTTATCATTCGCGGGTCGCTCCCAAAAATGGGATAACTATAATATTATACGCTTTTTCTTTATTGCTTCACAATAGGGAGAGTTGCATTATCCAAGTATCCTCTCTTAATTCGTCTTTCGTAACATTGTAATTGGTATTTCTAGATTTCATGATTTTACAAATAATTCTAAAGCTATTCGCATCTAAATTATCTACTACATTTCAAAAGATGAGATATCTTCTCTTTTCCATATGTCCTTGAAGTAAAAAAATGTGATTTGATATTACGATTAGTTCTCATATAAGAATCCGTCTCACTCCAAACATAATTATGTTTGGAGTGAGACGGATTCATTTACTCAAGATTTTAAAATATGGGTTGAGGACTCTCCTAATCTATCCCATGCTGTGGATGCTCAATTAAAAGTAACAAAATTACATTTTTTAAATATCATACTTTTATTTCAAGGTTATACATGTTTAGTAGACCTTATTATCCGATACACAATTATTGCAGTAATCGAAATAATAAGAGCGGTTATCAAGCCAGATTCTCCAATCCAAATCTCTAATTGATATCCTGTAGTTGCACGTGCAAAAGGCCCTTGAATAATAGCATTCCAAGTGGTGTGGATGATAACCGACGGCCAAACACTACCTGTGATAAGTCGTAAATAAGCTGTAATATAACTGAATGGTACAATACAAAAATAGATGCCAAGTACAGAGAGAAAGACAGATGTTCCCTCTACATATAGACCAGCAATAACAATTGGGACATGCCATGTTGCCCATATTAATCCACTAATAAGGATTGGACGTGAAAATTCCGCATCGACTAGCCTTGTGAGCATATAACCCCGCCAACCCATCTCTTCTCCCATAACCGGGATTAAGTTAAGCAAGCTTCCTAAAATTCCGCTCAATACTACTATAAAAATGAAACGTAATGGTATCGGTAGATACTGAAGTCCAAGTATATTGTAGATAGGTTCTAGCATACCACCTTGTGGGAGCTGAAACCTCGCAAATCCGCTAAACCAGGCAATCGAATATGTAATTCCACATATTATCATAGGTATTATCAGGGCCAAAGCAATCCCCTTCCATATCTTTAAGTTATCTAGACTAAAAGATACATCTTTAAAGCCTTCTCGCAGTATGATACGAGTTAGAATAGAAGAAATTGCAGGAGTAAACATATATACCACAATTAGCGGCATGCTTTTCGTAATCATTATTACTAAATTTAAAAGAATAGAAGTAATGAACAAAATACTTAAAAACAGTTGCAGTCCTTTTTTAGCACGTTGGACTTTATCCATATTGTGGAATGATTTTGCATGTAATATCATTGTAATCCGTCCTTCCTCTTTTATTAATTTGTTTATCTAATCAACTTCCTGTCATTTCGAGAAATACAACACAGAATGAAGATGTTTTTTCATATTGATTAATCAATCCCCCCTCTTAAATTCATAATCTAGCCTTACTTACGATTCAATCATGTAATTATTCTTCATAAGTTGTCATAACCGATAGTACGAAACTGTAATGTTTAACCTATGACCTGTGTCAAATAATCTTGTGACAATATGTAACTAGAAAATATGATATGGAATAAATAAAAATTGAATTATGGCAATTGATTCGTGCAAGTACATGAATCAATCTTGCTTTTGAAAATAATTCAATTGAGGTGAAAAAAATGAATAAAAAAAAGAGGTATTGTGGAATGGTTGCAATGGTTAGTACAGCTATATTAGTCGCAGGAGGTGGAGAAGTAGGAAAAGCACAAACGGTTGCAGTTGAAGATTCAGCTCAATCAATCCAAAAAAATATCGTTAAATCAATACAATCACAGGCGCATCCATTAAAAACGATAGAACCGTCAAAACCATTTGAGGATTTAAAACCACTTAAGAAAATGATTGGGAGCGCACAATATGTAGGATTAGGAGAGAATACTCATGGAAGCTCTGAAATTTTCACTATGAAGTTTCGACTTGTGAAATATTTGGTTACTGAGATGGGTTTTACAAATTTCACAATGGAAGAAGATTGGGGAAACGGATTAAAGTTAAATGAATATATACAAACAGGAAAAGGAAACCCTAGGGAGTTTTTGAAATTGTTATATCCTACTGATGAAATTATTGCCATGATTGAGTGGATGAAAGATTATAATGCTGATCCATCCAATAAAAAGAAAATCCAATTTATCGGACTTGACTTAAAAACAATGGACCAAAGTGTTTTTAATAAAGTAATTGATTATGTAAAGCAGCATCGACCAGATTTGCGGGCAGAAGTAGAAGAAAACTATAAAGATCTTTCTTCTTTCACTGGAAGTATACAGGAATATATGAATCTTGCTCCTGAAATGAAAGCAAAGTTCAAGGCAAACGCTGAGAAAGTAGCCCAATTACTAAAAGATGAGAAGGAACAGACAAACAAAGATGTAGGTTCATCCGAGTACATCTGGGTAAAAGCAACAGCGAATGCAATAGAGAAATTTACCACAATGCTGCTTTCTAATGACTACCCAAATGTAATAAAGCTACACGAGCAATACTTGGCCGATCATGCAATGTGGGCACAAGAGACATTTGGTGGTAAAACTATGGTATGGGCACACAATATTCATATGGCTAAAGGAATTATCGATGAGAAATTATACCCTTATGCTGCGGGGCAGTTTTTGAAGGAACGTTTAGACAATAATTATGTCACAATTGGTAGTACAACTACGGAGGGAAATTTCACTTTATACAGCGAATATAATCCTTCCACCGGAGGTAAGATTGCAACAGATACTATTCCACAAAATGTAAAAAGTTTCAATTACACCCTCGGAAAAGTACCATATAAAATGTTTTTATTGGATAACCGTCACCTTAAAGGACACGCAGTGAAATGGGTTAGAGCAAAAAGGCCATTACTAAGTATAGGGGGACAACTCCTCCCAGACGGTTCGTTATACTTTGATACTTCATTGCTTGAGCAATTCGATATTATTTTTCATATCCGAAAAACAAGTCCATCTCATATTAAATAAAAGTACAAAACAATCCCTTCTTGCTGATCCAAGAACGGGATTGTTTTGTAGATGATTAATAAAATAATCTTGTTTTTAACTAAGAATAGGCTAATCCCCCTTTTTATCATCATGTAAAAATGTCATATGACATTTTTACACTGGTGAGTTTGACAAAAAAAGCAGTATGATGCGTTTATTACATAGATAGGAGCGATACACTTTATGAGATCAAGATTCATCCAGAATGGTTATTTTTTATTACTAACTTTCATTACAGGTTTGTTTTATTTTTGTTTTTACTTAATAGCTCTGCTATTCAGTTTCACCCTTTCATTTACGGTAGTTGGGATTCCATTAATTATACGCGTACTACAAACTACCACAACTTTTATCCAATTCGAGCGCATACAAACGAAAATTTATACTGATATTTCGACAGACTCTTACGATAGAAGTGTAACAACGGATACATCGGACTGGGCTCAAGTGAAATTAGGACTTACGAATCGCCGCACTTGGTCTGCTGTCTTTTGGTTAATGCAGAAATTTGTGATTGGCATTTTCAGTCTCATTAGTGCAATCATTTTTTATGTAATGCCACTTATGTTCCTGTTAGCACCACTATTGTATCGATACATCGATATGAATATTATTTTCATACAGATAGATACTTTTCCAAAGTCACTCCTTGTAATGTTTATGGGTATAATATTTACCGCCATAAGTATTAAAATAGTAGATGGTTTAACGAAAAAGTTTGGAGGTTATACACGCAGTATGATTCAACAACTAAATCGATAGAAATTTGTAGTCTACGAATAGTAGGCAGTTTAAACTTAAAAATATAACAATGCAAGAAGGATTATTCTATAATATAGGAAATGAGAAAGAAGGCTACTTAGGGGGTAAATGAATTGTTTGATATGGTTAAATATTGGTTTTGGTATGATTGGATTATGTTAGGAATCCGTCTACTTGTTAGTGTGTCTACCATCCTAGCAACATTAAATTTTCAGGATGGTTTAACATTACCACTTTGGATTATTATTCTTTGGGAAATTATTGCCTTCTCTATTCCATGGGTAGCCTTGCTGTTCAATTACAAATATTACTTATTCACAGAAATATTGCTATATGGTGGACTATGTATATTTTTAACCTCTTTATTTCCAGAAGCTTACAATATTTTTCTTATATCGGTGTTTCTTATCGCAGCAAATAGTAAGCATTTGTCCTATTATTGGACAGCTCCAACAACAGTTTTTGTAATAACCGGGATTTTCTATGCAGTTGCGCCAATTAATAGCTATTGGATTATGGTCACCTACTACGGATTCGCTTATGTAATGGGATTCGCTTTCCATTTATTAATCATCAATCATAAACAAAATGAAGTAATTCGTAAACAAAACGCGGTACTTGAGCAATATATGTCTCAGATCGAACGCATTACACTGACCGAGGAACGAAACAGGCTCTCTAGTGAGCTTCATGATACAGTAGGCCACGCCTATACTTCCATTATTATGGGGATGGAAACGTTGCGAACCGATCTTGCTACCGAAATGGGTGTACAGAGGCTAGATTCCCTGCTTGAAATGGGACGTAAAAGCATCGAAGACGTGAGAGGTTACCTACATCAAATGGATCCTCAGTGTCAATCGCCTTCCTTGATTCAATCTCTACAAAATCTTGGAGCTGAATTTCAGGAGCACGCTCAGGTGGATGTAAGCTTCCGAACATTCGGAGAGGAATATCAACTGTCTCGACAAGCGAAGATAGCATTCATTCGTTGTTTACAAGAGTCCCTTACGAATGCGGTACGTCATGGTCAAGGGACTGAAATTATAGTTTCATTGCAGTTTGAACAACAATATACGAGATTAGAAGTGCAAGATAATGGAAAGGGAAATGTAGAATGGCAGGAAGGCTTCGGTATGAATACGATGAAAGAGCGGGCAATGAATTTGCAAGGTCAATTGTCTGTATATACAAAGCCAGAGGAAGGAATGCTTGTTACATGTACCATACCGCGACAAACTGAAATAAAAGATGGACTTATTCGTTTGTTAATTGTCGACGACCAGCCATTTGTTCGGGAAAGTTTGAGTACACTACTCGACAGGTATGAAGATATAAATGTAGTCGGTTTGGCTGAAGATGGCGATCAAGCCATCGACTTGTGTGGGCGCCTTCAACCTCACGTTGTACTCATGGATTTAGATATGCAGCAAATGGATGGAGTCGAAGCGACAAAAAAAATTAAGCATCAATGGCCACATATCCGCGTATTGATTTTTACAACGTTTCAGGATACGAAACAGGCGTTAGACTCGCTTCGTAACGGTGCGGATGGTTTTTTACTTAAATCCATTGAAACGTTAGAGCTAGCTAATACGATCCGACTTATTCATGGCGGTGGGACGCTGATTGATCAGGGTATGTCTCACAAAATATTTGAGCAGTTTGATGAGCAAAACGAGACACCACAATCAAAAGCAACTGCTTATGAACTAACAGCCAGAGAGATAGAAATATTGCAACTAGTAGCAAAAGGACTTCGATACAATACGATAGCTTCAAGGCTATATTTATCGAATGGTACGGTCAGAAACTATGCTTCCTCGGCTTACACAAAGTTAGGAGTACGTAACAAGGAAGAAGCTGTCCAGAAGGCTCTAGAAATTGGAATTATCGAATGAGAAAACGGTTTGTTATTTCTTTAGAGCTAGCTAAGCTGTAGTTACAAGATGCAGTAAGAAATAAGACTATAAATCTAATTTTCCATCATTTTTGGTAGGCAATTTTGAATAAGTTTATCCTGTTTTCAAATCTTTAAATAGCCTTACTACATTCAATATGTAGTAAGGCTATAATATTCTATATCAAAATTAAGCATCTTTATTATTACTATATCGAAACTAGTTTCACGTCTTTTCACCAGAAGCCAAACAATACTTCTCATACCTATTAAAGATCTTTATCTGTTTTTATGTTAGAGATTGAAGAGATGAAATAATATCTTTGTTCATTCTTTGGCTTCTTTTTGTAAAGAATAATAAATAAGTAGAAAGTACTCTTTTATGACATAAATCGCTTTATATTCGCTTCATTCTCGTTTCTTCTTTTGGAGGAGTAATTGGCGTATTTGGCGTATTTGAAACATGGCGGAGGCACAAAGAAGGGTGCTAATTTTATTTCGATCTTCCTTGCACCCAAGTAGCAATATCATTTATTACATACTCAGGGATATTAGCAGGACTATAATATTCATCCGGTTTACTTAATTCTCCATCTCCTTCTGTAAAGAAGTGATTTAACTTTGGATATAGTCGATAATCAACGTTATCTCGTTCTTTTAATTGTTCTTTCCATAGAGGAATTTCGATTTTTGATTGAACTTGATAGTCTCTTTCTCCTTGAATAATTAGAAGCGGTGTCTTTTGTTCTTTTGACATTTCTGCTGCTTTAACTTTACGAATAGATTCCCAAAATACTGCTGATCCTAAATAAAAACCTTTTGGAGGATTCTGACTAGAGAAGTTGGGATCATTTAATAATTCAAATTGCGATTTGTAAAATTTATATTCATCCGGTTTCATTGCTCCAATAGAAAAAAGATACTCAAATTGATCTAAAACAACATCTTGAATCGTACGGGCTGGTCCTCCCATCACAATTGCCCCAGCAATATTTTGATTTTGGTCTTTTTCAATCATTTTCGGAAGCATCATTCCACCTTGACTATGACCAAGAATATAAATTTGATTCTTATCTATCAGAGGTTCATTTTTAAGAAAATGAGTCACAAGAAGAGCATCATCTGTTGTCTCTTTATCCACTGTATAAAAAGGACTGGATTGTGTTTTCAATCCATGTTCATAAGTTCGTTTATTATAGCGAAGGACAGCAATTCCTTTCGAGGCAAGACCTTCAGCTAAATCGCGAAATGGTTTTAAAGCAAACGCTGTTTCATCCTGATCGGTTGCTCCAGATCCTTGAACAAGAATAACCGCTGGGAAAGGACCCTTCCCCTTCGGAACAGACAATGTTCCTGGTAATGGAAACGCACCACTTCCAACCACTACTTCTTTATCAACAAAGGATTCAGGCTTACTATATGACGGACGCTCTGCAACTGGACTAAACGACATACTAAGTTGAAAATCATCTATTTTTCCAGATGGATCTAGCTTAATTAATAAAGGTACTGTAAATTGTTCAAAAACTAATTTAATCTCTACATTTGTATGAACAGAATTTGTCTCTTTTTGTGTTACCTCTCCAATCTCCTTAAAAGAACCTGCTTGTAATTGCGCAGGGAGTTCCTTCCAATAACTCTTCAGCCATTCTTCGGATATTACTTTCTGTAATGATCGAGAAGTTAAATCAATTGCAGATTTATAGTCTTCTGTATCCATATAACGGATAAATGAAAGGGTAGTAGCTATAACAGGATTTTCACTTTCAGTATTGTCTATTTTTTTTATATTGTTGTTTGTTTCCTTTAATGTCGAAATAAATTGGTGATTGAACGGATTTTTATATGTACCAGGATATAAGCTTGATTTTAATACATCCGTATTCCGTCCCTCATACAAACTTGAATCATTCACAAAATTTTCAGGTGAACTTACTTCCTCCGCATATGAAACTGAAGGAATAGCTATTGTACAAATTGCACTAACAAGTAATAACCTATTCCCTATCCTTCTTTTCGTGCTCATATTTATTGATTCTCCTTTCGAAATTAAATTTTTTTATACAGCTTGCCCTGTACTATAAGAAAAATTAAAATTATCAAAGAGATTAATAGTCTACTTTACAATCCCCCCTAACAAATCAAAAAGCTACTATTAACAAACTTCAATAAAAAATGCCTTCTCCCTCTTTTTTTGACTGGATTTTTGAGTGGCATGGAAGGACCAAGCTGAATCACATGTAGCCGACCAAAGGTATACAGGTAAACTAGCATCCAAGAACAGTGCATATAAAATCTCAGTAGAAATGTTCTTTTGGATTTCATTTTTCTTGTTATTTGACTAATAAAAAGAGAGCACCTCTCAGTAAGTGCTCTCTCGTAAAAAGTATCAGTCATTCTATTCGCAATGCGCATTATCTATAAGGTTTTTTAATGTATAATTTCTATATAAGGGATATCGCCACATACCTATTAAGCTAAGATTTTACAGTCCCCCCATTTTATGCACCGTTGACTACTAATCTAAAATGTACATCCCTTTTGTTTACTAGTGGTTCACTTATCTAACCTAAAGATAAGTATGTGGTCCTTTTACAATTTGAATTTCTTTTTAAGCTTCTTATATTTTCTATATGAACGTCTAACAATGTTTAACATGAAATACGGTATTTTAACAGGGAGAGGCAATTTATAAATGAAAGGCAAGTAAAATGTAAAATATGCCTTTTCTAGGTCTCTCCACTTACTATCTTCTTTTGTTTTTAAGAAATCAGATACATCGACTACATATCCCCTTCCGTTTTCCATCATCACATTTTTCCCGTGAACATCACAAGGAGTTAATCCTTGTTCTCTTGCATACTCTAAAGCTTCATTGATATCAAGGATTACCTGCTTAGGAATTTTAATCCCCTTATGAATAGCATCGTATAAGGTAATTTCTTTTAAACGTTTCAATACTATGAAATTTTCTCCTTTATATATAAGCCTCGAATAAGAAGGATGATTTCCGATTCTTCGGTATACTTCTGACTCTTTTTCAATTCCTTCTCCTTTTCGCGCATAAACTTTCACTACCCAACCTTTGTGTTCTTTGTGCATAAATACTGCAGCATAATTACCTGTCCCTAAACACTTCCAAAGTCTAGGAATATCTTTAACTACTACAGGCTCGAATTCATCCTCACTTCTTATGCTTACCTCTTTTAATAATTCGTCCTTTATCAATCCCACAAAACTATTTATACTCATCATTTCCACTCCGTTTTTGCTAAAAGGGGTCCCACCCCATCGCTATTAAGCTAAGAAAATACAACTACTCCAGAACGAGATTTTGTCCTAACTTGTAATAAAAATAAATCCTATTGCTATAAAAGACAACAATTTTTCGTTCTTGGAACATCATAAATATTAACTTTATAACAGTGGGCTAGTTTAAAATTGCATCAAAAACCTAATTGAAATTAAATCAGGAATGTTATTTTAACCTGCTAATTTACAGATGAACTATTTTTTATTTCATAACAATCCACCAATATTTCTTTTAAATATTCCTTATATTTGGAGCGTAGCATTTCCGGAGGAATTATTTTAATTTCTTTATCGAAAGACAAAAAATACTGAACCAGAAAATCCATCTCCTTTTCTCCAAAAGTCACAATAATGTATTTGTTTTGTTATTCTTCTTGAAGAGACATGTTATCGTAAATGCGTTTATAGAATTGTTCAACCCCTTTCTCACTAACTTTAAAAGAAAAAGGTCGTTGTGTATTGAATTGTTTTCTATATAACGAACTAATTGTCTCTTCAGTAAAAGGAATGCTTTCCTCATCTTCATACTTTGTATATTGAATATAGTCACAACGGAAATTTCGAAATTCTTTTTTGTCTAAATCCCAACTAAAGCAATACCAATTTCTATTTGTAATTAATAATCTTAAGTGTTAAATGATTCAATGATTGTTACCATAGCTACAATCATTGATTTCTATTACCTTTTTATTCAGTATTGCAGAGAAGAGTTCTCCTAAAAAGTGCGATTCCTTTTTTTGATTTATTCCTACAAATTGGATAACTTGATCTGCCTCATGAACTATCTCTTTTTGCCTCTTTGGGGTCCCATATCAAAAAAAGAAAATTGTACGTTTGGACACAATTTAGACACAAAACATCCAATCCCTTGTACGGTAGGGGATCGGATGTTTATTTTACTGTTTTATATAGTGTACAATTTCTCGCTTACGAGGTCTGTGTAGCAACCGAACCAAATCTTACTTTAAGTATTAGTGGATATCAAAAATAGTAATGACTAATCCAGATTAACATCCATCCGATTCACAATTACATATACCAATATGTTAAATGGCTAAATAATACAAACGGTATGAAGTGAATTTCTACTCTTTTCATACCGTTTTACATTTGTTTATAAGTTTCATACGAAATTCGTGGAAAGATGGCAGCATCCCTTTTATAACCAGGGCTCAAAAGTTACCATACCTGACAAGGGAAATATTAATGTAACGCTAGTTCCTCTATTCACTTCAGATTCAATGCCAATTTTCAATCCTAATTTTGAACACAGTTTTTCGCATAGATACAAGCCCATTCCTGTACTTTTGCTGAATCTTCTTCCATTCTCTCCAGTAAATCCTTTCTCAAAAACTCTATTTATATCTTTAGTTACTATCCCTACTCCATTATCCTCTATAGTTAGTATTACTGAGTTAGTTTTCTTAATTGAGTATATACGTATCATTTGTTCTTTGTTATTTGAGTACTTTATAGAATTTCCTATTATTTGATTAATAATAAATTCAACCCATTTTCCATCACTATATACGATTTCATCAATATCCTGTATATCTAATTTTATTCTCTTATGAATAAAATCCCTATAGTTTCTTTTAATTACATTCCTTACTACATTATCAAGGTTGATTGGCTTGATAATATAGTCTTTATTAACGTTATTGCTTCGAGAATAATACAGAACCTGTTCTACAAACCCCTCGATTCGATCCATTTGAGAGTCAATTTTATTCGTTACTTCATTTTGATTATTTTCAATTATAAGCTTTGTAGAAGCTATTGGTGTCTTAATTTCATGCACCCATGTCTCTATATATTCTCTGTAATCCAACTGTATGTCTCTATAATACTTTACATTTTCATGCATATCTCTACTTACTTCTTTCAGTATAGCGTTAAGCTTTTCCCCATGTATAAAGTTTGCTTCCTTCACTACCTCTGGTAGTAGGTATCTTTTCTCCAAGTTTTCTAAAATGCCATTAATCTCATTATAATAATTTTTACATTTTATAAATTCTATAATCATATATGAAATCAATGGAAAAAACCAAATACAAAAGACAAAGAATATTATAATAAACTGAACATTCGCAGTCAGCAATATACCTGCTAGTATAATAAATACAAGTACATTAAATAGTATTACTACCATTTTATCTTTAGTAAATTCACCTATATTCATGGCATTATATACCCTAAGCTTCTTCTTGTTGCAATTGGATTTTCTATACCTATCTCTTCAAGCTTTTTTCTTAATCTATTTATATTAACAGTTAAGGTGCTATCATCCACAAAATAATCAGATTTCCATAAAGTTTCTATGAGTGAATCTCTTCTTACAATATTCCCGCGATTATTTATTAAGCATGAGAGTATTTTAACTTCATTTTTAGTTAACTCTACAGACTTGTCTTGATAAGTAACTGTTGCATTTGAAAGATTTAAATTAAAATCCCTATAAATTAAGATATGATTCATCTTGAAATCTCCAGATGTTCTTCTTAAAATGTTTGTTACTCTTGCTAATAGTATTTCTGTATTATAAGGCTTTGTTATAAAATCATCTGCTCCTAAATTCATACTTATTAGTTCATCTACATCACTATCTCTGCTTGTAACCATAAAGATTGGAACATCTGAAGTTTTACGTATTTCTCTGCATATATAATAGCCATCGAACACAGGAAGATTTATGTCTAGTAATATAAGGTCTGCATTCTCACTTTCTATATATTCGATAATATGATTAAAATCTGTGGGAGCTTTCACATCATATCCATACTTTATAAAAAAATGTTGTAATTCTTCTCTGATGATTTCATCATCTTCAATTAGAATGATTTTTTTCATGACTTTTCTCTCCCTATACAGAATATAAGGCTATTACATCTTGAAAAACAAGGTGTAATAGCCCTAATGAGCATTATAAAATCAAGTATTACTTTTTACAATATTTTTATACCCGACATATGTCGTGTAGAAATATATTACATAAACTATAAGGAATACTAAGCCGGTCATCAATGCTGGTAAGATAATGTCTGTTTGTTGAAATGTGTTAATATACTTATTGACTACATAAATTCCAACAATAGAATGAATTATGGCAAGAATAACTGGAAGACTGAAGTATACGAAAGTTTGAATAAAAATCGTTTTGTCGATCATTGTTCCATTTGAACCAATTCTCTTCAAAGATTTATATCGATCTATGCTATCACTGGCTTCTGATAATTGTTGAAGAGCTAATACAGCCATACTCGTTATTAAAAATACAATCCCTATATATATCCCAATAAATAGTACGATAGTTTTCATTCCCTTACTTTCTGCACAAACTTCATCCTTTGATTTGCCTGCTATACGATTAATATTTAATTTCGGACCATTTTCGTCATAAAAGCCCCGTGCAACGCTATCATATTTTTTATTATATTCTTCTCTATTTCCATCTAAATAATTTACATTAAGTACGGACTCAGTAATTTTGTAGCCTGATAAAAACTCATCATTTATAACGATTGTGAAGTAATTAGTTCGCACATCATAAGTGTAAAGATTCTCTTGTATAACCTTAGCGTTTTTTATCAGATATTCTTTTTCTTTAATATTCACCTTATTGCTATTTTTTAATCTTTCATTTGTCGAATTAACCAACCGGCTATCATTTGATAAAAGTAAAATTTCATTGTTATTTAAAGTGATTTCCTTTTCACCTTTAAGATTTAAAATTTTATTATAATCAGATACTTTAATGAAATCTATACTGTAATTATAATCTTTAAGTTCTGGTACAAAGTCCACCACTTTCATCCCTGTTTGAAATACATTATAAGATACATATTTTTCGTTATTACTTATTTTAAAATTAAATTTATTTAATACGTCTTCTATAGTGTAACTTTCATCCTTATTCTCCAACGTAATACTGGCATCAAATGGTGTTATTTCTTTCGTTGTTTCGTCCATCATTCTGTTAAAGCTGATTCCTGTAGATAAAGCCACCATTGTAATGAATAACATTAAACAGATTACAGACATGGATATAAAATTTGTATTAACCTTACTATTTATTTGTTTGATGATAAATATATTTAACCCTTTAAAATAGACTTTTTTATTCTTCTTTACAACATATAATATAAATCCAGATAAACTAAAGAAAAACAGCAATGTACCTAATATGCCAAGAATGATTGATACCATGAGCATAGGGTTATTATAATTCAATCCGATTTTTAGTACAGTCACATATGCATATCCAAGTGATGCTACACACATAATAAATGCGATTACATAGATAAGAGGATTTCTAAATTTTACATCTTCGTTTTTTCTACCTGCTGTTAACATATCAATTATTTTATATTTTGAAACAACATATACATTAAATAACATAACAAGCAAAAACATGATTCCAAAGTATACTACGCTTTTACCTATAGCGCCCGTTGAAATTGCAAATTTATATTTACTGATGGGCAAGTCAAATAACTTTAATGCAAATGTAGATAATCCCTGTGATATTCCAATACCTATTATAAGCCCACTCACTAAAGAGATAACACCAACTAGAAATGTCTCTGTTACTAATATTCTAGATATGTTTCTTCTTCCCATACCTAAAGTCATGTATATTCCTAATTCTTTTTTACGTTTTTTGATTAAGAAATTATTTGCATACAATATTAAACCACCTAATATTACGGATATAAATACTGACACATCTGAGATAGCGTTCATTATTGCAGGCACATACTTCCTATCTAAAGCGTTAATTTCCATAAATGCCTTTTGTGATTCTATGGAGTTAAAGCTATAAAATATACAAACAGCCAGTGTTAGTGTTAAGAAATATATTGCATAATCTTTAAGACTTTTCTTTACATTCCCAATAGCAAGCTTAGAGTACATTATTATCGTCACCTCCAAGAAGGGTTATAACTTCGATAATTTTAGTAAAGAATTCTTTTTTGGAATCATTCCCTCTTACCAACTCGGTAAATATTTTTCCATCTTTAATAAAAAGAATTCTACGAGCATAGCTTGCTGTAAATGCATCATGAGTAACCATAAGTATTGTAGCTTTTAAATCCTTATTTAGACTTTCAAATCTTTCGAGTAATAATCTAGCTGATTTAGAATCTAACGAACCTGTTGGTTCATCTGCAAGTACTAAAGATGGATCTGTTACGATAGCTCTTGCCGAACCAACCCTTTGTTTTTGTCCGCCTGACATTTGATAAGGGTATTTACTTAATACTTGTTCAATGTCTAAATACTTTGCAACTGCTTGTATTTTCCCATCAATTTTTGAACTCTTCTCACCTTTTATTGTTAACGCTAGGGCAATATTTTCATAAGCAGTAAGGGTATCTAATAAATTAAAGTCCTGAAATATAAACCCTAATTCATTTTGTCTAAACTTATCTAGTGACTTTGATTTTAACCGAGTAATGTCACTACTATTTATCATTATTTTTCCCGTAGTAACATGATCAATCGTTGATATACAGTTAAGTAATGTAGTTTTACCACTTCCTGAAGGCCCCATTATCCCAACAAATTCTCCCTCATCTACCTTAAAACTAATATTATCTATAGCCTTTGTTACATTACCTTTATTACCATAATATTTTTCAATCTTTTCTACACTTAATATATTTCGCATTAATACTTCTCCTTTTTGATTATAAAAATTCTTTAACTCCCAGTCATTTATATTATTCATTTTATATAATTTCATTTATAGTATCGATGGAATTACATTTCATTAACATTACATTTTTGTTATATTGAGTGATATCTCTACATGTAAGTTATCAGAAATCGGGATAGTATAAGTAAGGATTATTCGATGACTTAGCAAAGAGGCAGATAAATATAGGGGTATCTGTTCTGATGCAAAAAACGATAAGACTTATGTAATTAGCGGAAATACACAAACTGGTTACGGCGTAACAACAGCTCTATTTAAAAGACATGGATTCACAGTCATTTCAGAAAAAGATTTTGAAAACAGAAAAGGATTTGACCTTTAAGGCCAAACCCTTTTTATTTTTATTATTTCGCAGCTAGTTTTTCTTTCATTTTCGCAGGAATCTCGTCCTGCTTCACTTCTTCCCAACCTGATACATCTTCTTCAACTTTTTTATCAGAGTAGTAGACGCGTAGGAATGCTTCTTTACGAAGGTTTTTTTGAGTATTGAATTCTAATTCTTTTTTCTTTACCGTCTTTATCAAATACAATTAAATTATAATTAAAACGTTTTGATATTTCTCCGTTACCAATCAAAATACGTACAGATTTTAAATTCGGATGGTTTGCTAGCGTTTCGTTAAAGTGTTGGTCGTACGCTTTATAGGAAAAGCCCTAATTTACTTCTTCATATTCCTTCATATTTTTATAAAAGGTGTTTTTCTTTAGTTCTAACATTTCCATAAATATAACAACAATTATTTCTCTATTCTTCCATTTTGAATGAGTTTCCTCTATGTATGTATAATTATATGTTTTATATCGCTTTAAAGGATATTTCTACATTTCTATTAAAAAATCTTTAATGGGCGCCAAACTTTAAAATAAAAGTCATAATTAATCCAAAAATAAAGGAAGACATACAAGAGGTACCGCCCATGCATATCAACTTAAGAAATTGATTGTTCCCCAAAACAAAAAAACACTACATTCTCATAAATCACTGTTGTAGTGATATGAATTTTTCGTTTTGGGATACTTTAAAATATTAGCTTGATAGGTATGGGACAGCAGTCTAATATGCTTGAATTATAATCAGTGTAAGCAGCTAAAAAAGTAATTGCTGGAATAGAAGTTAAGCATATGATCAAAAAAGGACAAACTCTCCAAGGTGAGAAATTTGTCCAAAACCATAATCTATTTGATTTCACAATATAAAATTCAATTCCGCTAGCAATCTTTCTTTTTTCATATCTCACGATTTTCACATGAGAACCCAAAATAGTGGATTAGAATAATGATTTAATACTTGCTAGTACAGTAAGGATACCTATAATAATGACAAATACATTGCTCGCTTTCCCTTTATATTTAACTAGTACCGGTACTTTATAAATCGCATACATCGGTAATAGACATAAGATAGCTGCTACTAACGGACCGCTCAGAGCATCAATCAGTCCAAGAATACTTGGATTTGCATAAGCAACATACCAGCATGTTAATACGACAAAAGTAAGGATGATTGTCTTAACTGTTTTTTCTCCTATATCTTTCCCACGTGTTTGACTGGACTTGATAATCATGTCACGCATTACTTCATACGCTCCTATATAGTGTCCAAGGAAAGACTTTGTTATGGCCGTAAAAGCAATGATAGGAGCTGCAATAGTAATTACAGGCGAATTAAGCTCATTAGCAAGATATGACAAGATTGATAAATTCTGTTCTTTTGCCATCATGAGATCATTTGGAGTCAAACTTAAGGTACTGCTCCAAACAAAGAACATAACAACAGAGAATGTCATAATATAACAAACTTTTTGTATTTGAGCACACTTGGCATCCGTAGCTTCTATTCCATAGGTAGCTCTTTGTTTCATAACAAATGATGAAATCATTGGAGAATGATTAAACGAGAATACGATGATTGGTAGAATCATCAATATCGTTCCAAAATATCCTGTTCCTGTTGAAGCAGTAGAAACATTTGAAAAACTAAGCATTGACGTATTCCACTGTGGAATCAAAGATATTGCGATAAAAAGTAAAGAAGCTATGAAAGGATATACTAGCATGCTCATTATTTTCACAGTGATATCTTGACCAAAATTTAGTATAGCGATAAGACCAAGTACTAATACAAGCGATAAAATGGCCCTTGGAGGCTCTGGCATATGCAATTGATGCACGATAAAACTACTTGCAGTATTTGTAAGTGCAACCGAATACATCAGCACGATCGTATAAATTGAAACAAAATATACTATGTTAAAAATAATACTTGCCTTATTTCCGAAATACTCTCTTATTGTCCCTGTAATCCCCTCATCAGCAGAATTAGAAGCGTAAATCATTTTAGCAAGCGCCCTATGTGAGTAATACATTACAGGATATGCCAGTATGGTAATTAGTAGTAATGATAATAAACCGCCTGAACCTGCATTTATAGGTAAAAAGAGTACTCCTGCTCCAATTGCTGTTCCAAAAAGGCTCAATGCCCAGGTAGTATCCTGCTTATTCCATTTTTTAGGATCTGGATATTTATCATTTTTTACTGCAGTATTATCAGCTTGAAATTCTATGTTTTTTGCAGTATTCCCATTCATATAATACTTCCTCCTTGTGTCCTATTCTTACGTCTCTTTTTAGACTTAGGAATATAGATTGTTCTTGAAAAATAAATTGCTTAAAAAGTGCGCCACATCGTTTACCCTTCTTCTCATTTGACCAAAATCAAAAATTCCACTAGTCATCAACCTGATGGGTTTGTTACCACTTACAAAATGTTTCAGTTATATAGTAGTATATTTTAGTGGCAATTCCCCAATATACAGACATCCTTAGGCGAACAATAGAGAATAAATTTGTTACACTTTTCACAATATATCCGATAACTATTTATTGATTTGATTGTTTCTCTCCAAAGATTTTATTTTTAATGGAAATCCCTGTAGGTGTAGCGGCAATTCCGCCTAAACCTGTCTCTCTTAACTCGCGAGGCATTTGTCTTCCAACTCTATACATCGCTTCAATAACTTCGTCAGCATTGATGATATTGTTTACGCCGGCTAATGCGATATCCGCTGCTGCTAAAGCATTTGCCGTTCCAATGGCGTTTCTCTTTACACAAGGAATTTCTACCAAACCAGCGACCGGATCACACACTAAACCGAGTAAATTTTGTAATGCGGTTGAGAAAGCTTCAGAAGATTGTTGTGGTGTTCCTCCGGCAGCTTCTACCGCTGCTGCAGCCGCCATTGCTGAAGCACTGCCCACTTCAGCTTGACATCCTCCGTACGCTCCTGAAATACAAGCGTTGTTTGCGACTATCGTTCCAAATAACGCTGAAGTGAATAGAAAATGAATCATATCTTCATGACTTAACTGCAACGTATCTTTAATACTAAATAAGACTCCCGGGATTGTCCCACTCGCACCTGCTGTTGGAGTTGCACAAATAGCCCCTAATGCAGCATTTACTTCATTAACACCGATAGCACTTTGAATCCCTAATACCATCAAATCGCCAGAAAGTGTTTTCCTATTTTCTCGATAATTTTTAATCTTAACTGCATCACCTCCGGTTAAACCGGTTGGAGAAAATACCCCGTCGCCCTCGATACTTTTATTTATGGCATTTTCCATAGTCGCTAAATTCCGTTCCATTTTACTCCAAACTTCTTCATAAGAAGTTTTAGTTTGTTTGATTTCCTGTTCCATTGCTAATTCATAAATTGGCTTTTGGCTTTTATTAGCTGTATCCACAATTTCTTTTATGGTCATATACATTTTTTTCACTCCTTAATGGAACTAAAGAATAATAAGGTTAGCTATATTACTTAAATTTCCCAATTCCTTCTGAGCATTACCAGGCAATAGAGAATCCAAAGCGAATGCATATAAATATTTCTTGTTATCTTCTAAACTATGAAAGTTGTTAATTTCCACATCATATTGTTTAAAGATCCTTCGTAAGACAAATTCAAAGTCAGCTCTTTCAGAAATCGCAATAATAACTGGCAATGGCCCCTGCAGATCTAAGCTAAATCCGTCAATTTCAACATGTTTGACTTCAATCAATCCACCACCGACCGAAATGCCCATCGTTCTAATACTTCGACTTTCATCCTCTAAATGTACATCTGCCGTATTTGGATGACCAGCAGGACTATCACCCGCTTTTTCAATAAAGGTAATGTCAATTCCTTTAGATTCTGCTATTTTAATAGCATCTGGCACTTTGCTGTCATCGGCAGCAAATCCCAATATCCCAGCAATAATTGCAAAATCAGTTCCGTGACCTTTATGGGTTTCAGCAAATGATTCATAATACTTTACCACAACTTTTTTTGGAAGACCTTGAAATAATTTATTGGCAACTGTTCCAATAGCCAAGGCACCTGCAGTATGTGAACTTGAAGGACCTATCATTATTGGCCCAATCACATCAAAACAACTTTTGTATTTAACAATCTTTTTTTCTTTAATAGATGCTACATTCATATTCATATAAACACCCCCATAATTTGTTATTTTTAATTGCAGTCGAATCTAAGTTATTAAAATGACTGATTCAAAACAAGACCTCATTGAATACGTTTTCATTCTCGTGTCAAATACACTTCCTTTTAATCACATACCTTTCTTAGAGTAATCATGTCAGTATGTCCAATTTTAAAAGATTACTTGCAATGTCATTAGAATTTTTGCAAAAAACTAGGTTTGATACTTTCTCTAAAGGTAATAAATTCTCTCTCGACGCCCTCATTATAGCTTGTATATTTATGAGCTCAATATTTTTTTATTTTTAGAAAGATTGAATAAACAGAATCTTGAATGAGTAATAGATTACACTTAGCATGTAGCAATTGTGTCCTTTGTTTGAAGCTGTATTAGTTACTAGAAAAGCAAAAATAACACAGAGTTCCTTTCATTAACACATTGATTATATTGGAAAATCATTATAATGATACTTATATTGTCCTTTGTTAAAACATCTAATTTTGGAAATGAAAGCTGTTGCAATAAATAATAAATGTAGATGACAATGAATCCATTAATGAAACATAAAATCATTTATTGATATTAATAATTAATTTTGTATTAATATACATTTTCAGAAAAAAGAAACTTCTTTTTATACTCTTAACTTGAAGTACTACTTTGACAATATTCACTAATTTACACCATCGATATCTACAGTTATGGAAACCCTAATTAGATTTAAAAAGAGAGAAGAACATTTGTGAGCTCTTCTCTCTTTTTTATTTACTTAAGATTACTATTCAAATTTCTTATTGCAATTACTTTAGCCTGACTTTTATATTATAAATCTAATTTCCATACTACTTCACAAGCTGATAAAAGGAAAAAAGTATCGATTCCGTCAAAATTAAATTATAAAAGAGCTTTGTTTTCCTGTAACAAATTATTTATCCTGCTATTCATTGGCAATACACTTCCACACTTAATAAATGTTCACTTTATATCCGTTTGCAATATTTGCACATACCACACCTCCGATAATAATAAGCAATTGTAGCGCCAAACAGAGCTAATCCCCAAATTGGCCATAATAGCTCTGGACCTTCCAATGCCCATCCCTTATGATCTAGCCCCCTTTATTAATAAACCCTCGGATGTACATCAAACCAGCTGAAGTAACCATTATGGAAACAAGTGAAGCACACAAAAAACAACTCCAAAATCCAGTTTTATTGTATATTTTGGAGTTACTTGACGTTTACCTTACAAACACAAGTAGAACAGTTCAAATCAATTGAACTGTTCTACTAAGGTTATTTCATTTTTTTAACCTAATCCCATTTTGACAAATTAAATTGCAGCTTCAACAGCCACTGCTATCACAAAAACTAAATCACTATATATTTTATGTTTAACTAGTTTTATTGATTATAAGAATATTCATTTTGGTTTTGCAACACCCTCAACGTGAATACATGTACTTTTTCATACGGATATTACTTACCTCTGTAGGTTCATAATCTCTGTATGCCTAAGTAATTGTTTTAAAACAGTTACATCAAAACATAAATTTTAATGTTTAATGACTTTTGATATTTCCTGATATTCCCATGTTTTTGAGCTACCCGACTGGATTTTTTTTGCTAATTCATTAGCATAGTTTGTTGTTGCCGGCGCAAATTTATTACGATCCCACTGATGATTTCTAGCGATTTGTTCATCAGACAGATTATAATATGAATAAGTTACTCGTCCTTGCACATCTGGAATTGGATCATCAAAAGTTGTATCAAGATGGTACCATTTCCCTTCAATATTCACTTGATTCCAAGCATGTGGTTGTCCATTTCCAGTTCCTGTTACAATATGAGTTTCTATTCCAGCCTCTTTTAACAATTGATACGTTAATAATGCATACCCTTGACAAACAGCAGAGCGGTTTGCTAAAGCTTCATATGCTGTATAAGCTTGGAAAGAAGTATCATAAGAAACATGCTTTACAACATAATCATGGATTACTTTTACTTTTTCGTGTTCATCCATACCAGCTTTGATAATGGAATTGATAATTGATTTTGCTTGCGCCTTTACATAGTCCGTTTGTCCTTTGGATTCACGATATGTAATCTTTACTGTAAACGTGTAATTTCCTGGAATACCACGAACGGAATATTGCGTATGCGAAATATTATGATTCAAATATTCGTTAGATTCGACTGCCTTGTCATATTCTTTAACAAGTGTGTTTAGAACCTCATTAATATTAGAGTTTTTGGATTTGTATGTCATCGTTATATTTTCTTTTTGATTATTAATATGAGTTTTTATTTCATTTTGAAATGCGTCTAATAGTTTCCCATCAGGTTGTGAATTATTATTTACAGATGTAGTATTTGGATTCCAAACACCATTACTTTCAAGGTAGTACTGTTTACCATTATCTTGGATCCAGCCTGTTTGCATCGCTCCACTTCCATTGAAGTAGTACCATGCTCCATTTACCTGCTGCCAATTTGTTTGCATCGCTCCGCTTCCGTTGAAGTAATACCATACTCCGTTTACCTGCTGCCAATTTGTTTGCATTGCTCCGCTTCCGTTGAAGTAATACCATGCTCCGTTTACCTGTTGCCAACCTGTTTGCATCGCTCCGCTTCCGTTAAAGTAATACCATACTCCGTTTACCTGCTGCCAATTTGTTTGCATCGCTCCGCTTCCGTTGAAGTAATACCATGCTCCGTTTACCTGCTGCCAACCTGTTTGCATCGCTCCGCTTCCGTTGAAGTAATACCATGCTCCGTTTACCTGCTGCCAACCTGTTTGCTTCACACCGTTTACATTATAGTAATTCCATACTGATCCAGTTTGTTTCCAACCTGTATCGGCACTTGTGTAAGTAGCTACTGTTGATCCCATCACTGTGAGACCAACTGCCATAGCTAAAACTTTTATATTCTGTTTCATAAATCTAATATTCCCCTTCTCTTGACCTATTTATCTATCAAACATTAACAATGAGGGCGTTGCAAAACTAAAATAAATACTCAATATTATAAAATGACACTTTCATTAGTAAATATTACTCTCCTCACTAATTGTTAGTTGATTCAATTGAGATTTTACGAGCAGTTAATGTAGGATAAATTAGAACAACTAGCTAAAAGATGACGATGCAACTCTTTGTCTTTCCACTTATGAAACGCATAATACATGGCCTCTTTGTTATAAGAGTTATCTTAGTCAATATTAGCGATTAAAGCAAGATTTGACATTTATTTATCTATATAAACATATTAAACATATGGTAAGTGAAATTTTATAACAGCACATTAGGGGGGAATACAGGTCAAATGTTCTGTTAATTATACGGAATTTAGATTTATTAACCATTTTGTTGTCGCTTCTGTATACTGAGTACCTGTTATAATAAGAGGTTCTTTACATTCGGGACGTTTGCTTTTTGCAATATTGACTTGATGATCTATGTCTTTCAAACAGCTTTTAATATTTAGGATTTTTTGAGAATCATATTGTTAGCGATAATAGAATGTATGTAATTACGAACATTTATGTGTTGAAATGAAAATGAACGAATATTCAAAAATCAACTTTCATATTTATAATAAATAAAGAGCACTTTTTAATGTTTTAAAAGTACTTTTAATTTGATGTTGATGTGACGTAACCTTAAGTATTTAGAAATTAAAAAAAGTCCCTTAATAATGTTAAAGGGACCTTACTCACACAAATAATCTGTAAATCAATTCATTTTTGATATACAGATCATTTGTATGATAATTTTTATAAATAATTGCTAAATAGTGAATTTACATAAATGCTTTTAGAAGTTCTTGAACTAATGGGATTGCTCCACCTATAAATTTTAAAACTGCCATTGCGATTTCCATATTATTCTCTCCTCTTTTTTCGTATTAAGATGTGGTTAATCTTGATACCCTTATTATAGTAAGCGCTTACAATTATAACAATACATTTTTGTATGCAATATTGCATATTTATACGTTTAGACAAAATTAGACCTCTATTAGTCATTCTTTAATGGTACCATAGCGAGGTGAGAGTCTTTAAGGGTTCTCCTTAATAGGAGGAAATATGGAAAGAGTGCAAGAGATTGACAGTAATCTAAAATTTAAGGGTTGGGTTAAACAGGTATTAGCTGTAGGAGGAATGTTAGGGTTCTGCTACTTAGTGCTATATGTTTTCTGTTTCTTAGTTACTATGTAAATATTATACAACTAAACTAGTAGAGTCTTGCCTAGAGAGGTAAGGCTCTTTTGTTTGTATGAGATGAGCAAACTACATACAATACCTCTCAGGTTTGTCAGATTACTCTGTATGGCGCCTTGTTTCTCTATGTTCTAGGAACATTAACTCCTATCATTGAAAGGTAAATAAACTTCTATTTAAAATTTTTTTATCTTTGAAAAGGACTTACATCTTATTAATAGATTTGAATCATTTTTGCATATTATATTTATATTAACATATAAATATAATATATTAAAAATAATTTAAATGCAAGAATACTAGTAAAGGTACCGCAAGTATTTTTCAAAATAACGTAAGCTATGCGGAAAAATAAAATAAGCTGCCCATATGGACAGCTCATTTACATAATTATCGTTATCGGAATTTAACCCTCTAATATTCATTCTAGAAAGTATCCTAGCCAAAAACGGATGTTTAGTCGCTTTGTTTGAATTATGATTTTAGTAAGGAGTTTTGCTTTATCGCATACAGATAAAGCATTATCTTTATTTTCAATCGGGTTTTCCCTGTCTTTTGATAAATCATATAGGTAGTTTAATGTCTTAATAAATCCTTTTAATGACGATGCTATTATCCTTGGATTCCATTCACCTTCGCCATGTTCCGCAGTATATATTGGTAAATATCTTCTACTCATATCTACAAAGATAGGGTTTCCATATTCCTCCTCGTGCCCTATGACAAACCAAGACTGTCTCCAATCTCCTTTATTATCTATGCTATACCCCAATTGTTCCTTTTCTAATGCACTATTACTATAAATTATTAATCCACTATATCCAATAGATAGTTCTTTTTCTTTAAATGTGTCTAATAAATTATATAATTCGTTAATTTGTAATTTCATCAGTAGCGAGTACAAGGAAGAATCCTAACCTCGCAAGGGAACCTCCTGTTTTGTTCCGGAATGCTGACGGTATAACATATATATATATAAAGACACCCTAAGGTACCTTCCTCCGACTTAAACCATCTTAATTTTAATAATATGTATTGAACTCACACCAAATATTATTGTATCAAGCTGGTGTATAGCGATTATTGGTAAACCGTTTTGAAAATGAGCTTAATGTACGAAATTTGCGTTTTGTTGTTACTATCCCATGCCCATCAAGCTAATATTTTGAAGTATCCCCAAAACGAAAATTTTCTTCGTTTTGGGGAACTACCAATTTCTTAAGTTGATGGGCATGTATGGTGAACCCTATTAGAGAAATTTACTAGGTTATGGCTTTGACTCGGTTTTTCTAAAGAATACATCAGGATTATTCTGTCCGTTCAAAATATTTCGATTGTCACCCCAAGCATGGAGCAATGAATGGCCTGGACCTGTAATAACTTGATTGTATTCACCCATATAACAAGAAAATACTCTTGGATCAAAATTCACGAAAACCCCGCCGCTTGGTATATGATTATTAGGCACTTGAGAAAATGCAGTGCTAACCATACTTTCTTTACCTACTTTACCAACACCCTTATGAAAAGAGAAAGTTTTCATAAACACACCAAACGTTCCATTACCTATGCCGCCAACATTATTAGGATCATTAAAGCGGTTATATTGAACATGAGCTCCCTCTTTATTGACAGCTACTGATGGAAAGAATGAATGGGGCAAATTATTGGAGATATTCACTTGAGTCCAGTTATTTCCTCCGTTTTGACTATAGGATAAAAAGACATCGATAAAGATTGTACCTCCAATATTTCTACGTTGATTCCATACTACATAAATCGTACCATCTGGTCCTATACCTGCTTGAGGGATCTCAAACATCCTAATCACCCGTTGCTGCTCTGTTAATATAACAGGACGGAGTTCATTGGCTGGTCCGCATGGTACAACATCCGTAGCTGCTGCTGCAAATAGGCCAGCAGAGACTTGTACATTTATTGGGAAGGTATTTCCTCCATCGATTGACTTAGCCATACGAATGGAACGGTTCGCAGTATTTAGCTGAGCAAATGTGCCTGGCAAACGACTTTCATAAAAAACATATATATTCCCCGCTTTATCCACTACCGGAAAGGCTCCAAACACTGCATTAGCCCCAGCGACAATCGTTTGACTTGGAATAATAGGAGTTAATGTTACACCTGTTCCAAATTTTGAAAAACGAATTTTTGTACCTACATTAGGAGGGCTAAAGTCAGTCCATACAACATATAAAGCCTCATTTCCTGGATTATCAGCATCAGGACCTACTGTAATCCACGCTTTATCTTGATTTCCTGGATCACTAGCAGCTGGAGTCTGCCCTCGCCCAACAACTTGAGGAAGGTTCATAGTTATTGTTTTGTTTGGACTGATCGTTCCGGTTGAAACAGTGATTACACCTTCTTGCCTGCCTCCAATCAATTCATCCCCAATTTGTGAATAATAAAATACTCCATTTCTATCAACTGCTAAAGATGGATCACCAAAATTTTGACCTCCAGGATTGGCTGGTATTGACCCACCATCGGTCCAATTTTTACCTAAATCTTTTGAAAAGGAAAACCCTGAATAACTTGATGCCCCAGCTACCCCTGTGGCATTATTGGTATCATTAAATCCATACAAAATAAAATCTTTAAAACGCGCAAGGCTTGTCTCGCTTTGAGTAATATTAGGAAAACTAGCGGTATCAACAACAGGGTTATTCACTTGAACTTCTTTATCATTTGGTTTTGGTTTTGGCGGCATTTGATCACCCTTTCTATTATTTTTTTCAATATATAATATGAAAAAAACGAAAGAGTGCTTAGACTATTTAATAGATTTAAGTTTTTTTTGGAAGAGTCATTTAATCAATTAATTAGTCTTTAAACAAACCGAAAAAACCTTGCTGCTTTTGTTTCTGTACAGCTCGGAAAAGAAGAAGAAAGTAATCTTTAATCATATATATGGCCTTATACTCACTCAGTTCTCGTTTCTTTTTTATAAGAAGTAATTGCCGCATTTGAAACATGGTAGAAGAACAGAGTAGAATGGCAATCAGTTGGTCATATAAACATTGATACCACTAAGTCGTTTACTACGCGGAGAATATTTCATTCCTTTCTTTTTTTCTCGTACAACGTAATTAATGCTGTCAACATACCAAAAAGAGTCCTGATTGATAAGGACTCTTTTTTGAACTTTTACAAAAGTAAACTTTTAAATACCTAATTAAAATTCTATTATCTATTTTACCACTTGGACAGATACTGGCTTCCAACCCTGATTCTCTACCCAATCAATATCAACCTTATATTTTTTATTACTTTGTTTATCTCGTATATTACCGTAAGCTTTATTATTACCATTATTCCCAATAAAATCGAAAATCAATTGGCTCTCTGGAACATCAACAGCATAAGAAATTGCTTCTTTCATCTCACTCCAATCTACTGTTCCTTCTTTAAATTTCATTTCAGGTTTTGTTCCTTGCTTTGTACCAATTGGCTTCCAAGAAGGATTAGTTTGAGAACCCTTTTCTTGAGATACCGATTTTTCTGCTTTTTGTTTCTCTTCTAACAGTGCTGCTTCTTTCTCTTCATTTTTCGTCTCTTCTAACAGTGCTGCTTCTCTCTCTTCACGATTCTTCTCTTCTAACAGTGCCGCTTCTCTCTCCTCACGTTCCTTCTCTTCTAACTGCGCTGCTTCTTTCTCTTCACGTTTCTTCTCTTCTAACTGCGTTGCTTCTTTCTCTTTACGTTTCTTCTCTTCTATCTTTGTTGCTTTCTTTTCTTGAGCAATTGCTTTCTTTGATGTATCAGAAGGGGAAAACAACTGGTATGTCACTACACCAACTGTCACTAATACCAAAGTAAATGCAATATTAAAAATCACCTTTTTACGACGATTTTGTTGTTTTTCTTGAAACCTGCTTACTTGTCCCATTTTTTAAACCTCCGAGTTTATTTTCTCTTCTAATCTTTATGCATTTCTTATAATTCTTAATATTTTTATTAAACGATGGAAATGAATTACAATTCCCATACAAGATTTCATATCATAATAAAATTTGTGTTTTTTCAAGCATCTGACATATGTTATTCAAAAATATTTTAATACATTAAAAATTGATAAGCATCTGTTCGTAAGAAACCTTCAATTTTATTCAAAGGTGATTTCAATTACGTCCACATTAGATCTCCTGTAGAAATCTTTTTAACAATTAAGCCCCTTCTTCCCTTATTTATAATTTTCAAATTAAACTGCCCTCTATGGTACAATAAAGATGTGTTGTTTTCTACTGGGGTATGTCGTAAAATCAAAAGGGATTTTATCTCTTTTACCTTTTTTTCAGAGTAACTTTCACCACTAGGAAACTCTATTATTCCTAATGTAATCTTTAATTCGCTTTCATCAAAAATCCAATCCTTATTAAGTTCCCTTATCTTTTGTATAAAGCTTCTTTTGGTTTTTCCTATATAGATTAATGTTTCATTCTTAGCATATACTCTAGAGATTGCAAATATCCCCTTCTTAAAAGCTTCTTCTCTATTATAAAAATCATTTAAACTATACAATCCATACCATTTAATATGTACTGTTTTTATTAACCTCACCCCATTTTTAGATAATATTATAATTTCTGAATGTTCAAATTATTATGGATACATAGCCTTGATTACTTGAATTATAAATAGTGCTTTTCAATAATACATTTTATTATTACTAATTTCAATAATGAATATGTATATATCATCATGAATTTCCTATCATTTGTTTCGTCAAGTAGGGGTAGCGTCACATGCCCATCAAGCTAAGGTTGGATTTTCCGCGAACTTCCGTTCTTGTTGCCTACATGCTTGATATTTTGTTTATTTGTTTTTAAAAATACGCATACCAAATAAACCTGGATAAGGTGTATTTTTAAAGATTATGCAGTTTTCTGTTTTAGATTGGATACAGTACACTGATAAACGACACCTAAAATATCAAAGATTGTCTTTTTCTCATATCGATGGGATTTCCGTCCATTTTTCTGTAAGAGATCAAACAGACGAAGGAAAATTTTTGTTACTTCTTGGGTGTCGTTTTGTATAGCTTCATATACTAAGTACAGATGATCTTGAATC